>NZ_BAAAFD010000005.1:0-301311 GCF_039523355.1 Aliiglaciecola litoralis | reverse complement strand
AATTCTGGACCTTTTGTAATCTGGTAGATTGAAAATAATGCGCCTAAAGTAAATCCGATTACAAGAAAGCGCATCAATCTTTGGGCGGTTTTATCAACTACGAATATCATGGCTACCTGTGCGAATAGACACAATGACTCCCTTTGATAATGCTAGCCTCCGCATTTTCGTGGGTTAGCTAAAAGCCACCAGAGCGCTGGCCGGAACCATAATTAGTTTGCTAAAGACTAAATCATTTGGAGGCTAGCATGAACAAACATAGCATAATTTTTTTAGCATTGGATACTCACAAAGAATTTAACGAAGTGGCTTATTGCGAAGAGCAACGAGGGGCACAGCCTGTGCATTATGGCAGAATACCGTCGTCTAAAGTCAGCATGAAAAAACTCATAAGGCAGTTCGAGTCTAAATATCCAGGTGCAACATTACATGTTGTCTATGAAGCAGGACCTTGTGGCTATTGGATTTATCGTTTGATCACCAGCCTAGGCCACTGTTGTTATGTGGTCGCACCGTCCCTCATTCCTAAAAAGCCGGGTGAACGGATTAAAACGGACAGACGTGATGCACTCAAACTAGTCAAATTACTCAAATCAGAAGATCTCACGCCTATCTATGTACCCGAGCCAGAAGATGAAGCGGTGCGGGATTTATCTCGCGCACGTGAAGCGGCGATGAAAGATTTAAAAGAAGCTAAGTACCAACTCAAAGCGTTGTTGCTACGTAATAATATTCGTTATGCAGGCTCCGCCAATTGGTCAAAGAAACACTTGCGCTGGTTAACCGAATTGATACTGCCCCACCCAGCTCAGCACATCGTTTTGCAAGAACAACTGCAAACCATTGAAGAACGAATACGTCGCTTAGAACGACTCGACAATGAGTTAACCCACCATGTATTTCAATGGCGATATTATCCTGTGGTAAAAGCAATTCAGGCAATGCGGGGAGTAAGATTACTAGTTGCAGTAGGCGTAGTCGCTGAACTCGGAGACTTACATCGTTTTGACCACCCCAGAAAACTAATGGCTTACCTCGGTCTGGTTCCCAGTGAACATTCGTCAGGCGGAAAACGGCATTTAGGGGCCATTACCAAATGCGGTAATGGTCGAGCAAGACGGTTACTCATTGAGGGCGCTCACAGTTATCGATACCCAGCTAATATCTCGACGGATATTCAATTACGACAGGAAGGCTTACCCAAAGATATCGTCGATATTGCGTGGAAAGCACAACTTCGATTGTGTAAACGCTATCAACGCATGAATAAAAAAGGCAAACATTACAATTTAATCATTACTGCAATTGCCCGAGAAATGGCAGCCTACATTTGGGCCATTGCCAAAGAGGTGGTACTCACACCAGTAAACCCCAAACTAAGATTAAGTCGAGTACCCGCATGATGACAAGTTTTGAGTTAACGCATTCGGATCAGGCCGCGGAATGTGGCACAACCTACGAGGGCGTTATGATGGCAGTAACTTAACCGTTATTGATCCACGAGCATAGACTGATGAGAAGGTGTCACGGCGGAACGAGTAAGGTCAGCTCTGCTTATTCACTGAATAAGTAACCTACGGATACCAGCATGACAACCGACGACATTACTGCCTCATCCGGTGCGTTAGCTCAATTTATTTGAGTGAAAGAATAATTAATTATGGACCGAAAAAATGTCAGGGAGACACTCGGTTTTTATTGACAAAGGGAGTCATACCAACGCTCTGCTAAGGGGCAGTTGCGAGTGTTGTTGGCGAAGCCAGCGAGCAACTGTCCCGCAGCGTTTTTTGCTGCATACTTGAGCAGCTTGTTATGTGAATGTTCATTTATTGTCATCATGTTTAGAATCTAATTTTGCTAACCAATTATTTAAAAGTTTGAGCTTCTGTTCCGGCAAAAATAAACATATAAGAAGACTTAGCCATACAACCCCTTCGAAAGTAATCGTAAAGTAAAAAGATGTGGGCTCTTTATTAATGTTACCACCACCACTTTTTACGAAAGCATCCCCAGTGTAAATTTCATAACCTAATGAAATAGATACAACAATAAATACAAAGCCAATAAACAATCTCAAAAATTTCTTATCCGCATTGGGGGTTGAAGTACACATTCACGCAAATTCACATAACGCCTCATTAAGAGGCAAATAAATAGCTGGTTATAATAAGCGAGGCACGAGCAAAAACCAGCTGTTTTTTGTCCTTTTGAATGACTTGTTATAAGTACATTCCCCTTAACTATCAATACCTTTTATTAATCTAGGTTTATTGATATATGAAAAAAACTTACATAATAAATAAATCACTAGTTGGATAATAAAAAACATCGCTGGCATATAGAACAACATTCCAAATACGACAAAACCAGCGTCATCAATTGTATCGTCGGTAAAATAGCTGACGAGTAACGCAACAGATAAGAAACTAAAAATTGACAATGTGATTGATAATTTTTTACGTCCTTTTTTCCATGCTCTGACTGGCAGAAACAAAAGAATAAAAGAAAAATAAATTAAGATTAATAATGTTTGAAAAATCACCTGAATCATAAGTACTTATAACGCTCCACTAAGGGGCGAGTGATAGTTGGCTAAAATGTGTAGCGAAGCGAAACCGAGCCAACTGTTACGAGTCCCGCTTTAGTGGCTTGTTAGGCGGTGAATCTGCAGAATCCGACGCCTTGGCTGCCGCGAACTGTTCCACGAATGATGTACAAGACTGCCGGTCTCGACGCGCGACTCTGAGACGGCAGCGCCCCCCCCTTGTACGAGGAAAACCCTGGAACACATCCATGCGCGTGCCTTGAACCCAGAGTACGGTGTAGAAGCCGCCGAGATACGAGCGCATTGAGACGGAAGCAACATCTACGAGAGGAACTTCACGTACCACGTGCTTGACCTTGAGCAAGCCCGTCAATGAGTCCACAAGCTGGATTTCAAGGCGGAGCGTGTTGTCATGGAGGTTGAGTAACCCATGACCCTTTAGCAGCCCCTGCCAAATGTCTGCAATGAAAAATGGAATCGTACTCAAAGAGGTAGCCTCCTGATCATGCGCAAAGTTTGCCTCGAAGCTGCCCTAGCCGCTTAACGCCTTACTAATAGGCGCATAAATGCTTGGCTAAAATTAGCGACGAAGGAGCGCAAGCCAAGCGTTTTGCGTCCTTTTGAGTAACTTGTTAGGTAACCTTATTCACCAAGCCCTTTTAAGATAACCTCAAAATGACCAGATTTAATAAGTGCTTCTACTTGCTCTTTTGCAGAAGGTGCAATCTTTGGGTACTCAGTCTCAAGGTAAACGACAATTTCTTCGGCAGTCCAAGGTCCAAGTGAAGTAACGTAATCAAAGAAGTCGTTTTGAATTTCCCGAAACGATTGGTATTCCTGTTTAGTAAGAACCACTTCCTTCTCAGTTATGACAATATGCACCTGTATTTCCTTGGTTACCTAACAGCTTATTATGTAGACATCACAGTAACAGGCATGTGCTTTCACTACTGACCTCTACATTTCTTATCTTAATATCAAAAGCTTACCTTATTATTTGGGTGTTTTACTAATGGTTTTCTTGTGTCTTACTGGGACTTCTCAGTTATCAAAGGGCGTTACTTAAAATTTAATATTCCTTTTCAATAACTTAGCTAATCCTGTTCTAACAAGTGCGTATTTACTGAGAATTCATGGTAATTCCAGGGGATGAGCAAGGTGGAAGAAAGTCGGCTTTTTGAATTTTACTGATCGTCAGAATGTCTTAGTCGACCATCCGCTTCTCGCTCTACAAAGATGCTTGTCAGATTGAGTAGAAACGTTTCCGAGTAAGTGTTAAATCAAGATGGACCACTATGGTTTTGTTACTCCTAGATCCATCCGAACTTCTGCATTTCGTCATTACAAGTAGATAGGATTTCATCTTCTATGTGTTTAGGTAATGTCACTTTTCGTGTAATTACACTCTCGTCTGCCACCGACAAGTTTTGTTGAAAGCTTGAGTTGCCTTTCCAAGGCAGGCCATAGTCAAAAAGCTGATCGATGTTTGGATTAATATCCAGTTCTAAAAAGGCGGAGAGCTTTTCGCAAGTCTCTGTCTTATTACCCACAAAGTCCTCAAATTTAAGCAATAAAAGATTGGCATCTTTACATTGTAGTAACCTGTTAGTTCCTCGCTTCCACGAGCGGATATATGTGCTTGCTAGTGGGGCCTTTCGACCATCAAAAAATTGTCGACTAATGAGCGAACTAATGACATTTAATGGATTACGAACGATTCCGATAGCCTTTCCGTTAAACTGCTGTAAAAAGGGGGGCACGTTATGCTCACACAACGTCACTTTTGTACCGACGTAACTATCTTGAGGGGCTGCCATTTGCTCAAAACATTGATGAATAATATCCCGATAATTTCGACACGTTTTAGTGTCAAATTTCAGCATGTATTGCTCTTCAATACCGGCTTCAATTCGCTTATTGTCTTTTTCTTTTGCCTCAAAAATTTTTCGAATGTTTTTATCAAGAGATAATTGTATAGACTCTCGTTGTTGTTGGTCGATTTGCAAACTGAAATCGAGAGGATGTTCAATGCCATCTTGAGTCCTGAACAAAACAGTTGCTCTGTCTCTATGCACAGATATAGATTTCTGTGCATTTAGAAAATTGGCTAACAATGTAGTACCCGATCTCATTTGACCGCAAATAAGTAACGCTTTTTTATTCATCATTAAGTTGTTTTGTCATTGTCATTGTCATTGTCATGATTATCATAGCCCGCCATTCGATAATACGAATGCATATTTATCAAATGCTCGCTAAGAGAACATAAATTTTCTGTTTCTTGGTTTAAAAATGCTTCTGTTTGCTTGTAAAGCCCAGGCTTAAACGATTCTTCATATTTTAAATCAATATCTACAGTTCGTATTGCAACACTTCCAATGTCTTGTACTTGCAATAGTTCCATTGGCCTAAAAATATAACGCCTTTTTGGCGTTGAGACTTCGAGACTCCATCTGCCCGGAGCGTTCCAGTTTGCATTGTAGGAGAACAGCGCATTTGTATCAGTTACTCCAGAACCGGCAAACACGGCACTGCGCTTGTGCCAACTAGTTTGGCCGCTTGTGAATGCCGATAGCGTTTTGGGTTTTCCGCCAAGGAAAAAAGCCAGATCAACAACATGACTAGTATTGGCTACAAACCAGTTCTCCTTTATGTCATCGTTAATGTCTAGTTTTGCAATAACGTGAGACCACTCAGTGAGCTCATATGACAAAGACTCAATATCGCCATCTTCAGCTATCATGCTTTGTGCAGCTATTACGGATGCATAAAAACGACGATTGTAGGCGACAAACACTTTTGCATCGCATTGTTTAGCCAACACTTGAGTTTGCTCAACTTGCTTAATATCCAACCCTGCAGGTTTTTCTACCAGTAACGCTTTAACCCCAGACTTAAGCAACAACTCACTGGCTTGGCTTAACATTTCAACACCCGTTGCCACTATCGCATAGGCTGGGATATCCGGATTACGTTGCAAAAACTCTTGGAGTCCGCCAGCAATGGCTCGGATTCCTGTTTGCTTGAGGAAGTTCGCCGCACTTTGTTCACTTCGAGTGATACAAGTAAATGTACGATTTTGAGCAGTTAGTACTTTGGCGTAGTCAATAGCCATGGGGCCAGCCCCAATCAACCAGATGTGGTCATTATTCATAATATAAAAAACTCGTAATTTTGAGGATTAAAACTCATAATTAAAGGCCTCAATGTCCTTAGCATATATGTCTGAAACCAGCTTAAAAGTCGTCTCATTGTAGAAACTTTGATAATTCTTCGGTCGCGGAGATGAGTTCAAGTGCTCTAATTCTAATTTCACATTCAAATCTTGGTTGATTTGCTCAATTCCCTGTTGTAACGATTCGAAGCGTAAAATCTTTTTCACATCAGCTAACCCATCGCGTCGGGAGATAAAGTTGACCTGTGGCATTAGCAAAAATTCATTGTACTTAGTGCGTAATTCTAAATACTGTTCAAAAGTATAAGACTTCAGCTTTGGGTAGCGAGACATTAATTGCCCCTGATAGTCAGTTTTCACATGAAAGTAGTAAGAGCTAACCGCGCGATCGTAAGGGTTTCTGACTACACAAAAGCTATAAGCATCTTGCCAAGACTGGGCATCTATACCATTTGCTGTGCTTAACCGTTTGAAGTTAACACTAGTATTCAGCAAAGAAAATGCTTTCATAAAACTGTTGCCAGCTGTTTTCGGTATATGGATGAACGCGACGATTTGCATAGTTTACTTACTCAAGTAATTGGACAAAGCAGTGACGCATCGTCTGCGCCAAAATGGCTCATATTGAGACTATCCAACATTAATTGATTCACTTTAAAGGCGTCGCTTAACGTGGGTAAAACACAGCGGTTTTGTTGTAAGCTGTTGATCACCTCTAAGGTAGTATCACTGACTCTGGGTGCATCAAATTCACATAATGGTTTATCAGTAAAATATGCTTTTCGTTTTGTTTCGTTTATCAAATATTGATGGCTGTCTGCCGTCGCTTTAAGCGTATAATCAATACTTGGGTCATCTAAAAGACTGGCTCGCAGTATTGCTCCGTTGGAATATTCAGCTGTTGCCACACCATAAAATGATTTGAGACTTGTATGTCTAGGGTTATTATTTTGTACCGCTAAAACGTCAACTTCAAGCTTTGTAATATCAGCACCGCTATTAAGAAATGCGCCTAAATCAAGGTAGTGGATTAGATTACAACCCAACTCCACGTTGCCTGCATTTACATCCAAATTGACGACTTTTTTTGCACATTCGCGCTGAATATCCTGAATAACGTTCGAAAACCGGTATATGTAATTGATGTATATTTGACTGTTACTGGTCGCTAAAAAATCTAAAGCTTGCTGGTAAAGCTGTACACTTTGAAATATCACCTTTTCAGATAAAATATTTGGAACCTGCAATTCAATTAATCGTTTGATGATGGGCAGCCTGTCGATTGAAAGCGTTGCAACTACGGCAATATCAAATCCGGGTTCTAAATCATTCATACTCACAAAACTTAATGAATGTATGGCTGATGTGGGTATCTCTTGCCACCGGCTTTTAGCTATCTCACGAGCCTGAATATTTGGTTCAACAACAACCACATTCACTGGTTGCTCAAGTTTGGCGATGCTCTGCAGATGTCTGCTACCGAGGTTACCTGCACCAACGAGTAGTATTCGTTTCAAAGTTCGTCCTTAAAACATGTCGATTCAAAAAAAGAAAGTACATCAGTGAAGTGGTTGTCTGAGCTCATTTGCAAAGCAGTATTTGAAAATTCTTGTGAAATATCTGGGACTGAACCTTTAGCAGGAATCGATATTTTCTGCGCAATTAAAATAAATTCATAAAAGCTTGTCGACGAGGCATCACAAGAATTCTTGCCTAAGTCTCCTCTTCGAGGAAATTTAATCAGATCTATCACTTCAAACCCCAAGTCACCCAGCACTGCACACAATTTATTAGCGTCAGTAAATCGGTGTGGAAACTTCTTTAATTTTGCGTTTCGTTCAGCCACCAGCGCGGGCCGGTCATCCATTGAATAATTGACGTTTTTAGCCGTTAGTAATATTTTCCCTCCGATATTGAGGACTCTATTAGCTTCAATTAAAGCCGCGGTCTGCTCAACAAGATCGAACACCGCCCAAACAAACAAAAAGTCAAAATAATCCGCAGGAAACTTAGTATCTTCTAGACCCGCTTTAATCAGCGCAACATAAGGTGAATGCTTAGCTTTATTCAGATAGTCATAGGATACGTCTATACCGAATACCTGCGATGAAAAGTCTGCCAACACTTGATAGTTTCTGCCACTTCCACAGCCAACATCCAAAATTCTATGGGTCTTTTTAATCCCTGCTTTTTTTAGATATAACTGCTGTACTGCGTCACCAGCAATAGGTAAGCCATCAATCGACTTTTTAACCGCATCGTCCCAATAATTCAGGTAATCCTTCGCAAAATAGTTACTCATATTTTATCCATAATAATGACAAACAAATGATGCAGATTCGCGCTCCCACAATACAACACAGCATTGTCCATAGTGGTCATTCGAAGCAATACCAAAAGTATCAATATCCTCTAATGGCACGGTCATGTCGTCAAAGTGATAGGTCCAGCATCTGAAGTTTTCTTGAAAATCAAAATTATCATGCAAATACCGTCCATCTTTAGTGCGTATAGCCAAAAATGGTTGAGGTCCAAATGTTGGATGATTACTGTTAACTTCCAAGACATTTCCGTTCAAACTGCAACTCAAGTCTAACTTTTCTGAAGGTTTCTCCAGCTTAAGAGATTGCCGCATTGCCTCCCTGCCATCGGAGTACTCAAACGTAACGTCAGTATATTTAGCCTTAGCTTTTTGCAACATCCGATGCACCGAGCTAATGTCATCGGTTATATCCCTAAAATCATGATTCGTGAAAGAAAGTATCGCAGGTTCACCGCGCTGGGCTTGTTCAAAAGCCAAGTCTACGTTTTGCTCATCCAACAACCTCAAGCGTGTTCCTATATTTAGGCATCTTCCAATCCACCGTCGGCAGTTGCCGGGGGTTTGATAATCATCATGGGATGGATGGTACGGTGTCCAGTGCTGAGGAGCTTTACGCCAATCACCAAATCGACCACCACTTAGGTCCTGTTGCAAGTGATCAGGATTATCACAAAACATAGACTGGTTAGCATATTCAAATGGAATGTATTGTTCCAAGAACCAATGACTATCAGGACGAGTAGTGTGGAACCCAGGTCGATAAACTGTAGGAAACCATTGACGGTCGATGATTTTATGCGCCAACAACTTAAAAATATTCGGCTGATAAGATAAATAATTAGTCGCAGGTTTATGAGCCTGATGATAAAAACCTACTGGGTGATGATGAAACTGAACGCTATCATTGGCTAAATCGGGTCGTTGACGATAATGATCGAACACCGCATGCAGTTTCATATCTCTACCACGGGGATTGTCAGTGAAACCAAAATGATCAATGCAATGCCAATTATAAAGCCACCCGTTTCCCGCAGAATCAGCATATTTACGTCTGAACTGATCTGACATTATCTCGTCGAGCATCTTATCAATGGATTGCCAGTCTTGGTGATAACCGAGTAATTTTGGATCGAAGACTTTGGCCACTTCTTGTTCAATACCACCAAGATCTATTTCACAACGTTGCAGCTTGTGCAGAGTTTCAATGCTGGGTTCTAGATCCAAACTAAAGATTTCTTTAGCCCGTTGAAATGTGGCTTGTAATGACTCAGCCAAAGGCCCTTCAGTATCAATACAATGCACTACATAAACAGTCTTATTCATTAAAAACCTCGAGAAAAAACAAATTCGGCTAAATCAAAATCCCATTGGGTATCGATATCGATTGAGCGTTGTTGCGGCATTGTGTAGGCAAAACTTTTGTCACCAGACAGGAAAAAGCTTTGCTGTTCAATGAACTTATTAGTATCGACAATATAAATTGCACCGTTTAAACGAAAATATTTGGGCAAATCCTGACTGCGTTGGGTATTTATTTTAGTCTCAATGAAATCCCGCATATTGTTGTCTTTGGGAAGTTGGCCAGCCCATAGTGGCGAATGCTCGCATTCACATACGGAAATCACGCAATTCGCCTGCCGATCTTGATACGTTTGATGTGCCGCGACAATATCTGCTGCCGTTCTAAGTGGTGACGTAGGTTGTAACCATGTGAGCGTGCTATATTGCTCAGGTGCAAGCGATGCCAATAAATCCAGTCCAACCTCGACCGGCGTAGAATCGTCACTAGCAAGTGAAGCAGGCCTTAAAAAGGGCACTTCTGCCCCAGCCTCACGGGCTACAGAGGCGATATGTTCTGAATCAGTACTGACAATAACCCGAGCAAATATATTAGCCTCGATTGCAGCCAATATAGTCCATTCGATTAACGCCTTTTGGTGCAAAATTTTAAGGTTTTTATTCTTTAAACGTTTGCTTCCGGCTCTGGCTGGAATGACCGCAATATGACTAGGCAAAGTTGCGGATGTAGTCATCTTGCGCCTGTTGAAAATCATCATACTGACCAATATCAAGCCAATACTCATGTACCGGAAAAACTTGCACACTTGCTTGATTTGATACACAACGGTTAATCAGCTCGGGCATATCAAGATATTCGTTTCGACCTACCGATTGTAAGGCTCGCTGACCAACGACATAAATACCGGCATTGACAAAATGGCTCTTGGTCGGCTTTTCTACAACGCCAATTAATTTATCACCTTTGGTTTCTATCACACCGTAGGGTATTTTATATTCATATTCCCTAACACACATTGTGATATCGGAATGAGAAACAGTGTGATAATTGATGAGGCTAGCAAAATCCAGTTTCGTTAGAAGGTCACAATTCATTACCAACAAGGGCAAATCATTGTTCAAATTTGGCAATAATCCCAGCCCACCGGCGGTACCTAAAGGCTCAGATTCATAGATGTACTCAATATCGACACCCCATCGACTACCATCACCAAAATATTCCTTTATTAGCTCTGGTAAATAATGCACAGAGATATAAAAATGCTGAAATCCAGCTTCTATTAAACTAATTAAGATAGTCTCCATAATGGGTTTATTACCCACTTTGAGCATCGGCTTAGGACAAGACTTTGTCATATTACCTAAGCGCTTTCCAAAGCCACCGGCCATCAGTAAAACCGGGTTGTCGATTTTAGGTTTGCTAAAAAACTCTTTAAATTGAATAAGGTCGATGACTTTCCCGTCTTTAAGTACGGGCATAACAAGCAAATCCTTTTTTTCCATAATTGAACGGATCATGCTCAACGGTGTGCCTATTTGCACCGTAATAGGATTGGGGTTCATGATTTCCTGCACTGCGGAATCCAACGAGTTATGGTTCAAAATCGCTCGCCTGATATCGCCGTCGGTTAAGGTACCGAGCAAACTATTATCAGTTGCTACAACTAACACAATCCTTGAGCTATTCAGATCAATAACTTGCATAGCCTGCAAAATGGTCGCCTGAGGCGACACGGTAATTTTTTGCCAATTCGTTTTATTCATCACATTTTCAGCTCTACATCACGGTGCACAGGAGTGACCACTCTCCTATCTACACGACTATTTGATTCTTCTTTATCGGCAAAAAGTAAAAAAAGTGAAATACCCGGAAATACGTCTATTATTCACTTCATTCAATCCCATTCAGTTTGAAAGTGAGGTTCTTTTAAACACTTAGCTTGATTCACAAATTTTATGCCCAGGCAGATAATCTCTGGTTGCTGTTTTACCCAGCAATTGCCAGTAAAGCGAAGGGCTCATACCATCACCTGGACGCTTCACAGTAACATTTTCTGAACTAAAAATATCACCCCGTTTTATATCCGATTTGCACACAAGACTCTTTCTCGCATGTTGTTGATTTTGCAATTCCGCGTCAAATGGCTTTTTGACTCCATCGCCCAAAGCCAACTCTATAGCGCGTATAGCATTCACCATGGTAGTTAGCTCCGCAGGATCTAAAGAGGCTTTGTGATCTGGACCCGACATATTTTTATCAAGGGTGAAATGTTTCTCAATCACCTGAGCGTCCCTCGCTACGGCTGCGATAGAAACTGCAATACCTTCCGAATGATCCGAGTAACCGACCGCTAAGTCAAAGGTATCTCGCAGGGTGTCCATTGCTCTTAAGTTTATATCGCCCATCGGAGCGGGATACTCAGTAGTGCAATGCAATACCGTCACTTTTTGCTTTAATAGACGCTGCCCCTCAGATGAATTAAATGCCTCATTAAACGCCTTTATACAGGGTTGTTGATCATCACTGTAAGTTAAGCCAAAGGCCAGCACAGCTAACGCTTGTTGCACTTCTTGCAACGTTGACATGCCAGTTGAAATGATGAGATCACAACCGGTGCGGGCATGCTCAAGTAGAAAAGGTCCGTTGGTAATTTCACCTGATGCGATCTTCAAGGTGTTTAAATTAAGCTCATCAACCAAAAAGCACAAACTACTGGAATCAAACGCTGAGGATAAAAACTCAATTCCGATCTTCTGACAATATTGTTGCAGCTCAATGTGGGATGCACGACTCAATTCCAATCGTTGCAGCATGGCTAACTGGGTTTCGACTCGTTGCGTATTGCGCGCTTGGTAATCACATTGTTGCGCTTCTGCAGTGACTAGATCGGTAGCAGTAAAGGTTTGAAACTTCACCGCATCTGCGCCAGCTTTTTTTGCCGCGTCGATAAGCTTATAGGCTAGTGCTATGTCGCCGTTATGATTTACTCCTGCTTCCGCAATTATCTTTACTGCCATTAGCCCAAATCCTCATTTACGGGTAAATCGTAAAACTGTTTTACGCTTAACATGGTCAAATTCATCGTCTGTATTTTATTCACTATTTTGTTTGCCACATTACCAGAACCATAAGGATTGTGTGCATGCTGACAGATTTCTGTGAACTCTGGACTGATAGCACGCTGGATAGCCTGTTCGATTGCCGCTGTGCTGTCCTTACAATGAATCACAGTTGCCGCACTTTCTCTGCCTTGCTGGCGGTTGCCAATGTCAACGGTAGGCTTGTGCAAACTGGGAACTTCAATTACACCACTGGACGAGTTACCGATAACTGCTTTACAGTGCTTTACACTGCTGAGATAGCGCTGTTGTCCCAGTGACTGCACTAACACCACCCTATCGGGTTGGGCGCTTTGATATTGCTGATACAGTTCGATTAGGGCTTTGGCACCACTGTCGGCATTGGGATAGGTGATTAATAATCTCACCTCTGGAAAATTATCCAACGCTTGCAACAGATTGATCAATGCTTGTTGACCGTTATCCGCAGCCAAGGTTTCGGGATGGTAGGTGACTACAAAGTAGTTTTCTCCTAGCTCAAAACCCAGTGATTTGGACAATTCAGACAAACTAAGCAGCGATGATTTATGAATATTGTCTAGACCCGGTGCGCCAACATTAAACACCGTGTCAGGCTGTTCGCCAAGCTGAATGATCCGCTGCCGGTGTTTCTCTGTGGAAGCGAAATGCAAATGCGCCAGTTTGCTTATCGCATGTCGAATTGAGTCGTCCATTGCCCCTTGGGTTATCTCACCACCGTGGATATGAGCAATGGGTATACGGGCTAACATTGCCGCTTGAGCTACCGCCAATGCTTCGTATCTGTCTCCTAGTAAAATTAGCAGGTCAGGCTGGTGCTGAGCAAAGGCCTTAGCACTGCCAATCAACGCTTGTCCCATTGAGGTGGCAATCCCTTGGGTGTCGTCAGTGGATGCAAGAAAATCGAGACGCTCCATAATGTCAAAGCCATCTTCTTCAATTTGCGTCACCGTATAACCGAAATCATGGGATAAATGGGTACCACCGACATACAGCTGCAATTGCATATCTGCGCACATGTCTAACTCTTTTATGATCCAATACAGCAGACCATATTCAGCTCTAGTACCTGTAAATACCGCAATTTTACGCATGATTAGATGTCTTCATTTGAGCCTAAATGTTGTATATCGAGGTTTTGTACTTAGCCAAATTCTCTGGTTGGCTAAACCAATTAATGGTTTCTTGTAACCCTTGACGCAAATCATATTGATGCGCTAGCCCGGTCAACTCCGTCATTTTAGAATTATCCGCCCATAACCTAAACACTTCAGAGCCCGCAGGACGCAGCCGTTGTTGATCGAGTAACAGCTCCACATCACTGCCCATCAACTGTTTAATCAGCTTCACCGTATCCAATATTGAAATTTCGGTGTTAGAGCCAATGTTGACCGTTTCACCAATGGCATTTGGACAAGTGGCAAGAGCAAGGAAACCACGACAGGTATCGGTGACAAAATTAAAGTCACGTGTGGGTGACACATCTCCTAGATTAATACTCTCTACACCACTGGCTATTTGCCCAATAATGGTCGGGATTACCGCGCGGGCAGATTGTCTAGGTCCATAGGTATTAAAAGGTCTGGCGATGGTCAATGGCATTTCAAATGCGTTAAAATAACTCATGGCCATGGCATCAGCGGCTATTTTAGATGCACTATAAGGCGATTGCGCTTGCAGCGGATGTTTTTCATCAATAGGCACATATTGAGCCGTGCCGTAGACTTCACTGGTTGAGGTATGAATAACACGCTCAACGCCAGCATCTAAGGCAGCCTGACAAATATTAAGCGTACCTTTGACGTTGGTGTCTACATAACTATCAGGTGCAACATAAGAATACGGAATGGCAATTAATGACGCCAAATGAAAAACCAGTTGGCAGTCTTTTACGATTTCTCGGCAAAAATGCGGATCACGCACATCACCCAATACCACTTCGACCTCACTCAAGGCGTCAATGTCTTCCAACCAACCCCAGCTATTGAAAGAGTTGTATTGCGCGAGTGCTTTCACCTGATAGCCGCTTTTAACCAATAGCTCGGTTATATGAGACCCAATAAAGCCATCCGCTCCGGTGACCAATACTTTTTTATTACTCGTTGTCAAAGCCTTGCCCTATTTTATAGAAAAGCAGTTTAATTTGATCCTAATCCAACTATGTCGTGTGTGACGTTGCAACCGATGAGTTCACAGTCACTGATTGCATTGGTTCGATGAGGTTCATCCGCAGTTTATAATAATCATAAATGAGTTCGAATATATCTAAAATACTAAGATGACTACTTCGTGACATCCTTAATTGAGCGTCACTGGTAAAACACTCAGTGTTAAATCGATGCGCATCGACCGTTATGCCAGTCTGAAATTTTGCGACATACCACAAGGCTGCTGAGAAAAAGCTACTTAACACCGATGGCGGCAACGAAGATTGCAGTAAATATTGCTCTACCGAAAGTTGAGTTTTAACCAAGATCACCCCATCGTTATCCTGCAGCTCTTCAAGGTAGCTTCCATCTTCACGAGGATGTGCCAAATATTGAAAATCCATACCCGAATAAAATTGCCGAACGGCCTTAACATGGGCAACATAGGAATCTTGCGTAATATAGCCATACTTTGCCAATGGCTGGCCTAAAAAGAGCACTTGATTAGGATTGGTTTTTGGATGGTGCGTCGCAATTTGACTCATCGGGTTTGCAACCACCTTGAATTGTTCGCAAGACTCAAAATCAAAAGCGGTAAATAGATCATATTTCACTGGCGTGAGTTGCCAAAGTCCGTATTTCTTTTTTACCTTCTCTATTGCCTGTTGACGAGTTGGTGACGAGCTTTGGGTAATATCAAAATATTTACCGGTGTGCTTTAAGCTCTCTACAGTTTGGATAATGCCAGTACCATCATCCATCAAATAGGTGCATGGATGCTGCAAGCTATTCACGATATCTATAAAAATGTACAGGCGTGAATCGGAAAAAAACACCAAATCAAACGCTTGCTCCTTTAACCAAGGAATATGCTTCGCATAGCCCTGAGTACACCCCTCTAAATCAAAATCATTTCTCTCACAGAATAGGCTGTTGGCATTAACCGGCAAGGCTGCGATCATCATTTGCGCCCACTTTGCATTGTGCTTACTGGTTACCACTAAAAAAGTAGGATGGGTGATACCAAATTTAATAATAGCTTCACGGGCATTATGAATATGCAGCGGACTTTGCACCATGAAAAGTGCTTTACTATTGGTCATTTGCACGGCCATTTACACGACTGTTTTGCGCTTGTTGTGAGTGGGTAATGTCAGTAGCAGTAAAGCTGGCTTGCTGAATATCGGCAAAATCAACGCTTTGCAGGTTTGCATAATCACTTAACTGAATATCTTTCTTAGGGGTTTTCCAGTCGCCGTACTGAAAGGTTAAATAGGCTTCATGATCAAGTGGCACAGGGACTTTCTGGCCGCGCCAGTCAATGGTGTTAACACCCGCGAAGTGCGCTTGTGGCGCGAACCACATACCTAGGCTTGGCATATGTACCGATTTACCATCGGTGTTTTGCCGAAAACTGAAAGAAGAGGTGAATTCAATTAATTCGCCTTTTGGATCGTTAAACTTGAGTAGTAACCCGGAAATATTATTATGACTATCCGCTACTTTTTCCAACTTCCAGATAACCCCAAATTGTGTTTCAGCGACAAACTCCTGCAGTAATTTTTCTACCTGTTCACTGGCCTCAATGGGGGCGGCAAAATCAATATCGTCATCCCACTCAATAATGTCGTTATCTCGCGTGATCCCCAGCAAAGTGCCAAAATCAATGACAATAGGCACTTGCTTAGCAAGCGCAAGTGACGATATAGCCGTCACTATGTCTCGCCCTAAACACATTGTTTTTGGGTGTTCGAATGGGGTGATTTTTTTAAACTGATTTTTCTCAGGAAGAATGACCTTGTCGGCTGCTACGCCAAGCTCGTTGAGCAGTTGATGTTGCACTTCCATGGCCCATTGAGTAGAGATCACAATCTCATCAAACTGCAATTCACTCACGCGCTCTGGGGCATGAATGGGTAAGCCTTCAAACTCAGTCCCATGTTTGTTCTTGTCATTATCCAGAAACCCAACAAAATCTCTTGAGCCAAGGTTATTTTCCATATATTGACGAGAACCTTGCCCAGCGCCAAAAAGTAACGTTTGCGTTTTCATATTATCAGTCCCCCGCTCTCACGCTTTTGCGCCTTGCAGTATGTCCATCACCTTAATGTCTTCAACATCAACTACAAAGTTTCCGGCTCGACTTGGATCCAGTGTTATATTGAGTTGGCTGGTTAGGGTTTTCCAATCGACAAACCGTTCAAGTTCACTAGGCAAGTCTAAGGATTCAAGTAACTGTGCCACCTTAACGGCCAAATCTGCGCTCAAGTTGAGTTTGTCGCTGCCAAATGTGTTTAGAATGCTCAGCAAGGTAAAACTGCACGCCAGTCCATGCGGGACGCCGAATTGCAAGGTGACCGGATAGGACATCGCATGTGCAAGCGCGGTTTTAGTAATCGATATTGCTATACCTGCGCAAGTTGCTGCCACTTGCAGGTTCTTTCTAGCAACCAAATCCGAAGGATCGACTAACGCCAAGGGCAAATTGTCGCACACCAGATTAATCGCCAAAACAGCATAAACACTGCTTTGCTCAGTATTGTTCACATTCCATTGTGACTCCAGTGCATGAGAAAGCGCATCCAATGCCGGATAGAGGGTTTGTTCAACCGATAGCGACAAGGTTAACGACGGATCCAGTAAAGCAACGTTGGGACGGATCCCATACAGTGAATACTTCCTAGCGATATCACTTTGCCACACTGTCGCAAAGGGGGTAACTTCCGCGCCTGTGCCTGAGGTTGTTGGCACCGCAATCAAGTTAAGCTTGTTTTCAACACTAGCCACTGACAACAAATCATCTAATGATAAAGTTGGATGACTCAACAAAGCACAAAATATTTTGGCGGCATCGATGACACTGCCGCCCCCAAGGGCAATAACGTGGGTAATCTTGCTTTGCATAAAACGCGTAACATGGCTGCTTAAATGTGCCTTTTCAGGATTAGGCGTCACCTGATCAAACACGTGAACTCTCGTTGAACCAAGAGTGTCAACCACTTGCTTAACTAAACCTCGTTGCGAAAAACTTTGACTGGTGATTAACAGAATATTGCCTGTTGCTGCAAGCTCAGGTAGAGCCGATAAAAAATCGTCGCATTCAATGATTTTCACATCGGAAAACTGCTCAAATGCGCGGTTCATTAGCGACTCCCAACATGTTGCATAAAGGCTAATTTGTTCTCTATTGGCGTGCTCGTAGGTCGGCCAAGATCCGCCCGCGAGCCAATCGCAATTTTCACTTCAAGTAGAATAGGCCCAGTTTGGCTAAGCACTTCATTCATGCACTTGCTTAACCCCGCCTCCGTTGCCGCACAATCATAATGTTGATAGCCGCTAGCCAATGCAATCTGTTGAATGTCTATTTCTCCGGCGACAGTGGGCTGACCTCCAACCGACTCGTGACTTTGATTATTCAGCACTATATGGACTAAATTGGTTGGTCCGTGACAACCGATAATCGGCAATGCCCCCATATGCATTAGCATCGAGCCGTCGCCATCGATGGCAATGACTCTGCGCTGGGGTTTAGTTAATGCCACTCCCATTGCGATAGAAGAGGTATGTCCCATACCACCTACAGTCAAAAAGTCATTAGCCGGTTGCTGGCGAGATTGTCTTATCTCGAACACTTCCCTTGAGGTTTTTCCGGTGGTTGAGACCACAATGTCGGACTTATCCAAACTCGCTAATATTATCGATAAGGCCTGTTCACGCCCCAAAGGTGCAATAGGGTCCGTTGCCATTTGGGTTTGGTATTTTGCGAAGGTGTTTTTCTTGACCAGAAGCGCAACAGGTCGAGAACCATCAAGCATTTTCTGCAATAACGAGGGCAATATCGATTCTAATGAAGAGTCGGCATCTAAGATCACGTAGGGTATATCCAATAACTCAAGTTGTTGTGCGGTTATTTGGCCTTGCTTGACATGCTGCGGCTCGTCTTTGACATCGGGTTCGCCACGCCACCCCACGACTAACAACATGGGAATACTATAAACTTGCGGGTCGGTTAACGACGTTAATGGATTAATGGCATTACCCAGCCCGGAGTTTTGCATATAAGCCACTGCTGGCGCCCCACTGCCAAGGTAATGTCCTGCCGCAAGGGCAATAGCATTGCCTTCATTGGCAGTGATAACGTGTTGCTGTGACGGCAGATTATCGTCTATGTAGGCACATAGGTTTTTCAATAGTGAATCTGGCACCCCACAATAAAATTCGATTTTGTGTTGCGCCAGCGTGTCGCAAAAGTGTTTAGCTTCAATCACTATTTACCGCCTGGGATCAATTCTAAAATCTGTTTGATCGGCATCATGTTTTCATCCACTTCAGCGGAGCGACCATGCTGAAGTATTGATTGAGCGGTGTTAACCATGGCTGGATACGCACTGCGCAATAGCTGATTAGCATAGATGACCACGTTAACCCCCTTGGCCTGTAATTCTTGTTCGTACACAGAATTATAACTGGATGGCACAACCACTAAGGTTTTTCGATTTGGCAGTTGGCTGTATCGATCGCAGAACTCAAATATTTCATCTGGGCTTTTGTTTCTACTGTGGATCATAATGCCATCTGCCCCTGCATCTAAAAATGCCTCAGCCCTTTCCAGCGCATGCTCAATACTTTGACCTAAAATTAAACTTTCGATACGCGCAATGATCATGAAATCATTTGTGGCCTGCGCATTTTTGCCCGCTTTAATTTTTAAACTAAAGTTTTCAATACTGTCTTGGGTTTGCTCAACGTCAGTACCAAACAGCGAGTTTTTCTTAAGACCTGTCTTGTCTTCAATGATGACCGCTGACACGCCAAGACGCTCTAGCGTCTTCACCGTAAACACAAAGTGCTCGGTTTTGCCGCCAGTATCACCGTCATAAATAATCGGTTTGGTGGTAACTTCTAACACTTCATTGAGCGTCGCCATTCTCGAAGAAACATCGACTGCCTCAATATCTGGTTTTCCTTTAGCCGTGGAGTCAGTCAAGCTACTTCCCCACATACCATCGAACTCTTTGACTCCGCTTTCAGTGGTGACTTTGGTGTTTTCGATAATCAGCCCAGATAACGCATTGTGAATATCTAAAAAACGCAGCATAGGTTTAGCTGCGAGCAGACGTTTCAATGATTTCAATCGTATTTGTGGTGTAGTACCAATTTCCTTCATTGCATTGTGCAATTGCGTGGAGGAGATCCCTTGGGTGTATGAGACCTCAACCAACTCGCCGCCCCATTGCTTTAAGCAATCAATAACACGTTGCCGGGTTTTTCGTTGCACACCCACTCGCCAATCATCACCATGCACCACGTAATCGGGCTTGATTCGCTCTAAGTTAGGCACGTAATCGAGGGTTGATTGAGTCACGACCGTATGCACACCTTTGATGTTTTCGATCACTTGTTTACGTTGCTCAAACTCCATAAAAGGAACTCTTTTATAACTGGCAATCGCTTGATCCGTTAGCAAACCCACGGTTACCTGCCCTAATTTGGCGGCCTCTTTGATGATATTCAAATGGCCTGGATGGACAAGATCAGCACTCATTCCCACGTAAACTACTTTTGACATTATTTATTGATTCCGTAACTCATTATTAAATTTAAAAGACATTACCCCTTGCCTTAGCAAATTGTGACTTGGCGGGTAAGTTGGGTCTGAAGTTGATATCCATCCCAGTCGGTGGAAAAATCCAGCGCCTGCCCTACAGGCACTATTCTATCTATTCCTGATATCGACGGTAGACTTAAAATCTTTAGCAGTTCAAGTTTGTCCACGCCCCAGTAACTGAGGGTTTGCAGCTTGCCGATGTCATCTAAAAGGAGGTCTTGATAGCGCTCAATTTGACGTATATAAAATACGTTTTCACCAGCATGCCAATCTATCAATTGTTTAGTCATTCTCGCCACAGAAACAGCACAAATATGTTGCTGCATCAGGACTCTTGCGCTTTCATCCGCGCTCATTACCATCTGTAAGTTCACTAACTGATTGTTTTTACGAGTAATTGAACTGGTTTCTTGGCTGGTTAGCTTATTTATCTCATCAAGCAACCGATGTAACTGCGACTCGTCACCTTTGTAATACACAATCCTCGGCGATGAGCAGGCTTGTTGTTGATAGGGCGCTGCATCTTTAAATAATTTAGTCGCCAACTTAGCTAACTCAGTCGGATTTGATGTTGCGCTCAAATCTAGCACGGTTGCCGAAAATCGATCTGCAAAGCTAATGTCTCGACATCGCGGTTTACAAGCTTCATTACGGATGGCATTAACACTGTCATCGCCGCCCCAGATAACCCGAGCATCGGCCAGCAGTGAAAGCTGTGCACTTAAGCTTGATTGTTTAGGATAACTTACAAACCCGTTTCGTTGGGCAATTTCTCTATGTTGTGGTTGCGCGAACAACTGGTTTATCAGCTCTAATAGTGCGCTGCGAAGCTCGCTTTCGTTTGACGCCACTCTGACGATATTATTGTTGCCACACAATAATGAGCAAACCCAGCTGTAGACAAACATGGTGTCTACATTGGCAGGTGTGAAATGCACGACCAATCCTAATGGCTTGGTGATCACATAAGCTGTGTTCAGGTCAGACGGTGGATTTTGATTCAACGGTTCAAATAAGCTTAACAGATTGCGTTTACGTAACCAGAACCCTAATGCCACCAATTCAGGGTACGCTTTATACTGCGGGTCTTTAAGCAGGCCCTCAGATAAGTCATGCAAAAAACTCAAACTTTGACTGTTCATCGGTAACAGTGGCGCAAGGGTGACAAAACCGCTGTCCGCAAAGGTCGCGGTGTTGAGCGTCATGTTGCTGGGCGCTAAAATAGTCATGTTATCCATCAACAATTCACTCCGGTGCAAAACATCGCGTTTGCTAAATAATGATCAGGCGCTATGAGTATCACTGCAACCTCGCACTTCTGTTTTGGGTAGTCGTCCTTGAATAGTAAAATAATGTCCTTGCCGACCGCACTGACAATCATCTGTGCCTATTAAAGTGCCTAAGTCTTCGGTCAAAATACTGTGCCCGGGATAACTTGTAGGCAACACAGACAACACTTGCACTAAACCCGATTGGCCAATAGGTGCGACCTCTAAGGTAAAGGGATCACGAATAATCACATCTGCAAATACGGGCGCGTGCAAATACCCCTGTTCGCACTCCATAAATACCGAACCGACTTGCTCTGCCATGCCATAAAAATTATAACAGCGTTCAACGCCCGTTGTTTGAGCTAATAGATGTTTAAACTGGTGATTATCAACACGCTGACCTTCCAACTTTTTCCAACCACCGGAATGCAGTAAAACACCGTGGTTAAAGCGTACTGTTTTGGCTTGTTGTTTTAACCCTTGAATAAAATACAACCACACCATAAAGGTAAAGCCAAATATCAGTACCGGTTGGTCTTGGTATTTTTGATGAAAAGCGTCAATCGCGCTCCAGTTAAGCTGCATATTGTCGTCTAACGCATAGGTATGATCACGCCCAAAAAACGATAAACCTTGGATCCCTGCACCTCGCGCACTGAAAAGCGATTTATCTTTTAGTACTGCGGGGCTATCTATAATCAGCATAGGTAGTCGCTGTTTACCTAAGGTTTCTTGTAGCACCTTGACCAAAACTTTGCTTTGCCTACCACTGGTCGCCTTGTCTAAGAAAATACTGGCAGGTCTTTGACTGGTGGTGCCTGATGACTGTAAAACTTTAAACACATCTTGTTGAGGAACGCTGCTTAAACTCAATTGCTTAAACAGACGCACGGCTAAGTAAGGCAGATCAGCCAAAGCGTTCACTGTGCCATTCGCTTGCTGCATGATATTGGCATAGGCCAAACAATGCGTTTGATGATGCTGATGCAACAGGTTAAAAATCGGTAACAATGCCTGTTGTTTATTTTTTTGCGGCACTTGATACACTGACGTTTGCAGCAAGTTATCAAATGCCAGTTGAAACTGTTCAAGCTGAGTCTGATCTTTAATCATCTATTGAGACCTCTGCCAGTTGTGACAATGCAGCATAATCCATCTTACCATTGGCATTGGCCGGAAAAGTGGTTAACGGCAGCACCTGCACTTTAGTAGGGTGAAGGCCAAGGTGTTGGTGTAACCAAGCTTTGATCTCTTGTATTAGGTTTACGTCTCGTTGGCCATTGATCACGCCAACCAATAAGTTATTATCATTACCGGTACACTTAGCGTTAAAACCTGCTTTTTGCAGTAAACGCTCGGAATCATCCAAATCGAGGCGTTGCCCCGCCAATTTTAAAAATCGTGATTTTCGGCCATTAATAAAGTAATCACCTTGACGATTTCTATAGCCCAAATCGCCGGTAGCTAGCCATTTAGGCTGTTTATTTTCTAGCGATGCCAAGTCCGTTATATCTTGTCGACAACTCACATAGCCCAACATCACATTGGGTCCTTTGTAATAAAGCTCGCCTTGTGTATCGGCGTCATCGATTTGGATGCCACTTTGTGCGACTAATTTAAACTCGCCATCGGGGATGGGCTGACCGATAGACTCAGGGATGTCGAGCACTTTATCGGGCGCTAAGTAAGACATTCTAGCGGTAGCTTCGGTTTGCCCATACATAACGAAAAATTGTTTGTCATTTTTTGCTGCATAGTTGGCCAGTGCAACTACATGTTCAGCAGCTAATTTGCCACCGGCTTGAGTGAAATAACGTAAATGTGGCAATTTTTTTTGAGTGAATCTCAGTCTCAGTAACAACTCATAACTAAAGGGCACACCGGCAAAACTAGCAATATGATGTTCGTCAAACAATTGCCAGTATTCTCGCGAAACAGGACTTGCATTACTAAATACACAGCAAGCCCCTTGGTTAAGGTGACTGTTTATCACCGATAATCCATAAGAGTAGTGAAACGGCAATGCACACAAAGTCACATCGGTTGTTTTAATGGGTAAATAGCGACAGATGGATTGCGCATTAGCATTGAGGTTTTCCTTGCTTAACGCCACGTGCTTGGCACTACCGGTGGAGCCCGATGTTGATAACAACACGCCCACATTGCCCAAGGTATTTGGCGTTGGCAGTGGATCTACTAGCTCTAACCTAAGCTGTTGCGCCGCCTCACAATGGGCGATCATGGCCGGTCTAAACTGCTCAACTAAGCGCGTTAAATCAGCCTCTTTAATGTTGGGATCAAGCAACACCGCGCAATGTTGTGACTCTAAGGTCGCCAAATACACCACCAAGGTGGACAGTCCGTTATAGGCTTTGATAAACACCAACTGTCCAGCATCACCGATGCTATGTTGTATTTGCGATTTTGTGTCTTGTTGAGCTTGTGCTAATTGCGCATACGTTATCGACAGATTGCCTTCGATAGCGGCAATTTGCTGATTAAAACGGGATAAGTTTTGAAAAAACATCAGTTAAAGACTCAACCCGCCATCGACTGCAATTATCTGGCCGCTTATAAAACTAGCCTGTTGAGATAATAAAAAGCAGATGACATGGGCAACCTCTTGCGCTTGTCCAGCTCGACCTAAAGCGCTGTTAGTCACAATCTGTTGGCGTGACTCACCTTGATAGCTGCTGGTCATAGCGGTGTCGATAAATCCTGGCGCCACGGCATTTACGCGAATGCCTAAGGATCCTAGTTCTTTGCTTAGCGATTTAGTCAGGCCTGATAAGGCTGCTTTACTGGTGGCATAAGCACTCTGCCCCACGCTGCCCTGTTCGCCCACAGCAGAGCACAAATTAACAATGCTGCCACAGCGCTGCTTGGTCATCAGTCGAGTCGCCAACTGAGCATGCTGATAAGCAGCTACGGTATTGGTGTTGAGTTGGTGCTGCAAGTCTGACAAGCGCGTCATAGCAAAACCCGCATCTAGCATGACGCCAGCGCAATTAACCAAACCATCAAGCTTACCCGAATTTTGCATTATCTGAGAAAAGGCCTGTTTTACCGCCACTTCATCGGTGATGTCGTAAGCTAACACTGAGGACTTTTCAATTTGCAGGTGCAATTCTTGTAACGCTTCTGAATTTCGCCCAGCTATATACACAAATGCGCCTTGTTTGGCGCATTCTAGTGCAGTGGCATAACCAATACCGCTTGAGGCACCGGTAATTAAAATGATTTTATCGTTAAGCATCAAATTCAATATCGTATTTGGCTAGTATCTCTTTGGCTTTCGCTACTGAGCCCATGTCTATTATATCGTCCGTATCTAGCATCACTTTAAACTGGTCTTCTAACTCGGCAATCAAGATCATATGCGCAGTTGAGTCCCACTGCGGGATCGTATTGTAGGTGAGATCTTGCGTTACCATAGCCGCTTCGATGCCAAGGCTTGTGGAAAATGCATTGATCAGTATTTGTTCATTCTTCATCTTTGTTACTCTGTTGCTTATACTGAAATTTATGTCACCAACAAGCGGTTGACTCGCTTTTATGTTCTGGGCGTGCGTGACAATAACGATTTAAGTGTTTTGCTATGCGCTTGATAATCATCGAAATTCAATTCAATTTCAATTAAATCACCTTGCTTGACGATTTTATAACCGAGTTTTTGATTGTACTTGAGTGCAGCGTGATTGTCCGACTTCACTACCGCCACCAGTTTTTGACAACCGAGTTGCTCGAAACAATAGTCTATGATGAGTAATGACGGTGAAAAAGCGACTATATTGTTGCGATACGTCGGGTCTGAAATGTACAATCCAGGCTCAATCACAGTCGCGTTTTCAATAGTTTCACCTACCAAACGCGCTTTTATATTCAGCGAGCCAATTGCGCGCTCTTTGTATTCGATGATGAAGTGTTGCTGACTGGTATCACGCTGAATCTTTTTAAACCAAGCCTGCTGCTGCTCTTTGCTGATATCCGCTTGTGACAACATGAATTGACTGACACTGGGATCATTTCGCCATTGCCGTAAACGCTCTAAATCGTCTTCACCAATCGGGCGCAGCGTTACTTGATAACCTTTGAGGGTGGCAGCCTTATTGGCTTGTGTGGAGTTCGTATTGTTAATGTCAGGCATCTGCAAGCGCCTTTAATAACGTGTTGAGCACTCGTTGGGCACCGTCAACGTCTGCCGTATTTAGTGCGTTTTGATGCCATTGTTGTAAATTTAGCTCACTTGACCAAAGCACATGAACCTGAGCAACCAATTGGTCGATAAGTCGTTGAGTCGCCTCTGGAGTAGCCAGGGCACGGCAGTCATACCAACAGCACCAATCTTGATTTACTGCCTCTAGCGTTGCGTTGAGTTGATTGTCCGCCACCACTATAAGCACACAGGGACAACCACAAGCTTGCAGTTCGAATTGACTGCCACCTGCCGCCGCTATCGTCAACCGAGCTTGTTGCATTTGTTTCGCCATGGCTTGGCAATCATGCAAATGTTGAATACATAACGAACTATCTTGGGCAAAGTCACTGATTTGTTCTACTTGCTGGTTTGCAGCCCCAGTTACGACCGTCAACTTGCCGTTAAAGCCACTTTGCTCAAGTGAACGTAATAGCGGTAGGGTTAACCCCAGAGGATCACTGCCACCTAAGGTTACAAGTAATTCGTCGCGCTGCGCGAAAGGTGAAGTTTGGCTTGTGCTAAACTCGCTTCGCATCACCCGATACGATTCGCCTAAGCACAAAGTCGCGTTTGGATTGCTGTGCTCATATCCTAACTTTGCGGCATTGCCTGCCCCGTTGATGATGATATCTGCCCATAATTGCCCTGTGCTATTGGTATCATCAAAACAGAGCACCACTAATCCAAGGCTTTTTAACGCTTTTCGATAACCTTGGGTAAAATGATAGCCGTCAACCACAATCGCATGTATCTGCTGTCGCTGACAAAACTCGGCAATCTTGGCTAATTCTGCTAACTCAGTTAAATGCTTGTCGATAGGATAAAGAGCGCCAACCCAATCAGCTCGACTTTCACACAAGGCTAGCGCTTCTGGGTTTACCCAAAAATGACTGCTCATGCCTTGTGATTGCATTCGTTGGGCCAAGGCCAGACAACGCATAAGATGACCTAAACCGTCTTTAGCGCCAGCGTTGACCCGAAAAAGTGTATTGTATGTCATGACTAGGCTTGCACGTAGTTATTCAAACAAATGCCACGCAAGAGGCGTTCCTGCTGACACGTCCTGTTTGGCTGTCTTGCCAAGTACGTTATCCCAATGTTTGGGCAATAATCCACTGGCAGGTCTGACTATTTTAAGATTTTCTGTGCTCAGCACGTCGCCCTTTTTGATAGACTGACTGACGTAGATTGAACGTCGATAATGTTTTGATTTTTCTTCAGCTTGAGTGCCACCATAACAGACCTGCCCGATTGCTTGATGTGCTCGCTGGGTCTCAGCCACCAGCTGCTTCAACTCTTCTGGTTCCAGTGAGAACGCCGCATCGACGCCACCGGCGTTCCGGTCTAACACAAAATGTTTTTCAACCACAGTTGCGCCAAGCGCCACAGCAGCTACTGACACTCCCACGCCAGCGGTGTGATCAGACAACCCCACTTGGGTTGCAAAAGCAGATCGCAAATGGCTGATAGTGGCTAGATTAGTATTCTCAGGTGATGCCGGATAGGTACTGGTGCACTTAAGTAGAATAATCTCTTGGCAACCGGCGTTGCGAGCGGTGTTTACGGCGTCTTCAATTTCACTCAAGGTTGCCATGCCGGTAGACATAATAAGCGGCTTTCCGGTACTGGCGGCTTTGCGAATAAGCGGAATATCCGTTAGCTCGAACGAGGCTATCTTAAAACAGGGCACATTTAATGAGCTTAGGAAATCGACGGCATCTTCATCAAACGGACTGCTAAAGGCTAGCATACCCAGTTGATGTGCCCGCTCAAACAGCGGGGCATGCCACTCATAAGGCGTTGCCGCTTTGGCATAAAGGGCATGTAACGACTCGCCATGCCACAAGCTATCTTTTTCTTGGATTACAAAATCACGGCTGTCTACATCCAAGGTCATGCTATCGGCGGTGTAGGTTTGTAACTTGATCGCATGCGCACCCGCTGCTGCCGCGGCTTCCACCATGGCAACGGCCAACTCAAAATTTTGACTATGATTGCCACTGAGTTCAGCGATGATAAACGGCGGATGGGAAGTGCCGATGTGATACTTTCCTATCTTGATATCTTGCATATTAGTGCTGCTCAAAAATGGAGGCAATGCTGTCCGCTAAATCATTCGGCAATGGATGCTCTAACGACTCATCGGCTGAGTAATCAGGCATTAGAATGCGCGGATCCAATTGCATTGGGATCAACAAGGTTGGCGTGCTCACACCATTTGCTAAGGCAAACACCGCATTGGCAAAACAGACACAAATATCACACTGGGCAAGGGTTTCAAGACGCTGTGAAATGGCCTGAGTTTCGTTGTCGATAAAGACGCTAAAACCTCTACTTTCTAGTTCCTTTTGCAACTCATCTTGGTGTAAATACGGCATATTTTGATCAGATAAGGCGATATACACAGCGGTCTTTTGCACTGCTGCGACATTACGCTTTTTGTCTAGCAGTTGATTGTTATATTCTAATCCTGAAAAGCCGCAACAGTTGACCAGATAGAATTCCGGATAACCGTTGTCTGGCAACACATTGCCTGTCCACCACTGTGAGTGCCACTTATACATGCTAAAGAAGGTACTCAGCATGTATTGCTGGGCGTTATTAACATACTCGGGTTGCAAACTCTGATTTTGAATCTGGTCGATCAAGGTTTGCAATGGCACGCTCAAGTAATTCCCAACCACTGGCTCTCCGGCATCTTTAAGAAAGCGAGCTAGAAAATTGGGCATAAACGCGGTGTCGAGATTAATAATTTGATCAAAACCTATTTCAATGATCTGTTCAGCTAAACCAAGAAAGGCTTCAAGCGCCTTTAAAATATGATCTGGCCATAGATCTTGAGGCAAGCCAATTAATTTCACCTCTGGCTCGGCAAGTGAAATTAACTCTTTTCCTTGACCATGAGTTAAGCAATACACTTCTGACTCAGGGTTGTTGGCTTTTATGTGTCGTAAAGCAGGAATGCCAATACTGGCGACGTCGCCTAATTCAAGCATCCGTATGACTAATATTTTACTCATTGCGTAAACCTCTTACGTAAGCTTGATACATTAATTCTGCACGATACCAATCTTCGGGTGTATCGATATCTTGGACCAAATGTCGAGGTAACACGACCGGCACGCTGTGCTTGGAAAAAATGCCTTTTTTGGTTAGATAGTCGTCGGTGCGGCCCCAATAAAATTGGCCCGCATCATGATAGGCTTCCTCTAAATCTTGAGAGCGTTTAAAGATGTCACGAGGAAACATGGGCGAAACATCACCATCGACAATATTAATGGCCCGTTGAATTGGAAATGCAAAACTAGTGACTGAAAATGAAAATGATTTGCTCGGATCATTTTTTAGCACCGTTAGGCCGTCTTGCAAATATTGCGCTTGTAAAAAAGGCGCCGTGGCATAAATACAACAACAAAACTCAGGCTTTTCGAAATGCTCGATACAATATTGAATAGCATGACTGGTCACCGGCCGCGTGCCAATAACATCATTAGACAAATCTTCTGGGCGCAAAAAAGGCACTTCCGCGCCATACATTTTGGCGATATCGGCTACTTCTTGCGAATCGGTTGATACCCAAACCTTATCAAATAGTCCGGATTCTTGCGCCGCTTGGATCGAGTATGCAATCAACGGTTTTCCCGCAAACTCTTTGATATTTTTTGCTGGGATACGTTTACTTCCCCCCCGCGCTGGAATAATTGCCAAATTCAAGCCAGTACCTCGTTTAATGCTTGGATAACTCTATCTTGTTCATCGGCCGTCATGGTGGGAAATAAAGGCACAGTGAGTGCATTTTGGTAAAACTGCTCTGCATTGGGGAAATCGCCGAGTTTAAATCCTAGGCGTTGGTAATAAGGATGTAGGTGCACCGGGATATAATGAACGTTTACGCCAATGCCTTTTTCATGCAAACGAAGATAGGTTTGTTTGCGCTCGTGTTGAGTTAATTCGATCATGTACAGGTGCCAAGCACTGTCTTTTAAATTGCTATGTTGTGGCAATCTTAGCGGCAAATCTGCCAGCGCTTGATTATATCGAGCAGCTAACTGCTGGCGTTGAGTAATAAAGTGATCAAGCTTACTTAGTTGTGATTTTCCCAGCGCTGCATGTAAGTCACTCATGCGATAATTATAACCAAGCTCCAGCTGTTGGTAGTACCAAGGCCCTTCGGAATCGCCTTCCATCAACTCAGGATCTCGTGTTACCCCATGCTTGGCGAACAATTTAATTTTAGTGTCGAGCTGTTTTTGATTAGTCAGAACGGCGCCACCTTCGGCGGTGGTGATCGACTTTACCGGATGAAAACTCAATACCGCGATATCACTGAATTCACAGCTGCCAATTTTACCCTTTAAATAACGACCGCCTAATCCATGCGCCGCATCTTCCACTAATTTGACACCGTATTTTTGCGTTAGAGTTGAGACTTCTTTCATGTCGCAACTCAATCCAGAAAAGTGCACTACAATCAACACCTTAGGCAGAGCGTTGTGTGCCGATGCATAGGCCAACTTTTCTTCCAGCGCGGTGACACTGATATTGCGCGTTAGCGGATCAATATCGACAAAGTCAATTTTAGCGCCGCAATATCTAGCACAGTTAGCGCTTGCAACAAACGAGTTGGGCACTGTCCAGACTAGATCGTTTTGCTCAACACCAAGGGCTAGACAAGCCACATGCAAACCAGAGGTCGCACTATTCACTGCGGTAGCATATTGCGCCCCAGTATAGTCTTGCAACGCAGCTTCGAATTCGGGTACCGCACTCCCCTGTGTGAGGAATTGGTTTTGCAGCACATCGATAACCGCTGCAATGTCATTATCATCGACATGATGTTTGCCGTAGGGAATAGGCTTAAAATTTGATGTCACCATCTGACCCTATAAGGTTTCTTTGTCTAAAGCTTTTAACTCTTCGACGTCGAGGAAATGCGGATTAGTTCCTGAATTATATTCAAACTTATCCGTCACGGGCTTGCCACGCTCGCCAAGTTTATTGCAACGATAGTCGATGGTTTTATCGAAAAATTTAATTGCTGGCGTTATCACGTAATGATCGTCGAATTCTAACGAATGATGCGCCATTTCTTCTGGCACCATGACTTCATGGAGTTTTTCGCCAGGGCGAATACCGATAATTTCGTAGTCTCGTTTTCCACTAATGGATTCAACCAAATCTAAGATCCGAATCGACGGGATTTTGGGTACAAATATCTCGCCACCATACATCCGTTGAAAATTGGTAATAACAAACTGAACGCCTTCATCTAAGGTGATCCAAAAACGCGTCATTTCATCATGGGTGACGGGTAAGCAAGTTCGGCCTTCGGCAAGTAGCTTACGATAAAAAGGCACCACTGAGCCACGCGACCCTACCACATTACCGTACCGTACAACGGCAAATCTCGGTCCTGATGCACCTGAAATATTATTAGCGGCCACAAACAGTTTATCGGATGCTAATTTGGTCGCACCATACAAATTTACTGGGTTAGCGGCTTTATCCGTTGACAATGCGATGACACGACTCACGTTAGTTTCGATAGCCGCATCAATGACATTTTGTGCACCATTTATATTGGTTTTAATACATTCATTGGGGTTATATTCGGCAGCGGGAACTTGCTTCAACGCAGCAGCATGGATAACGTAATCCACATCTTTCATAGCCGATTTTAAGCGTTCTTTGTCTCTGACATCACCGAGAAAATAGCGCATGCACGGTGCATCAAACTGCTGTTGCATTTCAAATTGCTTAAGCTCATCTCTGGAGTAAATGATGAGTTTCTTCGGCGTATCATTCTTAAGAAGGTGAGAAACAAATCGCTTGCCAAAAGAACCTGTACCACCAGTGATTAACACACTTTTATTATTAAACATCATTTGCCACCGTTAAAAATAGGTAGGATTGTAACAACTGTTGAAAATTCGTCGTTCGATGCGCAATCGTCAAACAGTTTGAGTTACTGAAAATTTTGAAATTCGCAAGCACGGACACTTTCCTTTTGGTTGTCACAAGCGTCAAAAGTTCGCCATTGTTAATGGCCTGACTTACGTAAAGCAAATTTCCAGCCAAAACCTTAAGTTTTTATTTTTACGTTACTTTTAAAAGAAAATAAATAGCTAGGTTGATAATTTACTTGTATTTATTCACTGCTTTTTGACCTTTGAGCAAACCGCTAAGTTGTTTTAAAGACGCACTAAGTTGATGCTCAATCAATGACGACAGCTTCTTATTGCTCTTTAATTCCAATTCAGCGAATTGCTTTTTAGCATCGTCTTGTAACGTAGTGAGGTGCTCTAAAATGAAGGTATCACGTTGGGTGATGAGTTGTTTAAGCTTTTCATCATCTAGTGAGTCGGCTTTTAACACCGACTCTAACTGGCTGTTTATCTCGGCGAGGTCATCTGGAGTATGGGCATGATGTAAGTTAAGTTTTTTCACACTACCGCTTGACGTTTTTGCCTCTGCGCTTCATAAGCTTGTTGCTTAGCATCTTCAGGGATGCCGGCCCAGGCAGTTTTAATGGGTAACAACAGATTAATCACTTCGTCCATGATGTTCAAGTCATTCTGAATATTGGCATCGGTAATGCGACTAATCATGTACTCATATAAAGAGTAGAGATTTTCACTGAATTCACCGCCTACTTCACGATCTAGGGTGTCTCTTAAATTCATCAATATGGCCGCTGCGCGCGACAAATGCTCGGCTTTACCTTCGAAATCTTTTCTTTCGATACAGCCTTTGCCATAGGCCAAACGATCCAATGCCCCTTGCATCAACATCAAGGTGATTTTATGCGGATCAGCAGAGGCAACATCTTGTTTTAGGTTGCCTTTTTTATATGCGTTTATGCCTTTCAATGCCATAGTTACAACTCCTTACTATCCGCCTAACGATGCGAGTAATGCATTTCCTGTTGAATTAAGTCTTGCCACTGTTTGGTCAAGATTAAGGTATTTATCTCGTAAAATTTGTTCGAAGCTCATCATCCGCAATTCAAATTGTTCACGTTCATCTGACAACTGATCTTTTTCATCTTTTACTGAACGTTCTCTTGTAGAAAGCAAACCACTAAAGGTCGTGTACTCTTTCGTGTATGCATATAAACGCGACGCAATCCCTTCATCTTTATCGGTAAATAGCGATGCTATGTCATCAAAGTTTTCCTCTAATGCCTCTTTTAAGCGATCTTCACCGCTGCCAATACCAAACTCATCGGTAGCACTGATCTCAAGTTTGCCATCTTGGTTTAGTTCCACACCAATGGCAAAAAGCCCGCCTAACGCTGAAGAGCTGACATTAGAACCAATGATACTCGACAAGCCACTGGTGATACTTCTCGCCATAAAATCACCGGCTAAGGCTCCATCCTCTTCGAGCTCAGAAGTTCCGTATTTTGTCAGCGTATCAATCTCACTGGCTAAGGCATTGAAATTATCCACAAAGTCGCGGATTTTCTTATCCAATCCTTCAGTGTCAAAGCCGATTTTCAATTTAGACGTTTGAAAAGCCCCCAAGGCATCTTTAATAGACACCGTGCTGGCCTCAAAAGAGACGCTGGAAATGGTATTTTCAAATTTATTAGTGCTGGATTCTACCGCAATACCGTCGATGGTCGCTTGCGCGTTTTGGGCACTGGTAACAGGGGTCAAATAGGTATTAGTTTCCGTTGAATCGGTTGTTGATATACGATTCAAATCAGCAAGATCATCATTGTTAACAATGACCAAATCGTTACCATCTCCAGTGGTGGTTGAAGTGAAAACTAATTTAGCACCACCGTTGGCGGTACCGGTATCGATAATGCTGGCGTTAACCCCAAAGTTATTCTCGTTGCTATTAATATCATTAGCAAGCTGCTGCAAAGTTCGACCCGCAGTCACATTAACGTTAAAGCTGTCGCCTGTGTTGTCAATTTTAAAGGTAAGTGAACCTGAACCTGACGAAAGTACTGAGTCACTGCTGCTAGTGAAGCCACCATCAACAGCATTAGCCGTTTCAATTCGGCTACCGCTGGCGAGTCTGGTTATTGCAATTTGATACTGAGCTTTTACCGCACTATTAGATGCTTCAGCGGTAAAGGGCTCGGTATTTTCATCCGGATTGCTAATGGTCGGTTCGCGACCTTGGAGATTATTATCGCTGCGCAGTTCGTCGACAGAATCGAGAAAGTCACTCATTTTCGATTTAAGTTGCCCTATACCGGAAATTTGTGCGTCCAGCGATTCTTCTTTTTTATCGAAACGATTCTGTTTTGGCTCACGTTCAGCTGCAATCAGCTGAGTGACTAAATCATCTAAGGCAAGTCCTGAGCCTACGCCGAGAGATTGAATTGTCATAATGAACCTCTTAATTAAGTTACGCTTGGTTGTTGAACAGCACTCCTACTACGTTTCCTACGTCAGATTGGAGCTCTTTGATTCTTTCCGACAGTGCCAGCACTTCCTCGGATGGTATTTGTCGAATCACCTCTCCCGATTCAGAATCTGTTACCTTGACCACTTGTCGTTCACTCTTTTCATCAACTGAAAACGACAATTGGCGATTGGTTGCCTGCAAGAAATCACTGATCTCACTAACCGCTTTTTCAATGTTTAACGAATTACTATTTCGTGGTGTATTGTTATCGGCCGATTCTTGCCTTTCTTGACTATCTTCTGCCGCTTTTTCCTCAGGTTTTTGAGTAGACAACGTGTCTTGTTCTTTCACCTGTATAGAATCTACCGCAAACCTATCTTGCTGAGCAATATTCTGGCCAATTTGTGAAAAATTAACGTCCATCTTTCACCTCCATAAATAATGATCAGCCACTAACTGTCACAGTATAGTGGCATTATCATTGTTAGACTAACTTACTTAGATGGAATTACTATCCAAGTAGCGACAACGCCGATTGTGGACGCTGGTTAGCTTGACTTAATACCGACAATGACGCCTGCTGAATGATCTGGTTTTTAGTCAGTTCTGCAGTTTCAGTTGCGAAGTCAGTATCTCTGATACGTGAGCGCGCACCGGAGATATTTTCAGATATATTGCTCAAGTTACGGATAGTAGATTGGAAACGGTTTTGCAGCGCACCCAAATCTGCTCGTGCTGCTCCAACTGTCGATATAGCTTGATCAATTGAAGTTAGCGCGCCAGATGCGCCGGCGATTGTAGCAACAGTCAATGAACCTATGTTTAATCCCGAAGAACCATAACCACCGCTACGAGACAAGTTAACTGAAATAGTTTGCCCGCCATTAGCTCCTACAAGGAAGGCTGCAGAGAAACTACCGGTAAGAATATCAACCCCAGCGAACTGTGAATCGGTAGAGATACGCGAAATTTCAGTTTTCAGTGCTGAGACTTCTTTTTGCAGTGCCAAGCGGTCAGCAGACGTATTGATACCGTTTTGCGATTGTACAGCCAATGTACGGATACGCTGCAATGAGTTAGTCACCTCACCCAATGCACCCTCGGCAGTTTGCGTTAACGAGATTGCATCATTAGCGTTACGTACCGCTTGATTCAAGCCCTGTACCTGTGTGGTTAATCGATCTGAAATTTGCAAACCAGCCGCATCATCTGCAGCGCGGTTGATACGAAAACCAGATGACAATCTTTCGAACGATGTACTTAATGCCTGCCCAGAACTAAACAACTGACGTTGCGCGTTCAAAGAAGACACATTGGTGTTTACAAATAAACCCATATTTACCTCCTGAGAATCACCAAACTACTAAACAATTGGTAATTCGCCTCAATGTCGACTCAATTCAGTTACCTGAATTAAGCCACCTCACTTTTTCTAAGAGCAGGTACCTCTACCACGCCCTTAAATTAAAAATCCTGCAAGCAGAATTCCCCTCAACTAAAGTTATCGACAACATCTTGAGTATCTTTAGTTTTTTTTAGGTTTTTTTTACAACTATTTTTTGATCGAGTTAAGTGTTTGATTTATTTGATATTTTCAATTAAAGGAAAAAGGTTTGATGAAGCACGGACTAAAAAAGTACGGAATTTGAGCTTAGCGTTTTAGTAAAGAAAGGGATCAGCTGGATGTCGGATTTAGCTGTAAGGCGATTATTTTAGTTTTTTATTCAACATTTTCACATTGTGGCATAGCAGTTGCTTTTAATATCGCAAGAACGTGAGTCACATAGGTGACGTCGGATTTCTGGCACTGATACATAAAAAAAGGCCAGATCAAATGATCTGGCCAACTTGCTCACGTTAGGAGTACGAGCAAATACTGTTTCTGTCCGGCTGGCAGGGTTAGAGAATGAATACTGGCCTCTCAACCAAACTTCTACACTCTCAGTCCTGTTAGTCGGCTTTTTCTTTTGGTGATGTGTACCATCACCGCCAGGTCTATCCTTGACAAAGCCTAGCGAGCTTCCTTATCGCCACGGGTGGCCTCTCAGTTCCTACCCTCTTTCAATTTTAAAATTCTATCCACCTAGCAGCTGTAATGCCGCTTGGGGTCTTTGGTTTGCTTGAGATAAAACCGTTAAGTTGGCCTGCTGAATAATTTGCGCGCGGGTCAAACTTGCCGTTTCAGTGGCAAAATCTGTATCGCGAATACGTGATCTTGCCGCTGACACATTCTCAGAGATATTACTTAAGTTACGAATAGTGGATTGGAAACGATTTTGAATCGCACCTAGATCGGCTCTTTTGGCATCAATAATCGAAATTGCTTGGGAAATGCGTCCCATGGTAGCGGATGCTTGAGACTCAGTTAAAACCGAAATTAACGCACCATTAAACAAACCGGATGTACCGTAACCACCAGGTCTGGAGATATTGACGCTGATAGTTTGCCCGGCGTTTGCTCCAACCAGAAATTGCGCGGAATAAAAGCCATCAAGAATGTTGACTCCTCCAAATTGGCTGTAGCTAGCAATTCTACTGATTTCGAGCTTTAAAGCCGACACTTCTTTTTGCAGTGCCACCCGGTCAGCGGAGTTATTAATACCGTTTTGGGATTGCACCGCTAAGACCCGGATCCGTTGCAATGATGCGGTCGTTTCCGCTAATGCGCCCTCTGCTGTTTGGGCCAGAGAAATACCATCATTGGCGTTCCTGACAGCCATGTCTAAGCCGAGAATTTGCGTGGTGAGTCGATTGGATATTTGCAATCCTGCCGCATCATCTTTAGCACTGTTGATGCGAAACCCTGACGACAACCGTTCAAACGCCGTACTTAAATCGTTATTGGTGTTAATAAGTTGCCGCTTTGCATTAATTGACGAAATATTCGTGTTCACAAATAATGACATGGCACACGCTCCTATTCTTATACTAAATCGTTGATATTATTTAGTTTTACTATAGGTAAATTGCTTAGCTGGTCACTATTTAAACTTTGGCATGGTATATGCTTTGTTGATAGTGTCAGTCATTAATTTGACTGATTGTTTTGCTTAGCAATTTGCTTGCAAAGCTATACAAAAAGCGAGAGCGAAAGCTCAGGTCGGCGGGTGGAATTGATGGCCTAAACCTCAATACCTCTCACTACCTCCTGGCTTCTTTTCCGCCAGTCGACCGCCTATTAAAAAAGCCTTGGCTTTGTTAGTTGGCAGAGAGTTCGCACCCGTCTTTGTATAGCGTGTTACAGCTAGTTGTTATAGTAAAACTGTCGTTCTTCGGTCGGTTGCAGCCTGCCCCCACATTTTGCAATCCGACCGTTCTCTTTCTTAATCATTCTTCGATGCTGCAGCCTGCCCCATTTGCTTGCCTGACATCATATATCATCATTTATACCCTTATTATTGTAATAACTGCAGTGCCGCCTGAGGCCGCTGATTTGCTTGGCTAAGCACCGTAATGCTGGCCTGCTGGATGATTTGATAACGTGTCAATTCTGCTGTTTCAGTTGCAAAATCGGTATCTCGGATACGTGACCGTGCGGCTGATACATTTTCAGAGATATTCGTTAGATTTCGAATAGTTGACTGAAACCGGTTTTGAATTGCACCCAAATCAGCGCGTTTTGCATCAATGATGGATATAGCACCTAACACTGCCGTCATGGCACGAGAAGCATCCGCTTCTGTGACTACTGACACGTTATTAGCAGGGTTACTCTGTGCACCAAACAAACCGGATGTACCATAACCACCTAAGCGTGAGATATTGACACTGATCGTTTGACCCGGGTTGGCGCCGACTAAAAATGCTGACGAGAAAGTACCACCAAGGATATTCACGCCACCAAATTGTGAAGTTGCGGCAATTCGACTGATTTCTGCTTTTAACGCAGACACTTCTTTTTGCAGTGCCAAACGATCCGCAGAACCATTGATTCCGTTTTGTGATTGAACCGCTAGCACCCGAATACGTTGCAGTGCTGACGTGGTTTCAGCCAATGCACCTTCCGCAGTTTGCGCTAACGAAATACCGTCATTGGCGTTTCTTACAGCCATGTCCAGACCCAATATTTGAGTTGTTAGACGGTTTGAGATTTGTAGTCCAGCTGCATCATCTTTTGCGTTATTGATGCGAAAACCAGACGATAGCCTTTCAAAGGCAGTGCTGAGTTCGTTGTTCGACGTGAATAGCTGACGCCTTGCATTCAACGACGACACGTTCGTGTTGACGAATAAAGACATTTTTTTCTCCTAACGATTTTTGCAAACTGCTCGACCTGTTTTTATTTTTTCCGGTCTTTGAGCATCAACGTGCGCTATTATTATTATTAGTGCGTCACTATTTTTTATGGCGTGTACTTATTTTATTTTTTAGATATACATCGCTCTTGCAACCTGTATCGTTCGGATCCAATTTTTCCTTTAGACTAATTTTCAGCTAAATTTTTATTTCCTTTAAAATCATGAACTTAAACCACGAAAAAAGCCGACTAAATTAGTCGGCTAAGCGCTCTTACGTTAGGAGAGAGTGAGCGGGCTCTCTACGTTTTGGGCCATTAAATTAGGAAACACTACCTCCTGGCTTTAATATCCCAAGCGTATTTTTTTACCCTAGAAGCTGAAGTGCTGACTGCGGACGCTGATTAGCCTGCGACAAAACAGTCAAACTTGCTTGTTGGATAATCTGGTTTTTAGTCAATTCTGCAGTTTCTGTGGCGAAGTCAGTATCTCGGATACGACCACGTGCACCGGCAACATTTTCTGAAATGTTACTTAAGTTTCTGATGGTAGATTGGAAACGGTTTTGCAAGGCACCCAAGTCGGCACGTACAGCTCCAACTGTGGATATAGCAGCGGTGATTGACGTCAACGTGGCAGATGCATCTGCAATATTTGCTACAGAAGTATTGGTCAAACCTAGACCAGACGCGCCATATCCACCGCTACGAGATAGGTTGATAGAGATTGTCTGTCCGCCGTTTGCGCCCACTAAGAAAGCAGCTGAGAAGCCACCGGTTAGGATATCGACGCCAGCAAACTGTGAATCCGTTGAGATACGTGATATTTCAGTTTTAAGGGCAGATACTTCTTTTTGCAGTGCTAAACGGTCAGCAGAAGTGTTGATACCGTTTTGTGATTGTACTGCAAGCGTACGGATACGTTGTAGTGAGTTTGTTACCTCACCCAACGCGCCTTCAGCGGTTTGCGCTAGCGAAATCGCGTCATTGGCGTTACGTACGGCTTGGTTAAGACCCTGGACCTGAGTGGTCAAGCGATCGGTGATTTGCAGACCGGCAGCATCATCTGATGCACGGTTGATACGGAAACCAGAAGACAAACGCTCGAAAGACGTGCCTAAACGGTTTGATGAATCGAATAATTGACGTTGCGCATTTAAAGACGAAACGTTGGTATTGACGAATAATCCCATGGGATATCTCCTACACTCTCAGTCCAGCGTTTCGCTGGCAACCGAAAAAACTCGGCGGTTAAAAAACACATTCAAGAACATCAACTGATCAATAGAAAAGTTGGTGTTACTGGCTCTCTCAGGTAAGGGTATCGACGGATCCTAAAATCCCTTTAACAAAAATTTGCCGTTTTTTATTCAAATGGCAATTTATTGCCGCATTAGTTAACCTGAACTCGGGGTAAGATGTGTCGAGAAATTAAATATTACATAACGATTTCAAAGTTTTAGAGGGGATATATAAAAGCGAACTTGTAAAACACACATCAATGATGCAATTTTTGCGATTAGCAAGGCGAGTTTTCGTACGTAATAGCTGGCCTATTGCTAGAAAACGCAACGCAGATAAGCGTAAAAAGGGCGTTATTGATAGGCACGTATTACTCCGAGTTCAGGTTACCTAACCTGAACTCGGGGTAAGATGTGTCGAGAAATTAAATATTACATAACGATTTCAAAGTTTTAGAGGGGATATATAAAAGCGAACTTGTAAAACACACATCAATGATGCAATTTTTGCGATTAGCAAGGCGAGTTTTCGTACGTAATAGCTGGCCTATTGCTAGAAAACGCAACGCAGATAAGCGTAAAAAGGGCGTTATTGATAGGCACGTATTACTCCGAGTTCAGGTTAGCAATCTAATTAACTGACGCTTAATGTATTTTTTATTGGAAATTAATCGAACATATGCAATTTCACTGGACCAAGAAACTGACAGTTTCGCCCAAACATAATGCCTTTACTGATTTGTGTGAATACAACCGCCAACTGATTTGCTGTTATCGTGAAGCCACCGATCATATGGGGGTTGATGGTGCGGTACGAATAATGATACTTAATTACGAAGGACAAATTATCGCTCAAAGTCGTATTACAATTGCACACTGCGATTTACGGGATCCTAAACTAACGGTTATGCCTGATGGCAAATTATTGCTTAATGCCTATGCAAGATGTTACGACAACAACGACAAATGGACTCACAGCCATTCCCTGTGCTGGTTTTCAACAGACGGATTAAGTTGGTCAAGTGCTCGTTGGTATGGTGAAAAAAATTGGTGGGTATGGAGTCTAGCATGGCATCAAGATCAGGCGTTTGGACTCGCCTATAATCGTAAACAGCAATCATTGAATTGGTATAAAGGCAATCCATTGCGCGGATTTCATTGTATTGAACGTGAGGTTTTGGGACTCAAAACGCATGGCTTAGGTTATCCCAATGAAGCGGCACTGTGTTTTACGTCCGATGAAACAGCGTTAGCTATTGTGCGCCGCGATGCCGACTCATTTACTGCACAATTGGGGATCTGTACAAAACCGCACAGAAGCTGGCAATGGATAGATTTGCAGGAATATATTGGTGGTCCGGCTATATTACTTTGGGATGAAAGCCATTTAATCATCAGCGGCAGACGTTGGAATGGCAAGCAATTTAACACTGCTATCTGGTTGCTCGAACTGACCACGCAAAAATTGCAGCTGTTATCACTGCTGCCATCGGCTGGAGATAACAGTTACCCAGGCTTAGTCAGACGAGGGCAGGATCTTTATGTGTGTTATTATTCCAGTCACCTTAGTGCCACCAGCGACATATTTTTGGCTAAATTGAGCTTAAGTTAGCCGAATTCAACGCCACTATCGAATATAGTCAAAAAGAGTAAGTCCAGTGACGCGTGAAAACGTCGCTTGAGCTGCTTGTAATGCGGTTTCTTGTTTACTTAACTCGGACACCGCTTCGGCGTAATCCACGTCTTCGATCACCGAGCGCGCTGATTTATTAGCAATTTCTAAATCCAAATTAGATTCAAGTACCGATTGTGCGACATTTAATCTGCCACCTAATGACGAGGTTGCATTAGCCAGTTTTTTAGCACCGTTATCCAGCCCCACTAAGCCATCCGCAATTGCCTTGCTAAAGTCAGTGTCGGATAAAGAGGCATCATTGAGGGCAATAAAAAAGTCATTGAGCGTTTCGGCAATATTTTTCTTTTCTGGCTTGTTTAATTCAAAATCAAACGTATCACCTGGAGCGGCATTCACATCAAAGGAAATACCTTTAAAAACAAAAGGCTTACCTGACTCGAAGTTTTGTGTCGATATAGTCGCCCCCGTTCCGATGTTGTCGATCCGGATCTGATTGCCAGCCAAAACCGTTGCTCGAAATTGATTATTAGCTGGCGTTACCGCATCGTAATTTTGCTTATGGAATTGATCAAAAGCGGCCTGTTCGGTAATACGCGATGACAATGAGCTAACACCCACGCGAGCAGTGACGTTTATATTAAGTCTGGCCTGTACGTCTTCAAAAACCGTTTTCCCAGAGCTATTGGATTGGATAGTGACAGCATCAGAGACTTGAATCTTTTTAAATCCATCATCTCCAGCAAAGGTATATTTTTTATCGGTGGAAGATGGGTCGTAGCTGAAGGCTTCCGTTTGTGACTGATATCCTGCGAAAATGTACTCGCCATTCGAATTTTGCGAATTCATTAATCCAAATATTTCATCGCGGATCGAGCCAATTTCAATGCCAATTGCCTGCAAATCGGTTTTATCATAAACCCCATTGCCTGACTGGATCATTAATACGCGTGCACGATCAAGGGCGTTGTTAATATTCTTTAACACCACTTCTTCTTGCTCTAATGAGTTTTGTAAAAGCGTATTGTTACGCTTGTACTGAGTTATTTTATCAAGATCTTCGGTCAATCTGACCACTTGAGCTGCACCGACCGGATCATCTGACGGTCGCAATAACTTTTTCCCTGAAGACAATTGTTGCTGGACGTCAGACAAACTTCCCTGATTACGCGTTATCGCATCAATGCTTCGGTCATAAAGCTGGTTAGTTGATATTCTGGTCATATGCTTAATTATCTCGTCGCGCTAAATATGGTATCGAACAGGGACTGCGCCGTTGTCAGGATCCTTGCGGATGCCGCGTACGTTTGCTGAAACCGCACAAGGTTTGCCGCTTCCTCATCCAAATTCACTCCTGACACCGATTGAAACCAGTCGTTCGATTGGGTTTTCATCGCTTCGGCAGCCTGTAATGATATATCTGCCGAGGCCGTTTTTGCACCTATATCACTGACAATATTGGCATAGGCTTCATGAAAAGACACCTTATTGCTGCCACCACTGTTATTTTGACTCATGATATCTTTGTCTTGCATTCTAGCCAGCTCTAGGCCATTACGGTTATCGTCTACACCATTAGTATTGTAGCTAATGCTGAAAGTATCACCTGCAACAGGGGTGCCTTGTAAGCTGAAATCATAGCCAGGATAATCATTCAACGCGGCAAAGGGCCAGCCAGCATCATTAGCGGCTTGGGTCATGAGATTGTTATAGTCAGCAACACCATTAACCACCACCAGTGAGTTCCCTGCTTCGTCAAATACTTCAAATTCAGTGGCGCTATTAAACACGATACTCGCTGGACTTCCGGCAACAAATCCACCGTTACCGTTGAACGCAGATCGATCAGGATCGGTTAAGCTAGCATCTACGGTTGTGTTAGTGACTGTAGATCCAGTTAATTTAGCATCCCCTAAATTATCAATGGCAGAATCAACCCTAAAAGGTGACGCCAAGGCAATGTCTTCAGGTCGAGTCATGATCACTTCGATTGATTGCGCTGTTCTTTTGGTTGGTTGCAGTAGAAAGCGATCGCCTGCGGCATAACTATCGCCATTGGGGAATTCTAATTCCAAGCCACCAATCACTGAAGTGAAAGTGTCATTTTCGGCATCCACGCCTGTGTAAGCTTGGGTAATAACATTACCATCAGTGTCCCTAACTTGCGTTCCGTCTGGATTCACCAGTGTCACGGTAAAATCAACGGTATCAGGTGTGCCCGCGGTCGTGCCGGTGATTTCGATTAAGTAATCTGCACTGGTAAGAGAAGAAGCGCCGTCTTCAGACAGTCTGCCGGTCATGGTCAATGTCAAATCAGAATTATCTGAATAGTTAAGCCCTTGAAACTCGGGTGTAGAAAAGATGTTGCTACCTAATTGCTGATCGAAATCCATACCTAGACGATTTTGCTGGTTCATGGCGGTCACCATGGCCATGGAAATTTGTCCCAATTCACGCTGACTTTCAGCCAAGATTTCATCCCGATAACGGAACAAACCGCCCATCTGACCGCCCAGATTAATTTCAGGCAGCCTCAATGTGGTGGGTTTTCCGGTACTGGAAAGCAAAAGACTACGATAATCAGGGTCTGGATCGCCACTGAGTTGAAATAGGTTGAATGAGCCATCTTCTAGCACCAGCGATTCACCGGATTTAAGATTGACCATGGTTGAACCATCTTGGTTACCGTTGGATCTGGTTTCAATGGACATTAATTCCGCCAGTTCCAAGATTGCACTATCGCGCTTATTTTTTAGTACGCCTGGCTCATCAAACAGGTTATTGCCTTCAGCCACGCGAATATTTTTATTTAGATCAGCGATGGTCTCAATCAAATTATTGGCATAATTGACCATAGCGTCTAACTCAAGATTCAATTCTTTTTCCTTGTCGTCCATAAAGCGAGACAAGGTAGACACTTGCCCTACTAAGGCATTCGCTTCGCCTAAGACTAATTGTCTGGCGGCCATATTAGTGGGTTCATCAGTGGCGGTTTGCAATGAGCCAAAAAACCGACTCATACTGCTGGACATGCTATTGGCTTCACTGGCAAAAATATTGTCTAACACCGATGCTCGTTGAAAATAGGTTTCATATTCACCCACTTGCGTGGTATCACGTCGCAACTGATTTTGCGCAAACACATTGATAACACGTTCCGTTTTGCCTCGCCCAACACCGCCCACCAACTGACTTTCAAAGGTGGTACGTTCTCGTACGTAACCTTCAGAATTTACATTGGCAATATTGTTACTGGTGGTTGCCAGCAATTCGTTACTAGCGCGCACACCACTGGTGGCTATAGTATAAAGGTCAGCGGCTTTGATCATCGGTTACTTGCTCCGAAACTTAACGCAGTCTTGAAGGTGTCACTGTTTAACACTGACAATATTTTATCCGCATACTGAGGATCAGTGGCATATCCGGCGTCCTGCAAAGCACTGAAGTAGGCTTTTGGATCAGATGCTTTTTCAAGCGCTTGCTTATACCGTGGGTTATCGACCACAAAAGACACGTAATCTTGTAAAGAATCAGTAAAAGAGTCGTAACTGCGAAACGCGGCTTTTTGCTGTTTGGGGATCCCTTGGTCGAACTCCAAGGTATTGATAGCAGCACTTTCTCCCTCCCAACGCTTATCCGCTTTGATACCGAATAAGTTGTGTGAATTCTGACCGTCACCACTGTGGATCATGTAACGTCCCCAACCTGTTTCAACCGCCGCTTGAGCAAGCAATGCCTCAGGATCAATTCCCAGTTTCTGAGCAAATTCTTTCGCGTGAGGCAACAAAGTGGCCACGAACTCGGTCGGAGATGCGAACGCACTTTGCTTACTAGCACTTTGCTGGCTTGTGTTTTCTAACTTGCTTTTTGGGGAGGTAGCTTCATCGTCATTAGCGTTAAATTTAACACTCGGCTGACGTGTCATGTTATCTAAATTAGCATTATCTCTGATTGCCGCTGCGGGCATAAAACCGTCTTTACCCGGGCTGAGTTGTTGCACAATGATGTCTGCGATACCCACACCACCTCGGGTTGAAAGATCAACCGCCAGTTGTTGATCATGCATATCACGATAGAATTGGACTTGTTGAGAATTAAATGGACTGTCTTTATCAGCTTGAGCATCTTGTGCTTTGCGCATGGATTTGAGCATCATTTGCATGAAGATCGCTTCAAACTGTTTGGCAGCTTCTTCCAACGCACCTTTGTCACCACTTTGCGCTGCGCGCCTAAGGTTATCGATCCCCTTAATGTCATGCACATTTCGCGACATGTCGAGCTGATGACTGATGTTGTTTTTAATGTCCATAGGATGTTCTCATTTGAACGTCAAAGTTAAATGACGACCAACTCCCCCTGTAATGCGCCAGCTTCACGCAGCGCCTCCAGTATCGCCATTAAATCACCGGGCGCGGCGCCGACCTCGTTCACCGCTCTAACTAACTGATCAAGTGTCACGCCGGGCTCAAATTTAAACATGCGACTATCATCTAAGTTAACGTCAACAATGGATTGTTGTGCCACTACGGTTTCGCCATCTGCTAATGCATTGGGTTGAGATACCGTTTGGTATTCAGAAATAGTGACCGTTAAACCACCATGCGTGATAGCGGCGGGCAATAGACGCACATCTTTGCCAATCACTATGGTGCCGGTACGACTATTAATGATCACTCTTGCCGGCGCATCCGCTGGGGTAAATTCAAAATTCTCAAGGGTTGCAACAAAGCCCACTCGTTGACCCACATCCCTAGGGGCAGTCACTCTCACCGACGCCGCATCAAGCGGTGTGGCGATGGCAAAGCCCATTTCAGCATCGGCTCCTAAGCGCATATTAATGGTATCGGCCAACGCTTTGGCGGTGGAAAAATCCGGATAGTTTAAGTTCAGCGTCAAAAAGTCATTTTGCATGAGTCCACTTGGTACAGCGCGCTCAACCAGTGCACCATTAGCAATACGACCGACAGTAGGGGTATTTGAAACGATGCGTGAGCCATCAGCCCCTTCGGCGCCGAATCCACTCACCACTAAACTGCCTTGGGCGATGGCATAGACTTTACCATCGAGTCCCTTCAAAAAGGTTTGTAACAAAGTACCACCGCGCAGGCTAGCCGCTTCGCCAACCGAAGAAACCGTAACATCAATGGTTTGACCTGGTTTCATAAACGCAGGTAGCTCGGCATGTACCGCAACCGCGGCGACGTTCTTGATTTTTGGTTTAATATTGGATGATAAACTTATTCCAAAATTGGATAACATGGTGCGAAAGCTCTGTTCAGTGAACGGACTTTGCTCGCCTGTTCCTGGCAAACCTACCACTAAACCATAGCCCACCAATTGGTTACTCCGTACACCTTGAATAGAGGCGAGATCTTTGATCCTTTGCGCCGATGCCATGGGCGTTATTAAAGCACCAATTAATAAGTAAACGATCCAGCAAATGCGTTTGTTACTAAGCATTAGAAAGGCCACCATTCAGAAGCGAAGAATTTACCTAACCAACCATGTTGCTGGGCGCTGGCAAAGGTCCCTGTGCCACTGTATTGAATGCGCGCGTTAGCAATCTTGGTTGAGACTATTTCGTTGCTCGGGCTGATATCAGCGGGACGTACAACACCGGTGAGACGAATATATTCGTCACCGTTATTCAACGTCAGCCATTTTTCGCCTCTCACCACTAGATTTTGATTGGGTAAGACTTGGATCACGGTAACTGAAATGTTGCCACTGAGATTATTACTTTGATTAGATTGCGCATCACCGGAAAACTCACTGCCGCCATTCAAATCTAACTGGATCCCCTGACCACCAATATTGATCGCATCGCCGCCTAACCCAAGCAAGGGATCAACGGAGACACCCGTGTCTCTATTGGTCGTGGTACCGGCCGACTTAGTGGCACTGGTATTTTCTCTTAGATTAACGGTAATGATGTCACCAATTCGACGCGCTTTAACGTCTGAATAGATACTGTTGGCCATATCAGCCTGAAAAATTGAGCCGTCTTCGGCAATCTTTTGCCGCGGCATGTCGCCGACAATCGGTGCATAGAAAGGGTCATTTGGCAGCGGTCCTGCATGGTGGTGCGACGCACAACCTGTTAGCAAAAGCAGTGCAATGATTCCAAATACGAGTAATAACCTATTCATTGGGAATACCATTAAAGTTGTTGTATTACCTGACCAAGCATTTGATCCACAGATGAGATAACTTTTGAATTCATCTCATATAAGCGCTGACTTTCAATCAGGTTAACCAGCTCTTCTGTGACGTTGACATTCGAGGTTTCTAACGCGCCTTGCACGATAGAGCCCAACCCCTCAAGTCCAGGAACCCCTTGCAGCGGAGCGCCACTTACGGCGGTCTCAACGTACAGGTTCTGACCTATAGGTTGTAATCCTGTGGGGTTGATGAAGTCTGACAGGCTAATTTGTCCTAATACCGCCGGTTCAGCTTGTCCGCGTAAACTGGCAGACACTTCACCGTCTTGGGAGATGGTAATTTGCTGTGCATCTTCTGGCACAGTGATATTAGGTTGCAGTAAAAAGCCGGCACCAGGGGTGACTATTTGCCCCTGATCATTCAAGGTAAATTGACCATTTCGGGTGTAAGCAATAGAGCCATCAGGCTGCAGAATTTCGAAAAATCCCTTACCTTGAATTGACATATCCAAGGCATTTTCTGTTGTTAGCATATTGCCTTGGGTATGGGATTTTTGGGTGGCAACCACTTTACTACCCGCGCCAAGCATTAATCCTGAAGGCAACTCGGTATCGGCTGAGGACCGCCCGCCAGGCTGATTAATGTTTTGATATAGCAGGTCTTCAAAGATCGCGCGATCTTTTTTGAAACCCACGGTACTGGCGTTGGCCAGGTTATTTGAAATCACAGCAACGTCCGTTTGTGCTGCATCGAGTCCGGTTTTACTTATCCATAATGCTGGGTGCATTGTTCACCTCCGCTAATTAATTAGGTTCGCTTACTAGATTATTCTGAGTAACATATTGCCGCGCATGTCTATCGTGTCGGCAGTTTTCATCATTTTGACTTGCATCTCGTAATGGCGTTGCAAGCTGATCATATTGACCATTTCTTCAATCGCGTTGACATTACTGCCTTCTAACATGCCGGTACGGATACTCACGTTGATGGCCTCAGGCGCGTCTTGGCCGTTTTTCAATCTGAATAAGCCGTCTTCGCCGCGCTCCATATCCCTGACATTTGGATTGACGAATTTCAACCGCCCTACTTCTTCAAGTACGGTCTCTGGTGCACCTTGTGGCCGCACTGAAATAGTACCGTCGTTAGCAATATTAATATTTGACAGGGGGATGGGTAGATTAATAGGACCCTGGTCACCGACCATAGTGTTGCCGTGGGCATCTTCTAAACGCCCATCGGCGCCAAGTTGCAAACTGCCCGCTCGGGTATAGGCTTCATTACCTTGCGCATCTAACACACTAAACCAACCATCACCTTGAATTGCCGCATCTAATGCGCGGTCGGTTTGGATCATGGCGCCGCCATCGTAATTATTTGAGGGGGATTCTGTCATTGAGAAAACACGAGTGGGCAGCCCCTCTCCGAATGCTTGCATCGAGCGAGTATTCTCCAGCATGGCTTTGAACCCATTGGTCTGGGCATTAGCCAGATTATTGGCTCTTACCGCTGTACCGAGTAAATCCTGTTTAGCGCCGCTGGCGGCGATGTAGAGTAATTTATCCATGACAACTTATTGACTCTGGTGAATTTGTATAAATATGTGCAATAAAGATGCCAGCCGTCTTGTTAAAACATAAGAATCGTAACAATGAGATATAAAAAAGGCCGCAAAAGCGGCCTTAGTGTTCAAAATCAAATTATCGGATATTCAAAATGGTCTGATTAAGACTATTGTTAACTTCCAGAGCTCGCGAGTTTGCTTGGAAGTTCCGTTGCGCGATGATCAAATCAATCAGCTCAGTGGTTAAGTTCACATTCGCTTGCTCTAGCGCTGAAGAGTTAATATCACCAAAGGTTCCTGTGGTTGCCTCACCGGCCAATGCTTCACCCGACAGAATACTTTCTTGCCATTGGGTGTTGCTTTGCTGGCTCAACCCTTGCTCATTGGAGAATCGAACCAACGCCACGCGCACTACTGGCTCTGACGTACCGTTTGAGAAAGTAGCTCGAACCAATCCATCAGGCCCAATATCGATGCCCGTCAAACGACCCACAGGCAAACCATCTTGCTCAAGAGACGTAACCTCAAATGCAGATGCAAACTGAGTAGGCTCATCTGGCGTTGCATTGGCTGCATCAAGCGCAAAATTGGTTGTGATCGCTTGGGTAATATCAGAGCCATTAGTCAACGGTGGGTTACCTAACTGAACCGTTGTAATATCACCTGTCGCGGATTGTGTACCGTCACCATTTTGTACACCAATGAAATCACCGCCACTACTGAACTGCAAACGGAATCCTGTGACCGCATTAGCGCCTAATGATACAGCACCGGCAATGTTGTTAGGATCAGTACCGGCAACGTTAGGTGTATCGCCGGCAGTATTTACCGGTGTATCGTCGATGTAATTCACCACCACCCATTCATTGCTAGCATTCACATCTTTCATAAAGTAGTAGGTCATAATATGACTATCACCTAATGAATCGTAAACGGTGATCGAAGTCGCTGCGTTGTATGTCAGCGGATCATTTGGATCAAATAAAGCAACATCTACAGCACCATCACCTGCGGGTAAGTTAAAGCGCGGTGACACTTCGGTCGTACGTTGGGGTGAACCCGAAGAGTCAGGGATACGCACAGGTACAGTAGTACTTAATGCCACTGAAGCAGAGGTTCCGTCTGAGTTGACTGGGAATCCCATTAAATTGTCGCCATTTGAATTAACAACAAAGTTATCTTGATCTAATTTGAACTGCCCTGCTCGGGTAAACGAGAAATCACGAGAGGTAATATCTGGCGTTGTGGCAAAAAAACCATTGCCGGTAATCGCCAAATCTAATGACGTGTTGGTAAATTGCAAACTACCTTGAGAAAACTGCTGAGCCACTTCTTGTGTCAAAACACCGTCACCCACTTTGGTTCTGCCACCCGACAATAAAGAAGTTGCATACACATCACCAAATTCGGCGCGTGATTCTTTAAAGCCCACAGTATTTACGTTAGCAATATTGTTTGCCGTTACGTCTAAGTCTCTTTGCGCGGCACTGACACCACTTAATGCGATATTAAAAGACATTGCTTATTCACTCCTAAAACTTATTTGACTATCACGACCGGGGTTAGCCACCGATTTGAATAACTTCACTTAAATTAACACTCGACTCACCATCCAGATTCAAAATGACACCCTGGTTATTACCAGCCAAACTCACACTATCGACATGACGGTTTATGGCTGTTGGCAATGTTGTTGAATCACCATACTGAGTACCTTGAGCCCTGATGATGTAATTACCGGGCGGCAAAACATTGCCATTGCTGTCTTTTCCATCCCAGTTAAATTCAATATTGCCTGCGGGTTGAGTACCAGCATTGATGGTTTTAAATACTTCACCGATTTCACTTTCAATGGTGATTTCTAAATTCTGCGTAGACTGCTCGGTAATAACCACACCAGACAATCCATCACTGGTGTTGCTGAGGTAACCCACATTGCCCGGCAGTAATACATCTTGCCCAATCAGGCTGGAAGCTTGAAGCGCCTGATTTGAGGTCATTGACGAGGCAAAGTCTTGGAACTGAACGTTAAGCTCGTCGATCCCCTCTGAGATACTAAAACTGGTCATTTGCGATACCATCTGATCATTGTCCACAGGTTTAGTGGGATCCTGATTCGCGAGCTGCTCAGTTAGCAAGGCGAAAAAGTCTTCTTGCGAGAGACGCTGGTTACTGCCGTCGTCGACAGGTACCTTATCCTCTTGTAAGTAGAGGTTTGGATCCAGTCCGGTATTTCTTGTTAATTCCACTTGGTTACCCTCATTAATTCAACGACTTACTGGCCTTGCCCCAATTGCAGTACGCGTCTAAATATTCGTTTGGTTGTGTCCGCTAATTGCACGTTGGTCTCATAAGCTTTTGACGCCGACATCATGTCTGCCATTTCTTCTACGACATTGACGTTAGACTTGTAAATGTAACCATTCTGATCCGCCATTGGATGCCCAGGACTGTACTCAATTTGTAAAGGTTTTTGGCTTTCAACCACACCTAATACTTGTACACCAGAGCCTTGACTAAACTTGTCAGTGGCCTTTTGAAGTTCTGCAGCAAATACTGGATGACGTGCTTTGTAGGTATCTTCGTAATTGCTACTAACACTATTGGCATTAGCAATATTACTCGCCGTGGTATTAAGTCTGACGCTTTGCGCCTCCATACCAGTGCTTGCGATATCCATAACTCTAAATAAACTCATTGCCCTTGCCCTCCAGATATTGCCTTCTTCATGCCTTTAATCTTGCCGGTTAGAAACTGAATGCTCGCTTGGTAGCGCATGCCATTTTCTAAAAACTCATTCCGCTCGGCTTGTACTTCAACAGTGTTACCGTCTCCAGTGTCAGGCTGTGAGGGGATTCGAAATTCTATTTGTGCCTGACTTTGCATTTTGCCTTCGAAATGTTTGTCGTGAGTGCGAGACATGCTTTGCTGGCGGTCGTGTTGTGCGGATTGCATGGCTTTTTGAAAGTCGACACCTCTGGCTTTATAGCCTGGGGTATTCGCATTGGCCAAATTACCAGCGATGACCTCCATCGAGTCATTTCTCACTGTGAGAGCCTTATGATGTACACCGACTAATTTATCTAAACTAATTGCCATTGTTGTCTCTTCGCAAAACGCTTGGTTACGAAAAAGATAGCAAGCTATGTGCCAAATGGTTGTGAGGCAGTAAAGGGAATGTCTATAAAGAGTTATTAACTGTTTGTTTTATCGAGCTTTTTTAGAGTAAAAAATGCCCGGATTGTTGCGTACTAACGTAAACAAATGGGTCAATTCGCCAATCGATTCTGATGCCCCAAGAAACAAAGCTCCGTCATCTTGCAGGCAAGCGGCAATTTGTTGCAGTATTTTGCGTTTGTTGGTCACCGAAAAATAAATCAGCACATTGCGGCAAAAAACCACATCAAATTTTCCTAACGATGAATAGCTGTCCAGCAGGTTTTGGGTTTTAAACGAAACCATGGACGTAATCTCAGGGAGCAGCTGCATATGGTTGCCCTCTACAGAACGAAAGAATCGATTTTTCCGTTCCTCTGGCAAACCGCGGCCAATAGACAAATGATCGTAACTTCCGCGCTTAGCACGCGCCAACATATCAGTCGAAATATCAGTCGCCACGATTTCAACACCCGCGGGAAATGCCCGAGGGTGTTTTTGCTTGTATTCATGAACGAGCATGGCGATAGAATACGGTTCCTGCCCTGAAGAGCAAGCCGCGCTCCAGATCCGCACTTTTCGACGACTAGAGGATAAGGAATTAAAAAGCGTGTTGGTCAAAATATCGAAGGGATATTTGTCTCGAAACCATAATGTTTCGTTGGTCGTCATTGCATCAACGACTTTTTCACGCAGTTTTGCTTGATTGCCTGATTGTATCAGTTGCAAGCAGGTAGATAAGTCGGCGATTTTTTCCTCTCGTATCAGAGGCATCAGCCGACTCTTTACCAAATAACTTTTGTTTTCACTCAAAACAATGCCGCATTGTCGCTCTAAAAACTGCGAAAACTGGATAAACTCTTGTTGTGATAATTCGTTACTGTTCACAGACTAAGGTCCAACGACTAAATGCATTTATTTTCCGAACCATTTTTGCACAGCCGTCGCAAGCTCATCGGGGTGGAATTTTGCAATAAAGTCATCCGCTCCCACTTTTTTCACCATGGCCTGGTTGAACACCCCACTTAACGAGGTGTGTAGGACAACCTTGAGATTTTGCAACTCAGGGGTATTTTTAATTTCTGCGGTCAGCGTATAACCATCCATTTCCGGCATTTCGATATCGGAAACCAAGACCCCCACTTTATCAGTGACATCGCCCGTCTCTGCAGCAATTTCCTTGAGTCTTTCTAATGCTTCGAGTCCATTTTTTGCGACTTCTATTTTTAGTCCTAAAGCAGTAAGGGCTTTCTTGACCTGATTTCGAGCAACCGATGAATCGTCAGCGATGAAAATAATTTTATCCTGCTCTGCATTTTGAGCCATATTTAAGTCAGCGGCTAGCTCATCGCTTACTTCCGCATTTAACGGAGATATTTCATTGAGGATCTTTTCAACATCAAGGATTTCAATTAATTCGTTTTCAACTTCAGTCACTGCCGTTAAATAACTGGCTTTACCCGTACCTTTGGGTGGCGGCATGATGGCATCCCAGTTGGTATTGATTATACGCTCAACTGAACCAACCAAAAATCCTTGAACCGAGCGGTTATACTCGGCAATGATAATAAAGGCATTACTCACGTCTTCTATTTTTCGACCGCCGGTTGCCATGCTTAAATCGATTACTGAGATGGTTTGACCGCGGATGTGCGCAACCCCTCGAACTAAAGCATTCTGTTTGGGAATGGACGTTAGAGGTGGACATTGAAGAACTTCGCGCACTTTGAACACGTTAATACCAAAGCGCTGTCTACCAATTAATTTAAACAGCAAAAGTTCTAATCGGTTTTGACCAACCAGTTGCGTTCTTTGATTTACAGAGTCAAGAATTCCTGACATAGACCACCCCAAAAATAAAGTAGGCACAATTGTTGCGTCGTACCAATTAATAATACCAATAAATGCATAAAATGCCGATTATCACTGAGATAACGACTGAAAATTGACGCTTTTATTGGTAAATACAGTCAATTCATAAGCATAGACAAAATGGCGGCAACTGAACATGAAAAAATTACGAATTCGAACAATCAAATACGTATTGCTCGCATTTGGTCTGGCCACCACTGCACCTTTAACGGCTTCAGAACAAATTAATTTAGCCCATCAACAACTTCTTGAATCTGCGAAAAACTATGTGTTTCAAGCGCTAACTCAAGGTGCTGTTAACCAAGATACTAGCCTGTCCGTTGAAGCAACGCCACTGGATACTCGAATCGTTATTCCTGAGTGCCAAAGCGACTACGTTTTCAGTGCCAGTGATGAAACCTTGCGTCAGAGTAATATAACCGTGCGAGCAGAATGCCCTGATAATGATTGGTATTTATATTTGATGGTAAAAGCCGTTCGTATCCAACCGGTAGTCGTGCTCACCCGAGCAATGAGTCCGGGAGCTGTGCTAAATGAAAATAGTGTAAAATTGGTAATGATGGACAAAAACTTGATCCGCACCAGCACGTTTTCTGATGTGAATACGGTTTTAGGAGCGAGATTAAAAAAGCGCAGTCGCCCAGGGCAACCCATAGTGCCTGGTCAACTGTGTTTCGTATGTAAAGGTGACAGCATTGTGATCATAGCCAGCGGCGGCGGGGTGAACATAAAAGCATCCGGGATCGCCCAACAAGACGGTAATCTTGGCGACACTATTGCGGTTAAAAACAGTCGTTCACAAAAATTAGTGCATGCGCAAGTAGTTGATACTAGACAAGTAGAGGTGCAGATCTAAGTGAATTAGCGTACACTATAGGAACCTTGTGGGTGCTAGCCTTGTTTCCGATATACACTTTTTTGTAAATTAGCACTAAAGATCCTCAATCAGAGGCCGATACACAATGTGAGGTAATTTAGGTATTCGAGGTCATTATGACAGTTAACAATGTAAACAACGGCAATCAAAAGCCGCAGTTAGAGAACCAGAGGCTTAATCAACAACAAGCCCAAAATCAAACTGCTGCCCAGTCAACGGCGAAACAAGCGCAAGCGGCTGCGGCACCAAGACAAGATTCTGTATCCTTGACACAATCTGCACAGCAGTTGAGTCAGGTGCAAAAGAAGTCGACTGATGCACCTGTAAATCAGGAAAAAGTCGACAAACTCAAAAAAGCCATCCAAAATGGTGAGTATCGTGTTAACCCAGATGTGTTAGCACAAAAAATTAGCACTCTTGAAGCACAAATATTTGGCATTAAAGACTAATACTTTTCACTTTGATGCCAAATCGTTTAGCTTCACATAACTAAAGCAAAGCTAAATGAAAAACTTAATACCTCACCTCGAAAAACAAAAACAACACCTTGACACCCTGACGGGGTTGCTTGAGTCCGAACTGCATCTTATTAGTACGCGAGACGCTGAAACGCTAACGACAGTTATCAATGAAAAAAGTGAGCTGTTAGAGAGCATTGCGCAACTTGATAAGACCATTGAGCATGAATATCACAAGTTGCAAAACCCACTCGATAATGAAGAAGTGAAGTCGCTGTTTGATGATATAGAACACGCCTTAGCGCAGTGTAAGTTTCGAACAGAGATCAATCAAAAGGCGGTTGAACAAGGGCAATTGCGACTTGAGCATCTACGCAGTTTATTGCTTGAGTCTCGCGCAAAAGAAACCTTAACCTATGACAAAAGCGGCAAACCCAGAGGCGGAATGTCAGGCAAGGGTGTGAGTGCATAGATGCATTACTCGTCGGCATATTAAGCAAGTACTATTGACTGTTGAATCCTGTCACGTCGTAAACTGATAAGGGGATAGTCAGCCTCTGAGGCAATCCCTGCCCCGCTAGGGTTATTCGCTAACGCTTTTATTGCGCATCTATTTCAAATAGATAATTCACCAGCACTGCAAAGGCGGGACGCCCTGGATGGATCCAATCAAAATGATTTGCACTTTGCTCGATTGCATACGGCAAACCCGATCCGCTCGCTTGGCTAAGCTTCACAATCGCATCTTTACTTCCTGCAAACAAAAACCCTGCATTACCAATATTGACCAGCTGTGGCGAAGCACTCTCATAGCGTTCAGGTACTGAGCTTGGTGTGCCCCCCATAAAACTGCGAGTCAAACCATTACAGCTGCCGTTGTCATTTGCGTAACTAACGATATCAGTGATTGCGGCTAAACCAACGACAGTGTATCCATCTTGCTGCTGTGATCTTGCTAACAAGGCCAAATGCCCGCCAGCGGAATGTCCAAGTACAACAAGCTTCCGCGAGGAATAGTACTCAGCTGAAGTATCAATAATGGTTTGAATTGCGCTATTGACGTCTTCAAAGGTACCAGGCCAACCACCACCTTGATCACCGGTCGCTCGGTATTCTATCGACCAGACCGGAAAGCCGTTAAGTGCCAAAGCTGTGGCAATGGGATAACTCTGTTCTACCCGAAAACTATTAGACCAACATCCACCATGAACGAATATGAGAGCAGGTAAGTGTTCCCTGCCCAGCACATTCTGTGGTGGCCAGTACTGCATAGATTGCAAATTAGAGGTGCCATACAAAAGTTGAGCAGTCGATGGTTGATAAGCTAAAGAAGTGATATCGGCAAACGAAGCAGGCTTATTTACAGCAGGGTAAAAATCATTGTGCAGGGTTACAAGGGCATCTGGAGCGGCGTTACTCGGTGGTGAGTCTCGGGTAGATTCACCAGAGCAACTGGTTAGATAAGCGCACACAACTAGCACAAATAGATGTTTCAACTTGGCCTACTTTTAGGTGGATTTCAAGTGACTAATCTATTTACGCAAATGATCCGCTTTTAGATGTATTTAGGTCAAATTCATTGATGGAACAACAATAGATAACTATGCAAGACGTTACCGTGAAGCGCTTTAATAATACCGTATTTTTTTCAATTTTTTCGGCTTTGCTGTACTAAGGTAAATGTCGTGTACCAAGGCAAAGTCCAATTCCAACTCAGTGGCGTAGGAGTCTTCCCCCACCGGATAGCTTTTGACCACACGTGCGCCTCGGATCACCCCCTGAACGGTTGCTTTAAGTTGCGTATCTGTAAGTACTAAGTTTGCCAGCGATTGGCCACCGTCAATTTTCTGTCCATACACCTGTTCGGTCAGTTCACGATAAGCATCTAGTTTAGACGCCTTAAGTGCATTTAACACTTTGGCAGAGCGAGTTTCCCCTTGCTGGGCGTCAATGGGCGCATAGCCAACGGATCGGATTGTGGGGTAGCTTTCAGGCTCAATGGTTTCCCACTCTAGCTGTTTTGAGATCATGTTTTGGCAGGCACTGAGCATCAGTAACGCGCTAAGTATTACAAGCAATTGAATGGCTTTCATATTCAGGTCTCAATGTTATTAAATTCATAATGCGTTCGAGTCGTTGAGTAAATAACTGCAAATATCATTCCTTTCTATATTGAAAAGAACAAATTGTTTATTGAGGCGTCACCGAAGGTTAGATAATCACGGATGAAATAACATTACTCACTTTAGGTACAGAAGATGCATAGTACTTAGTTAGTATTTGGATTCTGACCATACAATCTGGCACAAAGGTAGCTAGGTTGTAAGTCAGCACCATCATTTGCCACACGGATACAACTATTGATGAACAGATTAAGCCCGATAATCAAAGCGAAATTAGCCTTTGGCGTCGTTATTACCCTGACAATGTTTTGGTATTCACCGGCAAATGCTGCTTGGTTTGAATCTACCGGTCAAGCGGCAATTCATGACGGCAATATTGAGCTGGCCCGGCAAAATGCGACCCAAGAGGCAATTAAACAGGCACTACTCTTTGCCGGAGCCTCAGTCAAAAGCGTACAAAAAATGGCCAACGGTGTGTTGCAGGATGATGACCTGATCATTCGTGCCACTGGCGAGGTGAATACCATCGAATTGATCGCTGAGCAGCACATGGACGGGATTGTCAGTGTTTCTATACGCGCCGATATTTTTGCTCAGCAGCAGCAATGTAACGCCACTGATTATGCCAAAAACTTGGTGACGACCTGGCATCCGCTGCGCAACAAACAACAAGCAGCCACTGGCGGACTCTATAAGTTAGGTCACACAATACCAGAGGTGTTGCAGCGCAGCTTCCAAAGTCATGCTCAACACACCGCGTTATCGAAAATCATGCCCTTTGAATATACCGATTCGGATCTAACGTCATATTCAGAAGTAACTATGCTGGCCAAGCAATCCGGAACTCAATATGTGTTGCTTGGTGAGATCAGTGATATCAGCGTATCTGAAATACCACCAGCCGCATGGCAATTGTGGGACAAGGGCACTACGGTTAGGCAGTTTGGCTATAAGGTGTCTGTTTACGATGGGTTTACTGGTGCACAGCTATGGCAAAAGCAATATGCCATTAATGCGCCTTGGGGATTCGATACCCATAGTATAGTGGATGTCAGCTCCCACCAACTGTGGAGCAGTGAGTACGGTAAAAGCATCCGCAAAGTCATGTTTGACGTAGTCAGCGACGTTGATGAGTCGCTTGGATGTTTGCCCTCATATGGCCGTATTCTACAAGTCCAAAATGAGCAGCTGATGGTCAATATTGGTAGCAATCATGGGGTCAAAAGTGGTGATGAACTGCGCTTGTTCCAAATAAGTCAGATGCAAGATCCTCGCGGCAAATTGCATGCAAAGTTCAATCTACACCCTACTCGCGTAAAGATCCAAACCGTCTATCCAGATTCAGCGGTTGCGGTATCGGTGGACGGCAGTTATCTGGCGAATATTCAGGCAAATGACTTCGTTTCCCTAAACTGACTCTTTTAAAGTGCTGCTGCCTGAGTAATAATCCAAGGCGCACTCAATAGCGTGTCCCTGTAGCTCAGCTGGATAGAGCAAGCGCCTCCTAAGCGCTAGGTCGGATGTTCAAATCATCTCAGGGACGCCACTCCCCTTTAGGCTGCCATGTGACTCTGGGGTACTACCTTGCCTAACCTTGGTGACAGAATAATTTCTGCACATTAAACAATTGTCGGATCTTCAGGCAAAATCAAGCTAATGACTTTCCAATCCGCTTTAGGAGACACTTTGGTATTGGTGGTAAATAGATGCATTTTGTTATTGCTATCAAGGGCGCACAGTGGCAGCAAGTTACCACTATACTGCTGTAGATAATCTTGCATCGTAAAGTTGCTAGATAATCCCGTGGTCTTAATTTTAGCGCCTTTAGCTACCCAGCTTGCCAGCTTGCCATAGGTAATACCTTCATCAAACAAGCCTAACTTTTTCGCATAGGATTCTGATACCTGATGACTTGGGCGCTGTTGCTGTTCGTTATTGCTCAACCCAAATACGGTTCCTTTGCCCATCAAATCTTCAAAGTGAAAGGTAACCATGGGATTTAACTGACGGTACGGCGACATCACTAACACAGTACCATATTCAGCTAATGCCAGAGAGCGTGACGCATGCTCAGACATAGGGTTACCAAAGTAAGTGGGAATATTTTCCATGCGCGCTGCGCGGATTGCATCCCAGTTAGTATCGGTGATGCACACATTGATTTTGTTTTCGGACAGCTCTTTGGCAAACATTCGGCAAAATGCACTGCCGCCAAATATCAAAAAGCCGTTAGGCGCTGGCGCTCTGATCCCCAGCCAAGAAGCCACTTTGACCGACGTTAAACTTTGAAACACAACAGTCGCTATAATCACCAGGAATACCAGAGGTACCAACAACTCAATTTGCTCATAATTGAGCACTTCCAACTTGAGGGAGAACAGTGCAGAAACCGCTGCGGCAACTATACCTCGAGGAGCAATCCAGCTTAATAGCGCGATCTCTTTCATATTCAAACCCGTGCCAATGGATGACACCAAGACTGACAGCGGACGAGCGACAAACATAATAGCCAGAAGCACAAAAACAGCGCCCCAACCAACATTGTAGATAGAATCCATATTGATACGCGAAGCGAGTAATATGAATAACCCAGATATAAGTAATACACTTAACGTTTCTTTGAACTCTAGAATATCTTCAACATCGACGTCGCGCATATTGGCTAACCAAATACCCATGATGGTCACGGTTAATAGGCCAGATTCATGGGCGATGAAATTCGAACCAGCAAAAGCAGCCAACATAAGGGTTAACACTGCGGTATTGCGCAGATAGTGTGGAATAACATTGCGCTTTAGTGCTAAGCCCATCAGCCAGCCCATTGCGGCTCCCACACTCAAACCTACGCCTACGGTTAGACCAAATGCATAGAGTGTTTGACTGATAGCGTCTTGGGTAGAAACAATATATTCGAACACTAACACCGCTAACAAGGCACCGATTGGATCGATAATGATCCCCTCCCAGCGCAGAATATTAGCAATCTTAGAGCTAGGCCTTACCGTACGCAACATAGGCACAATCACGGTTGGGCCTGTCACCGTTACGATGGCACCAAATAGAAATGACATCTCCCACGACATTTCCAAAACATGATTCGCAGCGATAGCCGCTACTAGCCCGGTGACCAAGGTACCGACAGTGCACAAGTTTCTGACCATAGAGCCATGGCCACGCAGGTCTTCGAAGCGTAATGTCAACGCTCCCTCAAACAAAATGATCGCAACCGATAACGATACAACTGGGAATAATAAATCACCAAACATGATGTCGGGATCGATAACACCTGTCACAGGTCCTGCAAATATCCCCGCTATCAACAATGGCAAAATAGCGGGTAACTTTATTTTATAGGCGATGTATTGGCAAAAAATGGATAACAAACCAACGAGTACTAATCCAGCTGTTAGGTCTATCAATGTAAATCCTTAAATATTAATTCAAAAGTCAGGCATCATGGGGTTGCCTTCGAGATGAGCTTTGGCTAAACGCAGCAAATAAATAGTATGTGGTTTTCCACCCAAAGCTGCAATGCATTTGCTCGATTATCAATGTTCTATATCCAAGCTTAGACAAGAACAAAGTGACGGCAATTTATGATCTAATTTAAGCCGTGTAAAGTTACTACTGTGTTCTTCAATAATAAGTTCTAAAGCAATGATAACAATTTGATAAAACCAAGCAAGGTAAGCCCATTTCAGAGGACTAAAATAACTGTCTGAGAGGTCGGTAATAACATTAATTAACGCCATGACTGAGGCAAATAACAAGACCCAATTAAGTCATTCTAAACTCCGTATTTCAGATTGCGTTTTTAGTAGATTTAATGATCATTATCTTCATTAGAATCATTGCTGCCAACACCAGTATTGACGATACACCAAGAATCGGTCCCAATATAGACTCTGAAACAGCACCCGCATAGAGAAAGTAGAGGCAAACCAACACGAAAAAAGTGCCAACTTGATGGACATAAAATTGCACGTTGGCTAATGCTTTGGAAACGCTTGGAAGCCACAGCTTATGGCATACGCCATAAATAAAGGAGACGACAAAGCCAATCAACATTATATGTGCATGGGTGACCAACTGACTGTGATTTTTAGTTGAGGCCATATAAATACCCAACAATAAACCTACTATTGCATATCCTAATCCGGTAATTACAAACTTTCTATCCATGGTTCTTCCTTTTCGGTTCCCGTAAATTAATAATAAACAAAAGAATTTCAAGAAAGAGTCTAGGATATATTTTGAACGATAACCAGTGAGCTGCATTGAGCATCGCATTAGTCCGTCAAGACAAACGTGTTTAGCAGATGTTCTAGCAACTAGGACAAAAACACTTTAAAGACCAGCTTCTTGCTGCTCTATCCACATTAAACCTGATCTACATCAAACTCATCGCTACTCGAACTCCTTTTCGTGTTAATTAGTTCTACACTTGTGAAATCGATTCATCTTTGCAGCGTTGTGCAGATTAAGAAGGTAAGTGAACTCAACACTATGGATAAAAGTAATTATCAACAACCGCCAAACAGCAATGATCGTCAGCCGTCTTGCGGTCACGAAGAAGAACACAAATCAGCAGCAGTACCTCTCGTTAATGATCCTGAATCCATCGCCAAATCCTTTCGCTCAAGCGAGTACCCGTATAAAACCAAGATTGCAAAAGAGGCTTATGACGCACGCAAAAAAGAACTTCAGGTAGAATTGTTAAAACTACAACGTTGGGTGAAAGACACTGGACAGAAAATTGTGGTTATATTTGAAGGTAGAGATGCAGCGGGCAAAGGAGGCACAATCAAGCGCTTTATGGAACACCTTAACCCTCGCGGTGCAAGAGTTGTTGCTCTGGAAAAGCCCTCAGATACCGAACGTGGGCAATGGTATTTTCAGCGCTACATACAGCATCTACCTACCAATGGTGAAATAGTTCTATTTGACCGCTCTTGGTACAACCGTGCTGGGGTTGAACGTGTGATGGGGTTTTGTGAACCGAATGACTACCTTGAATTCATGCGTCAAACTCCTGATCTAGAGAGAATGTTGGTTCGCAGTGGAATAAAGCTATTTAAATATTGGTTTTCGGTAACGTCAGAGGAGCAGCAAGCTCGCTTCAAAAAACGTGAAAGCGATCCTTTGAAACAATGGAAACTCAGCCCGATCGACCGACAAGCTGTTGAAAAATGGGATGACTATACCGAAGCAAAAGAGGCGATGTTTTTTTATACCGACACTGCAGATGCACCTTGGATAGTGGTTAAGTCAGATGACAAAAAACGTGCTCGTCTTAACTGCATGAGACACTTCCTTGCCAGTTTACCTTACGACAATAAAAACACGCATTTAATCAAAGGCGCTGACCCACTCATTGTTGGGCCAGCTTCAACAATCATCAAAGAAGACACTCATATCCTTGGCAAAAGTTTACATCCGCAACAAAAAAAGCGGGAATAATATCCCGCTCTTATTTGTCGTTGTGTTTTACAATAATTGCTTTATTCGACAAAGCCTTGGTTAGCTTTGACCGTCAATGGATGGTAACCGGGTTTAGCTTGTTCAAAGGCGCGTTTTGCAAATGCCTTACCCTCTGCTGTTTTCGATAATTCGCGATACAAAGGTTTGACCAACTTATTGCGACCGATACTGGTGAGATAGTCGTAAAGGCGGTCGTATGCCGGTTTATATTCATTTTTCACCGCAATCATCAACCAGCTATGAGCTATTTCGTTGTTTTTACTTTGCGTTAGCCCAAAAGCGTCATCCAACTCAGCGATTTGTGTTTGATCTAAGGACTCTGGCATATTGTTCAAAAAGTACAGCCATTGGTGCACTGTCCAATTCTGCGTGTCAATTGCGGCAGCTTGTTTATTACCCGCTAACCACGCTTGTCTGGCGTCATCCACTTTAGTGAATGCATCGGATTCTGGTACTGGCGCACCTTCTGGGATCCCCGGCTCGAAAATCCATTGTTGAATACGCTTTTTATCCAGTTTACTAGCATAGGTCTTGAGCAACGTATTATCTAGATAGGTAATAAATTGGTCAGTCGTAATGCTTTTAAATGCAAAATGTTCGAAATAATTTAATAGGAACTGGTCAAAGTTGTCGCGACCGATTTTGTGTTCAATTTCACGTAGGAATAACGCGCCCTTTTCGTAAGGGATATTAGAGAACACGTCATCTGGGTTGCGACCGCGTAAGTCAATGGCAAGGATCTGATCGTTTGGATCTAACGAAGCAATATCCGCTTGCAGATCTTGATAACCTAGCACCGCTTCCATGTTGTAGCGATCTTCCCCGTAAATCATTTCCATAATGCGATAGGTTAAATAGGTAGTGAATCCCTCATTTAGCCACAGGTCGCGCCATGTAGCATTGGTCACTGTGTTACCTGACCAACTGTGGGCTAATTCATGGGCAATCAATGCTACCAAGCTTTTATCTCCCGCTATCACCGTGGGTGTAATAAAAGATAACCGTGGGTTTTCCATACCACCAAAAGGAAATGACGGGGGCAAGATCAACAAATCATAGCGATCCCAACTATAAGGCCCATAAGTTTGCTCGGTGACTTCCAACATACTTTCGGTATCTTCGAATTCAGCCGCGGCGGCATCAAGTAACGATGGCTCTGAATAAATCCCCGTGCGCTTACCCATAGCTTTGAAATGCAAGTCACCCACGGCGAGTGCAATCAAATAAGATGGGATCGGTTGTGGCATGGTAAATTCGTAAACCCCATCACGCTCGGCATTCGGATCGTTGGCGGCACTCATCACGGCCATCAAGTCTTTTGGCGTTCGGATTGTGGCGTTATATGTCACCCTAACCTGTGGTGAATCTTGCAGTGGAATAAAACTCCGTGCATGCACAGCTTGGGCTTGAGTAAACAAAAATGGATGTTGTTTACCAGCAGTTTGCGCAGCGGTTAGCCATTGGGCACCAGACGCATCCGGTGAAGTGTGATATTCAATGGTGACTTGGTTAGCATTAGCCGGCAACTTAATACGCAGCGCCGAGCCTAAATTGGGATCGGCCTTATCCAGACTAAATTCGACAGCTTGCTTGCCATCAGTGACGCTAAGAATGGTTAACCCTCGGGTATCTAACACTAAGGTATCGGCTTGCTCGTCAATTCGCTTGGTGGTTAAGGTTGCAGTGCCAATCAATTGCTGTTTGTCAAAATCAGCCGTAAGATCCAAGTCGATATGTTCAACGATCACCTCATCTGGGTTTGCAAATGAATGGTAGTCTTTGCCTTTTTCAATTTGATCTTTTGGCGCTTTTACACTGTGCTCGTCTGAGGTGCTCTGTGGAGCTGGCGAACATGCCATTAGCAAAATAGCGGTAATCGATGCTAATAAAACTGTTTTCGTCATTTATTTTTCCTGAAGTCTGTCGACCATAATGAACTTTTTGTAATATTGTGACATAAAAATGCCATCGACCCAAAAGACCTACTTGGGTTTTGAGGTTACCGATAATAACTAACCTGAGCATAGGATTATACAAGTCGGCTATATTTAAATAGTTAATCTGAACTGAGGTTAAGATGTATCGAGCAATTAACGCGCAACATTGAAATTTTAATGGGTCGCAAAGCATGCTTTGATGTGTAATAGCCTAAGGTTGCTAAAAAACACAAGGTCGATAGGCGCAAAACTAGGGTGTGAACAGGCCCAATCTATCCCAATTTCAGGTGAAACACGAAGCAGAGGAAAGAATACAATGTCAAACCAACGCGATCCTAATGACGTTTCTTTTATGGATGCCATGCAAGACGTAAAACCATTGCCTCAAAACGACCGCGTTGTCAGCTTCAAACCTGAACATACGCTGGCACAAAAACTGAAACGACAAGCGTTGGAGCAGCATCATCAACGCATACAGAATTATTTGAAAGTAGATTACGTAGACCCTGTAGATCCCTTTGATCACCTCAGTTACAAGCAATCGGGGATTCAACAAGGCGTATTTAAAAATCTTCGGTTAGGAAAGTATCCGATTGAGAATGTCATTGAGCTACAAAAACTAAATTTTGAGCGCGCTCGGCAGCGTGTATTTGATGGCATACTTGCCGCCCATCAACGCAATCATCGAACGGTATTGATCAAACACGGCATTGGCAGAGACAGTAAACCTTTTCCTGCATTTATGAAGAGCTATGTTAATCAGTGGTTGCAGCAAATGCCTGAAGTCTTGGCGTTTTACAGTGCACAGCCTCAGCATGGTGGAAGTGGCGCGGTTTATGCGCTAATAAAGAAAAGCGAAAACGAAAAAGTGGCGAATCGAGAACGCCATGCAAAACGATAATTTAGCGGGTAAAAGTGTGAGTTATTTAGCTTGAGTAATGCTAATAGGCGATTGCAATTCTGCTGATTTCGCGGAAGAGCTCATTACTGCTGTAATCACTAATACTAAGACGGTGATAAACACACCTGTCAGACCAAACCCTTTTGAAGAACGATTCATTTACTTATCTCTTTTGTTATTATTATTTTATTCGGTTTTTAACCGCAGTTCATTTACTTGTCGAATTTCAGACAGATTAATGCTGGCACTTTTTTTAGTGCCGCAACAGTCTAAACCTGAATTTTACACTTGACAAGGGGTTTATATAATAAAATCAACGATCTACTTGATTATGCTTTGGTCAATTCGAATTTGGATAAAAAACAACCCAAACCTTTATTGCAAATTCATCGCCGATCTTTACGGTGTGTGCTTGTCTAAAATGCAGTTTCAATAGGCGAAACATCCTTGTTCTTGTCGCCCGTGATACGGTTTCATTGCTGGGCTTGGCTAACCAACAAAAACCCGTGCATTTCTAAACATTCTCATCCACGGACTGTCTTCTTGCCAGTCATCCGGTTTCCAAGAATTAGCCACAGCTCTAAAAACCCGTTCCGGATGCGGCATCATGATGGTTGCTCTACCATCAGCGCTAGTGAGACCCGTGATCCCATCTGGTGAACCATTCGGGTTAGCCGGATACTGTTCGGTGATACTGCCATAGTTATCTACATACTGCAGCGCGATTGCATCACTGTTTTGTACCTGTCGCAATTGCCCCGTATGTTTAAACTCAGCCCTGCCCTCGCCATGAGACACGGCGATTGGCATTAATGAACCTTGCATGCCGTTAAAGAAGATTGAAGGACTTTGTTTGACTTTCATCATCGCAACACGGGCTTCAAATCGCTCTGAACGGTTTGTCACAAAGTGTGGCCATAGTTGGGCACCAGGGATCAGTTCTTTTAGATTAGATAACATTTGGCAGCCATTACACACACCTAAGCTAAAGGTGTCAGTGCGATTGAAAAACTGCTCAAATTGATCGCGAGCTTGAGAGTTAAACAGAATCGATTTGGCCCAACCTTCTCCCGCTCCCAGTACGTCACCATAAGAGAAACCACCACAGGCAACCAAGCCTTTAAACTTGCCAAAGTCGACCCGTTGATTTAGCACATCACTCATGTGCACATCGATAGCATTAAATCCGGCTCGATTGAACGCGGCCGCCATTTCGTTTTGAGAATTCACCCCTTGCTCTCGCAATATTGCAATACTCGGCTTGACACCTTTGGCAATATAAGGAGCAGCAACATCTTGATTGATGTCAAAGCTTAGACGGCTGTGAAGACCAGGATCAGCATCATCCGATTTGGTTTGCCATTCTTGCTCGACGCATTCAGGATTATCACGCAAGCGCTGCATTTGATGGGTTGTTTCCGCCCAAATTTGACGATAGTAGCCACGTGTTTGCTCAATCACACGCTCGCCAAGATGATCTATTTCTATTTTGTCCGTGTGGTTTACAGTGCCAATTTCATGGCAATAGTTGCTAATGCCATGCTCGGCAAATACCGCAAAAACCGCGTCACGCTGCTGCTGACTAATTTGCACGACCGCACCCAGCTCTTCGTTATATAATACCGATGCGGTATCGCCACTGAGACTATCTAGTGAAATACTGATGCCTGTGTGACCGGCGAAGGCCATTTCAACCAAAGTGGTGAACAAGCCACCATCTGAGCGATCGTGGTAGGCCAATAGCAGCTGTTCGTGCAGTAATTGCTGAATTGCATTGAAAAATCCTTTTAAACTGCCAGCTTGGTCGACATCTGGTGGTAAGTTACCTAATTTATTGTGAACTTGCGTTAAACAGGATCCCCCCAGACGATTCTGACCAAGGCCCAAATCGATACAGACTAAAATACTCTCGCCCTTATCCGTTCTGAGTTGTGGTGTGACGGTATTACGCACGTCTTTCACGGCGCCAAATGCGGTTATCACTAATGACAATGGCGAGGTCACTGACTTGTCTTGTCCATCATCTTGCCACTGGGTCTTCATTGACATCGAGTCTTTACCCACTGGGATAGTCAGACCCAATTCGGGACACAGTTCTTCTCCAACCGCTTTCACAGCCTCATACAAACCGGCATCTTCACCAGGGTGGCCCGCTGCGGCCATCCAGTTAGCAGACAGTTTAATTCGGTTCATTGAGCCAATATCGGCAGCCGCAATGTTAGTTAACGCTTCCCCAACCGCCATACGAGCCGACGCACCATGATCTAATAATGCAATGGGCGTTCTCTCACCCACCGCCATGGCTTCCCCCTGGTAGCTATCAAATGATGCGGCGGTCACCGCCACATCTGCCACCGGGATCTGCCAAGGGCCGACCATTTGATCACGGCAAACCAAGCCGGTTACAGAACGATCACCGATCGTAATAAGGAAGGTTTTTTCGGCCACCGTGGGTAACCTGAGAATACGCTCAGCTGCATCTTTAATATCAATAACACTGACATCGAAGTCATCACCTTTGGCTTCGCTTGATGTTACATCGCGATGCATTTTAGGGGCTTTGCCCAAAAGCACATCGAGCGGCAAGTCGATAGGCTTATTGTCAAAATGTTGATCATTTAGGGTCAGATGTTGGGCTTGGGTTGCTTCCCCCACGACCGCAAATGGTGCTCTCTCCCGTTCACAAATCGCCGTAAACAACGCAAGATTTTCCGGTGCCACTGACAGCACATAACGTTCTTGTGACTCGTTGCACCAAATTTCATGGGGCGCCATACCGGGTTCATCATTAGGTACTTGGCGAAGCTCAAACTGGCCGCCACGACCGCCATCATTAACTAACTCAGGAAACGCGTTAGATAAACCACCAGCGCCCACATCATGGATAAATTGAATGGGGTTGTTATCTCCCATCTGCCAACAGCGGTCGATCACTTCTTGGCAACGGCGTTCCATTTCAGGATTATCACGTTGAACCGAAGCAAAATCTAAGTCTTCACTAGATTGACCCGATGCCATAGATGATGCTGCACCGCCGCCTAGGCCAATGTTCATTGCTGGTCCACCAAGGGCAATCAGTTTTGCTCCTACGGTGATTTCACCTTTTTGAGTATGCTCAGCGCGAATATTACCCAAGCCACCAGCAAGCATGATGGGCTTATGGTAACCGCGAACTTCTTCACCGTTAAAACTGTTTACCTGCTGCTCGTACGTGCGGAAGTAACCCAAAATATTCGGGCGACCAAATTCATTATTAAAGGCAGCGCCGCCAAGTGGGCCTTGTTGCATGATCTCCAACGCGCTGACAATACGCTCTGGTTTGCCGTAATCCACTTCCCACGGTTGTTGAAAACCGGGGATACACAAGTTAGAGACGCTGAACCCAACCAAACCGGCTTTGGGTTTAGAGCCTCGTCCAGTTGCCCCTTCATCACGAATTTCGCCACCGGAACCGGTCGCAGCACCAGCAAATGGAGAAATTGCAGTAGGATGATTGTGGGTTTCGACTTTCATCAAAATGTCGATATTTTCATGATGATAATCATATTCATGGCTTACCGGATCGGGGAAGAATCGACCGGCTTTGCATCCTTCCATTACCGCGGCATTGTCTTTGTAGGCTGAATGCACAAAATCGGGGTTTTGTTCGTAGGTATTTTTTATCATTTTGAACAACGATTTTGGCTGCGCCTGACCATCGATTGTCCAATCAGCATTGAAAATTTTATGACGACAATGTTCTGAATTTGCTTGGGCGAACATATACAATTCAATGTCGTTGGGATTGCGTGCTAATCGCTTAAAATTGTCAACCAGATAATCAATTTCATCTTCGGCCAACGCCAGTCCCATGGTTACATTGGCTTTAGCCAATTCATCTCGTCCCCCTGATAAGATATCCACGCTTTGAAAAGGTTTAGGCTGCTCTTCAACAAACAAAATGCTTGCGGCATTGAGGTCTGTCATCACAGATTCAGTCATTCTATCGTGCAATAACCTATTGACCGCATGTCTTTGCAAGTCACTTAATGGTAACTCGCATTGCAAATAGTAAGCACAGCCACGTTCAATGCGCTTCACTTTTGCTAAACCGCAATTCAACGCAATGTCAGTTGCCTTTGATGACCAAGGAGAAATGGTGCCCGGACGCGGGGTAACCAGCAATAAATCACCTTGAGGCTCGTGCGCCGGAATACGTGGGCCATAGGTAAGCAGTTTTTCCAGTACCTCCTGCTCTGTATCATCAAGCTGTGCCGTTGCCTGCACAAAGTGCACATACTCAGCGTATATAGCGCTTATAGGCAGTTGCTGGGCAGCGAAAAGGTCAAGTAATTTTTGGGTTCTAAAATCAGAAAGCGCAGGTGCACCGCGTAGAACTAGCATAAGGCTATCACCAAGGTTACTGGAAGTTTTCGTCCGCAGAAGAAAAATTCACGATTTCAACAGGATATGAGGCGCGAATTATAGAGTAAAATCGAACTATTGATAAGCATCAAAAGGCGTGATTTATTATCTTTTACTGATCATTTTTGTTATTCATGTAGATGAACAACAACATTTTGTTCACAATAGGGGGGATAGCAGTATTAAAAGGGCGTTTGTGAAAAGTAATATGAGTAGATTTTTGTTGGTAGGGTTGGCACTGGCCATTTTGGTTTCCATTAGCGCCTGTGAACAAAAACAACAAAAAGCCAGTGCGTTGGAAAAGATCCTTGATACCGGTGTATTGAAGATAGGTACTAACTATGGTTTAACCACATACTACAATGGCACAGCAGGCCCTGAAGGTTTTGAATACGAGTTAGCCGATGGCTTCGCCGAATATTTGGGGGTGCGTCTTGAAGTGTTCCCCTACTACACCCTGAACGAACTTTTTCCGCAATTGGCTAATCACCACCTTGATCTTATTGCTGCTGGTATTACGGTTACGCCAGAACGCAGCCAACAATTTCGTTTCGGTCCAGCTTATCAAAGCATCAGTCAAAAAGTGGTGTTTAAACAAGGCAACCAACGCCCTCGCAGTGCAAGCGATTTAACCGATGAATTTACGATTATTTCCGGCAGTAGTCATGCTGAAACCTTGCGTGAGTTTTTGCCTCATCATCCGCATCTTCGTTGGCAAGAAACCGATGAAAAAGATGCCGAGGAATTGATGGAGATGGTGTTAAATGACGAATTAGCTTACACCATAGTGGATTCAAATATTCTGTCATTGCTGAGAAGGCGTCATCCCGAATTGAGCATTGGCTTTACCATCAATCAAGAACAAGGCGTTGCTTGGGCGTTAGACAAGTCTCAGGACGATTCTTTATTAGCGGCATTGATAGAGTACTTTGGCTTGATCCATTCAAATGGTAAATTAGCGGCATTAGAAGACAAATACTTCGGTCATGTTAGACAATTTAATTATGTCGACACCCGTGAGTTTATTCGCTCGGCACGCACTACCTTGCCCAAGTTCCGTGAGTGGTTTGAGCAACATTCTCAGGACGTTGATTGGCGCCTGATTGCCGCCATGAGTTATCAAGAAAGTCACTGGGATCCAAAGGCAAAATCTCCCACAGGCGTGCGCGGCATGATGATGTTAACGCTTGCAACGGCAAAAGATTTGGGCGTTGAATCACGCCTAGATCCAGAACAAAGCATACGTGGTGGGGCTGATTATTTCGCCAAATTACTCAAACGTATCCCAGCCCGAATACGGGAGCCTGACCGGATTTGGTTTGCCATGGCAGCGTATAATATTGGACTGGGGCATCTAGAAGACGCCAGAGTGCTCACTCAACGTCAAGGTGGCAATCCCGATATGTGGATTGATGTGAAAAAACGTCTTCCCCAATTACGTCAGAAAAAATATTATAAAACAACACGCTACGGGTATGCGCGGGGTGATGAAGCGGTTACCTATGTGGACAATATTCGCCGCTACTACGATACCTTGGTTTGGTTAGATGACCAGACCGAAGATACCTTAGACGAGGCTGAAGACGCAGCACAAACCGCAATACCAGAGGACACCTTCGATTAAAGCCTAGATTAAAGGTTTCTTTAATAGCCTAAACTGGACTGATACACCCATGTTGGTAATTTCACCTAAAATTCATGAAACTTTTGTTCCCTTTGTCCTGTCTATGGGTATTATCAGAAGTTGAGCAACGGATTGAAAGTTGCAGTTAAACTAACCTGAACTGACCAATAAGATGTGTCGAGTAAATAAATATTACTTTACGAACTCAAGTGTTCGTGAGGATTAGTAAAAACGAAACGTCAAAAATACACATCAATGATGCAACTTTTGCGATTAGCAAGGCGAGTTTTCGTATGTAATAGCTGGCCTATTGCTAGAAAGCTCAACGCAGATAAGCGTAAAAAGGGCGTTATTGAGGGGCATTTATAATCCTACCGTTCAGGTTTAACTAAAAGGGAAGAAAATATGCGAAAGAGAACGACAGTGTCGAGAAGAACACTGATAAGTAATGGCAATAAACGTCGATTAATGCTCAAACGAGTACACAAGAAAGTATTGCTTCGCCGTCAACAATATCATCAATTTGATTTACAAGAGCAATGCACTGAGGTGCTCTAGGCTTTTTTGTGCTTTAGCGCTTTTTTTTGTGCTCGGCGCTGTTTAAAAAACGCCGATAACTGCTCACTACATTGCTGCTCCATGACACCACTGACGATATCAACTTGATGGTTGAGTCTATCGTCATTCAGCAAATTCATGATGCTACCAGCACTACCGGTTTTATAATCGAAGGCACCAAACACCAAGCGTTTAATCCGGCTGTGAATTAACAATCCAGCGCACATAGGGCATGGCTCTAAGGTGACGTACAAAGTACAGTCGATCAGCCGGTAATTTTGCACACTTGAACCAGCACTGCGAATTGCGATCATCTCCGCATGTGCAGAGGGATCGTGCAGACTAATGGATTGGTTCCACCCCTCGCCAATAATGTCATTGTCTTTTATCAATACTGCGCCTACCGGAATTTCACCAATATCTTGCGCTTTTTTAGCTAATGTTAGAGCGTGTGACATCCATTTATGATCACGTTGCTGCTGTGTGATTTGCCCTTGGTCGCTCACATCATTACCTTTTTAGTTAATTTAGTCATTTTGCTTAAAAGTTAGGTTTTTTCGCTACCGACAATGACAACAAAAGCAACATGAATTTATAAGTCATTGTTTTTGTTTAACTTTATTTTTGGTCAGTTTTATGCAGTAGCTGAGTAAAGACACCGCATATTTTTAATTACAACTGAACCAATTATACGCCAAGGAGAACATCATATGAACTTAACCGCCATCGCAATTATTGCCATTATTTGTTGGACCATAGTGAAATTAACCAGCAAAGACAAAAAAGCCGTGAAACAGGAACCTGTTCAAGACCAACAAAAAAATGAGCTACAGCAACAAATTCATACTATGCAAGAGCGCATCGCCGTACTTGAAGCCCTTGTGACTGATGAAAAATACGCGTTGAAACGCGAGTTTGAAAACCTGAGTAGGAACCGTGCCGCCTAAGCACAAAGCCACTCAAGGTAAGCGTAAGTTAGACTTTTAAATCCAACCACCAAAGGCAGTGATAAATTGCTTCTGGTGGTTGACTCGTCAAGCCCAATATTACTCGCTTGTTATTCCCACTCAATAGTCGCCGGTGGCTTACCAGAGATATCGTAAACGACGCGAGATATACCGTCGATTTCATTGATAATTCGATTCGATACTTTACCTAAGAAATCATAAGGTAAATGTGCCCAATGAGCGGTCATGAAGTCAATGGTTTCAACTGCCCGAAGCGACACAACCCAATCGTATTTGCGGGCATCGCCCATGACGCCAACGGAGCGCACTGGTAAAAATACTGTAAAGGCTTGGCTGACTTTGTGGTAAAGGTCTGCGGCGTGCAGCTCTTCGATGAAAATAGCGTCGGCGCGACGAAGCAAATCACAATATTCTTTTTTCACTTCGCCTAACACTCTTACACCTAAACCTGGTCCAGGGAATGGGTGTCGATATAACATATCGTAGGGTAAGCCTAATTCAAGACCAATCTTACGTACTTCGTCTTTAAACAATTCCCGTAACGGCTCTACCAAACCCATTTCCATGTCGTCGGGGAGTCCGCCCACATTGTGGTGCGATTTAATTACGTGGGCTTTACCGGTAGCGGAGCCCGCTGACTCAATGACATCAGGATAGATAGTACCTTGAGCTAACCACTTGGCATTGGCCAATTTTCTCGACTCTTGATCGAACACTCCGACAAATTCATGACCGATGATTTTACGTTTAGCTTCAGGATCATGCTCGCCAGCCAAGGCGTCTAAAAAGCGGTCTTCGGCGTCTATTTTGATGATGTTCAAACCAAAATGATCACCAAACATCTCCATCACCTGCTCGCCTTCATGCAAACGTAACAGACCATTGTCGACAAATACACAGGTCAATTGGCTGCCAATAGCACGATGCAACAACATAGCAGTGACCGAGGAATCAACACCGCCAGAAAGACCCAGTATCACTTCGTCTTTACCAACCTGTTGCTTAATTCTCTCAATAGCGTCTTCTATGATATTGCTCGCGGTCCAGAGTTTTTCGCAACCACATATATCCATCACAAAATGCGATAAAACCCGCAAGCCCTGTCGCGTGTGCGTCACTTCAGGGTGAAACTGCACACCGTAAAACTGACGGGATTCATCGAACATCGCAGCGTGAGGGCAGCTCGGTGTTTTTGCGGCAGTGACGAAACCATCTGGGATTTCAAGTACTTTGTCACCGTGACTCATCCACACATCCAACAATCCGTTGCCGTTACTTGCAATGTGATCCTCAATATTGGCCAGCAGGGGAATCTCTTTAATCACTTCCACTTGCGCGTAGCCAAACTCACGTTTGTCCGAGCCAAGTACTTTTCCACCTAGTTGCGCAGCCATGGTCTGCATGCCATAGCAAATTCCCAAAACCGGTACTCCGGCGTTATACACATATTCAGGAGCGCGTGGAGAGCCCTCTTCGGTAACCGACTCGGGGCCACCAGACAAGATGATGCCATTGGGGTTAAACGACTTAATTTGATCTTCAGTTACGTCCCAAGCCCATAGCTCACAGTAAACGCCAATTTCTCGCACTCTACGGGCAATAAGCTGAGTATATTGCGAACCAAAGTCGAGGATTAAAATGCGTTGGTCATGAATATTAGTTGTCATGCATACTCTCTTTAAAAAACAAAACAGGCATTGAAGTTAGTTCAATGCCTGTGAATTAGCTTTCGCTTAGTCGATTAACCTAGACGATAATTTGGCGCTTCTTTGGTAATACTCACGTCATGAACATGAGACTCCCCCATTCCCGCGGCGGTGACTTTCACAAATTGCGGTTTGGTACGTAAAATATCTATGGTGGCACAGCCCGTGAGCCCCATTGCAGAGCGCAAACCGCCCATTTGTTGATGAATAATGGTCGAGATTGGGCCTTTATATGCCACGCGTCCTTCAATCCCTTCAGGGACTAACTTTTCATCACTGTTACTGTCTTGGAAATAACGGTCTGATGAGCCATGACTTTGATTCATCGCGCCTAGTGACCCCATTCCGCGATAAGACTTATAGTAACGACCTTGATACAGTTCAACTTCACCAGGTGCTTCTTCTGTACCGGCAAGCATACTACCCACCATCACGCAGCTCGCACCCGCCACCAGGGCTTTGGCGATATCACCAGAGAATCGAATACCACCATCGGCAATGACCGGAATATCTCGGTCTTTGAGGGCCTCAACCGCATCGGCAATGGCGGTAATTTGCGGCACGCCACAGCCAGTGACGATGCGAGTAGTACAGATTGAACCTGGACCAATACCCACTTTCACTGCGTCAACACCGGCATCGGCAAGCGCTAACGCTCCTTCGGCAGTGGCAACATTACCGGCTATGATTTGAATATCGGGGAAAGAACGACGGGTTTCAGTCACGCGGTCGATCACGCCTTGCGAATGACCGTGCGAGGTATCAATCAGTAATACGTCTACACCGGCTTCCACGAGAGCCTGAATACGCTCATGAGTACCCAATCCAACGCCAACAGCAGCACCGACACGCAATCGCCCTAACTCATCTTTACAGGCGTTGGGTTTGCTTTCCGCTTTCTGGAAATCTTTTACCGTGATCATGCCTTTTAGCTTAAAGCTATCATCGACCACCAAGATTTTTTCCACTCGGTGCTCATGCATTAATGACAAGACTTCATCTGACGCTGCGCCTTCAGGCACAGTCACCAAGTTTTCTTTGTGCGTCATCACACTGGACACTGGCTGATCGAGCTTATTCTCGAAACGAAGATCTCGGCCAGTCACAATGCCAATCAGATTCTTATCACTATCAACGACCGGGAATCCAGAAAAGCCATGATGTTTAGCCAACGCATTGATGTCACCAATGGTAGCATCAGGGCTAACAGTGACCGGATCTGAGACCACACCACTTTCGTACTTTTTCACTGCACGCACGTGGTTGGCTTGTTCTTCAATGGTCATGTTTTTGTGAATGAATCCGATGCCACCTTCTTGCGCTAGGGCTATTGCAAGCCGAGCTTCAGAAACGGTATCCATTGCAGCGGAAACTAGGGGAATATTTAACGAGACAGTGCGAGTCAATCGCGTTCTCAGGTCGGCGGTGTGCGGCAACACAGTGGAGTGCCCAGGAACCAACAACACATCATCAAAAGTAAGGGCTTCTTTCGCTATCCTCAACATGCAACAACACCTATATTTAGCGGGTTTTAGTTGCGGCGGAATTGTAGCCGTTTTGGCTATGCAGGTAAACTGAAATTACATTAAATAATGAATTCTTTTATGGGTATAATCGCAAACGAAAGCATATTGAAAGGAAAGAATGTTGAATCCAAGCGCCGCGACTAAAAATATTTTCACTGTTAGCCAATTAAATCGTCTTGCCAGATCGGTATTAGAATCTGAAATTGGCCAGATTTGGCTCACTGCTGAAATCTCTAATTTTGTTGCTGCATCCTCAGGGCATTGGTATTTCACCCTCAAAGACGCCAAAGCTCAGGTCAAAGCGGCCATGTTCAGGGGCGCTAATATGCGCGTCAGTAAGCGCCCTAAAGAAGGTGACAAAATATTGGTCAGAGCCTCGGTTGGGATCTACGAAGCCCGCGGTGATTATCAGTTGGTCGTGGACTTCATGGAGCCCGAGGGGGAAGGACAGCTTAAACAACAATTTGAGCTATTAAAAATTAAATTGGCCGGTGAAGGGCTGTTTGCCACGTCGCACAAGAAGCCGATGCCAGCAAAGATTAATCGCATTGGCATTATTACCTCCGCCACCGGCGCAGCATTGCATGACATTCTCACCGTATTGAGACGTCGAAACCCCGCCACCGCAGTCATTGTGTACCCTTCTCAGGTGCAAGGTGAACAAGCGCCTAGGCAACTTTGCGCCGCCATCGATGTGGCAGTGCGTCGCAATGAAGTGGATGTACTGCTTGTTAGCCGCGGAGGCGGTTCACTGGAAGATCTATGGTGCTTTAACGACGAGGCCGTTGCGCGTAAGCTGTTTGCGTGTCCGTTACCGACCATAAGCGCGGTTGGACATGAGGTAGATGTGACCATCGCCGATTTTGTCGCTGACTTACGCGCCCCTACCCCATCTGCAGCGGCTGAATTGCTCAGTGTGGATCGCAATGAGTTATTGCAAGCAGTGGCGGTATTGAAAAATCGCCTAGCACAAGGTGTGCTGCGACAACTTAAACAGCATCAACATCACAATCAATTATTAGCACAACAACTTAAACAGACCCATCCGGTTAACCGAATTAGACAACAACAGCAAAATCTCGATAACTTGACCATGAGTTTTGAAGCCAGTTTTGAACGTCAGTTTAACAAGAAGGTACAAAGGCTGACTAATGGACAACAACGGCTCAATCAAGTGTCGCCAAAAAATCGCATTGAGCGCCATCAACAAACCGCAATGCATTTGGCTGGACAACTCAACAAGGCGATGCAAACAATATTAAGTACCCGACAGTTTCAATTAGCCAAAGCGTCGCAATTGCTCGACACAGTGAGTCCCTTAGCAACCTTGTCCCGTGGCTATAGCATCACGTTTAAAGATGGTGATATCGTCAAAAGCAGTAAACATCTACAACAAGGTGAGCAAATCATCAGTCGATTTCACGATGGCGAGATTGCGAGTGTGGTCTCGGAAATATCGACAACAAAGCAAAATTGATGACCCAAGATCCGGTTGTGGCATACATCAACAAACACCCAAAGTGGCAACTAGGGTTAGTGTTATTGCGGGAGCGTTTACGCTTATCTGAGTTACAGGAAACCATCAAATGGGGAATGCCGACCTACTGTTTTGATGGCAAGAATGTCATTGGCATTGGCGCATTCAAACACCACTACGGCATGTGGTTTTTTAACGGTGCGGCAATGCAAGATCCAAAAGCGCTATTGATTAATGCCCAACAAGGCAAAACCAAACACATGCGACATTGGCGCTTTCAACACGTAGATGACCTAGATCCGGGTTTGATAGATCAATACATTGGCTACGCCATTGCGGCGCAGCGTCAAGTAGGATCTAACCAAAATCCTTAGCAGCCGTGCTATTTTTTGTAATGCGTCATTAAACGCTTTCGTTTACGCTCTTGTGACAAGGTCAGTTTGTTAACTTTACCTTCGAACGGATTAGCCCCTTCTTTAAATTCAACTCGAATTGGCGTACCCATGGTTTTCAGCGACTTACGATAGTAATTCATCATATAACGCTTATATGCATCGGGCAGATCTTCGACCTGATTTCCATGAATAATGATCACTGGCGGATTATAGCCACCCGCGTGAGCATACTTCATTTTTACTCGACGACCCCGCACCATTGGCGGTTGATGGTCATCTTGCGCCATTTCCATAATGCGCGTTAGCATAGAGGTATTAATACGTTTAGTGGCGGATGCATAAGCTTCTTGTACCGATTCGAACAGATGGCCCACGCCGGTACCATGCAACGCCGAGATAAAATGGATACGAGCAAAGTCTACGAAACCTAAGCGCCGATCAAGCTCACGCTTAATGTCTTCTTTGACGTCGGTTTTAAGGCCATCCCATTTATTGACCGCAATCACTAATGAGCGCCCTGCGTTAAGCACAAAGCCCAGTAAACTCAAATCTTGATCCGAGATCCCTTCTCTTGCATCAATGCACAGCAACACCACATTGGCTTCTTCAATCGCTTGCAGGGTTTTAATGATGGAAAACTTCTCGACTGCATCTGCGACTTTTTTACGTTTGCGTACACCTGCTGTATCGATTAACACGTATTCGCGACCATCGCGCTCCATCGGAATAAAAATGCTGTCTCGAGTGGTGCCGGGCATATCAAAGACCACAACACGCTCTTCACCTAGGATACGGTTGGTCAAGGTTGATTTACCGACATTCGGCTTACCAACAATGGCTAACTTAATCGGTAAGGCCTGTAATCGTTCTAACTGAGCTTGCGCATTTTCATCGTCATCATTGCGTACTTCTTCAACGATATGCATATCAGGAAAATCGTTTGCCAATGGCGATAACGATTTATCCAGCAGTTGAGTAATACCTCTGCCTTGTGAAGCGGCAATTTGCGACACATCGCCAAGCCCCATGGCATAAAAATCGGCACTTTCACTGTCGCCGTCTATCCCGTCCACTTTATTGGCAACCACATACACGGTTTTTTCTTGTTTACGTAAATGATTGGCAATGCCGATATCGGCGGGAGTTAATCCAGCGCGGGCATCAACCAAAAACAAGACTACATTGGCTTCATCGATGGCCAACAGCGACTGTTCCGCCATCTCCGCATCTATGCCCTGTTCGTCGCCGCTGATACCGCCCGTATCCACCACAATAAATTGCAGTCCTTCATACTTTGCTTGACCGTATTTACGATCACGGGTCAAACCAGGATAGTCCGCCACGAGCGCGTCTCGACTATGAGTTAGTCGATTGAATAAAGTGGATTTCCCCACATTTGGACGGCCAACGAGTGCAACAACAGGTAACATAAACTTTTATCCACTAAAAACGATGACGGCTCAAAATTCCACTACAGAAACATTGAGCCGTTCAAAAACATAACCTAGTTCAAATTAACAGGTTACTAACAGCTGCCTAAGCAACCATGAAATTTATTTTAAATCGGTATCTCGATTGCCACCAACTCACCTTCACGAGTTTGTGTATAGAGAATATTACCGATAGCAACAGGTTCAACGTAGATCCCTTCATCTTCGTCATCGCCGCCCACATCATAGCGCGCAACTAAACTACCGTCGTTCTTATCTATCCAATGCAGCAGACCGTATTTATCCCCTACTACAATATAGTCGCCCATTGGCTCAGCGGCAGTAAGATTGCGTTTTTTTAAGCCATTTTGGCTCCACAATTCAACTCCGTTACGACGATCGATACTGTAGATATTGCTATTCACATCGGTGACAAACAAACTATTACCTTCAACACTCACGCGGCGATAAGAGCTGTATTCACGCTTCCAGATAACGCGACCAGTGCGTAACTCCACTGAAGCTAGGGTGCCATCATATGAAATTACGTAGATGTTTGGCCCTACAACGAGTGGCTCACTGTCAATATCGACAATACGTTCCAATTCGGTTGCGCCCGAAGGTGCCGAGATAGTTTGTTCCCATGCCGTTTGACCACTGGTTAGAATATTTACCACTAATTTACCGGTGGCAGTTCCGATGATGGCTCCGCCATTAGCCGCAACAGGGGTAGAGATACCACGCAAGCTTAATGCTGGCACATCAGACTCATAATTCCACAGGGTGTCACCTGTTGCTGCATCTAACCCGAACATTTGACCTGAGCCAGTATTAACCACCACCACATTGTCATCCACAGCCGGCGCTGCCATCACTTCACCATTGACTTTGACCCGCCATTTGGTGTCACCTGTATTGGCATCTAACGCTATCACTTCACCGTCTTCAGTGCCGAAAAATACTGTTTCATAAATGACAGTCACACCGCCAGAAACCTTGGCCGAAATACCATCAGACCAAAGATTGCTGATACTGCTAAACCATCCTTCATTGGGATAGATCGCAAAGTCTTTTTTCCAAACTCGTTTTCCGCTTTGCTGGTCAAAGGCTGCCACTATGCCTTGCCGACTCGCTGCGAATACTTTGTTGTATGCCACTGCAGGACGTAAACGCGAAAAGTAGTTATCTACACCACCGGTTAAGCTTTGTGACCAAATTTGTTTAGCTTGAAATTTAGCATCCAATGGCGCCAGTCGTCTTATTTCCAGCTCTTCATCGTCGATAAACCAATCGGAAACAGTGGTACATCCGCCTAACACTAGGATCAGCGAAACACTCACTACCTTAAGCCATGAGCTACTCATGATGCCGTTACCCATTGATCGCAACAGCTAGATTATCTAACTTCATTTTAACCAATTGATTGTTCGCATCCGCATTTAATGACTCAGTATACGCTTCTTTGGCTTGCTCGATTTTTTGCTGATTAAGGTAGATATCACCTTGAATTTCAGCGACCTGCGCTTTAAACGAATCTTGTGTCACTAAGGTTAACGTTGCCAAGGCAGCATCGTATTCATTTAATGCATTCTGCACTCGAGCAAGACGCACGTTGGCGACACTCTTGATTGCTTCATCGCTCGCTTTGTTAGCAACTTGCTTTAAGTGTTTTGCTGCAGCGCTAAGATCATCCGACTCAACCGCTAATTTAGCCAATTGCAATGCCGTCAAAACAGAATAGCCCGTATCGTTATTTTCAACGAAAGCTTCCGCCTGAGCGGTGTTTTCAGCGCTTAAAGAAGAGATCATTGTTGAGTACGATTTAGAGGCCGCTTCTTGCGCAGCAATTTGGGTGTCATTGTAATAGCGCCAGCCGTACAAGCCACCTATTCCTAGAACAACACCAATACCAATGGCTAAACCATTCTCTTTCCAAAATCGTTTAATCGCTTCAACTTGTTGTTCTTCGGTCTCAAATTGTTCCATTTCATCTTCCTCGTACTACTTGTGTGGCTTTTCGCCGACAAAATCAATGTTCAAAATACTCATTTAACAGGGACGTTAATTCGGCCTTGCTAACGGATTGTTGTTGTTTATCACCGCGCATGAATTTAATCGTTGCGGCGTTTTCTTGCATCTCGTTTTCGCCCAGTATAATCACCACAGGCGCACCGCACTTATCAGCACGTTTCATTTGTTTTTTCATGTTGCCACCACCGCAATGGGTTTGGATCCGCAACCATGGCAAATTATCTCTCAGTTCCTCAGACAACCCCATCGCGTAAAGTTCCGTGGAATCACCTAAAGCGGTTACATAGACATCGACAGGTTGCGGCACTTGCGAGGTCAAATCGAGCGTTTGTAACATCAGAACCAGTCTTTCCAATCCCATGGCAAAGCCAACCGCTGGACTGGGTTTACCGCCCAGTTGCTCAACCAATCCATCGTAACGGCCACCAGCGCAAACTGTGCCCTGTGAACCTAAACTGTCGGTCACCCATTCAAACACGGTGCGGTTGTAATAATCTAATCCACGAACCAATCTGGGGTTAATGCGATAAGCGATACCTAAAGCATCAAGCTTGTTACACAATCCCTCAAAATGCGCTTTGGATTCGTCATCTAAATAATCCAACAAACTAGGCGCATCGACAATGGCTTGTTGCACATCAGGGTTTTTGCTATCCAGTACACGCAGAGGATTGGTCTCAAGACGGCGAAGGCTATCCTCATCCAATTGATCTTTGCGTTCATTTAAATAAGCAACCAAGGCATCGCGATAATTGGCTCTGGCTTGATTAGAACCGAGTGAATTGAGTTCTAGGCTTACATGCTCACTGATTCCAAACACTTTCCACAAACGGGCCGATAACATGATCACTTCAGCATCCACATCGGGTCCATCAATGCCAAAGGTTTCTATACCGAATTGATGGAACTGACGATAGCGACCTTTTTGCGGGCGCTCATGACGGAACATAGGTCCCATATACCAAATGCGTTGCTGCTGATTGTAAATCAGGCCATGTTGGTTACCGGCGCGCACGCAACAAGCAGTATTCTCTGGACGAAGGGTGAGACTGTCACCGTTGCGATCAGCAAAGGTGTACATCTCTTTTTCAACGATATCGGTCACTTCGCCAATCGAACGCTTAAATAAATCCGTACTCTCTACGATCGGCGTGCGCAGTTCCTGATAACCATAACCGGCAACAACTTGGCGAATAGCATTTTCTACCCATTGCCACACGGCGGAATCGGTAGGCAGGCAATCATTCATACCTCGAACTGCTTGAATCTGTTTGCTCACTAATAATTCTCTAGAAGTCGGTGTTAAGGCGCAATTTCGCACCATAAAAAAAGCCCCGTATTATAGGGGCTTTGATAGTGCTGTTACAAGGGCTGTGTGGATATTTATCCCACCTGCTTGACCGCAATTTTCCGGCTTTCATCCAGTTGCGATGCTTTAGCGCGGATCCGTTTTTCCAATTGATCAACTAAATCGTCATTAGAGAGGCGTTCTTTTTGGCGTTTGCCATCGAGGTAAAAGCCACTCATGTTGCGCGCGCCAGTTAATCCAAGGTCGGACACTTCAGCCTCACCAGGTCCATTGACCACACAACCGATAATAGACACATCCATTGGCGTGAGAATATCTTCCACTCGCTGCTCAAGTGCGTTTACCGTGCTGATTACGTCGAACTCTTGACGTGAACAACTCGGACAAGCAATGAAATTAATCCCCCGTGAGCGGATACGTAATGACTTAAGAATGTCAAAGCCGACTTTAATTTCTTCGATAGGATCGGCGGCTAACGAGATCCGAATAGTGTCGCCAATTCCTTCTGCTAATAACATACCCAGTCCAACCGCGCTTTTTACGGCACCAGAGCGAAAGCCACCGGCTTCGGTAATGCCTAAGTGCAAGGGTTGATCAATGCGCTTAGCCAACTCTCTGTATGCCCCAACGGCTAAAAACACGTCTGATGCTTTCACACTCACTTTGAATTGATCAAAATTAAGTTTATCGAGGATATCGACGTGTCGCATGGCAGATTCAACCAAGGCTTCAGGTGTTGGCTCACCGTATTTTTCCTGCAACTCTTTTTCCAATGAGCCGCCATTTACGCCAATTCGGATTGGAATGTTGTTATCGCGCGCACAATCAACCACCGCGCGGACACGTTCCATGCTGCCGATATTGCCTGGGTTGATGCGCAAACAATCCACACCATATTCTGCGACTTTTAATGCAATACGATAATCAAAATGAATATCTGCAATCAAGGGCACTGAGACCTGTTGTTTGATCAACTTGAACGCTTCGGCAGCTTCCATGGTAGGCACAGAGACCCGCACAATTTCACCACCGACACCGACGATACGATTGATTTGAGCCACTGTGGCAGCCACGTCCGTCGTATGGGTATTTGTCATAGACTGCACAGCTATTGGTGCGCCATCTCCAATAGGCACGTTTCCGACATTAATTCGGGTGGATTTACGGCGCTTAATGGGAGTTTCAGAGAACATAGCTATTACCTGTCACGATTGGGAAAATGGCAGTGAAAAAGTCACTGCTTTAGTTGGATCGAAACGAGACATATCGACTAATACGCCATCGTAACTAATTTTTACTACACCGGGTGAACATAAAGTGACTTCAAAGGGAGCAACACCCGACACACTCATTACTCGGCCGGCCTTTTTTTCACCATATGCAATATCTTCACCGGTTGAGTCCGTTAATTTCATCCAGCAATTATTGGCGAATTCAAACACCAAATCGATGGTTTGTCCTTCATCAGTTAACGCGCTTTGAGCGGATAATTCGTCAAGTGAGTTTGCTTGTGATTCGATATCTTGAGACGCATCATCAGGCAACTGGCTAGCCAGGTCATCCTGTTGGGCAGCTAACTCGGCTTCGCGCTGTGCACTTACGATGAGATCGTCAGGCGTAGGATTACGCGGTGTTGCCTCTGGAATGTTTTCTGACGGCTGTGATTGAATACTCGGCGTTTCAATCACGGCAGCCGGCTCCGACGAATCTTGTTGGAACCACCAAATCACCACCAAGGCCAGTAACACAGCCACAATCAGATAGGTTAATAACATTAACCTGTCATCATTCGCTTGCTTGGCAACCCGCTTAGAAAAACTTTGCAGTTTAGCGGGCTCTTTTTCCTCAACATGATGCAGGGCGAAGGCTTCTAGCACCACATTTTCTGGAACATGCACTTGCTTGGCATACAGTTTTAAATACCCTTTGGTAAAGGTCAGTGATACTTTAGGATCATAGTTGTCCGCTTCAATCGCTTCGATATTAATCACTTTAAGATGCAGTTTGCCAGCAATATCAGCTACTGTCAGGCCCATTTTTTCACGGGCAAGCTTGAGAATTTGTCCTGGTCCAGGGCTGTTACTTGGCACTGCTTGTTGTTGTTCTTCAGTCATCTCTACTCTACCGTTGCAGGATCGACCACCAGTAATCGCGTTCCGATCACGACAGCGTCGCCTTCTTGTAATTCATTCCATTCCATCAGTCGTTTCATTTTGACATTATATCTCAACGAAATACGATATAAATTTTCCCCTTTAGCAACCACATGATAGCGCGGGCTTTCGGCATCAGACTGGCTAGTAGGTTCAGGCATTTTCTCTTGTTCATTATTAAGGCTAACGGTACTGGCGCTGCTATCAGCTTGCTCGGTATTCGATGTCAATGCCGGTTGCGTTATAACAACTACAGGTTTGTCCGTGGTCTCAATGATAATGGGTTGCTCAACTTCATCCGCCCTTGGAGCTTGGTCTGCTGTTGCAACAATCACCACAGGGGCCGACTCAGAAGTATCATCAGAGTTTGCTTGAACAGGCGCTTTCAGCTGTTGGGTTTCAGTTGTGATTGCTGATGTCGATTCGGATTGTGCAATGACATCAGTATCGGGTTTGAGCTGTCGCGAAATCTTGCCCGAGGCATCTACATTAGAAACGCCTCTTCGCTCCTTCAAGTATTGCAAGGTGCGAGGATCAGTGGGATACATTCTGATCAACATATCACCATAGCCTTTGGCTAATGCGGTATTGTTCAAGGCATTTTCAATTTCAATCGATTTTAATAAGGTGTCAGGCGTTATTCGGGCTACTTTTTCATAGCGTCTTAAATTGAGCTTAGCGTCTTGCCATTGTTGTTGTTGCATCTGCAGTTCAACGAGTAACAAGATACTCTTACCACGCGAAGGTTGGTGATTTATCGCACTTTGTAGATAAGTGATAGCGTCATCAAGTTGGCCTTGGCTTTGGCTACACAAGGCGAGATTTTCATAGGTTTCTGCGGTAGAAATGTAGTTGCTGCTATTCACCGCTTTTAGAAAATATTTTTTGGCTTGCTTATAGTCACCATTTTCACACAAAAAGGCACCATAAGAGTTAGCTATATCGGCATTTTTAGGGGCGAAGTCCAAGGCTTTTTGATACGCCTTGTCGGCTAATTCTATTTCATCAACCTGTTGATAATAGTAGGCCATACTGTAATGAGCGTCAGCTAACCGGGGGGCAAATTGCAAGGCTTTATCAAGGTTGTATTTGGCTTGTGAAAAGTCACCATTTTGCAAATAAGTAAGCCCCAGTGAAATGCGATTTTTAGCCGCTACGACTGGATCAAAGTCATTACTATCTTTAAACCCATCCGGTAAAGGTTCACTGACACAGGCTGTCAAAAATACCAGTGCCACTATTAATAAACTTCGCATAAAACTCACTTGTTGCCAATCTCCTTTCGATCATGCTAACTGCTTGTTGAACACTAATCCAATCAGTTGGCTATTTTTACTGAAATTTGTTCGCCCTTCATCTGTTTTTTCAACAATCGTTTGGTTCTATCTACCACATCGCCCACAAGTTGACCGCATGCAGCGTCAATATCATCGCCACGGGTTTTGCGCACCACCACAGTATACCCGTACTCCATCAAGACTTTAGAAAATCGATCCATTCTGGAGTTACTTGAGCAGGTGTAGGGTGATCCTGGATAGGGATTAAATGGGATCAGGTTAATCTTGCAAGGCGTGTCTTTTAACACCTTGGCCAACTGGTGTGCTTGATCTGTGCTGTCATTGATACCATTGAGCATCACGTATTCAACGGTCACTTTACCCTGATTGGCCTTTGACTTGGCCAGATAACGGCGCACGCCAGCTAAAAACTCTTCGATGGGATACTTTTTGTTAACGGGCACAATTTCATCACGCAGATCATTGGTCGGTGCATGTAATGAGATAGCCAACGCCACGTCAATCATGTCACCCAGTTTATCTAACGCAGGCACAACGCCAGAAGTACTTAAGGTGACCCTGCGTTTTGACAAGCCAAAACCGTAATCGTCGAGCATGATATCCATTGCTGGCACCACATGCTTAAGATTGAGTAAAGGCTCACCCATCCCCATCATCACCACATTGGTGATGGGACGCTTAGCGGTATCTTTAGATAAGCCAATGGTGGTGGCGACTCGCCATACCTGACCAATAATTTCAGATACGGTTAGATTGCGATTAAAGCCCTGCTGCGCAGTTGAGCAAAATGTGCACTCCAGCGCACAGCCCACTTGCGATGATACACACAAGGTAGCTCGGTCAGTTTCAGGGATCCAGACAGTTTCAACTTCTTGACCACCCTCAAGCTTGAGCGCGAACTTAATGGTGCCATCGGTGGCATTCTGTTGATAAGCGATTTCCGGCGCTTTAATCACACATTTTTCTTTGAGCTTGGCGCGTAATGACTTATTCAGGTTGGTCATACGATCGAAATCAGTCTCACCATGCTGATAGATCCATTGCATTAATTGCTCAGAGCGAAACGGCTTCTCATCAATAGATTTGAAATATTCGCGCATTCCCTGACGATTAAAATCCAACAAATTGACTTTTGCAGGTTGACTCACTTCTGTCATGTAACACTTTACCTTTGATTTTTAATGGGCTAAAACGGCATCATTGTACAGTTTTTAACCACCCTTTACTACGACAAAAGGGGAGCTAAGCTCCCCCTTCTCATCATTTCGCTGGACTATCGAGTGCGAGGGCAGATTTCTTCTTCAGAGAAGAAATAAGAGATTTCGCGAGCTGCAGACTCAGGTGCGTCAGAACCGTGAACTGCATTTTCATCGATTGAAGCTGCATAGTCTGCACGCAAAGTACCGGCTAGTGCATCAGCAGGGTTAGTCGCACCCATGATTTCGCGATTGCGCAATACCGCATTTTCGCCTTCCAATACTTGAACCATTACTGGACCAGAAGTCATGAAAGAAACTAAAGCGCCAAAGAAAGGACGTTCGCTATGCTCAGCGTAGAAACCTTCCGCTTGCTCTTTGCTCAAGTGAACCATTTTAGAAGCAACAATACGAAGGCCGGCTGACTCGAAACGATTGTAGATGGCACCGATAACATTCTTTGCTACAGCGTCAGGTTTGATAATTGAAAAAGTACGTTCTAAGGCCATTCCAGGTCTCCGATTACATAAATAAAGTATAAGATTAAAATTCCGCGCGGATTATATGCAAAAACAGCGGCAAAACCTAATTTTTCTTAAAGATACTTGTTAGAAATGTGCTTGCCTAACTCATCGCCAGACTCAAAATAAAACAAAATCTATAATTCGACGCGCCGCCATTTGCCAATCTATGCCAACATCCGGGGCAGCGGTAAACTTAACTAATGCCCTTCACTCACTTGATTGACCGTGTATTTCGGTATTTCGACGACCAAGTCTTCATCTTGAATAATGGCTTGGCAACCTAAGCGTGAATCAGGCTCTAATCCCCATGCTTTATCAAGCATATCTTCTTCCACCTCATCTTGCTCAGGTAAAGAATCAAATCCTTCGCGGATCAACAGGTGACAGGTGGTGCAGGCACAGACTTTTTCACAAGCATGCTCAATACCGATACCATTGTTTAACGCTACATCTAGAACAGATACGCCTTTTTCGCCTTCTAACACTGCGCCATCAGGACAGAGTTCATCATGCGGTAAAAAAATAATCTGCGGCATACTAATGCTCCTTTACAATTTATAATTCGTTAACAGATTGACCAGACAACGCCTGATTAATAGATTTATCCATGCGCCGCGCCGCAAACGCTTGACTAATTTGATCGACTTTTTCTATCGATCGCTTGATGTTTTCAACATCGTCTTGCTGGGCAACGCTGAGCATCTCATCCATGGCCGCTTGGATTGCTTTAAGTTCGTCTTCACTTAGCAATTCTTCGCCATCTTTTTGTAATGCACTTTGCAACGATTCCGCAACTCGAGATGCTTCAACTTGCTGCTCCTTAAGCATCCTAGCCTGCATGTCTTCTTTGGCATGGTGCATTGAGGATTTGAGCATATCGGCAATTTCTGACTCGTCTAACCCATAGGATGGTTTGACTTGGATTTGGGATTGCACGCCAGTAGACTTTTCCATCGCAGTGACACTAAGTAAGCCGTCTGCATCCACTTGGAAGGTTACTCGAATGTGCGCCGCACCAGCCGTCATCGGTGGAATGCCAGTTAAATTAAACTTTGCTAACGAACGACAGTCTTCCACTAATTCTCGCTCACCTTGCAATACATGGATCATCATTGCAGTCTGACCGTCTTTGAAGGTGGTAAATTCCTGTGCTTTAGCAACCGGAATAGTGGTGTTTCGAGGGATCACTTTCTCGGTCAAGCCGCCCATGGTTTCTAATCCCAAAGACAGTGGCAACACGTCTAGCAATAACATTTCCGCATCAGGCTTATTACCGACTAAAATATCGGCTTGGATTGCAGCGCCAATGGCCACTACCTTGTCTGGATCGATTGAGGTAAGGGGCGTTTTGCCAAACAATTCGCCCACTTGATGACGCACCAATGGCACGCGCGTAGAGCCGCCAACCATAACTACTTGCAACACCTTATCGGTCTCAACGTCAGCATCTTTAAGTGCGCGTTTGCAAGCGCGTAAGGTTTTCTTCACCAAAGGTTGGATCAATGCCTCAAACTTCACGCAACTTAGCACTACATTGTGAGACGTGCCTTGATCATCAACGAATTCAATGTCGACTGCGGAGTCTTCACTTAGCGCTTCTTTGGCGAGTTTGGCGTCATCTAACAGGCGTCTTCTAAGTCCTTTCGACAACTCGTTAGGAAGCTGTGTTTGGGCGCATATATAATCAAAAATAATTTGATCAAAATCATCACCACCTAGGCCCGTATCGCCGCCGGTAGATAACACTTCAAATACGCCTTTGGAGAGACGCAATATGGAAATATCAAAGGTGCCGCCACCGAGATCATAAATCGCAATCACGCCTTCTTGACCAGAATCCAGGCCATACGCAATTGCTGCTGCGGTAGGTTCGTTTAACAACCTTAAGAGGTTTAAGCCAGCCAGTTGCGCCGCATCTTTGGTACTTTGTCTCTGGGCATCATCAAAGTAAGCAGGAACTGTCACCACTGCGCCGGTGAGTTCATCACCTAAGGAGTTTTCCGCTCTAAGTTTGAGTTCACGTAATATATCTGCAGACACTTCGATGGGATTAACCGTTTTACCTGGTACTTGCATCCTTAGATGAGAAGATTGACCATCAAAATGGTAGGGTAAATTCGGATAGAGTTGCTGTACTTCACTGAGGTTTTTACCCAACAAGCGCTTCACCGATACGATAGTATTAACCGGATCTAAATTGGCGTTTTGTTTGGCTTGCTCCCCCACTACTGTAACGTCTTGACTATAATGCACCACCGATGGCAAAAGGTGACTTCCCAATTGGTCAGGTAGAGTTTCAGCCTGCCCACTGCGAACCGCAGCAACCAGTGAATTGGTGGTGCCTAAATCAATACCGACAGCCAGTTTTCGTTGGTGAGGAGCGGCCGCTTGGCCCGGCTCCGCAATTTGCAGTAGTGCCATATTCGATAAAAACCTGTTTGTTGTAATGCTAAGCGCCATGACGAAGTGGCGACAAGTAGCCTAATCGTCTAGTAACGCGTCTTCTTTTAGTTCTATTTCGCGATGCAACTTTTCCATAAACTTAAGTTTACGGATACGATTGGCGGCGTCTAAATTTGCTTGTTCAGTATCCGCTTTAAGGATATCTGCCAATTGGGAATATTGTAATTTTGTTTGTATTGCCAGTTCGGCATCTAACGCTGCCAGAGCGGCTTCAGGATCGGCTGCATTGCTGGTTTCTTCAAGGCTTTCGCGCCATTCCATTTGTTGCATTAAAAAGCTGGGATCTTGCAGCGTTTTGGTTTCATGCTGCATATCAATGCCACGCAAAGACAACAGATGTTCAGCTCGGGAGAGTGGATTTTTGAGCACTTGGTAACCGTCGTTAACCTGAGCGTTTTTCTGCACTGCCATGAGCTTTTCAGCCCCACCTGACTGGGAAAATTTATCAGGATGCGTCACTTGCGCCAACGACTTATAAGTTGCCGCTAGCTTGGTCGTATCGATATCGTATGAGGCCTCAAGACCAAACAATGCGAAAAAATTCATACTCAGTACTAACTATCCACAATGATTGCATGACAATGCCCGATAGGCATTGTATTAGACATTGAAACTCTCGCCACAGCCACATTCACCGTTGGCGTTGGGGTTATTAAACAAAAACCCTTCGTTGAGTCCTTCTTTGGCAAAATCGAGCTCTGTACCGTCAAGGTACACCAAGCTTTTACCATCGATAACAATTTTTACACCATTATCTTCGAATACCTGATCATCTGCGTTGAGCTCGTCTACGAACTCAAGCACATAAGCTAAACCAGAACATCCGGTGGTCTTGACACCAAGACGCAACCCCACACCTGAACCTCTATTTTCCATAAAGGTTTTGGCGCGCTTTGCTGCTGCGTCTGAAACTTTAATACCCAAACCTAAGCCCTCTTAGTTATTAGTTATTAACGTGTTTTGACTTGTAATCTTCTACTGCTGCTTTGATCGCATCTTCGGCTAAAATCGAACAGTGGATTTTCACTGGTGGTAAGGCCAACTCTTCTGCGATATCGGTATTTTTGATCGTCACAGCTTGGTCAAGGGTTTTGCCCTTTACCCACTCTGTTACCAAAGAGCTAGATGCTATCGCTGAACCACAGCCATAGGTCTTGAATTTAGCATCTTCGATGACGCCATTTTCACCGACTTTCAATTGTAACTTCATCACATCACCACAAGCAGGCGCGCCTACCATTCCAGTAGCGATACTTGGATCATTTTTGTCGAATCCACCAACGTTGCGGGGATTTTCATAATGGTCGATAACTTTTTCACTGTAAGCCATGATACTTACCTCAGTTAATGCGATTGCTCGCGTTTGTTTCAATTAGTGCTGTTATACAAAATGTCGTTGTCATCGGGTTAAGAAAACCTAGTGATGAACCCACTCCACTTTGGTCAGATCAATGCCTTCTTTGAACATATCCCAAAGCGGTGACATTTCTCTCAATTTGGTGATCGCGTTCTGTACCACAGAGATTACATGATCGATGTCTTCTTCCGTGGTAAAGCGACCGATACTGAATCGAATAGAGCTGTGCGCTAACTCATCGGTTAAACCCAATGCTCTTAACACGTATGACGGCTCTAAACTGGCAGACGTACAGGCAGAGCCCGATGAAACCGCCATGTCTTTAAGTGCCATGATCAATGACTCACCTTCAACATAAGCAAAGCTCACGTTTAGGTTAGCTGCTACCCGTTGCTCAAAATCACCGTTTAAATACACTTCTTCAATATCTTTCAAGCCGTTCCACAATCTGTCACGCAGGCGCTTGATACGGGCATTTTCTTCTACCATCTCAACTTTTGCGAGTCTAAAGGCTTCCCCCATACCAACGATTTGATGGGTTGCCAGTGTGCCAGAACGCATACCACGCTCATGTCCACCACCATGCATTTGCGCTTCAAGACGAACCCGCGGCTTACGACGTACGTACAAAGCTCCAATGCCTTTCGGACCATAGGTTTTGTGCGCTGAGAATGACATTAAATCGACTTTCAGGTTTTGGAGATCGATTTCCACTTTGCCGGTACTTTGTGCTGCATCAACATGAAACAAGACTTTCGCCTCACGGCAAATTTCACCGATGGTTTCAATATCTTGGATCACGCCAATTTCATTATTGACGTGCATGATACTTGCTAAAATCGTATCAGGGCGAATGGTCTTTTTAAATTCTTCTATATCCAACAAGCCATTTGGTAGTGGATCCATGTAGGTCACTTCAAAACCTTCGCGCTCTAATTGACGACAGGTATCAAGAACGGCTTTGTGCTCAGTTTTAAGGGTAATAATATGCTTACCCTTTTTATGATAAAAGTGAGCAACCCCTTTGATCGCCAAATTATCTGATTCGGTAGCACCCGATGTCAGTACAATTTCACGTGGATCTGCGTTGATCAAATCAGCGATTTGGTTTCGTGCAATATCGACGGCCTCTTCTGCCATCCAGCCAAACTTGTGTGAGCGTGATGCTGGATTACCAAAATTACCCTCAAGCGATAAGCACTCCATCATTTTTTCTGCAACACGCGGATCTACCGGTGTCGTCGATGAATAGTCTAAATATATGGGAAGATTAACTTTGCTCATTGCTTGCTCCGCTTATAGCTGCATACTAATTTCAATTTCGTTTGCTACGATAGTGTTCAGTTGTTTAGTCCGGTCTTGACGACCTGCGACTACTTTTACGTCTTGTTTGGCCATAAGTTCACCTAAGGTGATACTGTCTAGAAAATGGCTAATTCGTTCGCTTAAATCATGCCATAAGCTGTGAGTAAGGCATCGCTCTCCACCTTGACAGTCTGAGTTGCCTTGACAACGCGTCGCATCAACTGACTCATCTACGGCTTTGATAACTTCGCCAACCGCAATATCTTCAGCGGGCCGCCCCAATTTGTATCCACCACCGGGTCCACGCACGCTTTGCACCAAGTTTTCACGTCTAAGACGAGAAAAAAGTTGCTCCAAATAAGACAATGATATTTCCTGACGCTCTGAAATGTCGGCAAGCGAGACAGGGCCTCGACGTGAGTGTAATGCCACATCAAGCATGGCTGTCACTGCGTATCTACCTTTAGACGTAAGTTTCATTGCTCAAACCCGTTAACAAGATAGCCGCAAGTGTCACATACCTGACTAAATTAGTCAAGTATTTAACCTAGCGTTTCACTCAAGTATTAGTGTTCGATTTTGGGCAGAATAAGGCGTTAAATCGATGGATCAAACGCCTCTTTTGATGCTTGAATATCATCGGCCATGCCACTTTCTTGGAAATTCTCCAAGTTAATAGTTGGTAATGATTTACCGCAAACAGCTCCGCCCATGTCATTGATCGCTCTGCACATTTCTTCGACTTTGGTGTCAATTAAATGCACATGGTCCAACATGACACCTATGGCGTTAGCCACCGGATCTGGATTGTCAGGGTCGACCGCATAAGCATCGAACCCATATTTGCGCGCGATTTTATCACGCTGCTGATGTTTGTCTTCATCTTTTTGCTTTTTCGGCATCACGATACGTCCCGGAACGCCAATGACTGTGGCGTTCTCAGGTACATCTTTGACCACCACGGAATTAGAGCCAACCTTGGCACCTTTGTGCATTGTAATAGGCCCAAGTACTTTCGCGCCAGCCCCCACCACGACATTATCTTCGAGGGTTGGATGGCGTTTGCCACCAGTCCAAGTGGTGCCGCCTAAAGTGACGCCATGATAAAGCGTCACGTCATCACCAATCTCGGCCGTTTCACCAATCACCACTCCCATGCCGTGATCAATAAAGAAGCGTCGGCCCAAAGTTGCACCTGGGTGGATTTCTACGCCGGTTAGCCAACGGGAAAAGGTGGATATAGTGCGCGCTAACCATTTCCAATTATTCTTCCACAATTTATGCGCAAGTCGATGAAACCATATCGCATGCAGACCGGGGTAATTTGTCAACACTTCAAATGTGGTGCGCGCCGCTGGATCGCGGTGAAAAACACTTTGAATGTCTTCTTTGATTCGTTCAAACATAATGTCGATTATTCACTGTGCTTTTTAATCTTTATGGTTTTCTCGATGGAGGCGAGAATACCACGCAATATATTTAACTCCTGAGTTTCAGGACGAGCGCGGTTAAATAGCCGTCTCAATTTAGTCATCACCATACCGGGATGTTGGGGAATGATGAAATTCGTTTTTGAAAGGGTTTGTTCCAAATGACTATAAAAACGCTCCAAATCTTCTGCGTGAGGGTAAGCTCTCTCTTCTTCAGGGATTTGAGTTTTATTTAAAAACGCCATTCTTATTTCATAACACAGGGTTTGCACTGCCGCGGCAAGATTTAATGAGCTGTATTCTGGGTTTGCCGGTATGCACACGTGAAAATGACACTGTTGTAGCTCTTCGTTACTCAGACCGTTGTTTTCACGACCAAAAACTAAAGCTACAGGATAATTTGTGACTTCTGAGATTAACTTCTCGCCACATTCTCTAGGCTCCAACATCGGCCAAGGCAAGGTTCTTGAGCGAGCGCTGGTTCCAACCACTAGCCCACAGTCCGCTACTGCCTCTTCTAAGGTGGATACAATTTTTGCGTTAGCCAAAACGTCACCCGCACCAGCGGCAAGAGCACTGGCTTTGCCATCGGGTTTATCCACTGGATCAACCAACACCAATTGGCTTAACCCCATCGTTTTCATCGCTCTGGCGGCGGAGCCGATATTACCGGTATGAGAGGTATTGACCAGCACAATGCGAACGTTTTGTAACATAGAGTTTGATGTGGTTTTTTGAGACATAAGGTAGTGGTTCTTTTATGAGCAATGAAACGATTAAGCTTGGTTCTTTATAGGCCAAGCGTTTAAAAAGATCATTCTAGCATAATAGCTAAAATTATTGACGTAGATAGGCTAAAAGACCATCTGCTGCGCTAAACCGCAATGCAGCATCGGCTTGTTGACGGACCAAAGGTTTAGCATGAAGCGCGATCCCTAGGCCAGCTTGTTTCATCATAACTAGGTCGTTGGCACCATCACCTAGGGCGATGGTTTGTGACAGGTCAATGCCATATTGGTTTGCCAGTTTTGTTAAGGTATCCGCTTTGGTCTGAGCACTGACAATATCCCCCTCCACTTTACCGGTAAGTCGCTTATCTTTGATTTCTAGTTGGTTAGCAATGACATAATCTAGATCCAACCTTTCAAGCAAATAGTCAGCAAAAAAGGTAAAACCACCAGAGGCAATGGCGAGTTTCCAATTCGCCAGTCTAAGCTCATGCAACAAGCGACTGATCCCAGGGTTGATCGGCATTGCATCCCTGACTTGCTGTAAAATAGACTCTGGTGCATCGGCTAAACAAGCCACGCGACTAGTAAGACTATCGACAAAATCCAGTTTACCTTGCATGGCTAGTTCGGTTACGGCCGACACTTGCTCGCCAACCCCAGCCAGTTTGGCTATTTCATCGATACATTCAATCCCAATCACGGTACTGTCCATGTCCATAAGCAGCACGCCCGGTTGACTCAGGGTTGGGCGGTGCGTTAATAACGCCATATCGGTTTGTGTGGCGACACTGAGCTGTTCAATGAGCGTATTCAAATCACCATCAGAGTGTTGATCCATCGCGACTTTTGCTTCGACAGCACAGCCTGCGCCCATGTCGCGGCCAGACTTAAAATAGTCAATCGAAAGTACATTAGACAACGCCGTTTTGATGGCATATAGCTTTTCTAAATTGAGACCCTCTGCGAATATGACCAAGTGTGCACTGTCGGACTCATCAGCTGCGACTAATTGCAGTTGTTGATTCTCGGGCAAAGTAAAACACACTGACTTATGACATAAACCGGTGAGATATTGACTAGAGTGCCATTGGGCCAACGTGGTGTTAGTCAGTAACATTGAGATAACGATCCGCAATCAAATAGGATTGGCGATTCTACCTAAATGACACTGCTGTGCAAATGCAATTTGGCATAAGCTATCATCAGTTTATGACTTGTTTTGGTTGGCAAACAACGCAATTTCCCCTATTGTCTATGCCATGGAAATGACAAACAACTATACCCCTGCATCAACAGACAGGCGCCACAGTAATTTTTCAATATTTAAACGAATTGCGAACTTTACCTTAGTGCTTGTGGCTGCGGCTATCTGTGTGAATTTGTGGCTATTAAATACCGGACAATCCAAAGACTGGCATGAAAAACAGTCAACGCAACTTGGGCGCTCATTAGCCGGTTACGCTGCTAAAGTGATTGCGCCGAGTATTGCGCAATTAGACACAGAGAATATTAAAGCGCAGCTTGAGCTGATTGCAACTGATCCTCATGTGTCAGGCGTGTCAGTATATGCTAAAAGCGGTGAGATCATCGACAGCAATGAACCAAATGTCTCTGTGCTCGCCAGCTTTTTGCTAGACGAAAACATACCACTGGTGTTTGTTGAAGAAGTTAGAAGCGATAATCAACTGCTGGGATATTTACGTATCTTGCTGGACGAGCAAAAAGTCATGTTATACCACGCTGAATATCAAACACAGTTAGACAAACAGTTAATGGTTTTTATGCTGTTAGCCGCTTTGATTGGTATTCTTGTCGCTCGCGCCTATTACAAAATTCGATTCCGAAATTATATCAAAGGGCCTAAATAGCGAAAATTATTCCAACATTTAGTTCATCGTAAGACCAAACAAAGATGCCACATTATTGTCGGTTATTGCAGCCACCTGTTGTATTGACGTATTGGTAATTAACGCTATCTGCTGCGCAATTTCCGGTAAATTCAATGGACTATTTCGTTGCCCTTGGCGACCGTGTAGCGGCATATCTGGCGCATCGGTTTCCAACACAATATGTTGTAAAGAAAGGCGTTTCACCACGTCTCGCGTTTTTGAACCTCGCGGATAGGTAATAGTGCCACCAATGCCTAGCTTAAAGCCCATGTCCACATAGGTTTTAGCTTGCTGATAACTGCCCGAGAACGCATGCAATACGCCACCATAGGCAAACTGGTGACCTTTGAGCATGCGGATAATTTCATTGTGAGATTGGCGCTGATGTAAAATGACCGGCAATTTGAATTCGCTCGCTACAGATAATTGGCAGTCGAAGAAATGCTGTTGCTTTTGATGTAAACCATTGTCAGCGAGATGAAAGTCGAGGCCTATTTCACCAACCGCGACAACGTCGTCTTGGTGTTTGCATAGTAACTGTTGTAATTGCACAAGATGCTCATCCTCTGCCATCTCAATAAAATAAGGATGTATCCCCAAGGCAAACTCTAGCATTGACTGTGACTGACACAACGAAATCAACGCAGGCCATTGGGAAGCACTTACACCTGGAATAATAATACGCTGAATATTCGCTTTCCCACAGGCTTCGATTACCTGTAGACGATCTTCATCAAAAGCGCTGAAATCAAGGTGACAATGGCTATCGATCATCTACCATGCCTTTTGACTAAGGCATCAGGCGCTGAATTTGCCACTCTTGCTTATCTTTAAGATAGTCTAGGTTTTTGTCTCTGCTATACAAAAAGCGATTATGTAGGCGATGTTCGCCTCCTTGCCAAAATTCGATTTCATGAGGAACAACGCGATAGCCGCCCCAGAACTTGGGCAGAGGCACCTCTCCATCAGCAAACTTCTGCTTAATTTCGTGGTACTTTGCTAACAGCATTTGGCGCGTGGAAATAGGGTGACTTTGCTTAGAAGCCCAGGCCGCTATTTGGCTTTCTTTGGGTCTGGAAAAGAAGTAGCTTGCCACTTCCGCGCTAGAAAGCGGTTGAGCAACACCACATACCTTGACTTGGCGCTCCATGAAGTGCCAAGGGAAATGCAAAGAGATACGATTGTTGTGCGCTAGCTCATTGGCTTTACGGCTAGCAAGGTTGGTGTAAAACACAAAGCCAGCGGCGTTAACATCTTTGAGCAACACGATGCGCTGCGATGGCTGGCCGTCTTCTGCGACCGTGGCGATCGTCATTGCCGTGGGATCTGGCACACCTGAGTCCACTACTTGTTTCAACCATTGTTCAAATTGCGCGATTGGACTGGGGTCTAAGTCTTCTTGACGAAGCTCTGCGAGTTTATAATCGCGTCTGATATCTTGTAGCGATGCCATCTGTTGCCTCACAAATTATCGGAACTACTACACAATATGTGCGCAATTCAAATAAGATCAATTATCGCCGTAACCTAAACTTCTTAAGGCACGCTCATCGTCAGCCCAGCCTGATTTCACTTTCACCCAAAGTTCAAGAAACACTTTGTTGTCGAACAAATTTTCCATGTCTTTACGCGCTTCTGCACCTATGGTTTTTAAGCGTTGCCCGCCCTTACCAATGACCATACGTTTCTGGGTTTCGCGCTCTACCAAGATAAGACCGTTAATTCGAAACACACCGTTTTCGGCCATTAAAAACTGTTCAATCTCAACCGTTACCGAATAAGGCAATTCATCGCCGGTAAAACGCATGAGTTTTTCACGAATAATCTCTGATGCCATAAAGCGGCTGGATCTATCGGTAATATAATCTTCAGGAAAATAAAACTCACTCTCAGGTAAGCTTTTATGCACCATTTCTCTGAGCTCATCGACGTTGCGACCAAGCTTAGCGGAAATAGGCATGATCTTTTCGAAGTCATGCTGTTGTTGCAACCATTGCAAGTGAGTCATAAGTTCGGTTTTATCTTTAACATTGTCGCTTTTATTGACCAACAACCAGCAAGGCAAACCAGATTGGATCACCTTGGTGAGTACCATTTGATCATCCTCGGTCCATTTAGTCCCTTCGACTAAAAATAGCACTAATCCCACTTCGGCAAATGAGCTTGAAGCGGCACGGTTCATCAGCCGATTAATCGCTCTTTTCTCTTCTACATGTAATCCGGGCGTGTCGACAAAGACTGCCTGATGCTGACCTTCAGTATCAATTCCCATGATGCGATGACGTGTGGTCTGGGGCTTTCGCGAGGTGATACTGACCTTCTGACCCAATAGTTTATTCAATAACGTCGATTTGCCGACATTGGGACGACCCACTATGGCAATCATGCCGCAGAACGTTTGCGTTTGTGTCATGTTAGTTTTTCCAATGCAATTTTGGCTGCGTTTTGCTCTGCTTTTCGACGTGAACTGCCCTCGCCGACCACGTTTTCTTCGAGTCCCTCAACCTGACAAGTCACCACAAATAACTGATCGTGATCCTTACCCTTTATCTCTGCTACAGTGTAGTCAGGCAGCGGCATTTGTCGACCTTGAAGAAATTCTTGTAGTTGGGTTTTGTTGTCTTTGGGATGTGCCGTTGGATCAAGCGCATCTAATCGTTTAGCAAACCAGGTTTGCAACAAGGGTTTGATCGTTTCAAGACCGGCTTCTAAATATATTGCTCCAATAATGGCTTCGACTGCGTCGGCTAAAATGGAACTGCGACGATGACCGCCACTTTTTAGCTCACCGGAGCCTAACTCAAGGAGCTCACCTAATTCAAATTCTCTGGCAACTTCCGCTAGCGTATCGCCTTTGACTAAGGAGGCCCGCATACGTGTCAATTTGCCCTCAGGTTGCTTGGGAAAACGGGCATATAAGGTTTCGGCGACTACCAATCCAAGTACCGCATCACCAAGATATTCCAGACGTTCATTATGCTGTTTACTGGCACTGCGATGTGTCAGTGCCAACTTAAGGTTATCTGGCTCTTGAAAGGTATAGCCAAGCCGTTTGCACAACCGCTTGTGGTCATTTGATAGCGACATTTATTGTATGCCACCAACGCGGTTGAAGCGCACACCTGATGGCACCCAGCCGGGCAGAATACTATCTTTGCCACGATTGAATTCAAAGCTGATCCAAATTGCCACGGCTTTACCGACCAGATGATCATCGGAAACAAATCCCCAATATCGACCATCTTCACTGTTATCACGATTATCGCCCATCACGAAATAATGCCCTTCAGGCACTACCCAAGTGTTGGTGTTGTTGTGATAACGAAACGACTGTTCACGCTCTCTAACATAAATAAGGATATCGTGCTCTATATCGCCCAAAGTCTCGGTAAACTGATTAACAGGGTGCTTACCAAATTGATGGCGTGTTACATAGCTGCGCTCAACCTTGTATTCGGGCGTACAATTTTCATTGCTGGGGCAGGCAGGGGTTATGTAAAGTTCTTTTCTAGCATAGCGTATGGTATCACCTGGCAACCCGATTACCCGCTTAATGTAGTCAAGTCGGGTGTCTTGCGGATACTTAAATACTACAACATCGCCACGCTCTGGCTCACCGGTTTCAAAAAACTTATATCGAGCCACGGGATCTTTCAATCCGTAAGCATATTTTTCAACCAGAATAAAATCACCTACCAATAAGGTTGGCATCATGGATCCTGAAGGTATTTGAAAGGGTTCATATAAAAACGAGCGCAAGATAAGCACAAACGCAATGACTGGAAATATTTGCTGAGCGGTATCAACCACATAAGGGATCGGTAACTCTGTCCCTTCCGGAAGCGCCTGACCACCATTAGCAGCGGCAAACTTTTCGCGACGTTTTGGTGCATACACTTTGGCGTCTATCAACCAAATCAAACCTGACACTACTGTCAGGACGACTAAAAAAATTGAGAAGTAATTGGCCATTTATTTTCCTGTCCTTAATACTGCTAAAAATGCATCCTGCGGCAGTTCTACATTGCCGACTTGCTTCATACGTTTTTTACCGTCTTTCTGCTTTTGCAAGAGCTTCTTCTTACGGCTCACATCACCACCGTAACACTTAGCGATAACGTTCTTTCTGAGCTGTTTAACTGTGCTTCGAGCCACCACATGTCCACCGATAGCCGCTTGAATAGCGATATCGAACATCTGTCTGGGGATCAACTCTCGCAGTTTCTCAACCAAGTCACGGCCGCGACCTTGAGAATTATCTCGATGCGTAATAACGGCAAGGGCATCAACCCGCTCACCATTAATTAGAATGTCCAAGCGCACCATGTCCGCTTCATTAAATTTAACGAAATTATAGTCCAGAGACGCGAAGCCTCGACTGGTAGACTTCAATCTATCAAAGAAGTCCATGACCACTTCGGCCATAGGCAGCTCGTAAGTTACTGCAACTTGCTTGCCGTGATAGGTCATGTTGGTTTGTACGCCACGCTTCTCAATACACAAGGTTATAACATTGCCCAGATAGTCTTGCGGCACTAAGATATGCGCTTCGACAATAGGCTCTCGGATTGAGGCGATGTCATTTACTGCCGGCAACTTAGAAGGGTTGTCGACTTTGAGTATTTCACCTTTGGTCGTTTCAACTTCATACACCACCGTAGGGGCTGTGGTGATCAGATCCAGATCGTATTCTCGCTCCAATCGTTCTTGAATAATTTCCATGTGCAACATGCCCAAGAAACCGATACGGAAACCAAAGCCTAATGCTGAGGAGCTTTCTGGCTCATAGAACAATGATGCATCGTTAAGCGTCAATTTCGCCAAGGCGTCTCTAAAATCTTCATATTCATCAGAGCTAACCGGAAACAATCCCGCATAAACCTGAGGTTTAATTTTCTTGAAACCCGGGAGGGCTTTTTCCGCAGGCGCTTTGGCTAAAGTGATAGTATCGCCCACAGGTGCACCGTGAATATCCTTGATACCCGCGATGATATAACCCACTTCACCGGCGTCTAAGTGACCGGTTTTGGTTTGCTTTGGAGTGAAAATACCCACATCGTCCACTTGATGCACGGCACCGTTGGACATAATCTGGATTTTATCTTTTGAGGTTAGCTTACCTTCCATAACACGTACCAAAGAAACAACGCCTTGGTAGTTATCGAACCAAGAATCCACAATCAAGGCTTTAAGTGGGGCTTCTGGATCGCCAACCGGTGGTGGTATACGTTGCACGATGACTTCTAAGACATCCTCTATGCCTACACCGGTTTTGGCTGAGCAGCGTACTGCATCGACAGCGTCAATTCCGACGATGTCTTCAATCTCTTCGGCAACCCGATCAGGCTCAGCTTGAGGCAAATCAATCTTATTGAGGATAGGCACCACTTCCATTTCAAGATCGATGGCGGTGTAACAGTTAGCCAACGTTTGTGCTTCAACTCCCTGCCCTGCGTCAACAACTAACAACGCACCTTCACACGCGGCCAATGAGCGAGATACTTCATAAGTAAAGTCAACGTGTCCGGGAGTATCAATGAAGTTTAGCTGATAAGTTTCGCCGTCTTTTGCAGTGTAATTGAGAGTCACACTCTGCGCTTTAATGGTGATACCGCGCTCACGCTCGATATCCATGGAATCCAACACCTGCTCCGACATTTCACGTGAGGTTAAGCCCCCGCAATGTTGAATTAACCGATCGGATAATGTGGATTTACCGTGATCGATGTGCGCGATAATAGAAAAGTTACGAATGTGCTTATGTTGCATAGTGTTAAAACAGTTACCTACAGCAAGTGCTCTATGTCAAAACCCAATGTTAAGACAGTAAAACAGGATCAATAAATTTGGCGGGGATTTTACAGTGTTATTGGCAACAATGCGATATTGTTCTAAACATAAGCACAAAGTGCGGTGTTAATGGCTGTGTTTTACCACGATCATGTCTTCTTCAGCAGGTAAGATAGCCAGAAGTTTGGGCTGGAATTTGGTATCGCCGTCTTTGGTTGCTTTGCGTTTGACCCACTTAAATGACAACAAGGTAGCGAAAAACGACGCGCCAATAACCCATCCTTCATGTTCCATACCAAAACTGGGGAGAAGCGCCTGTGCGCCCAAGGCGGCAATAATCATGATCACCAGAGGTAACACATACACGATAGCTGAAGCACTGATAAGTTGATCTTCTTCAATACCTAATTTAACGCGCTGGCCGACACTGGCTACTTGCTTACACCTCAGGATCAGTTTCTCTTTTTTAGGTGCAAAGGCTTTGGCCACCACGCCAGTGCCACAATTATCTTGCGCCTGACAACCTCCACAGGTAGTTTTTATTTCGGTTTCAACCCAAATATGGTCTTTATCTACCGCGGTGATCACGCCAATCTCTTCAATCATTTTTATTGCACCGCAGAAATAGAAGTAGCTATCGCATTTGCCGTATTGGCTGGAATTTTACCAATCACAGTCACCAATACATTGCCTTGGGTACGTGAATAATAAATATCAGAGCCGATTCTGGCGACAATATCGCTTTCCGCCACCTGCCCATTAGCACGCTGTAAATAAACTGATATGTCGACAAGTCCATCACTCAACATCATGTATTCAAGTTTGCCGCCGTTATTTTGCAATAAACGGACACTGTGTTTCACTTGTTCCATACCAATAGGCACAAAATCCAATTTCCAATTCTGTTTCTCTTTAGGTTGTGGCGCAAACTGGACCACATCAGGCATAGTCGCAGAGACCACATAGTTCGCAAAATAAGGATCAGGCGAAGGCGTCACTTCAAGCTCTGTGACTTGAATTTGTTCCATTTTTTGGCCGTTGAGATCCACCACACTTATTTTTAATGGCAAACCAATATTTTGATCGAGCCACAAATTATAGCCAAACCGCGTCTTGTCTTTGCTTACCATTCTAATTTGTTGCGCGACTCGCCCAGATATCCGACTCTTCCCCACCACGACAAATTCATAGGCGGGCATTAACGACAAAGGATCGGTTAACAATATGCTAGGTAATGGACCAGAAATATGGCTGGATTGTAAACTATAGGGCGGACGGTGCGAGTCAAAATAACTGACGGTGTTACCAATCCTTATCACTTCTTTACCTGGACCATTTAATTGATCCAACTGTTCCATTTCGATACCGTCTTCGGTTATTGCATGACGCCACAAATAAGGTTGCGGATCAGCGCCAGGCCTGGACATAACAAAAGTGACTTTGTAGTTAAGTTGCTGTTTGGCTTGCGCCATTTTAGTCAGCCAAATTTGGGCATTGGGATCTTGCACCAAACCACTTTGCGCATGCACTTGGACAGCAAATAATAAGCAAAGTAGTGCGACATTGACATGTCGCACTATTAATAGGAATTTATTCAGGAAGGTTCTCACGTTCTTGGCTTACATCAGGTTGCCGTTCTTGAGCGGATGACTCAACCGCCGCTTTTTCTGGGGTACTGCTCAAGGTATTCTTTAGCATTACCTGATTCATGTGATCATTCATCAGCATATTGAAGCGGCGTTGTTGCTCTTCTACGCTGACATTAGGCATCACTCGGGTTTGCTCTAGACTAACCGGAGACAATCCACCTTGAATGCCAGTGAAACTAGCTGGTGCAGGATTAAAAATTTGCGTTTCTGGCTGGTTGTTTACCTGTTGGAATCCAAAAATTACCGCGACTGCGACTGAGGCGGCTATCGCAAGTTGCCCACTAGAACGTACCAAAGGGATCACATTGCTAATAACAGGTAAGTCTTTCCAGGTTCGCTTGGGCGCTAGAATTGCAGGCTCACTTTGCAACGCTGCCATGACAGATCCACTAATATCAAAATCAGCTTGCTCTGGCATTTCTTTTCGCAAAGACTGACGAATAATATGGTATCTATGCCACCGTGCACTCAGCTCGGCGTCATTAACCAACGTCTTAACGAAATTTTCGTCTTGTCCTTCTCCATCAACAAATGCTGACAGATTTTCATGCTTTGGCGTCATAAGGGGTTCCTGAGTTAACGCTTCATTTTTCAACATTTTGTTTCAAATGTCATCTTTCTTTAATTTTCGAGTAGCGGGTTAAGCACTTTATCGATGGCTTCCCGCGCTCTAAATATTCGTGACCGAACAGTCCCTACGGGACAATCCATCACATTTGCAATATCTTCGTAACTAAGCCCTTCCAGTTCTCGCAAGGTAATTGCCATGCGCAGATCTTCAGGCAGTTTATCCAGTGCTTCAAACAGCACTTTTTCTAATTCAGTTGACATAAGACTACGTTCAGGAGAGTTTTGTTCCTTTAACGCGTCACTTCCGTCGTAATATTCTGCTTCCTCTGCGTCAACATCGCTTGCCGGTGGCTTTCTTCCTTGCGAGACCAAGTAGTTTTTCGCACTATTTACCGCAATGCGATAAAGCCAAGTGTAAAACGCACTCTCGCCTCGAAAGTTAGGCAACGCCCGGTACGCTTTGATGAACGCTTCTTGAGTTACATCTGCCACGTCGCCAGAATTTTTAACATAGCGTGAAACCAGATGAGCTACCTTATGTTGATACTTAGTTACCAACAAACCGAAAGCATTTTTATCACCACGTTGTACTTTTTCAACAATCTGTTGATCGGTTATTTGCTCGCTCATTCGAGCCTTCTCTCCTAATCCATTTACTTCATCGGCTCATGCAAGCACTACAATAGACTGTGCATTTGACGGAAAGTTCGATTTAATTTGAATTATTCCTAAAATACTATCGAACGCTTTGTTTTCACAAGCTTTCAATTCGATTAGTATGTTAGAACCTTCCCTACTTTTCGGGCATTGTACTCTATGAGCTCTGCTGTTGAACATCGCTGTGACGTATTGATTATCGGAAGCGGTGCAGCTGGATTAACTTTGGCATTAAAACTTGCCGATAATTTCAATGTAATTGTACTGAGTAAAAGCACGCTCAGTGAAGGCTCTACGCGTTATGCGCAAGGTGGCATTGCGGCTGTTTTTGATGAACAAGATTCGATTGAATCCCACGTCAAAGACACGCTCGAAGCCGGCGCGGGGTTATGCGACGAAGCAACGGTACGATATACCGCTACTGAGGCGAAATCCTGCATGCAATGGTTGATTAATTTTGGCGTGCCTTTTGATCAAGAAAAAGATGCCGGTGGAAACACCCGCTATCATTTAACCCGCGAAGGCGGCCACAGTCATAGACGCATACTCCATGCGGCCGACGCCACCGGCCAGGCTGTACAAACCACGTTGCAAGACGCCGTACTGCAGCATCCTAACATTCATTTATTTGAGCGTTATAACGCTATCGACCTGATCCGCCACGAACAGGCCCCAAACCAATGCTTGGGCGCTTACGTGTGGAATCGCAAAGCCGAGCATGTTGAAGTGATCCGCGCTCGATTTATTGCCTTAGCTACCGGCGGCGCGAGTAAGGTCTATCAGTACACCTCCAATCCAGATGTTTCAAGTGGTGACGGTATTGCCATGGCTTGGCGGGCCGGTTGTTCTGTGGCAAACATGGAATTTAATCAGTTTCACCCTACTTGCTTATTTCATCCAGAGGCAAAAAACTTTCTGATCACCGAAGCGCTGCGAGGTGAAGGCGCATTTTTGTGTCATGCCGATGGCACGCCTTTTATGCACAAATTTGATGAGCGCGCCGATCTCGCGCCTCGAGACATAGTAGCCCGAGCAATCGACTACGAGATGAAACGTCTAGGGGCGGATTGCATGTATTTGGATATCAGCCACAAACCGGCTGATTTCATCGTAAAACACTTTCCGAATATCTACCGAAAGTGCCGCTCGTTAGGGATTGATATAACCCGACAACCTATTCCGGTAGTACCGGCAGCACACTACAGCTGCGGCGGTGTTAAAACCGACTTTAACGCACGTACCGACTTAGATAACCTGTATGCGATTGGGGAAGTGGCTTATACCGGACTGCACGGCGCCAATCGCATGGCGAGCAATTCATTACTCGAATGTGTGGTATTTGCGCATGCTGCGGCGAAGCACATCATGTCGCAACAAGACCGTAAAGCTTTCGAGCAACCCATTCCAGCTTGGGATGAAAGCCAAGTGGGTAACTCGGACGAGGAAGTCGTGATCCAACACAACTGGCACGAGCTGCGCTTATTCATGTGGGATTACGTCGGCATAGTGCGCACCACCAAGCGATTGGAAAGGGCGTTGCGACGGATCGAATTATTGCAGCATGAAATTCATGATTACTACGCGAATTTCAGAGTGAGTAATAATTTATTGGAATTGCGTAACCTGGTGACGGTAGCAGAGCTTATTGTGCGCTGCGCTATGCAACGTAAAGAGAGTCGCGGACTACACTACAATGTTGACTACCCTGACACGCTGCCCACCGCCAGTGTCACTGTGCTGCCAGGCAAAGCGTCAAAAAACTAACCGTCCCTGAAGGTGTAATTGCTGATGATCATCGCTGGTCACCCACAGTGCCAGCGAGTGTTCATCCACGATATAATTACTGAAGGTTACCTGATTGGGCAAAAACAGCGGGCGTTTAAACTCTACCTCACAACGAAATGCCGAGGCACTATGTTGAGATAGCGCACTTAAACAGCGCGCTTTGGTCCACATGCCATGGGCAATAGCCCGTTTAAAGCCAAACAGTTTTGCACTCAACGCACTTAGATGAATAGGATTAAAATCGCCTGAGGCGGCCGCGTACTGCCTACCTAAATCTGCGTTCAATTGCCAATTTTGATGTTGGCTGTGTTTTGCTGGGTCGGCACTGAGGTTAATTGGCGTTGCTTTTATTGCCGACATGGTTAATTTATCAATAGCAATAAATTCACTTTCACTACGCCACACAAGGTCGTTATTGCATTCGAATCGGCTAGAGATCACGAAAGATATGCCTCGATCGTGACGTTTAAAACTGCATACCTGGCTACTGAGTAATCCTTCAGGTGCTGAAGAAAGCGCTGCAAACTGCGCAATTTTATTGGCTTTGTGCACCAAGCCTAAAACCGCAAAAGGAAACGCTGGCTGCAACATGAGTTGCAGATGTTGCCGGAACGCTAGAGTATGTAAAAAACAAGGATGAATACCCTCGCCTTGCCATGCCACAGCTTGATGGAATCTTGATATACGTTTTTCACTGCATCCTGTGATTAATTGCTCAGTGCTAAGTTCGCAGCGAGGAAGTAATGCCGATTGAAACACAAAAGCAGCATTACGCTTGAGCAAAACTCGGGGCAAAATAGACAGTGGATGATAGTCTCTGATCACGGCCTTAATCTCACACTGGATTCATATTATTAGCACGTTGACAACGGCATATTACGCGGCACAATCGGCGAAAGTCCGTTTCGATAAACTGATCTTTTGCCAGCCAATTTGTCATTCTTTGTTGGTGATTAAATCTGTCGTGAGCCTGCAGATACACGAAAGGGCCCACAAGCTTTGAATCGCTGCTGACTTGCCACTGAATGCCGCTGTCGGGCATTTGTGTTAGCTTCCCTGATTCACTGAGTAAAAAGGTTAATGGTCGCTGTGCATGCCTGTGCGTCACTAGCCAAAAGCCGCCGAAACCTATGATCATTAATGAGCCGAGGATTTGCAGCAGCAGTTGATAAGTGATCACATCAACTTTCCAACTCCAGATAGATAACAGTAGCCCACACAGCCAGCTGATTTGCACGACGCTGCGCAAACCTGATTGAGCACGAATTTCAATCCTATACTTTGACACGATTTAAGATGAACTTAATCATGTCGCGCAGTTGCGCGTCATCGCATTTTTGATGGCCCATGAACCAAGCATAAAGATCCGGATCATCGCACGTTAATAAACGCTCAAACGTCAGCTGCTGCTGCTCATCAAGGTCGTTAAACGCGTCTTCTACAAACGGCATAAAAAGTACGTCGAGCTCTAACATCCCACGACGGCATGCCCATCGCAGTCGATTCACTCTCTTTTTGTCAAACATGACTACTCCTGCAGGAAAAATCGATAGCGTCTTATTGCACAAAAACTGAGAGCATTACAGCAAGCTACCGAGTTATTGAATCAATAGGACCTTGTATATGAGTGGTTAAACCCTATTATAATGACAACACTTAACAGATTAACAAGGTTCGTTTGCGTATGCAGTCCAGTTTTACCTCTCCAGACAACTTTATATGTGAATTGTCTACATTAGGGATCATATCGATCAACGGTGAAGATGCAACGAGTTACTTACAAGGAAAGGTGACTAATAATGTTGCACAGCTGACACCCGATCAAGCTCAACTTGGCTGCCACTGTGACTTTAAAGGCAAAACATGGAATATATTCTATGCTCTAGGCGGTGCACAAAAAATCGAATTCTTATGTCATCCCGAAAGTATTCCCGCATCGCTGGCTGAATTAAAAAAATACGGTGTGTTCTCAAAAGTGGACTTTTCAGATACCACACAAGACCATCAATTTGTCGGCATGGCGGGGGTAGAAGCGGAAAAAGCCCTGAGTAAATTATTCGGAGCCTTACCACAGCAGCATCTAGCAGTCGTGCATAGTGAACTAGGTTACGTAATTAGATTTGAACAACCCAAACCACGCTTTCTCGTGATCACCAAATCTCAAGCAGCTAATTCGTTATTAGAGCAGTTGGCCGAGTATGTGGTGGATGAAAGTTATTGGGAAGCAATGGATATCGTCGCTGGTATCGCCAATATCCAGAGCCAAACCTCAATCGAATTTATCCCACAAATGATGAATATGCAGGCGCTTGATGCGATTAGCTTTGATAAAGGCTGCTACATGGGCCAAGAAGTCGTGGCACGTACCAAATACTTGGGTAAAAACAAGCGCGCTGCATTTATCTTAAAATCAAACCTGGCTGCGCAATTGCAAGCTGGTGATAGTTTAGAAGCTCAAGTAGGTGAAAACTGGCGTCGTTCAGGTACTGTGTTGCGCAGTGCAACATTAGAAGACAGTACGTGGGTTCTCGCGGTGCTTCCAAATGACACAGCCTCAGATGCCATGTTACGAGCAAAGAACAATCCGCAACAAACCTTTAGCGTAGAGCCCTTGCCCTACAGCATTGATTAACTCATTTTATTAGTTATTGCAGGTTAACTTATTCAGTAAGAAACTTGTTAGAGCCTAGCGACGTTGCTAGGCTTACCAAGTCACCATTTTATTTTCACAGGCTTAAGCGCCCTAACTAAAAGTAAGAGAACAGAATAATATGCAGATATCCGAAAACTCCGTCGTTACCATGCACTTCACAGTTAGCACTCCAGATGGTACACAGATTGATTCATCCAGAGGTGAAGAGCCGATGGTATATATGCAAGGGAGTCAATATCTGATCCAAGGATTAGAAGAGGCGTTAAATGGGCGTAGTCCCGGTGATAAGTTTGTTATCGATATTGAACCAGAGCTGGCCTATGGAAAGCGTCACGATGAATTAGTGCAAATGATGCCGATTTCTATGTTTGATGGCATGGAAGTGGATGTCGGTATGACATTTAGAGCCACAACGGATGAGGGCGAACAATCTGTGATGGTAATCGATGTTACCGATGAAGAAGTTGTGGTTGATGGCAATCACCCGTTGTCCGGCTTAACTCTAACCTTTGACGTAGAAGTACTGGAAGTGCGCGAAGCAACAGCAGAAGAGATTGCCCATGGGCATGTTCACGGCGCCGGTGGTTGTGGACACACTCACTAGGCAACTAGCAGCGGGGGTAAATTAAACAGAAAGACGCCCCTTTTCGACATCGACAGGCAAAGCCTAGCTAAACCTCCTGATCGGGACAGCAATAAAAATTGCAGTCCCGACAGTAAAACTGATTTTATTAGTTATCCTTCAGTTCAGGTCAGTTATACGGCATCTTCGTTTTCTTCACCGGTGCGAATCCGGATCACTCGTTCTACCGTAGTGACAAATATTTTACCATCGCCAATCTTGCCCGTATGCGCTGCTGCTGATATCACTTCCACGGCTCTATCTACTTGGTCTTCAGGTAATACAATTTCCAGTTTCACCTTGGGTAAAAAGTCTACTTGGTATTCTGCTCCACGATACAATTCGGTGTGACCTTTTTGCCGTCCAAAGCCTTTGACCTCAGTGACTGTCATCCCAGACACACCGATTTCAGATAGTGACTCTCTGACATCATCCATTTTAAATGGCTTAACGATCGCTTCGATTTTCTTCATCTCGATTGTTTTCCTTAGTGCTTATAAACTTTTTGCGTTACGAAATTCACTTAATGTTATTGGTTTATCCCATCATAAAGGGTCGGGATGGGAACTCGCTTATGTTGGGTTTTACGATAAATAGCGATGAGCTTTTCTTCAACGTCTTGACTCACCGCTTTGCCCTCTAAAAAGTCGTCTATTTGATCATAGGTTAATCCCAACGCTTGTTCATCCGCTTTTTGTGGTGACAAAGTTTCCAGATCCGCAGTAGGTGCTTTATACACAATTTTTTCAGGTGCGCCTAGAAACAACGCTATCTGCCTAACTTGACGTTTATTGAGACCAAACAAGGGCGCAAGATCACAAGCCCCATCTCCGTATTTAGTGTAAAAGCCGGTAATATTTTCTGCTGAGTGGTCGCTTCCCAATACCAGACCATCGAGCATCCCAGCAATTTCATATTGGATAACCATGCGAGTCCGCGCTTTGACGTTGCCCTTGACGAAATCTTGTTTCACTTCGTCGTCAGGCAACAATCCCAAAGACTGCATGGCGTCACTTGTATTTTGATGAATAGCATCTGCGCCAGGTTGCACATTGACGCTTAACGCGTGAGTAGGATTAATAAAATCAATACTTGCCTGCGCATCTTGTTCATCAGCTTGCACATTATAAGGCAAACGCACAGCCACAAACTGGTAGTCACCTTGCGAATCTTGGTTCAATTCATCTACTGCGAGCTGTGCCAAACGACCTAAGGTGCAAGAATCGACGCCACCACTGATACCTAATATCAGTGTTTTTAAACCCGCACTTAGAAGTTGTCCTTTGATAAAACTGACTCGTTTACTCACTTCAACGGCAGGGTCTATTTCAGGTAACACCTGCATCTCTTCTAATATTGCTTGTTTGTGCATCTTTCTTCCCGTGTTTTATACTATACGCTTATGCAATGATATGTGTTTTGCCTCACACAGCAAAGCATTTTGATGGCAATACTGAGTTACACAAATACATACGCAACAAACTGCTAAATTGCGCTATGGTTAAGATAATAAAACGTCAGCAGTGACAAATCAGGTCATTTTTTTCATATTGAGGTCACATTGAGAACATCAAAAGCGCTACACAACCAAGCTCGACAGCAAAAAGGAGCAACACTGGTTGAGCTTATGATTGGACTTGTCATTGTCGGTGTCGTACTCACTTTCGCTGTTCCTGCGACTCAAGACATTATCATTAAAAACAGAATTGTTGCTGAGATCAACGAAATCAGCGGCATTATTCAATATGCCAGAGCCACTGCGGTTGACGAACAACTTGAAACCATAGTCTGCCCGTCCTCTGATTTTGCTACCTGCACAACCAATTGGAGCCAGGTGAAAATGATCTTTGGAGACGAAGACGGCAACGGTGCCAGAGGCAATGACGAAGAAATTTTAGCAGCCACATCGTTGTTATCAAGCAACAACTACTTGGTAGGTCCAGCGCAAGCCATCCAATTTTTACCAAATGGGTCGGCCAATACCCAATCGACACTGTTAATTTGTCATAATGATAAAGACGCAAGGTATGCCCGAATGCTGACCGTTACTCCTCAAGGCAGAGTTAAAATGAGTCAAGATCGTAACAACAATGGCGTGCATGAAAACGATGCGGGTGCCGACCTAGTGTGTCCATAATAGCGTCAGAGTGAAGCGCACAGACTAATCGCACTTAGTTTATACCAAGAAAAATAGCCGAAGTTACACGACTAATCCATTTTGCTAATAGCGATTAGTTTCCTTTGAAAATTCTCCAGTTGCTCGGCTTTTTCATAGTCAAAATGATATTGATTATGGAATCCGTAACGTAAGTTTACGAACGCATCTTCGAGATAAACAGTGTATCCGTCAAGATCAGAGTAGGCCTTAACACCTTCCAACATGTGTCCGCCTTCTACCTCTTCACCTTTCTCTCTTATCTTTTCAAATACCGCCAATACGAAGCGGCTGTCTAATTCATTTTTCATGTTTGTCTCCTTAAAGTATGCACTTGAAGTGAGCCAACATTAATCGTGAGTATGGCTGTTCAACAATATTAAAAGTTGTACCTCAAGCCCACATAACCGGCGTTAGTTTCAAAGCCTTGCTGACCTTTGATATGTTCAACTTCAGTACGAAGCATCAAGTTCACGCCCAGATAAAAGTCAAAGCCAATACCCACCACGCCAGCAATAATCCCTTCATCGAACTCGCACAAAGTTTTGATATCGCCGCTATCTAATGAAAAGTCACTACCATTACCAAGCGCACATTCGGGTGAATCACTGACACTCTGTCCGCTCACATCCACATTCATTACGCCTAGTCGATAAAATAGTTCACCGGCGTTACTGGCCGCTTTACCTAGAACCGAAGCAACTAATGCGTCAGCCTTCATGCCAAATTCTGTATTTGCGAGTTCCGCTTCGGTTAGCGGCGGCATATCGACGTGGCTTTGGTTGACGATTTGTTGATAACCAAACTCTGCATACCATTGGCGGTGAAACTCATAACCTAGTGCTAGTTTATAACTGGCTCCATCGGCACCTGCAGAAGTGTCGATATCCGACTTGGCATATCCAGCACTCACAATCCCATACATATCATCAGTGGCACTGGCGGCATAAGACCAAGTCAGACTAACAACATACACAATAAGAGCTAAACGCTTCACAATAAATCCTTAATTGATGAGGTAAAAATAACTAGCTGTTAACATTGATATTAGCCTAGATCGGCACCGCATGTTATGGGTTTTTTCATTACCCGAGCTTTTTAGTGATCCCTTTTATACTAATTACATAATAAAAGAGATTAATTGTCATAAAAATCTGATAACTAAATAAGGCACTGATTTTCATTTTCAAGGTTTTGATCCTGCTAGAAATTGCAGTAAGCTGGATATATGCAAAAAACAAACAATATAATTTTCATTAACCTATGCTCACTGTAATCAAATCCAGTGCTCGACTAATTATGTTTTTCAGCTGCATTACGTTAGTGGGTTGTAGTAGTAAAAATGATCATCATCTGCAAATAAGGCACAGCTTCGAGGTGACGCATGATGACGCTGCAAAAGACGGGTTTGACTTTCATATGACCTGGTTCGTGCCACCAGAAGTGCTTTTTGGCAATCAACAGAATACGATTATTGCTAACATAGGGTTGGTCAGCCGCCCGCAACAAAAGCCGAGACTCGAAATCAGTAATGAAACACGTTTGCGCTTAGAAGAGATCGCAGTAAAACGTCTGGAACAAGAATTAAAAGACAATGACATGTGCTCACAAGGCTATAAGATCAAACAGACCAAGTGGTTCGAGCGATCTATTGCTTTCATCGGCACCTGTCATAGAAATTAAAGACAACAAGGATCCTTAACATGCAATTAATCAAAACACGCGCTGCAGTCGCTTGGGAAGCGGGCCAGCCTTTGAGTATTGAAGAAGTCGACCTAATGCCACCTCAAAAAGGCGAGGTATTAGTCAAAATTATTGCCACAGGTGTGTGTCATACCGATGCCTACACACTGTCAGGTGATGATCCAGAAGGTCTTTTTCCAGCTATTTTAGGCCATGAAGGCGCGGGGATTGTTGAAGCCGTCGGCGAGGGAGTAACCCTAGTCGAAGTCGGAGATCACGTGATTCCTTTGTACACTCCCGAGTGTGGTAAATGTAAATTCTGTTTATCGGGTAAAACGAATTTGTGTCAGGCCATTCGAGCTACCCAAGGCAAAGGTTTGATGCCAGATGGCACCACACGATTCTCGAAAGATGGCCAACCAATTTATCACTATATGGGCACCTCTACTTTTGCAGAGCACACGGTTGTGCCAGAAATTGCACTGGCTAAAATTCCCAAAGATGCTCCCCTAGAGAAAGTGTGTTTGCTCGGTTGTGGCGTCACCACAGGTATGGGTGCGGTCACTAATGCAGCCAAGGTTGAAGAAGGCGACACAGTTGCCGTATTTGGTCTAGGCGGAATAGGTTTATCAGTGCTAATTGGCGCCAAGATGGCCAAAGCGGGACGCATCATTGCCATCGATATCAACGAAGATAAATTCGACATAGCCAAGCAATTAGGTGCAACTGAGGTGATCAATCCAAAAGACTACGATAAGCCGATTCAAGACATCATCGTTGAGATGACAGACGGCGGCGTCGACTACTCGTTTGAATGTATCGGAAACGTTAACGTGATGCGCTCTGCGCTTGAATGTTGCCACAAAGGTTGGGGGGAGTCGGTGATCATTGGCGTCGCGGGAGCTGGTCAAGAAATCAGTACCCGCCCTTTTCAACTAGTGACTGGTAGAGTATGGCGTGGCACCGCATTTGGTGGCGTAAAAGGTCGCAGCCAATTACCCGATTATGTGCAGCGTTACATGGATGGTGAATTCGAACTAGACACCTTTATCACCCACACTATGCCACTCGAAGATATCAATACGGCATTCGATTTAATGCATCAAGGCAAATCCATTCGTACGGTGGTGCATTTCTAATGGCTAGTTTAGAACTCATTGCTTCAACTAACTGTTTTGGCGGACAACAACAGCGTTATCAGCATCATTCGGAAGTACTTAACTGCGACATGAAGTTGAGCGTTTTTGTGCCACCTCAAGTACAACTAAGCCATCGTTTACCGGTGCTGTTTTGGTTAAGCGGTTTAACCTGCAACGACGAAAACTTTATCACCAAAGCCGGTGCGCAACGCGTGGCCGCGGAATTAGGCATGATTCTAGTCGCGCCTGACACCAGCCCTCGTGGCGATGAGGTTGCCGATGATGAAGGCTATGATTTAGGTAAAGGGGCTGGCTTTTATGTCAATGCAACCCAAGCGCCGTGGGATAGTCACTATAAAATGTATGATTACATTGTTGAAGAGCTACCAGCACTGATCCGCGACACCTTTCATTGTAAGGCTAAGTTCTCCATTGCTGGTCACTCAATGGGCGGTCACGGCGCACTCGTTATTGGCTTATCCAACGTGCAACAATACATGTCAGTGTCGGCATTTGCGCCCATCGTCAATCCGATGGCATGTGATTGGGGTAAAAAAGCGCTGACGGCATACTTGGGCGAGGATAAAACCAGTTGGCAACAATATGACGCCTGCCATCTTTTGCAACAGCAAGGTCAATTTTTGCAAGTTCCAATGCTAATTGACCAAGGCCTAGCCGATGATTTTCTGGACTCGCAAAAGTTAACGCGCCCGTTCGAGCAAATAGCCAAGCAAATTAACTATCCGGCGGAAATAAACTATCACTCTGGCTACGACCACAGTTATTATTTTATTGCCAGTTTCATCGAAAACCATTTACGCTTTCATTACCGGCATTTAATGAGCCAATAGTGGTGTTTTAACGACAAACAGGCGTTTAGGAGATCCTCGACCAAGAGCGCCTCGAGGATGACCGTAACACGGTCATCCCAGCATGTTGTTAGCTGGGATCTTCCAAACAGTCTTACGTAGTTGAGTGCAAACAGGCGTTTAGGAGATCCTCGACCAAGAGCGCCTCGAGGATGACCGTGTTACGGTCACCCTTGCATGTTCACTCCCGTCATCCCAGCATGTTGTTAGCTGGGATCTCCCAAACAGTCTTACGTAGTTGAGTGCAAACAGGCGTTTAGGAGATCCTCGACCAAGAGCGTCTCGAGGATGACCGTGTTACGGTCACCCTTGCATGTTCACTCCCGTCATCCCAGCATGTTGTTAGCTGGGATCTCCCAAACAGTCTTACGTAGTTGAGTGCAAACAGGCGTTTAGGAGATCCTCGACCAAGAGCGTCTCGAGGATGACCGTGTTACGGTCATCCTTGCATGTTCACTCCCGTCATCCCAGCATGTTGTTAGCTGGGATCTCCTAAGCAGTCTGACGTAGTTGAGTGCAAACAGGCGTTTAGGAGATTCCCGATCAAGAGACCTCGGGAATGACCGTGTTACGGTCACCCTTGCATGTTGTTAGCTGGGATCTCCCAAACAGTCTGACGAAGTTGAGTGCAAACAGGCGTTTAGGAGATCCTCGACCAAGAGCGCCTCGAGGATGACCGTGTTACGGTCACCTACTCAATGGCTATGGTGTTGGTCGGGCAACGACTCAATGTACGTGACCAGGTGATCAATTTCCTTTGGTTTCAAGAAACCGCCCCAAGGTGGCATAAGCGGGCTCTTACCAACCGCTACTCCCCCTTCGACAATAATCTTTTTGATGGCTTCAGCGTCTGTGTTGTGATGGTACAGTGGCGAGGTTAAATCCGGCATCTCAACCCCCAGAAGTCCTGAATCGGGTCCTTTGCCATCGCCTTTGACGCCGTGGCAACGTGCACAGTTCACTGCAAACAGAGCCGCAGTCGCTTTCTGATCGTAGTCTTTAGGCGTGTTATCGACTTCTTCTCTAAACACATTTGCTTGGTCGGCATGCACTAACTGCAAGACTTCACCACTGGGCTCAGATGCGGCACCAAGGGTTGTTATGATAATACTGCCGTCACGTAGTTGTTGAACCGCACTGATACCGCGTTGCGCGTATTGATTGGCTCTGGCTATCAGCTCAACCTCGTCAACTTGTGGTTTATCAATGTCCATAACAAACACTTTAGCGGAATAATTATCAGCAAACACATACTTGTCTTTTAAATCAGGATACGCGTCTGAGCGATTGACTATGCCACCAATAACAGCGCGATCGTAAGCATTGTGTTCGTAGGTATAAACGGGTCCTTGTTGCGGAATATCGAGACTCTCCCACCCTTCTACGCCACTTGAATTACGACCTTCTATAACCGGAAACTGATAATGCTTACCTTTTTCAATTTTGTTTACTTCTTCCCAGATGGTTGATCCGATATCACCTAACCATAAATCATTAGTTTGTTTATCAAAATTGAACCTAAAGGGATTACGTAACCCCAGCGCATAGTATTCATTGCGGATCTGATCGTTATCAAAAAACGGATTATCTTTTGGAATGTAATAATTCTGAATTGTGCCGTAATCAAAGGCCTTATCGATTGGTACGCTTCTTTGTGGATCCATGTCCACGTCGATTCTCAAAATACCAGAGCGAAATACTTCGGCTGAGGTTTTTGCTTCTGGCGGATGCACTCCTTCGCCAATACCAATATACAAAAAGCCATCAGGGCCAAATTCAACAGAGCCACCATTGTGAAAGCCTGAATCATTGCGCACCATTTCGAAAAGCACCATTTCGGTGGTGTTATTTACGGATGCTTGATCAGAGCGAATGTCAAAACGAGAAATACGATTGTGCTGTTTATCTTCTGCTCGGGTATCGGTGTAATACAGATAAAGATAAGGCTTGTTCGCAGCTTGATCAGCAAATTGAGGATGGAAGTCAAAGCCGAGTGCGCCATTTTCCATTTCCACTTCGCCCATTTGCGCTGACACATCGACAATCACTGTTGTACTGCTGGCATCGACGTTATCCACTTTAAGGATTTTTCCGCCCCGCTCTAGAACATACAAACTGGTGTCGTCACCTGGTGCTTGCTTAACAAGCAAAGGCTGGGCAAATTTCAAATTAGGTAGATAATTTTTAAAGCCCCAATCAGAGGTTTCAACAGGATTAAACCAGATGCGCACTTGGGTTATCGCATTGGCTATATCTCTATCTGAAGTAAAGGCTTTGCCCATGGCAAGCGGCACTAAAAAATACACCAGCGCTAGCACACCCGAAATGCTCAACATTCTTTTGAACATCGCAGCAATGGCAGACAGTAGATTCCCCATCACACCAGAGGTATGCCAAAGAGCATGGCAAATGGCAAAAGCAATCACATACATTAAGGTCGCAAAAAGGCCAATTGCCGCAATTAACTGTGGGTCATAATTAATGGTCGTGGCCATAAACAGGTAAAGGGAAGATGTCGTGTAGGCATATAAAAACCACACGTACTCATTGGCAAAACGTGCGGCAGATGAGAAAGCGGCAGAGCCATTGCGCCAATACGCCAGCATTATTTGAATGGCATATGTGATCACGAATATCTTAACGATTTGCCACATGTCTGCATTGCTGACATACACATCTGGCAGATGTAATACCGCTTTAGGAATGATTGAGAAATGCTGGGTGAAACGATAACTCAATACCACCGCAAGCCCAATTAAAATCAATTGAATGAGTGCGCTTATGGCAAAATGCTTTTTACTTTTTTCAGTCACAATGGTTCCCGTTTGCGATTGGGGTTAGTTCATAATAATGGGTTACCGGATTGGACCGGTTTTGTGAAGTTATATTGCCAGTTACCGTATGATAAATACAACAAAATTCGTAACTGGCATTAATTCGAAAGTGCTTCAATCTGCACAGGCTACTGGTTTAAACCGCGTACGAAATCCAATGTTATCTGTTCCACTTCACGCTTAAAGGCATGACTGGAAAACGTGTGATCGGCTCGTTCAATTCGATGTAACTCGGTCTGCTTTGAGCGCAGTTTCTTCCACGCTTTGCTAGATAACGCCTGCTGTTCAAACTCTTTGGCAGTGAGATCTACACCACTCAATATTAAGCAAACACGACCAGAAAACGCGGCCAGTCCCGATTGCATCCGCGACTGATAGGCATCTTGGCTGTTTTGTTGTTCAGACACGCTGTCTTTTACGAATCCTTTTGCATCACCTATACTGGAGGCCACATTGACTTTTCCGGTAAGCAGCTTTTGCCAAAATTCTTTAGACAATAAACGCTGCACGTAATAATACTTCAACATGGTTTTGCCCATGGCCGCATCACTTCTAAGCCATGGGTTGAGGATGACTATGCCCTTAACTCTGTTGTCTTGATGAGCGTAGATCATGGCCGCAGACGCAGCGTCACACAGCCCCCAAATGACCAATTGCTCTACGCCCAAGGTGTTAATGGCCGTATCGCAGGCCACTTTGATATCATCACAAATCTGATGAAAGGCTTTCTTTTCCCCTTGACTATCACCCATGCCGGTATAGTCGAAGCGAAATGAAGGGATTTGCTGTTGTGCCAAGGCTCTGGAGAGCTGCACAAACTGGCGGTGACTGCCTACCCGATATTGCGGACCGCCCACGACCACCAGCACCCCGGTTTTAACCGCCTGCTCGCTTTGGTGAGCTATCCCCAATAATTGATGACTCCCAGACGTAAAGGAAATCGCCGCCTCTTTAGTAACGAGTTGATTCATAATGGCGCCTCCTTGTCATTGTCATTGGCCTTGAGCTGATTGTCATCAGCATCCTTGCCTTGCAATGCATTTAGCGTGGGTTGATGTAAATGGGGTTGGGCAAATATCTCGGGGATTTGCCAAAACGCACTCCCCTGGATACATGACACGCTAAATTGTGCTTCTGGCCATTGTTTAGTTTGGATCTGAATTGCCGGTGTAACCGACGTCGCGGCTAACTCCAACCAACGAATCGCTGTTCTGTGCGTGAGTTCCTTGGGCATCTCCAGTGCATCAATGCTGGCTAGGAGTGGCGCGTTAATTATATAGCCTGCGACCTCTGTCTCTTCACCGCCTAAAATATGTTCGCGCCAATTGATTTTGGTTTGCCCCTGCATCATCGAGTTTGCTTGCTTAAGGCGCAAGAATTGGGTCATGAATTGCTTACCCTTGGGAACGGGTTTCCATAACAAGACCCTGTTAACCGGCAAAATCTCGACAACCTTTGGCAAACTGGTTAGCGCTATCAGTCCACCAAATCGTATTCCCCATAATGATAAAGACTGCACGCCTTGTGATGTCAGCCACACAACCGTTGCTAGTATGTCGGCATGCCAATCGTTGGCCGTCACCTGATTAATGTCGCCTTGGCTATCACCGGTGCCTGCATAATCTAAGGCATACACACAGTATCCCTGTTCTACCAGAAACGCCGCTTGTTTGGCGACGATAGCACGACATAAATTCATTTCTTCGAATAACGAGGGTAATAACAAAAGTGTTTTGTGTGGATTGGGCGTTCCGAACTGAGTCACAAAGACCTGACGGTTGTCGCTAGCAATAAAATGGCCGGTAAGCATTGAGTTGATGAGGTCCCAAACAGTAAGATTTGATTGCGCAAGGATATCGTAAAGTGCTGAAAAAGGCATTAGTGTTTAAATTCAATGCTTTTGTGGCGCCAATCCCCCTTTGAGCGTGGTATTTTGCATGAACATGACTTAGCATACTGGCATATCCATATTAATGGTTTTTCTAACAGGAGAGCCCTTTGCTAGCAGAGACACATGGCAGTATCATTTTTTAAACCTATCGCTGACGCCAGTCAATTCCCCAAACCTCGGGTTCCAGCCACACCGAAATTCAAATTTTCGGCATTGAAATTGGCTAAATGTGTCCAAGGAGAGGTCAACGACACGCTATTTACCCGCAATGGGCGCGGCGCGATAGGCATTGCCGGGACCGCACTAAAAAACACCGATAGCAACGTGATCCTGATCCCTGCCTACCATTGTCCAGCGTTGGTCGAACCTTTCATATGGCTGGGTTATGAAATACGTTTTTATCCTGTAAATGAGGATTTAAGCGTGGATATAAGCATGCTTGAACGAGCTCTCACTGATGATGTCTCCCATTGCGTGGTGGTGCGCTACTTCGGTTTTGGGCAAAACAATAATGAGGTTATCGAGTTTTTGCACGCCCGACCGGTTAAAGTTATCGAAGATTGTGCGCATTCCCTGTTTCGATTCACCGATCATTTTGAAAATAGTGTGAATAGCGTGCCCCAAGTGGATGCCAGTATTTGTAGTATTAATAAAATTTTACCGACCATCGATGGCGGTGCACTGTATTTGAAAGCCCCTTACCATGCGCAGCTAAATCATATTAGTTGGGTTGAAGAGTTTAAGGCGTGTGCTTTCATAGCCGGTATTCCACAAGCACTAGATAAGATTAAAACTTGGCTAAAAGGCAAGCCCGAAACCAAAGCAGCATCGATGGCTGAATCGGTTGAAAATGAAGATGCGCATTTACGTTATTTTCAACCTGTTGATTTGACGTCGGCCAGCTATCGCCACACAAAATTTATTTTTTGCCACAGTGACTTAGACACCATTAAAGCCAAGCGTAGGGCTAATTTCGCGTATTTAACTCAACACATTAATAATCCAGCAGTAGGCCAACCGTTATTTAGCCAATTGACGGATGACGATGTACCCTATGTGATCCCGTTTTTGCTGACAGATGACAAGCACTTTTCCACGCTTAGAAAACAAGGGATCCAAATACTCCGCTGGGAAGAAGTGGCTATAAGCGACTGTAGTGTGAGTCAAGAGTATCGTTCGCTATTGATCCAGATCCCCTGTCATCAACAGTTAACCCAACATCAATTAGACAGTCTTGTGTCTACTTTTAATCAACTTCGCGCATAGGAAACAGATATGAATTGGCTTGCCCTTCCCTGCTCTGAATTTCCCGCTCATCAACAAGCATGGACTCGTTTAAACAGAGCAACGATGAATCTGGCGTTTTTTGAGCCTGCTTTTGTCAATGCGTTGATCACCCACTTTTTAGACGGTGATGAAACCTTGCTTCTTGCCTATGAAGGCGAAGAGTTGCAAGTTGCCGGGATATTTAAGAACCACGGAAAAGGCAGATGGGCAACAGCTATGCCGTCTCAATGCCCGTTAGGTTTATTTTTGCATGCTTCCCCTAAGGTTGACGAAAGCATCATCAAACACATCTGCGAGCACTTACCGGGAAACGTTGCCATGCTCGACATGCTGCAAATGGATAGTAAATTTACTGAATTTACGCCCCAAAGTAAGTTTGAAACTATGCCGTATATTGTCACTGGCAATCGTCCGATTGCTGAAGACTTTGACGCGTTTTTTCAATCGCTTGGCAAAAACATGCGACAGAATTACAATAAAGTCATTAATCGAGCCAGTCGCGCTGAAGACACCTTGTCATGGCAAAAAGTCAGTGAGCCTGATGAAGTAAAACAAGCCATCATCAAGTACGGCGAGTTAGAAAGCATGGGCTGGAAAGGTGAAGAAGGCACCGCCATTTCACCTAACAATACCCAAGGCAAATTTTATCAACAAGCGCTCAGTGAGATGGCGGCTTCAGGCCAAGCCTGTTGCTGGTATTACAAAATAAACCAAGAAATAGTCGCGGTCGATTTATGTATTCAACAAGACGATTGTCTGATCATTCTGAAAACGACTTATAACGAACAGTTTAATAAACAATCTCCAGCACTGATGTTAAAAATTGAAATGTTGAAGCACTACAGCGTTAATATGGCTCAAGAGGGAATCATTAACATTGAGTTTTACGGTAAAGCTATGGAATGGCATAAGCGACTTGATTCCACACTGCGCGATATTACGCACGTGACTTACTATCCCAGCGCAGTGGCGAAAACAATGATCAAGTTAGTGAAAAAACTAAAACCATAGTCGAGATATTATGACCGATTTGATCACAGTAGTTATTCCCTACTATCAGCGTCAAGCTGGGCTGTTAGTCCGCGCGCTTAAAAGTGTGATGCAGCAAACGGCGTTCGAACATATTGAGCAAATCATAGTAGTAGATGATGGTTCTCCCATTGATGCGCAATCAGAAGTGGCTCAGCTAGATGAGTTCCCAAAATTAAAGCAAAAGTTATTGGTAGTGCAGCAAAGCAATGGCGGAGTGGCATCTGCTCGTAATGCAGGAATTGAAAAGGTAAAGCGCAGTTCACGCTATGTGGCGTTCCTTGATGCTGACGATGAATGGCTACCAGAGCATCTGGCTTTGGCGTTACCAGCACTGCAAGGCGGCAGCGATTTCCATTTTTGTAATTTCACTCACATTGGTCAAACCGTGGGAGCATTTGAACGAGCGGGATACATAGATCCCAGTGAGCATTTACCCGCTGAGGGTGAGCACAACTTCCAATACAAAGGGGACATTGTTAAACAAATCACCACGGCTAATGTGATTGGTGCTTCATCGGTTTTCTATGATAAACACAAGCATCCCGACAAACGCTTTAAAACCGATTTCACCTTTGCCGGTGAAGACTACTTAATGTGGCTCGATATTGCGCAAGATAGCGATAAGATTACCTTTACATCGAAAATCACGACCCATTGCGGAGAAGGCATAAACTTGTTTTCTGGTGCTAAATGGGGAAGCGCCCATTTAAGCAAGCGGTTGTTTGATGAAATAAATTACCGATATTATTTACTCAATCACCTGACCATGACCAAAGAGAATCGTGAACGAGTGAAAGAAATGTTGTCTGACAACCGTCAAGCCTATATAGGCAATTGTCAATCTATGCTAAAAAGGCTTAAACTTTCAGCAATTGTGTTATTTTTTAAACACTTTTTGGGTAATAAACCCTTCCGGGATGTGCTGTTTAAACGCTGTGATTAATCCAGCTTTTGTGACTGTTAATAGGACGAAACATTGAAACTGATCGTACAAATACCGTGTTACAACGAAGAGCATACGCTACCCGCTACCTTTAATGATATTCCTAAAAGCATCCCTGGTATCGATAAAGTGGAGGTCATGATCATAGATGATGGCTCCAAAGACAACACCATTGAAGTAGCCAAAAAACTCGGTGTAGATCACATAATCATCAACAAAAACAATCGTGGTCTGGCTCGTACCTTCCGCAAAGGTATCGACGAATGTTTGAAACGTGGGGCTGATATTATTGTCAATACCGATGGTGATAACCAATATGCGGGTTGGGATATTCCCAAGCTAATTCAGCCTATTTTAGACGGCAATGCTGATGTGGTAGTAGGTGATCGCAGAACTGCCCAAATCAACCATTTTTCACCGCTAAAAAAGTTCCTACAACGACTTGGCAGCTATGTCGTAAAAACCTTGTCTGGCGTCAATGTGCCCGATGCGGTGAGTGGATTTCGAGCTTACAGCAGAGAAGCCGCGCTGCAATTAAATATTGTATCGCCATTTAGTTATACCATAGAGGCTTTAATTCAAGCGGGTAAAAAGCACATGGCGATCACCTCTGTGCCCGTTGAAACCAATGCTAAAACCCGCGAGTCGCGCTTATTTACCAGTATTCCCAAGTTTATCGAACGCCAGCTAACCACAATTGTGCGCATGTACACTATGTACCAGCCGCTCAAGGTGTTCTTTTTTATCGGCTCCATTCTGACTATTTTGGGTTTGATCCCGGTCGTGAGGTTTCTGTTTTTCTATTTTACCGGCAATGGCGAAGGCCATGTTCAATCCCTAGTATTGGGTGGCACACTGATTATCCTTGGGTTTATTACCTTTTTGATCGCCTTTTTGGCCGATTTAACTAATTTTAATCGCCAGTTAATCGAGCAAACGTTAGAAAAAGTGCGGCGTATTGAGTTGGAACTGCAAGAGAGCAAAAAACCGAACAATAAGCCCTAAGGAATATAAGTGAAAGTACTCTTTGTCACGAGGAAATGGCCACCTGCAGTAGGTGGCATGGAGACATATAGTGTTGAGCTTTGTAAGCAACTTGAAAATCACGTAGATCTAACCATCAGGAAATTGCCCGGTAAAGAAGATGGCTCTCCCCCCAGCCCGATAGCAATTCTCGTTTTTTTTATCTCCAGTCTATTTTTCTTGGTGTTCAATGCCAAACGCTATGACGTTGTCCATATAGGGGATTTCGTTTTAGCTCCATTGGGTTGGATTAGCAAAATATTAGCGCCCAAAACAAAAACAGTAATCATGATCCACGGTTTAGATATTTTGTATGGCAATAGACGAGGATTATTACCCGCGATTTATCGAGTTTATCAACACACAATGCAAAAGCTATATTGTGCTGATTATTTCATTGCCAACAGTGAAAATACAGGTCGACTTTGCATCTCTGCTGGATTTTCTCCTGTTGAAATTATTCCATTAGGTGTTAACACACACTTGCCTCCGCTCACCTCTTCTGACCACGATTCAAGTATCTTATTTTTAGGCAGATTAGTGGTACGAAAAGGCGCGCTATGGTTTGCGAAAAACGTGCTGCCAGGGTTGCCTGAACATATCACCATGAAAGTGGTTGGAAAAACGTGGGATCAGAGCGAAGAAGGAGGCCTGTTAAATTGCCACCGAGTAGAGATGATGGGATACGTTTCAGAACAAAGCCTTAACATTTTGAAACAGCAATGCATGCTGGCCGTTATGCCAAATCAACCGAGTGAAAATGCAACCGATGTGGAGGGTTTTGGTTTAGTCGCAGCCGAACTTTCCATGCAAGGCATTCCGTTATTGGCATCAAATATTGACGGGATCACATGCGCTGTATTAGATGGTAAAACTGGTTTTTTAGTCGAGCATGATAATGTTCAGCAGTGGCAAACCAAGGTTCTTGAAATCGAAAAGTGGACAGCTCAACAGCGGCAAGATTTCAGTCGTCGATGTATCGCAGAGACTGAAAGCTATTTTAGTTGGCAACGTGTAGCACAAGACACCCTTACCTTATACAAAAAGCTAATGAGTAAAGGTAAATCACCGCTATGAAAACTCCAGTTCATCAGATCACGACAACCCTCACTCGTTATGGTGAGCCCGACTGGTTATTTCTTGAAACGCTTGAAACGCTTGCGGCGCAAGACAACATTAAGATGAAAGTATTGGTATTGGATCAGAAGGAAAGCATTGAGGTTTCTAAGTTCTGCCTAGAGAATTCATCTCCTGATATTGAATTGGACTATCATGTTATTCCCGCTAAAAGCCTATCCTTCGCCCGCAATGAGGCCATCCGTCTATGTACTACTGATATTTTACTCTACATCGATACTGATGCATTAGCACACAAAGACTGGGCCGCCGGGATGACCAATGCCATGCTAACTGAGAAAGCTGCAATTGCCGGCGGTCAAATAGTACCCAAGTGGCATCGTAAAACGAATTTTCTGCATAAAAGTAAAGTCGTACTCGACCAATATTCCATGTTGGAATTAGGTGAGGAAACCAAAATAGTCGCCAAGGTTGTTGGTGCTAGTTTTGGATTAAATATTAGGTTACTTGGTGATCTTGCCCAATTTGATGAAAACCTTGGCCGCAAAGACGGCAAACTTTTAGGCGGTGAAGAAACAGAGCTTTGTGCGCTGGCCACTGAAGCTGGTCTCAAAATAATTTATGTTGGCAATGCAGTAGTTCAGCATCAGGTTTTACCCGAGAGATTAACTTTTAGTTGGATTGCCAAACGTATGTATTATGGCGGTTATTCCAGAGCATTACGAGGCGGTAAACCGGCTCCGAATAATGCTGTAGATGGCTTTTCTATATATGACTACCTCGCCTTAGCATTATTACTTCCCTTTTACGTTATTGGCTATGTGAAAGCAAAATGGCTCAGATACCGAGTTGCCCCTCGTTCAGGAATCGTTTTTTTGTACAAACGATTCCACCCAATTGTTTTAGGGGCTGATGTTCACGGGTACAATTTGGCCAAATCTCTTGATTCGTTGGGCTATGAAATATTCGTTGCTCACACACAAAACGATGGTTTTACAAAGTCCTTAAAAAAACCCAAAAATTGGCTTAGGGCTCTGCTATACAGTAAAACCGCATATTTAAGAATTAGTCTCAAACACCCTTACACCGTCAACAGCATTGGCTTGTTCTTTAAGCTTTTAGGGAAAAAACTAGTTTTGGAATTTAATGCACCTTTTGAAGAGCTAGGGTTTGATGTGCAGCAGCAAGAACTTATGAACCGAGGTAAAAAGCATTTCAAATTTTTGTTGCGCTTTACTGACGGCATAGTCACTGTCAGCGATGCCCTCAAACAACACCTATTGCAAGAGTATGGCTATTCAAACGTAGTGGTAATTCCAAATGGTGGAGAAAAATTCGATGAAAAGACGTTTAACTCATATTCCCCAGAACCGAAGTTGGAATCGTTTTACTTAACATTTCCAAAACGGATAATATGGGTGGCGAATTTTGAATACATTCAAGGCTTAAGTGAAGCGCAAAGACTAAGCGAGCAATGCAGCAATAATCATATTGGGCTTATTATTGTGGACAATAGTGTTAATGGGGAACTGGCAAAATCCTTTTCTGGAGAACACGTTTATTTCCTAAGAAATCCTTCGCGAGATGAAATAGCTTATGCAGTGTCCCATTCAATGGCTGGGATTGCCTACTATGATATGCAAAAATATGAGGATTTGGGCCTTCCGTTCTATAATAGTCCGTTAAAAATTTATGAATATCTAGCTAATGGATTATGCGTCATAACGAATCTCTCAGAACAAGATATCCCCCATACCTATGGACGGCTAATTCCATCAAATAGCATTTCTGATCTAGAGCATTTATTAAGTGGAAATGGTGCAAATGACACTTATCGCTCTTGGAAAGAAGCCGCTTTGGAAACAGAATTATTTTTGAAAAGCCTTTCACACAAAACAGGAAGACTTCCGTGAGCAGTTCAAAAGTTGCTGTCATTATCCCTGTTTTTAACGATACCAAACGGTTAAAGCTTTGTTTGACGGCGTTATCACAGCAAACCTACCCGACAGAGTTATTTGATGTTTTGGTAGTCGACAATAATTCAAGCGAGGATATCAAGTCGGTTGTTCAAGAATTTCCGTTTGCACAATATTTGTTTGAAGCCAAACCTGGTTCATATGCAGCAAGAAACAGAGCATTAGAAAACATAGACGCAGACTTTATTGCGTTTACAGATTCTGACTGTATTCCTCAGCCAAATTGGCTGGAAGCCTCTATCCATTGTTTGCACAGTGCGTCTGAAACGGTGGGTGCTGTAGGTGGAAAAGTAGTTTTGTTTGCAGAAAACGAACGACCTAATCTTTGTGAATACTACGACATGGTGACAGGTTTCAATCAACAAAGTTATATTCTTAAAGATAGATTCTCCGTCACTGCCAATTTGATTATTCGACGGATCGCGCTTGAAAAAACAGGTCCTTTTAATGACCAATTAATGTCAAGTGGAGACAAAGATTGGTGTTTGCGAATGCAGCAATCTGATTTTGAGTTAGCATATTGTGAGAAAAGCCAAGTTGCACACCCAGCGCGGCACAGTATCAAACAAATTAAGACCAAACTTAGGCGTTTGTTTGGCGGCTTTTATCATAATCACAAACATGTAAAAAAAGATAGACTCTTTCAACCGCTAGGTCTGCTAGAAGCGGCAATGCCACCGATGAAAAACATTCGTCAAATGCAACAAGCAGACATCAAACTTTCGGCCATAACAAAGGTTAAGTTAATCGGCTTTTTTTACTACCTTAAGCTCTATACCCTGTTTTTTAGATTGGGATTGATTTTCGGTTTAATAAATACCACTGAGCGCCTTTAAATATATCAATCAACAAAATAAGATTGCCAACGGGTAGCGCTGAAGTGCGCTTTTAATTCTTCGTAATTATCAATAATTTGAGAAAGTGAACGAGTTTCCTTTTTCAGATCATTGACGGGTAGTTCAATTGGATTAATACCTATAAATTCCTGAACCAGATTAAAGTGTTTAGGAATATCTGAAGCAAAGGTTTCGTAACTGATTTCGAGTAGTTCTCGATCTTTAAACTTATCTCTTACCATTTGTGCGTACAACTCACGTTGCTCAAAAAATTTCTCACATTCTGGAATACTTAACGTGATGGTCAAAGTTGGGCGCTTAGTTGCGTCATTAATCCCCCACACACCGGTTTTTTTTGCAATGGTAACCGAGCATAGCGTAGCTAAGGAGTTATCTCGGTTAAGCATAATTAGTGAGACATTTTCGTTGTCAGCAAGCCATCGCCAGACGTCCTGAAATCTTTGTTTATCTATTTGGTCGGGGAAAACCTTAAACCCTACAGCCTCAACATTTGCTTGTTGAGGACAAAAAATTATTTCTTCAAGAAACTTTCGATTATCACGATCTCGTAATGCCAACATAGAAAGTGACTTATTGTCGTAACCTGGATAATTGAAGGTGATATGGTTGGAAGTAAAAACCTCAGCAAAAGCTTTGACACCAGGGTGAGACTTTAGCCCTGAAGTTAGTACCGACGATCCACAGCGCTGGTGTCCAAAAATCACATAACGTTTGTAATCATTATTGTTAGCATTGTCGCCAGCTAATCGCGAAACCAATTCTCTTGACGGGGACGGTGACACATATGACAAAGATCGCCGAGCCAGAGCTCGTAACATTCCTTTCATTTTTAATTCTCCGTTAGAATTGCGTTTTAAGTCACTTTCAGTTTATAACGTTTGTCATTATTAACTCGTTCAAAGTTAGATTTTAATGCAAGCCTAGAGTCCGTTTAGCATTGGCTCTTTTTACTAAAAAATGACACTATAGGCTGTCAGCAGTTTTAACTCGACGTTTTTGATTATAGTTATTATCCCGCCAATGAAGGGTAATAAGCACAATAAACCATCGATGTTAAACTCAAAACCTACTTACAGTCGAATACAATGTCAAAAGTGAAACGATACTTCCATTTATTTATTCTCCAACATTTTGATTTGTACCCATACAGAAATTATATGACGAAACACAAATGTGTATTTATTCATATTCCTAAGGCCGCAGGCACCAGCATACTTCAAACTTTGAACGGCAAGAATACGCATATTCAAAGAGACCATGCTAACGTCCAAACGTTTATTGCATCTAACAAAGCACTATTTGAAAAGTCATTCACCTTTACGATTGTAAGAGAGCCAACAGATCGCGTCTTATCAATATACAAATATCTAAAAAACGGCGGTAACGGTCGAGGAGATTTGAAAACGGCAGATTTAATTAATGCTAAATTTAAAAACATTAATGACTTTGTCATGCACTACATGAGTGTTGATCTGTTATCAAATCAACTTCTATTTAAGCCTCAATATACTTTTATTTGTGATGAACATTACAATATTAAAGTAGATTTTGTCGGACGCTTTGAAAGTCTGGAACAGGACTTCGCACATATATGTAAAGTATTGAACATTCATCGCAAGCTGAAAAAAGTTAATACATCAAAACACACAGACCAAGATTTAGTTCTTTCAGATGAGTCTAAGCAGAAAATCTCGCAACTTTATAATAAAGATTTCGAACTCTTCTCTTACAAAAAGCCAGTTTAAACTTCGGTTGATTTTCCGTTGGAAAGATAATCGACTGACCTACGACTATTCAAGTGGTATTGCTTGCTTTTCGCTCCGAAAAATCATTTTTCTGCAGCGTGTAATTGGATAAATAAGCTGCAACATGACAACTTTAAACAAAGAGCCTTTTACTTTTGTTTCGCATGGAAAGTTAGGGTCTGGGACGCCTGTGGTTGGGTAAACGTTATAATCTTTACACTGGGTTCCAAAAAGGTGATCCCAGATGCTAAACGACACGCCAAAATTCTTATCATAATATTCTTTTTCACCAGAGTGATGAACTCGGTGTGACTGAGGTGTTACCAGCACATAACGCAACCATCCCCAATTGCTTTTGATGTTTGAGTGAACCAATCGGTCTTGCAGTTCATGAAAAAACATATAGCCAATCGCAATGCTAAGCCCATCTTTGAAGAAAACGGTAGGTAACAATTTAATGGTGCGGGCTATAAATTGATCAAATGGGTGCACTCTGGTTACCGTCAAAGGATTCATAAAGGTTTGAGAATGATGAATTTTATGAAATTCCCAGAACAACAAAATTTTGTGGCGAATTAAGTGGTGGAACCAACCCAAAAAATCAGCAACAAAGTAACCAAGCACAATGACTTGCCACTTAGGCAGGCTAATTTGTAATTGGCGAACCCAGTCGATAAGTGGTGCGGCTGTCGTTTTCAAACCGTACCAGTATAGTGGCATAAATAGACACATATTGGCGATCCAAACAAACGTCCAAATTAGATCGATTTTAATGTGGCGAACGCTGTCATGTGAATCTTGGGCTGGAATAAATTGCTGTGCAACAAACACTATCGCAAATGCGGCGTATAACTCCCAACTACCGAAAGTTTTAGTCCAAAAATAACGATAGATGAGTTCCACTTCCATGTTCCAAGCAGCAGTAACATGGCTATTGGTATGCAGGTCGTATTTAAAGGTTACAACACTCACCAATGCAGCAAAGACTAAAGTCACACTTATCAGTATGACCAGTATAGAACTTCCATTTAAATGATGACGCATAGTTTTCTAAGCCTTAAAAAAACTGTGAGCTTTGCTAAATAATCAGCGCAAGGCAATATTCAATAGTTAAATTAAAACTTAACCATTGAAAAACGCTTGAGAATTCTCTACACGCTTATGAGTCAACTATATGCTGATTGAAGCGCTTTTTGAAGTGTCTTCAGCAAGCACGGGTATGAGAAGTTGGATTAACCGTCCAGCTTACATTTATCTAATTTTACGCCAAAACACTTTAACACGCCAAAAATTCATTTATTGCTGTGTGGGCTGCTGACTTCTTCCCTCAATGTTTGGTGCTCTTCCTAAAAGTTCTGAATAAATAGACTGCAACTGCTTAGCACATCTAATATCATTGAACCGTTCTACAATCATATCTCGCGCGTTTTGAAGGGCTGCAAAATCCAGGGAAGGGTAATATTCAACAAAATACCCTAAGGCTTCGACTAAATCGTCTAAAGATTTCTCTTGTACCTGTTTGTAAAAAATCCCACTCGAATCTTCAAATATCTCAGGTGTACCGCCAGATCCAAAATACACAACGGGTTTCCCAGAAGCAACGGCTTCTAGAACGGCAACACCAAATGTTTCTGCATGGCCGTTACTAGCAGTTATTGATGTATGAACATATAAATGGCTTTGACTTACAAACTTAAAGATATCAACATGATTCACGGCTCCTTTAAAGTGGCAACTCTCTTCCACGTTGAGAGACTTCGCAAGCCACTTACAATGGCTTAAGGTTTCGCCTTCCCCAATGAACACAGCTTCTACACAGGTAATTCCTCGTTTTTTCAGTTCCGAAATTGCCTCGATTAAATACTTCTGACCTTTTAAGTCTATAAACCTTCCGACGTGAATAATCTTAAAAGTTTGACCTGCACAAAATGGCAGATAAGACTCGTAAAAAAGTGTTGAATCAAAGCCATTGTGTACTACCCTGACCGACTCTTCATCAAAGCCAAAACGTGACACTGCATGCTTTTTCAAAAATTTGCTTGGTACTGTCACTATCAATCTATTATTTTGCGCGTGTTTTTTAATGATCTTTTCATAAGGATAAAACGCTTCGCTCTCGACAAAAACATCAAATCCGTGCATCGATAAAACAACTGGCGTTTCATTTTTGCAGACTTGCTGAATGTAATATAGAAAATAAGCGGCGGTACCAAAATGGCAGTGAATAATTTCTGGTTGAAATTCTTGGAGTATATTGTCTGCCGCTTTAAAGTCCGTATTGTGACATCGCCCTCTGAGAAAATGAATTAGATTAACCGCTTTCCGCATCAGAGAGTTGCTGTAATGCGTCGATACATCATAGAGCATCTCGTTGGTAGCTTTATTGGACTTCATTACAACATGGGTCATTATTGCATTCTGGTTTCCCAACCGTGCTCCGTTTTCCAGTACCGTTTGAACAAACGTTTGAGAGATAGGGAGATAACGCCTGATGTAATGCAGTATTTTCATAGGTTTAAAGTGTCTTGTATCCAAATATTATTGACCAAATTAAGCTCATGAATGATTGTGGGTTTCTTTATATTTTTTCATTTTTCAGATTTTCCAAGCTATTTTTGATTGATTTATCAAATTCATAGATTGCGAACGTAAGCACAGAGAAAGATATCCCATAAACGCAGAGACTTACTAAGAAGTTTCCCATATCGAGTTGAGCGATAACGATACTAACTGCATAGATTCCTAATACCAAAATCGACATAGGCTTTATCATCATCCAAACTACACGCCCAATTTGAACGTTGAGAACTTTGTTGATGACAAAGTATTGCGCAGCAGGAACACATAGCAGCTGAAAAATAAGCATCGATGTGACAAGGGTAAATATTCCGAACCCTGATGAAAAGTACATAACTATGGCGTTCAAAGGCAAAATATACAGATTCCAATAAAAACTCAAATGTGTCTTGCCTGAAACTTGCACAACCGGACCATTTAGGTTTGAGGACGCAGTTCGAACGAACCAAAAAAGAGATAAAGCTGCTAGCACAGGTGTATAGTGGCTCGCTAGTTCTTCACCGTAAATCACGTATAGAGCAAAATGTGAAGCTCCAACTAAAGGAGCATAAAACAGGGATAAGACAAACGCTTGCACACGGAAAATATCATAATAGGCGGTAACAAACCGCTCCTGTGACTCTTGTACGTGACTGAATAACGGTAGTGCTAACTTATTAACAATCGGCTGAATTGCCTGTGCTGGCTTGCTGGCCAATTGTTTTATTAAGTGGTACGCACCTAGATCTTGAAGCGGTAGGATCATTGACAAAATGATTGTATCAATCTGTCTTCTTGTTATATTTAACCACTGACCACCAAGATCATACATTCCAAAACGAATCGCATTTTTTAAGATACTTGGCTGCCAACTTAATGTTAAGTTGGCAATGTCACTAAATGCAATGAAAATAGCTAACAGACGAGTAAACTGAAAGCTAAGCGCTGCACCAATAAGACAATATAAGCCCAAATCCATAGTCAGCAAGGCAACGATAAACGCAATAACGCGAGAGAAAATATCTATTTTGGCTAACGTATGGTGTTTGAAACTCAGCAATGCCAAGGTTTGATATTGTGAACCCACGGCATGAATGATTAATAGCACACTGAGAATAGACAGTGGATGTATTAATTCAACTTGGTTAATTAAGTAAAGAAACGGATAAGCGACGATTAAAACGACGAAAAAAGAAATTAGGCCAACGATAATGGAAAGTAAAAAAATCGTATTTCTTTCGTTTTCTGTTACAGCGCGATTATGCATCAAATAATTGGAAATACCACCTAGGGCGACGGCCGCAAAAATCTCGACGAACACGTTTAGAATAGCAAATTGACCAAAGACAGCAGTCTCAATATATCGAGCAAGTATCGCCAATTGCAAGAGTTGCAAGGCTATATTTACTAAAGTCGCCATCGTTGTCCATTTTGCAGATCGCGCTATGATGCTCATACTTCCCTAGAATATTTGTGATGGTTTGCACTATTGAAGTGATACCCATACTAACGTATTTAATGAGCTAAAAGCGAGATACATGTTAGTTTTACCTAGGTTTATTTCACATTTCCGTATCTGCAATGAGTGCGACTTAGTAACCAAGTTTTTTCCGCTTAAGCTTAATAAAATTAATAGTTTTTTCTCGCTGAGGATAATTTTTTTAAATACGAGAGTTCATCGAACAGCATGACTAAAAAATTCCATCGATAGGCACTCTAATATTCAACCGGTATTCACTTTTGACATAAGGCTGGTATGTTGTATGCTTATTTTCCACATACTCGTAAGAATTAAGAATTAAGGAAAATTCGAGTGTTATTTAATTCTCATGAGTTTATCTTGCTCTTTTTGCCCATCTGTTTTGTTTTATTTTTTGCTTTATCCAACATACATCGACGGATATCGATAAGCTTTTTAATTTTAGCTTCACTGTTTTTTTATGGATGGTGGAAAGTAGAATATCTCGCCCTGATTATATTATCCATCGCATGCAATTATGCTTTTGCAAAAGCCATTTCCAAATGGCTAACATTATCAAAATTCAAGTCTAAATTGTTACTTACATGCGGAGTATCGGCGAATTTGCTTTTGCTTGGTTATTACAAGTATGCCAATTTCTTCGTAAGCCAAGTAAATGTATTGCTTGTGGATGATATCTACTTTTCAAAAATTATACTTCCTCTAGCAATTTCCTTTTTCACATTTCAACAAATTGCATACTTAGTGGACTCATATCGAAAAGAGATCGAGCATCACAGTTTTTTAGAATACTGCCTTTTCGTCACTTTTTTCCCGCAACTCATAGCCGGACCCATTGTCCATCACAAAGAAATGCTGCCACAGTTTTTTAATGAATCGAGTTTTAAACCTAATGCAAATCACATCTCGATTGGACTAACACTTTTTAGCATCGGCCTTTTTAAGAAAGTAGCGCTAGCCGATAATGTTGCAGTTTATGCCACTCCAGTTTTTTCCGCAGCAAATGGCGGTATTACGATGTCAGTCGCTTTAGCATGGCAAGGAGTCTGCGCATATACATTGCAGCTATATTTCGATTTTTCAGGCTATTCAGATATGGCATTAGGCTTGGCAAGGTTGTTTGGTATTAAATTACCTGAAAATTTCAACTCGCCATACAAATCAACTAGCATTGTCGAATTTTGGCGTCGGTGGCATATAACATTAAGCCGCTTTCTTCGGGATTACCTTTACATACCACTTGGAGGTAGCAGGACAGGCAAAAGTCGACGATATTTAAATTTAATGCTTACGATGGTTTTAGGTGGCTTATGGCATGGTGCTGGATGGAACTTTATTATATGGGGTTTTCTGCATGGCTCATACTTGGTAATCAATCATTTTTATACTGCAATTAGAATTAAACTTTCTTCAGCTCCACCGTCTACCGTTGAAAAGCTATTTTATTGGCTTCTCACCATATTTGCAGTCATCGTAGCATGGGTGTTTTTTAGGGCTGAAACGTTAGATGGCGCATTACATTTACTTAAATCAATGTTTGGTTTTTTAGAAGTTCACGGTTCGCAACCTAAAAGTAACTATTATGCTTGGTGGCTTATAACCATGCTATTTTGCATCGCTTTTCTTTTCCCAAACAGCAATCAAATTATAACTTGGGTTGAAAATGTTGTGCTCTGCACAACGGCTAAACGTCGTTACCTGAGTGTTTCTGTTTCTGCTTTTTTCGCTGCTCAATTCTTTATCAGTTTTGGATTAATCAGCGAACTCTCAGAATTTTTGTATTTTAATTTCTAAGTGAGCGGGACCGGGACATAATGAGCATACTCCAAAAATATATATGGTCGTGGTTTACCAGCTTAGCCGTTTTACTTGTTATTATCGCAACGATCAATTTTACAATTGATCCGCTATCTATGATGAGTTTAAAGCCTCCTACGGTTATTGCTGCAGGTTATGAAAGACAATTTAAGCCTTGGCAGGTAAAAATCAAGCAACCCTCAACAATATTATTGGGAAATTCTAGAAACCTTTATAGTTCAGATACAACCATAATAGGTGGTGCTGACAGTTATAATTTTGCCGTAGCTGGAATTGGAATGAATGAGCTATTAGAGCAGTTCAAACACTTGTTATATGTGAATCACCCCAAAAACGTTTTTTTAGCTGTAGATTACGTATGCTCTAATTCACCAGCTCAAACTTACATACACTTTTACCACTCGCCAATACAAGAATTCAAAGCACAGTTATATCGACTTAAGTATCTGATTTCCACCAAGACCTTAGTTAATTCAGTTAAGGTACTGCGAGAAAACGTCTCTTTTTTTTCTCCCTCCGGACAAAGAGAAACATTTCTATTTAATTCAGTAAATGGTTATTCACTTCAACAACGTGTAGAAAACCGGGAAGCAAGTCGAAGTTCAGGGGGCAAACAAAAAAATCCAGTGTGCAATACTTCGAGCCTAAAATCGTTACTTACGTTAGCACATCAATCAGAAATTAATTTAGTCTTGTTCACTAATCCAGTGCACGCTCGCTATTTAACACTAGACACCGAACTAAGCTTGCCTGGCTTTGGATTGCTGTCAAATAAAAAACGCACTGTTGAAATTAATTTGCTGGTTGCAGAAGAGCTTAACAAGCAGCCATTCCCTTTTATCGATTTTATGCTAATTAACGAACTCACAACAGAAAGTTTAGACTTTACCGCGGCTCATGAACCGATTTATTGGTGGGAGTCATCTCACTATAAAACAATCCTTGGTGACCAAGTGATGAATTGGCTTTCCAACTACCCTCAACACCAACAATCGAATATCGGCTTTCCGATAACAGCAAGCAATGTCACTCAACACTTACAACAACAAACTATCCAACTCGAAGCCTCGAATAAAGCAGCTTTGCATGAGTAAACAGTTTGGTGAAACTAAAATAAGTTCTGCTTTAAATTACTTTTGGCCAAGAAAACGCTACTGTTTATGCAGTTTCTCTTTATTAGTTCAATGAATCATTGAATAATGACAGTATATAATTTATCCAACCCTTCAAATAATAAGCCAACGTTGATACCTAAACCTGAGATGCAAGTAAGTGCTTAAAAATATTAGAAACAAAATAAAACACATACTTGGTAATGAGACAAACTCATCAATTTTAACCTTGTTATCAGGTTCTACTTTATCGTCTCTCATCGCCTTAGCAATGCTTCCGGTAATTACGCGTATTTACAGTCCAGAAACGCTTGGTGTCTTTTACTTTGCTGTATCATTAAGCTTAACCATATCACCCGCCATCGCATTTCGGTACGAAATGGCTGTGGTACTGTCAAAAGCTCGAACGGCAGCGAATAATGTTTGGTTTCTAAGCTTATTTTTAATAACGATAAACACCTTATTTTTGTCTCTCTTAGTGTTGCTCAGCACTCTTTTGGATTACAAGTTACTAGGCCAAAGCAGCAGCATTATCGCTATTGCTGTTATCTTCACTTTTTTAAATGGGGTAACGCTGTTAAACCAACAAATGCTGGCGAGTTTCGCTGATTTTTCTCGTATTGCTCAAAACAACTTAGCTAAAACAGCAAGTTACAGCATCTTGGCTGTCATTTTGGGATATCTGTCTAACAGTTTTGAAATGTTAGCTCTGGCACACGCCACGGCGATGGTTTTAGTAATTTATTTGGCATTGAAAGGAAAATGGAAGCTCATCAACGTTCGAATTAGCCGACTTAGAATTAAGTATGCTGCCAAACGATTTGATAAATTTCCTAAAATAAATACCTTAAGCGTTTTTCTGAATAATTTATCTCTGTACCTGCCCGTTTTCATGATCACAAAATTTTTTACCTTAGAGGACGTGGGTTTTTTCATGCTCGCAACTCGCATTGTGGAGGTTCCATATCGTGTGTTAATGGATTCGTTTAGAGGCGTTTATTACAAACATGCAAGTCATGCATTCCATGCAAACGAACTAAAAGCAAGCTATCTTAGTATGCTAAAGAAACTCATAATTGTAGGTTTACCAGTCACTTTAGGATTATTCGTTTTTTCTGAGCTATTAATAGTGACGCTATTTTCAGAGGAGTGGAAGCGAGCGATACCCTTTATTTATTTGCTTTTAGGGTTTAAGTTTTTTCAGTTGCTGTACAACCCTTTAGCATCAACTTTAGTGATTCTTGAAAAACAACACTTTATTCTTATATTGGTTACAGTTTCGCTGGTATTTAGATTCTTTATCATGCTCATATTCAACGAAACCGTTTTTGAGTTGTTAACAGCATTCGTCATCTCTAGCGCGTTTTTTTATGTTTTATATAACCTTGTAATATTTACGATGGTTAAAAAGCAAAAACCAAGCATAAAACCATGAAGGATTGAATAGTTGAAAAAACTCATTCTACACGTTGGATTACATAAAACGGGAAGTACATCTATCCAACAAAGTCTTTTTCAAAATAAACATAAACTGCGGGAACAAGAGTGGCACCTTTTTAATTATGCGCCTAACGGTGCGTCAGAGCCTACTGGAAATGCGAATAAGTGGGTTCAGTTTAGTGGTGAAAAAGAACACTTTTCGGCAAAATTAGACCTGAATATATGTAGTCAACTAAAAAAGATTTCATCTAACGTGATTATCACAGCTGAAGAAATGGCTTGGATAAACTCGCCTGAACACGTGCAAGAAATCAAACAAGCATTCGATGACATATTTGATGACATTAAAATAATAATGTATCTACGCCGTCAGGACCGTCACTTTATTTCTCATTTTCAACAGGGCTATAAATACTTGCATTCCACAGCCCGCACCTTTTATGGTGATCACTTGCTTGACGAAATAAAGCACTCCCCTTATTACGCAAACTATTTAAATTATTATGACAAGGTGCGTTTATGGGCAGATTCCTTTGGTAAAGACAATATTGTCGTTCGAGTTTTCGAGCGTGAAAAATTAGTAGCTAGGGATATTGTCACTGATTTTTACTATCATTGCGGTCTAGATAAATCACTTGTCACTGCGATTTCTACTAATGAGGCATTTTCACTGCATAGACAAGTAATCAATCGCGCTCTATTTAACTTTGCAGAGCCTAGTTGGTATTCATTTAAAAAATTAAACTGGCAACGACCAAAATCGGAAAGATTAAATAGACCAATTGGTTTGGACTCTAAACTATCAGAAAACATAATGAGAATGTATGACTTATCTAATTCGCAATTGGCACAATACCTTGGATTAGATGGGGCTCTTTTTTCGCAAGATGATCAACAATTTTTAAAGAGCCATGATAATTCGATTAGTGTTGAGGATGCATCTGAGATTTTAGGTAGCGTATTAAACACTTTCCATAGTATGTCGATAGCCAGATTTTCTTACTTAAAGTATAAAAAATACAAGAGAAAGCTGTATGATCGAATAAAAGAAACAATAAATAGCAATTCCCATTGAATTAGTTAAGGACAAGTTAAAATGACATCTTCAAGGTTAGATAATGTCCAGAATATTTTGCTAATGGGTATCTTCGCTTTTCTGATCGTAACCGTCCCAACCAATTGGATTCAATTTCCCGACTCCGGTTACTATCTTGCAACATCCGAAAATATGCTAAACGGATTGGGTTACTGGTTTAATGGTTACCCGAACCTGCAATATTATCCAGGTACTTCTACAGTAATTGCAATTCCTCTATTTTTATTTGGCCTTAACTTTACACTCCTGCAAGGTTTCATGGCGCTAATATCCCTTACTGGAGTGTTCTTAATTAGTCGCTATTACCCCACAAAAGACTATGGATTAGTCGGTTTTTTTACACCATTACTAGTGTTATCAAGCTCGATTTTTAGTATTCAGATATACGCTTTGTTATCTGACGCCCTGTTTTTAACACTATCAATGATTGCCTTAGTTTTGTGGCGCGAGTATGACAAGAGTAAATCTTATAAAATGCTATGGCTTTGTGCGTTAGTTGTTGCTTTAGCACCACTTGTCAGGCTGCAAGGACTTTTTCTGATTGGAGCATTTGGATTAAGTTTGCTCGTTAACGTATTTACTAGTTCATCTGAGAAGCGCACTAAACTATTGATTGAAGCCTTGATTATTGGCATTTTGGTTATGAGTCCATTTGCTTTGTGGACGCTTAGAAATTATATGTTACATAGCCCAGATACATTCAATATGGCCAATAATTACTTTTTTGGCTTAGAAGGATTAAGTATCTACGCAAAAGGATTACAAGGTGATGTGTCCGCTGAACATGTATCTTCTGTTTGGGAGTTTGTATATCTAAGAACCACTTTATTCATGGGGGGCTTATTCGAGTCATGGTATGGTGGAATGAGCCAGCTGAGCAGAACAATCGTTACTCTTTTCATGCTTACCATTAGCGCATTAGGCCTCAAACCTTGGGCAAGAAGAGCAAGCAAAATTGAGCTTATCTACGTTGGCATTTCGCTTCTGTACTTAGCCAAAGGTATTTTAGCGGCAAAAAACCTTCATATCGTTTACCGATACTGGGTACCAATGCTGCCGTTTATCATCATCATCATGGGATTAGGGATCAGCAAACTAGTAAACTTATCAGTGTTTGGAAAATGGAGAATAGTCCCTCGGACCGCCGGTATGTTATTGGCAACATTATTACTAATAACAGGCTCTTTAAATTTAACAGACCATATTACACAATCGGAAAAATATGAAATCGAAGCACAGGCGGTTGCCCGATTAACAGAGTTTGCCCAACAAAACCTTCCTCAAGATGCGGTGGTTGCGACTGTAGATTGGGGCATATTACCTCGCGCCTTGCAGCGCCAGTCGTATCAGGTATTGAATGATCCAAGCTTCATCCAAACAGTGACGCGCATGGCCAAATATCAAACTAAATATTTAGTCACTTATGGGAAATTCGCTCGTATGAATGATCCAGCGAAGGCGATGATCGCTGCCTATACCGAATTGTTTGACAAGCAGTTTAGTGTTTTTGATGATAAACCCAATACGCAAATTGAAGTCTATAAGGTAGACATTGACCGATTAGCCAGTGAGATACTAAAAGACCAAATTACAACTGGAGCAGATCAAATCGAAGGCTAACTGCCATTATGACGTCATATCACTCTGGACTTCACCAAACGCGCATGAAACTTCAACGGCGACGCATCCCACGGGGTGAAACGCTTTAGGCGCAACAGGTCATCTCCGGGGCTTGATGTGCCCCAATCGGTGACCACGGCTGTTTGATAGCCTGCTTGTTTCACTAATGCCACTGTTTCGTCGGTTAAATCTTTTCCGTAAGAACCATTGGGATAGGCAAAGTGTTTAACGGCTTTACCTGTCCAGCCTTCGAGTTGCTGCTTACAGCGACTGATTTCGTCAAATTGCTGCTCTGTCGATAATACTTTTAAGATGGGATGGTTGACCGTATGACCACCAATTTCAACACCTGTGTCGGCAAGCTGTTTGACTTGTTCGGCGTTCATCATACGTGGTGCAGGATCAGGCAGTTGATTGTCATCATAAAGCTGTTGTACACCACTTAAGCGCTCATCTATCGGCAAGTACTTTAGCCTCATCAGTTGTTTCTCAGCTAAGGCATTACGATTATCCCAATCACCTAATGTGACGGTTTGGCCTTCAATATTTAGCGATGTTAGATTTGGGTCCTTAAACAGATCCAATACGCGGTCATTCCACATATCCGCGCCTTCGGTAAACGCAGTCGCTACGTATACCGTTGCTGGTACGCCATACTTGGCCAGTATAGGCTGAGCAACGGTCAAATTATTCAAGTAACCGTCATCAAAGGTAACGCAGATAGCTTTGGCTGGTAGTGTGTTATTTTCAAGATGTTTAGCGGCATCAGATAAGCTGATAGGCGTAAAGTAACGGCTGATCAAAGCCATCTGCCAATCAAAAGTATCTGCCGTTACTTCATAAGGGCGCATGGGGTCGAACTCTTCAAGTACCTGATGATAGATCAGAATACTCAGCTTGCTGCCGCTTAGTGCTCGGTTGATTGCCGATATCAGACTATGCACGGAAACCTGGCGCCTCTTTTTGTAACCACAACTCTAACACCACCATGATCCAAATTAACTCACCATAATATCCGGTATGAACGCTCTCATGTGCGTTGCGAGCCTGATCAATGAGGCTTTCTTTGACGATATTACGCTGCTTAAATTGATTCAATGTGGTGATGGTGAGATCTTTTAACGTCTGGTTTTCTTTCATCCACACGCCAAACGGCAGACCAAATCCATGCTTACTTTTATTCAATGTTTCATCGGCTAAAAAGCCTTTGCATGACTTTTTATAGAAATCACGTAACTCACCGCCCGGCAGCTTAACGTCAGCGGGAACGGTACAGCTAAAATCAACGATGTTTTTATCCAGCAGTGGATAACGCACTTCCACACCCGCCAATTCACACATTTTGCCTACTTTCACCAGATCATTATCTGCTAAGGTAAATTTCCAATCGAGGAATAACATACCATCCACCGGATGATCGCTTTTACATTCGTCAAAGCGCTGTTTGAGCTGTTGTTCTGGCAAACTTGGGTTTACGTCACTAAGCAAATCGGCGTGAAAAATATTCTCCACTCCTAGTTGATTAACAAAATTGTGGGTTTGTAATCGAGCCGGTAATTTTACTCTGGCCTGATTTAAATAGCTGGCGACTTTTTTGAAACCAGGCAGTGCCCGCGTAATAGGATTATTGAAAAACACATTAACAGTGTTGCCCAACCAGCTAGGTAAACAATAGTATTTTTCGAACACTTTTTGCTTAGCGTAGCGCTCGTTGCCCGCAAATAGTTCGTCACCACCATCACCGGCCAATAACACATCGACACCGTGCTGTTTGGCAAATTTGGCGCAGAAATAAGCGGCCATTGCAGAAGAATTACCAAAAGGCTCGTCAAAATATTGCGCAACATTGACAAATTCAGCGGCCGCTTCTTCGGGCTTGAGATACAGCACTTCATGATCTGTATTGAAATGCTTAGCGGTTAATACTGCGTATTCAGTTTCATCATAGCCGGGGACTTCAAAACCAATGGAAAAGGTTTTCGCTTGCTCATTTTGGGTTTTAGCCAACATGCCCGCTACGGTTGAGCTGTCCAAACCGCCACTTAAGAAAGCGCCCACATTGCCCTTGGCGTGAGACTTCACTGCCTGCTCAATGGTATCCAAACTTTGCTGTTGCGCTTGTTGCTGATTTTCCAGCTTAATGGCAAATTCTGGAGAATATAATAAGGATGTCGTTTTGGTGCTGCCGGCAAAAGATACTGCTTTACCCGGTTCCAACTTAAACACCTCTTCATAAACCGTGGTTGGCGCGGGAATGCAATGAAAGTAGATGTAGTTATACAGCGCCTGCTTACTTACGGTGAGTTCCATATCACTGCGCGCTTTTATCGATTTGAGCGATGAGCTGACGATCAGTTGAGTATCACTGTTGAAGTAGTAGCATGGCTGTGAGCCTATGTGATCACCAAACACAATAGGCGGCGACGAAGCTGGCTTGAGTAAAATCCAAAATTGGCCTGATAGTGTTGCGTAAAGACCACTTACTGAGCCAATTTGCATGTAGGTCTTCAACACTTGCTCTGCAGTAGCGGGTTGATTGTCAATGAGCACATAGCCTTGTATAACCACTGCGCCATTTTTATCGCTGTAGTTATCGGTTTTATCATTGATATCAACGATAATATCTAGCCCATTACTGCCATTAACTCGGTGCCACTGTGAATCCACGTTCCCTACCCTTATCTAATTTTTGTTCTGGTTCAATTCATTAGCTATCTAAATCGCGCCATCACTTTGCCTAGCAAAGCGCCTTCGAGCGAATGGCTTGGTTTTCCTCGTATAATATACAGTAAAATCAAACACGCAACATAGCTCCCCGCGCCCACCGCCACTTTAATCAATAACAAGGCAAAATGCGGCAGTGAAAACGCAGGAAGTTGCCAAATCGCCAACGCCATAACGGTCACGGCAATCAAGGCTGGCCACCAGCTTAACAATAGGGTGACCAATGATAATTCCAGCGCACGGCTAATACTGACTAAAATAATAGGCAACACCAGCATTACACTGATAAACAGCGCTTTTGGTAAGGTTGCAGGTTCATAATAAACTAACGTTATACCAATGGTACTGAGTAAGATGGCGTTTCTAAGCCACATCAAGCCATTTGATAACGCCTCTTTTTCCATCATCACCAAAAACTGCTCACTAAAGAACATTAACATGCCACCGACCATGGCATACAGGCTAAACCATGCCAGCATCGGGATTGCGGCCAACCATTGCTCCCCTAACACCACAGGCACGAAGTCTTCGGCCACCAATGAAAGTCCGACTCCAACCGGTAAGAACACGTATACGGCAGCGGCAAAAGTCGTAATTAAGACGTCTTTAAAGTTCGGAGTATCACGTAATACGGACAGGTTCGGGATCAACCCTCGGATCACCGGCATCAATAATTCTTTAGTGAATAGTCCGGCTAGATTGACAGCAATATGATACAGCCCGAGAAATTCAGCAGAAGCAACGCGACCCACCACCGCCACGTCGGCCTGGTTATTGATGTATCGCCCTAAACTCAGTGGCACAGTCGACTTTGAATACTTGAGCATGTCACGCCAGTTGTATAGCGTCAGCTTAGGCCGATAAGGGTGTAGGTAGTAACTTAGTAAACACCCTGCAAATGCCGACACCAGTTGCCCGAATACCAACGCCCAAAAACTTTGTAAGTACCACGCAAAGCCAATAGTTGCGGCAAGGTAGATCAGCCTAGTCCAAAGCGTCAATACAAAATCGACTTTAAAATTAAGCTGTTTTTGCGCAACAAACACACCAAAGTTATTTAACCCTTGGATGATCCTAACCAGCGCTAGACAATAGATCACTTCGGTAAGTACAGGCTGACTATAGAATTGAGCAATCCAAGGCGCGGCTATAACAAGGGGAATAGCGACAAAGAAGGCTTGAATTATGCCTACCGTCCAAGCAGCGTTGAAAACGCGCTCGTCGTGCTCTTTGTAACGCAGAATATAAATATTTAGACCCGCTTGGGTCATCGACTCCAGTAATGCCACGACTATGGTCGCCATGGCAATGATACCGAAATCGGCAGGCGTGAGTAATCTGGCCAACACAATCGTGCTGACCATCCCTATCAATTTTGAACTCCATTTAGATAGGATTGACCAAACAATACTTACCAGCGTATTGGTTTTTACCGGCTCAGTCATAGTTAAACGGCATTATGCCGTATATAGCATCAATCGTATCTTCGGGTGAGGTGTAAACCTGTTCGACCTTGCGGGTCTTAATATTAAGCGCAACAACCAGTGAATTATTGCCAGAGGAATACTTAAAGTTGCCTTTGGTTAAAAACTTAATCTTTGATTTGAGATTGGTTTTACGCAGTTTAGAGTAACCAATGTAAAACATATCTCCATCAATATGCAGTCCTCGGCACCATCCCATTGGGCGATTCAACGCGTTACCAAAGGGGTCAAAGGTTTCAATTACGCTGCGATTTTGCGGGTCGCAGAATACCAAAGCACCATCCACTCGAGTAAATACAATTTTGTCGTTCCAACAAACGCCGTCGTGCACGCTGACATCGCCGCCCATGCTGATATCAATTTTATCTTCAACATTGCTTAGATTGACCGCATCCTCTTGCGTACAACGCGTCGCCCATAAATCATTATCAACTTTAAACACAAAATTGGGGTGACTGTCATGGGGTCGCGTGGAATGCACCAATCGATAATCCGTATCGGGATCAAATCGATGCCAAGGATCTTTACCCTGAGTGTTGATAATCCGTTTGATATGACCATCGGTTTTATCCATCACCACTATGTTGTCTAGGCCAGTAGACGATGCCACTAGCTCATCATTGATGATATGTGTCGAATGAATATTATGAAAACAAGGATGAGAATAGACGCTTTTCAGTGTTAATTCGGGTAGCGAATATTGGTGCACTTCGGTATCAGTGGGTAACCAAAGCGTGTCGCCATCAACGCAGCCTGCAGTAAATTGCAGATTAGGATGTTCCGCTGGATAGTTTTCGCCGCCTTCTTCTTTACTGAGTACGGTGACAAATTCGCCACTGTCTAAATCCAGTTGAACCAAGCTCGCTTTGCCGTAATATTTACCTTCGCCCAATTCAAATCCATTGGGACGCAAACACCCACCGGACAACAATAATTTTGCCACCTTCTACGCTCCTACTACTTATTTGACGCTTCAAATTCCGCGATTTTATTTTTAAGACCTTGAAGCGGATAACCTAATTGATAGGCTCGTACTGCAAATTCTTTGGCTTTTTCAACATTGCCTACATCGACATAGGCTAAACCAACATTATAATTTACTTCAGCAGAGTTAGGCGATATTGCATAGGCTGCCAAAAATCTTTCTAAGGCCTGTTGATAATCATTTTTACGATAAAAATAAATGCCCCACGTTAAGTAGGTCGACGCATCATTGGGATAAATTTTTGCCGCTCTTGCAAAAAAACAACCGGCATCGTAGGGCGGCTCGTCCGTATCAAGTCTTTGGCGAAATGAAGGGGAATTCTGCCACTGATGCTCATAACGAGCATATGCATCTAGCGCTGCGGGATGATTTGGAATTGATCCGAGTACAAACAATAAATCGCCCGGTTGCTTACTGGTCTTTCCTTCGATCAGCCGACGTACTTTTTTAGTAAAGTGCGCGGACTCAACCAAGTACAACAATCCACCACGGTAGGTACCGGTACTCTCTCGGGTCTCCGCGCCATAATAATTAAAGGGCTTGCCTCGTCGCCAACCCATAGTCATACAATCAGCGGCGTAGGCTTGGGCTACGGGGAACACAGCTGCGCACACAAAGGACATGATGCAAAGGGCGCGGACGAAAAATCTATTGTTATTATCCATACAAATTCACTTTATTGCTTTGAGAGTTAACAGTCCCACTAGCGTGTTGTGCTGGAGACTTGGCCTTCACTTTGCTTCTAACAATGTGAATTGAAATAGCGCTGACTAAGCCTACGATTGTATAAAACAAGTCGAAATAGGCCAAGCTTACATTACCTCCAGTGATACAATACCCCACTAAAGACAGGTTTAACATGCTACACAGACTCACGAGCCAAGCCTGTTCATTCTGTTTCGCCCATCGTCGATTTTTAAAGTTGAGCCTTAAGGTACCCAACAAAATCATTAAAAAGATAAACAAGCCAGCAAATCCATGATCCCCGAGAACCTGCATGTAAATATTATGCGCCGCTTTGGGTTTCAAATCTTTTGGTATGGCAGGTGTTTCAATTGGACCAAAATAATTGGTCATTGGTGCATAGTATCTCCATAATATAGGGTCTTTAACCGCGTGGAATCCGCCACCTGTCAATGGGTAATCCAGTGCAATCAAGGTGGAAATTTTCCATGCCCACAAGCGACCAATAAAAGAGCCATCTTCTTGTGCTGCGCTACTCACTGTGTTTTGGCGCTCTTTCCATTCCCCTGGCGCAAACGCAAAAAACAAAGGAATGATAATGGCTGCAGCCACGCCATATAACATTTTCCGATCTGAGGTCCACCAAAATGCGGCGGCTAAAATCATTAAGCCAATAAAACCACCACGTGAATAAGTACCGATGATCGCGATAACATTCATTAGCACGAGTATTTTTAGCCCTCGTTTTAATAAGAAATGTTTGGTCACACTGATCAAATAGAGGATCAGCGGAATACACATGTTAATCGCAACGGCTAAGTCGTTCCTATCAAAGATAATACCTGCTTTACCAATAATCCGGTGACTACCACCTGATAGTCCAAATTTGACTGCTTCCATCGCGGCGTATGATGAAATAGCTAACACGATCGCCCAAACTAAGGTGTCAATATGCAGTCGCTTGTAAATGGTCAGCGTTACAAAGAAAAACAATAAGATCACTTTGATAAACTGATTCCAATATTCCCACACATAATAGGAAAACGAACTTTGGTTAGTGGCAGTGGATATCAGCGTCCAGATGGCAAACATCAACACCCAGAAGCTGAGATTATCCATTTTCCAAGACTTATATTTTTGCACAAACAGATAAGCTAACGCAGTAATAATAACGATGGTTAGGTTCAGACGAAAGCTACTGGAAAAACCGAAAGCCCATTTCGCGGGTGCCGTCAGTGCTATCCAGACCCATGCAGCCAAGCCTAAATAGGGGCGCTTGAAGCTATAAAACACCGCGAAAAACAAAAAGCCAACCAGCAACATGTCACGTAACATCAGTCTTCATCCTGCAAACTTGACCACCAAAACAGGTAGCAGACAGCGCCAATATCGACCATCAAATATAAACTGTCGATCATCCTACATTTACCTTACTTATTACATATCGATATTTGCCCGATTTCTCTGCGGCAATTTCAGTTACTGATTCCACGGTGATGTCCACTTCGTCACCCAACCTTGATTTTAGCCCTGTCACGATAGTATCACGCATGGTTAGGTCTACCTCACCAGATTTGGCTACCACTTGCACATGGGTATGTTGCACGCTTTCTTGGACAATCTTAAAGGCTTCAACAGAGTCCATGTCGCGTAAAATATAAATCAGCGATAAGCCGTGCAAAATGGTGCCATCCGCTGCCACCACGAAATCGGTACTACGTCCTTCAATAGATTCCAACATAGGTAAGCCGCGACCACAAGCGCATTGTTTATCCGACATCACGGCAATGTCACCGGTTCGATAGCGAATAAATGGAAACTCTGAAGTCCCTAGGTGAGTAACGACTATTTCACCAGATTGTCCGGGCGGCAGTGGATTGCCAGCGGGATCGACGATCTCTACTACAATATCTTCATAAGATAAGTGCATGCCACCTTGTGGGCATTGATGGGCAATAAAGCCTGCATCCCGTCCACCATAGCCATTGGCTACCGGACAGCCAAACACGGCTTCAATGTTTTCTCGCTGATAAGGATACAACCGCTCAGACGTAACGAAGGCAACTTTAATGCCGAGATTATCCATTTGAATATTGTTTTGTTTGGCGGTTTTGGCTAATAAATCGAATACCGACGGGTAACCAAACAGCATCTTGGGTTTGGTGCTTTTAATGGTTTCTAGAAAAGACAATAACTTCTGTTCGGTCATATCAAAGGCAGGAATAAGCTCTGAGCGAAACAAGGCATCACGAAATAACCGCACTTTATCCTGTGCGCCTAACTCAATGGGTGACCCCCAAGCGACGATTTCTTTGTCGCCGATATCCACGTCCCACCAACGTGTGGCGCGCCATTTTTCGGCTACATCATGGGACACGCGCTCATTGCCTAATAAGAAAATCAACGGCTGTCCAGATGAGCCGCCGGTGTTGAAACGTGCCAGAGGACCTGCGATATCGGATTTGAGCGCATCAAAATTGGCGGAAATCGTGGCCTTGTCTAAAAAGGGTAGCTTGACTAGATCAGCACTGCTGCGAATATCTTCTGGCTTAACCCCTAATGTGGAAAACAGCTGGCGATAGTAAGGAACATGTTTTGCAACGGTTTTGATAAACTGTTGTAAACGCTCAGACTGGCGCTGATGTAATGTTTGCGCATCTAACCATTGGGACGCTTCAAGCTGTTTGCGGATCCGCACTGTGTCATGCTTTTTAAGCTTTTCGTGCAAAGGGAATAACACCTTAGAAACGATTTTTGTATACAAGCTGGCCATGCTCTATTGCTCCGTGTCTTTGACTAACGACTGAAAAAGTGTGTTGAGCTTAGTCATGCGGGTATCCCAATGATTATTATTGGCGTATTCGATGATGGCTGTCCTATCCCAGTTTTTTGATAATCCTGAGTTAATCGCCGTCAATAATGCATGGTGATCATCAAAAGGCACAATCTCACCTACACTATCGCTGTTCACCACTTCTTTATTGCCCCCGACATCAGTGGCGATCACAGGAGTGCCACAAGCCATGCTTTCTAAGATCACGTTTGCCCAGCCTTCATTAGCAGTGGCAAGCACGAAAATATCGGCGGCGGATAAGGGCACACTAAGCTGCTCTGGCGGCAGCGAACCTAAAAATCGCACGTGCTTTTCCACCCCAAGCTCTTTGCACTGTTGTTTAAGCTCTTGCTCTATATTACCTTCAGCGCTCGCCCCACCCACAATCAAGTAGACTAATTTGGGGTAAGTTTTCAACAGCTCTGGCATGCAGGCTATGACGCGGTGAAAACCTTTGCGTTTAACTAATCCACCCACAGTGATCATGACGTTGCTATCGGTATCAATTGCCAGTTTTTGACGAGCCAATTTTTGCTCGATAACCGTGAACTTATCGGTATCCACGCCATTGCCCACCACCGTAAATTTGTCTTGCTGGGCCCCAATGGATATGGCCAAATCTTTTAAAGATTGCGACACGCAAATCATATGATCAGCTTGCTCCCAAGCCGCTAACAGTAATGGCTTTTTTAAAGGGTCTAAACTGTGCGACAGCTCGGTACCACGTAGGGTAATGGTCACTTTTTTAGCAAGCGATTTAGCAATTTCAGTGGCGGCCAGTCCATCTGGGTAGGTAAAATGACTATCGATAATATCTACGCCCTGCTCTTTATCTATCTGAACAATAGTGCGCTTTGCGGCTCGCGCCATCATTGCCCCGTCCCACTGGCGAAATAATCCAGGGATAGCAAGAAATCGTGGGAAATGTACGGTGATCCCATGCTGTACTTCTTTAAGTGCAGGCATTGGCCGGTAGTTGGGTTTAAACCAACGAATAATACTTTGACCGGGAAACCAAGGAACCGGACTGACAACCTCGATGTCGGCAAATCTACCGACCCGAAACATACGCTCACGCACAAATAATCCAGACTGTTTACGCACTGAGCTTGGAAACAGCGAACTGAGAACAACAATCTTCAGTCTGGACATGGGTACTTTCTCTATTTTTTTCGCGCCAATAACGAGTTATATATGGCTTCATAATTAGCCACAGAATTTTTCCAATTACGCACTTGGGTAACAAATTCTCGGCCATGGGTGATCATCTCAGGCCATTGTTGGCGATTACTCAAAATATCCACGGCAGCATCGGTTAATGCCTGCACCTTACCACTTTCAAATAGCCAGCCTGTTTTACCGTGTTCAATTAATTCTTTATGACCACCCACATCTGACGCTAACACCAGCTTGCCTTGCGCCATGGCTTCGAGCGGCTTAAGCGGTGTCACCAGCTCGGTTAGGCGCATAGGTTTGCGCGGGTAAATCAACAAGTCGACCAAACTATAGTATTTACCTACGTCTGAATGTGGCACTCTGCCAGGCATAATCACATGCTCTTGCATTCCCAAACGGGCTATCTGAGCTTTCAAGTTGGCTTCTTGTGGCCCACCACCGACCAATAAAAACATCGCGTTGGGAATTTGTTTTAAAATGCAGGGAAGGGCCTCGACGATCAGATCTAAGCCTTCATAACCATAGAATGAGCCTAAAAATCCAATGGTCACTTTGTCTTGTAATTGGAACTGCTGTTGTAATCCCTGATCACGCTCAGTGATCAGATTAAATTGTTCAATATTAACCGCATTGGGGATCACGGTAATTTTACTATCTGCCAAGCCTCGCCCTAATAGGTCTTGACGCAGTCCTTCGCAAATCGTGGTCACCGCATCGGCGCGATGCACTACGTTGGTTTCCATTTTACGTGTCAGGCGATAACGAATATCCCCTTCTTTGCAGGTGCCATGATCGACCGCAGCATCCTCCCAAAAGGCGCGGATTTCATATACCAGTGGTAAACCCGTTTTCTTAGCAGCCTTAAGTGCAGCAAGACCATTAAGTGCAGGGGAATGTGCATGCAAGATATCAGGTTTTTCTTGTTCTATGGCTTCGAGAATCCGATCGCGCAAGGGATTGACCAATGCCAACTGGTGCAGCACCGGTATCTTACTGGTGAGTCCTGTTGGGGGTTGGGTACGATAGAACTTAAGTCCATCGACCTCTTCAATAGCCGCTTCACAAGCACCCTGTTTCGCGCTGGTCACATGGGTGGTTTGCCAGCCTCTGGCCCGCTGTTGATTTAAGATTGAACGGGTGCGAAACGTATAACCACTGTGTAGCGGAATGGAATGATCCAGTACATGCATTATTTTCACGATTTAAGACGCCTTTTGTTGACGTAAAAACGATTCGAACATCATCAAGGTCCACAGCGAAGCACTGTTGTCTCGTCGTCCAGTGACATGATCATCAATCAATCTACGTAAGTGCTTTTCATTAAAATAGCCAGACTCGGTCATTTTCTTTGACAACACGCCATCATATAAACGGTCTTTGAGTGGGCCTCTGAACCAGTTCGCTAACGGCACAGCAAAGCCCATTTTCTTGCGATACAGCACGTCGTGAGGCAAATGCGGTTCAAGCGCTTTTTTAAACGAAAGCTTGCCTATGCCATGCGCCAAGTTTTTATCGGTTGGCACATTAAACGCCCATTCCACAAACTTATGATCAATGATCGGCACCCTAACTTCCAATGAATGCGCCATGGACGCTCGATCTACCTTGGTCAGAATATCGCCAACCAAATAGGTTTTCATATCGATGTACTGAGCTATCTTAGTCTCGTCGAGGTGCTTCACTTTATCGCCGTACTTTTTAAACACTTCAAGGGAGTTGTAACCATTGAGGCTGCGTTTATAGTCCTCGGAAAACAGTTTTGCCCGCTCGTCAGTACGCAAGATGCTCATGGTATTGTGGTAGCCTTCTACCGTGTCCATCGCCATTGATTGGAAGGTGGTTTTAGCACGCAAAAACCGTGGTGCCCAATCGAGTTTTGGATAGTACTTCCCAAGCGGGCTAAACAAAGGTTTACGAACACCTAACGGCAATATGTTGCGGACTTTTTCCTCTAGCTGATGCCTTATGTAACGACTATAACCAGCGAACAATTCGTCACCGCCATCACCTGACAAAGCTACTGTTACATGCTTTCTGGCTAACTGACACACTCGGTAAGTAGGAATAGCAGAGCTATCGGCATAGGGTTCATCATAAAGATGCGCAAGTTGATCCACTAAATCGAAGTCATCTTGCCCTACAATCTCAACGCGGTGATTGGTGTGATAGCGATCGGCCACCGACTGCGCGTATTCGGTTTCATTAAATTCTTTCACATCAAAACCAATGGCACAGGTGTTCACAGGCTCGGATTGCAGCTGAGACATCATTGCCACCACGGCGCTGGAGTCTACTCCGCCGGACAAAAAAGACCCTAATGGCACGTCTGCGACCATGCGAATATCGACAGCTTCTTTCAAACGCTCAATCAGTTGCTCGTCAATTTCTTTTTGATCTAGCGGATTTGCATAATCAATCGGCACATCCCAGTATTCTTTAGAAGCTGGAAGTCCGTTGTCACCCTTGTGCAGCGTTAATGTATGCCCAGGATCTAATTTAAACGCATTGTGATAAATAGTGTGCGGCTCGGGTATGTAACCTAGGCTAAAGTAATCTTCGATAGTGGTATTTCGCAGGGTTTTATCGAACGCAGGATGCGCGGTTATCACTTTTAGTTCAGAACCAAAAATAAACTCGCCATTTGGCAGCAAGCTATAAAAGAACGGTTTGATCCCCAAACGATCACGGGCAATGAATAGCGATTGCTTTTGTCTATCCCAAATGGCAAATGCGAACATGCCTCGTAGTTTGTGAACACACTCCTCGCCCCATTCAAGATAGGCATTGAGGATAGTTTCGGTATCACCGTGAGTATTGAATTTATAGCCTTTGGCAGCGAGCTCTTGGTGCAGTTCTTTAAAGTTGTAGATCTCACCATTAAACACTACGCAAGCGCGTTTATCGGCACTTAGCATAGGTTGCGGGCTGCCTTCTAAATCGATAATCGACAGTCTTCTGTGCGCCAGCGCTACACCAGGATCAAAGAAATAATCCCCTGCATCTGGGCCTCTGTGAATCTGTCTGTCGTTCATTTGGGCAATCAAACCTGCATCGATATTGGCTTGATCCGACAAATGAAAAATACCGGCTATTCCGCACATTATTCAATCCTTACTTCTGGGCGTTCTATCATTATTATCCGCTGTAACAGTCTCGGTAAAAGGCTATTGAGCTTGATATAACTGGTGATACTTGCTCACCATTGTATCTATACTAAAGTTTTCTACACAATGTTTTCTAACCAACTGGCTGTTTTTGCTTGCCAGTTCACCGTCATCCACATAGTGTTTCATCGCGCTACTCAGTGCAACGATGTTATTCACCTCAACCAAATGGCTGGCTTGCAATGAGGGTTCAATCAACTCCGGATTACCACCTACGCGGGTAGCAATCACCGGCAAACCAGAAGCGGAAGCTTCTAAAATCGTATTCGAGATCCCTTCAGCCAGCGACGGCAACACAAAGACCGTCATGCATTTCATCAAATCAGCAACATCACTGCGATTACCGGCGAACCAAACAAGATCACTGATACTGGCCTGCTTAGCGCGCTCTACAAGCTGCGACATAAGCACACCATCCCCCACAATAATCAAGCGTAACCGATGACGCTCTTCTGGGCACAGATTTACCAGTTGAATAAAGCCTTCCAATAAGAACCCTTGATTCTTAACTTCAGCCAAACGACCAACGGTGCCAAACACCAGTGATTGTTGATTTATAAACCCTTTAGGGGCAACCTCTATTTCGGTACTTTTGGGTTGGAAGGTATCGATATCAACGCCATTGCAAATATGGTGGATTACCTCAGGCTCGACATTGATGGTGTGTTGCAAGTAGTCATAAGCTTCGGTGGATAGTGCAACATATCGATGAATATAGGTTTTCATAAACCGCCGAAGCAGTTGATATTTTTTGTTCTGGCCATGCATGTCGTTTACATCCCAGCCATGTTCACCATGGATCCGGTATGGCACATTACACCACCACCCCACTAGTTGGTTCTCCAAGGTGGCGGTATTTCTGGTGTGCAGAATATCTGGCTTGAGGCGTTTTAACAATTTGCGCAATTTAAAGAATATCGAGAGATCATTACCATCGCGTTTTTGCAAATCGTAGAACGCCACGTTATCAGTGACGATACGTTGGCAAAACTCTTCACTGAACCCTTTTAGAGTCACTATCGTGTGTTGATACGCTGCGCTATCGAGCCGATTAATTAAATTTACTACACCGTTTTCCAGTCCCCCGGTGTCGAATCGGTAGATGATGTGCAATATATGTTTGCGCGACGACGCCATGTTATTCGCCTGACAATAAAGCTTGAGACTCGCCGTTAAAGAACGCATCGGCTTTTTGCTCTAACAAGCGTTTGTCTAGATCGCGTTTTTCAATGGGCTTGGACATGACCAGAATATAGCCATTTTGTGGTTGTCCAATTAACGCCTGCACGGCCTGTACTAATTTGATTTCAATCGCTTTGTGAGTTACATGCCAAGGGGTGACATACGCATAGGTTAGTAGGCGATTGCGACCATAAACATCGGTAATTTCAAGCGTTCTAAAACGCTCATTGGCATCGTCAGACACAATCGACCAACGTTCGATATTATACAAAGTGTTTCGTCCGTTGATCAGTTCTTGGCCTTGAATATTGCCGTTGTAGTAAGCGTAGAAATAGTCAACCCCATCTTGCTGGCCTATCGCCTGATGGGTGGGATTGATAAAGCTTGGTAGCCAACTCACATCAGAGGGGGCTTGGTCGGTATTGAACACCTTGCTAATGGCCGGCGTCACTGAGCTAATTGGGTTTTCAAAGGCCAATTTATAACTAACCGATGCGACTAAGAGAATTGCTAACCCAATACCAGGTTTAACAAGCCCAGACAGATCCAGTTTAGGACCTGCAGGGTTGTCGATAGTTTGCTTCTCTGGCAGCGGATCGGCCCAGCGACCACCGACAGTGAACATAATAAAAATAACCACACCAAAGAATACCCAGCCATAAACTAAGTGATCGACACCAGTGGCATATTTCATATCAGACAAATGCGCAATCATAACGATGCCATACGCCCGTATCCCATTGGCCAGCAAAGGCAAAAATATTGAGAATAAAATAAAAATAGTACGCTTTTTAAAGCTGTTGTAATTCAAATACGCAAACAAAGTCCCTAGGGTAAAAGACGCGATTAAATAGCGAATTCCAGAGCAGGCCACCGCCACTTCAAAGAGTCCGCCGGGGATAGCGATGTAAAGTCCCTCGCGATAAACTGGAATGCCGGTTAATTCTATCGCAAAGACCGTAATATCGGCTGTCAGCTCTTGTAACTGAGGGATCATGAACTCCCCTACTGGTACGCTAAACAACCAGAAAAACGAGGTGAACAGCAGGACTCGTGCCACTTGCCCACCGAGTAAACACCAAATCATCATAGGCAGCATTGCAAAGGTGGCAAACTGTTCAATTACCAGAACTTGAGCCATGCTACCAAATAGCCAAAGCACTAAGGTTCCAGCAACAAAAACTAAAGCAAGCAAAGACGGTTTCAATTGCACCTGATGCAATTGCGCCCACTTAAGCTTAATCAAATAGATGCAGATGGGTAAAATGATAAAGCAGTGAGCAAAGGTTTCAGAGCGATACCATATCGCCACTGTAGACTCGATGCTGGCGTAAAATAATCCTCCCCACAACACAAAAATTGCGAATAAATATTTGAATATACTGCTTTTCAAAAACGTCATAATTACGCCTTAAACAAGTTCGGTAAACCACTAAGAGTGGCGGTCCATTTTAAATTTTCGATAATCCATTGGCGATTCTCAGGAGCTTCACAAGACAAGTCGATATAGTCACAGACCAGCTTTGAGAACACATCAGCGTCATCAGTTACTTTAATATTTTCTGTTTGGGCCTCGATACCTTCAATCGCCATACTGGTAGCGATAACCGGTTTGGCCATGGCTAGCGCTTCAAGAACTTTGTTTTGGATGCCACGGGCAATTTGCAGCGGCGCGACGGAAATACGCGCCTGTTTAATGTAAGGTCTGACATCTTTTACTCTGCCCGTTATGTGAATACCTAGAGTACCATCCAATGCCAAAATGGCTGTCGTTGGATTACCCCCGACCACATAAAAGGTCGCGGTGGGCTTATGTTGTCGAACCTTCGGCCACACGTGCTTTACAAACCACAGTACTGCATCCACATTAGCCCAATAATCCATTGCGCCGGTGAAGACCACATCAGGATTGCCTTCATTCAGGGGTTCAAGTTCAGCACTAGGTGAAAAGAAGTCGATGTCGACGCCATTTAACATGCCGCTGACTTTACCTTGGGTTTGACTCGGTACTTGTTGTTTAAATAAATCCGCCTCAGGACCCGAAACAAACAAAGCGTGAGCAGAATCTTCGGCAACACGGTTTTCAAAGGCTTGTAACTTCTGATGTTCGCGGTTATACACCCATTTACTGATACCGCTTTTACTTAGCGCATATTGACGCCATTTATCCGAATCCACATCAACATAATCGACAACTTGATGCAGCTTTTGCACATGCTTTTGGGTAAACATGGCCATCACTGATGAGTAAATGAATACCTGAGAGATCTGTTTGCGATCGATCGTCTCATCGACCCAATCTTGCATCTTGCGATTGGCGTAATAGCATTCTGAAATCGATTTACCGCTAACAAATGCTTTTAGGCCTTTGAGTTTACTGAAGGTTTTATTTTGATTTAGTAAAAAGGCTTCTTGGCAATATTCATCCAATTTACCAGCGTACTGCCAATCATAAGGATCATCCACAAAGCTTGCGAGATAAACATCAAAATGCGCACTGAGCATTTTGAGGATATTGAATGAACGTATTTTATCGCCTTTATTGGGCGGAAACGGAATCCGGTGACACAAAAATAATAATGGCGTCTTTTTCATCTGCTATCCCAAATATTTAGACAGCAGCGGACCAATTCGACGGCTCAACCACACTGGTAATTTTTGCCACATTTTAATGAACAGCTGATACTTTGGATTATTCGGGCTTAAGTTAGGTAAAGTTTGCGCTTTGACTAAATGAAATTGATAGTGCAATGCCACCGGCTCCATGCCCCAGGTGCGTTTATACTTAAACGCGCCTGAGTCATCTTTACTGCGCCCAAAGTCAAAGTAATCGCATTGTTTGTTGTTCTTTGCATGGCACATTAATTGGTAATACATAAAATCATTACTTTTTAGGCTACGAGCCTCAAACAAGCCGCCACCGTAAAATGGCATGACCTGTCCTTTGTAATAAAAGCTCAAAACCGACGATACCGCTTTGTTGTCTTTTTCTACCGTGAGTACATCACACGCATCCGTAAATTCACTTTGTAATGCATCGAAATATTTAGCGGGGAATACCGGTGTGCCTAGATTACGCACACTTTCAGAATAAACGTCGTAGGCGGTTTGCGTATCGTTATCAACGCGGAAATTGAGGTCGTTTTTAAGCGAATGACGCACCACTGCGCGTTGCTTCTTTTTGATGCCCGCGAGTATTTTGTCAGCATCTTCGGCTAGCTCACATCCAAAAGTCGAATGTGCACATTTTTCCGTTAGCTGAGGATTATTGCGCGGAAATGGATAACGAAGCTCTAAATAATCTACACCCAGCTCATGCGCTTTGTTGATTGCCTGTTGCTCAAGAAACAACATGGCCTCTTCACTATCCGATGCCACACCGCCATTCATACAAAAGGGCGTTGAGATCAAGGCATGGCCAAATAGCAAACTTTTTTGCTCAACCAGAGGCAAAACCGCAACAATATCTTGTCCAGTTTTGGCATAAATATAATGACATCGGTGTCCATAGACAGATTCAATAACTCGTTTCCATCCGGTGAGATGAAAAAACGTACCCGTGGCGGTGTTATCTACAAAGGCGTCCCACTGCTTGCACTCTTGCAGATTGTCGCCAAGCTGACTTAGGGTAAAAGTATCAGGCACTATGCCACTCCATACACGTCTTTCATGGTCGACCAATTAAAGTCTGTTAATAATCGCTCAAGCTTCGCTTCGGTTTTATCCAAGTTTACATAATGTCTAAAACGCGATTTAAGTGGTGCATTTGTCAAACGAGGTTGTTCGGCGTCAATTTCCCAAGGATGGAAATAGAACGAGTAAGGTTGTTTTTCTACCTTAAGGTATTTGTTAACCAGCATTTGCGTCATTTTATAAGGATAAAGACGAAAATACCCTCCCCCACCTATGGGTATTTGCCTGCCCATCAGTTTCAACGTTGGAATAGGGATTTCAATGATATTTTCTGGCCGTTGATAGGCGAATCGAGGCCAATCAGGAGTACCGTATAAATCATGCTTCACTGGGTAAGTACTTGAGCTATATTTAAATCCCAACTCGGCAAGCACTTCAAACGCCCATTCATTTTCATAACCAATTGAAAAGCTGGGTGCTCGGTAGCCCGCTAACGATTCACCAATCAAATCTTCCAAATGATTTTTGGAGCGGGTGACATCATCAGAAAACTCTTTTCTTGTTTGCTCATAAGCGCGCCGGTGTGCGTAACCGTGACTGGCTATTTCATGGCCTTGAGCATGAATATCTTTAATCAACTGTGGGTAAAGTTCAGCAACCCAGCCAAGTACAAAAAAGGTCGACTTAACGTTCGCTTTGCCAAATACATCCAACAGGCGACGGGTGTTATTTTCCACTCTAGGTTGATATTGATCCCATTGATCGGGTTTTATAATTGAATCGAAAGCAGAAACGTGAAAAAAATCTTCAACGTCGACAGTCATTGCATTTAGCGCTGAATTTATCACGTAATTAACGTCCTTTACCGAAGAGTACGACTTCCACCGCCTGATTAGAATAAGCATATCTAATAGCAGGCTTTGGTGCTTAACATAGTAAAGATCAAACTTTAGTTTTTCCATAGAGTCTTCAACGCTGGCACCGTAGGGATAATTTAACTGGGCCCAGCCAGCTAACCCTGGCTTCACGTTGTGACGCTGATTGTAATACGGTATCTCTCTTATTAACTGTTCGACGAATTCCGGTCGTTCTGGTCTAGGTCCAATAAACGCCATTTCGCCTTTAAAAATATTGAACAACTGAGGCAACTCATCGATACGATATTTGCGAATAAAATGTCCAATCCGAGTGACCCGGGTATCGTTTTGCGTTGCCCACTTGGCACCGTCTTTTTCGGCGTCAGGTCGCATACTACGAAACTTAATTATCTTAAACAACTTACCGTTTAGCCCAACCCGCTCTTGTCTGTAGAATACCGATGTTCCGGTTCTGCGACCATCGTCTAAATAGATAACCATCGCCGTAAGCAACATAAATGGCCAGGTGAAAAACAGCACTATAGAGGCCACGACGGCATTGGCACTGTATTCAAGAATATCTCTTAAGTAATTTTGAGAATTAAATCCGTTGGAATACACCACCCAACTTGGGTACATCAGATTAACCACTATTTGGCCGGTCTCTCGCTCCATAAAATCGAGTAAGTCGGTAATTTCCACACCCCGTAAACGACAATCAAACAAGACTTCAATCGACAAGGTGCCGCGTCTTTGATCGCAGGCGATGATAATTTCATCTATATCGTTATCAATTACGTAGTTGCGAAAATTATCATCAATTTTGACATGCACTAAGCGTTCGTTACGAATACCGTCTTCGCGGTTATCTCCCGGAATAGGAATAAAGCCCAGTAATTCGAATCCCAAACGATCGACATCCCGGCGCATTCTTTTCTCGATAATCGACGCTCGTTCACCTGCGCCAATCACCACGATACGCGAACGACCTAACCCCAATAGCCCAAGTCTATTAGTAAAATAGCGGAAGGTTACCAGTGATAAAATCACCACCCCAGCAGCGACAGGCAAGAAGTAAGAATGCATGCGTAGTTCAGACATAACCGTACTGGTAATCACTTCTACCACAAAGTAGGTTAAGGCCAGGCTAACAAATATACGCCTGATTATTCCGCGGAAGGTTTCACGTAATTTAGCTTCGTAAAGTCCAACAGACAAAGACGATACCAACACTAAAAATGTCATCAAGGATATGTTTGCTGCCAACTTTAGAAAACTTGGCGATTCAATTTCAAATAGACTAACAACAAGGAAATTGGCCAAGTATGCAGCATAAGATACGATCACTGCTTCTGCTAAAACGAGAGCATTGGAGCGTTTATTCTGTTTGTTATTGGTCGCTGCCATTAACGCTTACCTATGGATTTTTTTGACAAATTTATCATATGCTAAACGAATCTTTTGATATAGACTAACTTTTCTGGTCCGCCATTATAGAGATAAACACGCTCGGGTAAATGGCAGATTTGCTACATTTGTATCTGATTGGATAGGAAATACATAATATGAGAGCAAGTAGATTAGCACAGTTACTTATTGTAGTTGCTGCATTAGGAACAATTTCAGCATGTACGAGCACAGGTAATACCTTGCCTGAAGCCACCACTCGTTCTTCTTTAACCACTAATATTGACAACTACAGTTACTTGATTGGACCTGGCGACAGTTTGTCCATCTTTGTTTGGCGTAACCCAGATGTATCGGGTTCGTTTTTAGTCAGACCCGATGGTATGATCACGACGTCTTTGGTCGAAGATATTCCAGTTTCAGGGAAAACACCTACCGCATTGGCTCGAGATTTAGAACAAGAATTAGGTAAATATATCCGTGACCCAATTGTTACCGTCAGTGTTTCCGGCTTCAATGGTCCATTCAGTGAGCAGGTTCGTGTCATGGGTGAAGCATCTTCACCACGGGCTATTAGTTATGCCGAAGATATGACCTTACTCGATCTGATGATCAATGTCGGCGGCTTAACTGAATTTGCTGATGGAGATGGCGCCAAGTTAATCCGAGTCGTAGATGGGGTCCAACGCGAGTTTTCGGTTAGACTGGACTCATTAATCAAAGAAGGTGATATATCGCAAAATGTCGATATTTTACCGGGGGATATTTTGATTATTCCTGAAGCGTGGTTCTAGGCACACTGAAAGTTGAAGTTAAAAGTTGAGATGAAGTATCTATGTTAGGAATACAGGAAGCGATTGACCAAGTCCTCACCTACTTAAAAGGTGTGTGGATCAAGAAGCGTTATATCATCATATCTACATGGTTGATCTGCCCAATTGGATGGGCTTATGTTGCCAGCTTACCAGATCAATACGCGTCTTCGGCGCGTCTGTTTGTTGATACCAGCAGTCTACTGCGGCCGTTATTGCGCGGCCTTGCAGTATACAATAACCCCAACGAACAGGTGAATCTGGTGGCGCGAACGCTGCTTAGCCGACCAAACCTTGAGAAGATTGCCCGGGAAGCCGATTTAGATATCACGGTAACCACTCAAGCTGAGATGGACGAGCTAATCAACAACATGCGCAATGACATCAAGCTAAATGGCACAGCAGACCAAAACATCTACAACATTAGCTACAATTCGCCTTCGCCTGAACTGGCACAAAAAATTGTGCAAATTACCCTAAATGAATTTGTTGAATCATCTCTTGGTAATAATCGCCAAAGCAGTGATTCGGCGGAAGAGTTCATTAATCGCCAAATCGAAGAATACGAGCAGCGCTTGGAAGAGGCAGAGCAACGCTTAGCCGAATTTAAAGTCAGTCGTATTGACCGAGCGCCCGGTTCTACTCGCGATTATTACTCCCAGTTACAGCGTGAAATTTCAGACTTGCAAAGTACTGAGTTGCGTTTACTTGAGCTCAACTCGCAATTAACTGCAGCAAAAGCACAATTACAGGGTGAAGCTCCGGTATTTGGACTACAAGCACCAGACTCTCGCGTGGCCCCTAGCGTGACAACCCGTTACGATGGTCGAATTGCAGCCTTAGAAGGTCGTATTGATGAATTACTGATTCAATATACTGAGCTGCATCCAGAAGTGGTAAAAACCAAAAACTTGCTAGAATCTTTATATGACGAACGTGAGCAACACATCAAAAGTCTAACCGATGTGGCGGAAGTAACCGGCTCTTATAGTCAGTTTGGTAATATCAATCAAAACCCAGTTTACCAAGAGTTAAAACTATCTGTAGCGCAGATAGAGAGCCAAATGGCGCAACTCACCGTAAGAGCTGAAAATACCAAAAATAAAATTAGAGAGCTTGAGCGCGTGGTAGATTTAGTGCCACAGATTGAAGCTGAATCTCAAGGTTTAAACCGTGACTATCAAATCACCAAAGAAAAATACCTTGAGCTGATCAGTAGACGTGAACAGGCCGAGCTTTCTCGTAAAGCAGAAGCCACGTCAAACGATGTACAATTCAGGATCATTGAACCACCGAGCTTGCCCAATAAGCCCTCAGGTCCAAATCGTATTCTATTTTATTCGCTGATTTTATTTGTTGGCTTTGGTACTGGATTAGGTATTGCCTTCTTGGTTAGCCAAATAAATCCTGTGGTACTCAGCCCCAGTCAATTGGTCAGTAGTTTTGGCATCCCTGTTTTTGGTAAGGTATCGCATATTGATGCCGAATCACTTGCCAAAGCGGATAAGCGACGCATGCTAGTATTTAGTGCGTCTAGCTTAGCGATTCTGTTTATTTTCATAGGTTTGGTCTATGCCGATATTGCATATGGAAGGCTGCCCATTTATCTATTGGAGAATTTGATATGAGTACAATAGAAAAAGCCCTTCAAAAAAATAAAGCCATGCAGTCGAAACCAGATGCGGAAAAGAAAACCAGTCTGGAAGCGGCACAGGAAAAGGCCAACGAGTTGGCGGCACAACAACAGGCTGCCACAGACGCCATGACAGCATCAGCAGAAGTTGAGGCTGCAGCACAAAGCAAGCAACCAGCAACAGATGCGCCTTTAACGGCGTCAGTGAGAGCTGAAGAAACGCCAGAAGTACCGACACAAGAAAATCCGTTACCCGTTGAAAACGCAGTTCCACCGGTTATGGGTCAACCAATGCCTCCTACTTCATCTGCTGCGATTTCTAGCGCAAACAGTAAAAAGAAATTTATCTCTTTGAGCAATGTTCAAAAAGAAGGATTCGTCTCCAATATTGGTCGCCACACCATCAATGAAGAGTACCGAGCGATCAAACGTAAAGTATTGAGCAATGCATTTGGCCCTTTAGCCAAGACGCTCAATAATGCCAATATTGTGATGGTCAGTAGTCCTAACCCAAATGAAGGTAAAACCTTTACCGCGATTAATCTGGCCCTAAGCATTGCCTTGGAGCAAGATAAAACCGTGTTATTGGTGGATGCAGACGTACTTCGTCCCAGTGTAATGAAAACACTGGATCAGCCGTTTGAAAGTGGATTAATGGAATACCTATTGGGTGAAATCGATGATTTGAGTGAAGTTATCCATCACACCAACTTAGAAACGTTGAAAATTATCCCTGCGGGCAAATCTCATCATCTGTCTACCGAGTTACTTGCCAGTGAAAAGATGTTGGAATCGGTCAGTGAGTTTGCTCACCGTTATCCTGATCGTGTGGTTATCATCGATAGTCCACCGTTGTTAGGCATTAACGAAACCGCCATTCTAGCCAACCTTGCAGGCCAAGCTGTTGTTGTGGTGCAAGAAGGCAAAACATCGCTAAACCGCTTGTCACAAGCCGTCGATCATCTCAACCCAGACATGGCTAAAGGCTTTGTGATCAACAAAGCTAAGGCAAGTTCGAAAGACAGCCCCGGGTATTATGGTTATTACTACGGAAGCGACGAATAATAAAATAGTAAGGGAATTTACCTTGAAAAAAACGCTGATTGCACTTTTGCTGCCTGCCTGTTGGGGCGCATATGCTGGAGATATGAGTTATTCCGCACAAGTGGAAACTTCCTATATCAATATCAAGAGTGATACTGGCGCGTCTGATCCTAATAGTTCAGACACCTTTTCAATCAGGCCTAGTTTAGGGTTAACTTATACTGCGAATAGAGCGCGCGCCTCTTTAATAGCGAATCATCGTTATTTGGACAGGCATGTTTCAAGTACCTCAGTGACAAATAACAGCCGCGAAAGTAATTTTACCGATTACACCTTCGACGCAGAGCTATTTGCCATAGAAAATGTGTTGAAATTCAATGCGCGCGGAGCACAAACCTATCAAAATACCGACATCAACAATGGACTTATCAATGATGAGGTATTTGGTAGCCAGCAATTGGCCAAAACGCAAAGAGGCACTGTTGGCGCAACCTTTACACTGCCCAATCCCGACTATTTTAATTTCTCAATGGCGGGCAATTTAACCAAAGTTAAAACTGACCGTACCACGCTAGGTAATTTTAATCTCAATAGTGACAACACCAATATTACTGCAGTGTTGAGTGAAGGTGATGAAGTAAAACGGGTTAGTTGGAATATTACTGCCGAACACAGAGACACCAACGGCACGGGCCGAAACGATATACTGTCGAAAACGGTTGATGGCGTTTTTTATGTTGGATTAACAGATGATTGGCGATTTGTCGTCACCGGCCGAGAAGAAACTAACGAATTAAAGTCAGACCAAGTTGATACCACCAGAAGCCTTGATTACAGCAGTGCCGGTATTGGCTTATCCTATTTCCAAGATCGAGGGCGCTATATCGATGTAACTTACAATGTGTCCTCTAGACAAGAAGCACAAGGTAACGAACGAGATAGTTTCATTGGTTTGAATTTTAATTGGCGGTTTTCTTCGCGCACCTCTATTCAAGGCAACTATGGCAAACGATTCTACGGCCGCAGTGCCAGTTTTCAGCTAAGTCATAGACTAAAGAAACTTAGAACCCAAATTTCTTATGCTGAAAATTTAACTACCTTTTCTCGGTTGATAGCGGGTGATACGGTGACAGGCACTTTTGTCTGTGCCATAGGTGCAGTGGATATAAGCCAGTGCTTGCAGCCAGCAACGGTAGATTATGTGCTTCAACCTGGCGAAGAGTTTAATAATTTCGACTTTACCATTCCTGAAATCAGTGAAGAGGCTTTGCTTCGTAAAAACCTCACTATGAGTACTGGCTATCAGTTTCGTCGCATAAAAGCCAATCTATCAATTACACACACAGACACTGAATACCTTGATTCTTTGCGCAGTCAAAAAACGTTTAACGTTAACCTAGCCTTATCCATGCGATTTGGCCGCAAGTCGACGCTCTCTTGGACAAACGGTTACTCTCAGTTTGACCGAGAAATTAGAGATGGAGTTGATGATGACTCGGATACTTGGCGCAGTGGGTTGAATTACAATTACAATGTGTCTAGAGAAATGTCAGTGCGAGCGGGTTTCCAAGTAGTTAGCAGGGACTCACCCGTGTTAACGCAAGATTTCTCATCGCGTCGATTGACACTAGGAATGACCTACAAATTCAAATAGTGTCCGATTCACTAGTATCGGTAGCCTTTATTAAAACTTGATAATGAACCAGGTTATCAATAACGCCAAAAGCACAAAGGTACCGGTCTCCTTCAAATATTTTCCAGGAAAATACGACTGACGACGGTTAGTCCGTCGTTCTGTTTGTTGCTCGCCGTGCTGACCCACTGGGTTTAAACGTCCCATCGTATTTACCTACTTGAATTGAACGGTAAAGTTTATACTCATCTACAGTTAGAGAGGATCAACTCCTAATAGTTCAATATTTATACAACCTTAGGATGTTATCGGCAAAAACACGAAATTATGTAGAAAATTAATTGGTCTAGTTTTATAAAAGATGTGTTTTAACAGGGAGTTACATGCAGTGGGCCTTACGCCCACTGCCTAGCAGGTAAAATACGATGTGGGGCTAGTCGTCTGATTTGAGACGCACGTAGGTTTTGTATTTTTTCTTAAGTAGGTTATCAATATAGCGAGTAAGCTTAATTTTGTGGCTGATCGCGTTATCTAGTGCATCGGTTAACTCATTTAACATGGTTTTGTAATACTGCACATCTTTGACTCTGCCATCTTCAGTCATATCTGTCATCACAGCGCCGTTATTATCACCTGCTGCTGAGGCTGGTGTCTTGGGTGTGAGATCACTCCCCTCTTCTGGTCGAAACATTTCGTCTGACACTTCAACAGTCACGGTTTTGATAGCTTCTTCGTCTAAATAGGTGAGATCTTCTAAAAACCCATACAACAAGACTCTGTCCATCAAGGTATTTATTCTGCGTGGAACACCATTGGTGAATTTAAAGATCTTTTCAAAGGCACCATCTGAAAATAGCTTGTCGTTTTTCAACCCCGCGTGCTCTAAGCGATACTCGATGTACTCTCGAGATTCATCTAGGGTTAACGGAGCCAAATGACAGGAGGCCACAATACGCTGTCTAAACTGCTCCATATTGGGCGCTCTGAGAATAGGTTGCAGCTCTTCTTGGCCTAACAAGAAGCTTTGTAACAGCGGCTTGCCCTTTTGCTGAAAATTAGACAACATCCGCAGTTCTTCAATGGTTTCTAATGGCAGGTTTTGCGCTTCATCCACAATCAGCAAGGCACGTTTGCCTAAGCTATGTAATTTAAATAAGTAGGATTCTAGGTCTTTAAGAATATCAGCTTTGGTTTTATTCAGCGTATCAATTTCAAATTTGCTCGCCACCATTTTTACCAGTTCATCTGGCGAAAGTTTAGGGGTAACGATTTGCGCTGCTACAATATCGTCTTCGATATTATCCAAAAGGCTATTTGCGATGGTGGTTTTTCCGGTACCAATGTCGCCGGTAATCACAATAAAACCTTCCGCTTGCGATAAGCCATATTGCAAGTAAGACATGGCTCTTTTGTGCCATTTACTGGCAAAAAAGAAACTCGGATCAGGGGTTAACTGAAAAGGTTTTGAATTTAGTCCGTAATAACTCTCATACATAACGCAAATTTATCCTGAAATCCTGTGAATTAATCTGTCTACTTGTCGGTCACCTGGCTAGTTTCATAAGCAAAATGACGCACTCTACTTGCCTCTAGGTAAATGCATCATCGTATTGAGACATCCCTAGTTTACCTCTGCGCTTCGTCCGTGGAGGCAAACGCAATGACCTAGGCTTATACACTGCCAGTACTTTAACGAGCCGCGCAGCTAGGCGCAAACTTATTCTATCACTAATGAGGTATGATTAACCTAACCAATAGATATGCTTTGCGTCAGTGTTCAATCAGCTTACGTTAACGACCTTGGCCTACTCGGCGGATTGGACCAGATTATTGATAATACTGGTGGTCGACACACCGTCTTCAAAATTCAATACTTTTACCTCACCACCATTGGCCATTACTTGTCGACCTCCTGCGATGTCAGCGACTGCATAATCACCGCCTTTGACGAGGATATCTGGCAAGATCTCACTGATCAGTCGCTCGGGTGTTTGCTCGGTGAATTCAACCACCCAGTAAACCGATGCTAAGCCTGCCAACACCGACATTCTGCGACTGACATTATTAACCGGACGGCCCGGTCCTTTGAGGTCACGAACAGATTGATCTGAATTGACCGCCACTATCAATTTATCCCCCAGCTGTGCGGCATTATGCAAGTAAGAAACATGACCTGCATGCAAGATATCGAAGCAACCATTGGTCATCACAATTTTCTCGCCTCGGCGCTTTGCTGCATCCACAGCAATGGCGAGCTGCTGTTGGGTCATGACGCCACGGCCATAATCAGCAATGTCCCCCATAGCTTGGCTAAGCTCGTTATAGCTTACCGTCGAGGTGCCTAATTTGCCGACCACGATGCTCGCTGCGGCATTGGCTAGCGCACTGGCGTCTTCGAGCGAGCACCCGGCGGCCATAGCGACACACAGGGTAGAAATGACGGTGTCACCGGCACCTGTTACGTCATACACTTCTTTGGCTTTTGCCGGTAAGTGGACTTCGCCCTGATCTTTTTGCAGTAGCGTCATGCCCTTTTCAGAGCGTGTTACTAAAAACGCCTGTAATTGCAACTCCGTTATCAACCCCTGAGCTTTAGCTACTAAGGTCGATTCATCCTTACAGCTTCCCACTATGGCTTCAAATTCGCCCATATTCGGAGTCAATAAAGTCGCACCTGCATACTTGCTAAAATCACTACCTTTTGGATCGACCACAACGGCAATATTCTTTTCTCTGCACAGTTGAATGAGATGTTGAACATCGCTCAATGCGCCTTTGGCATAATCAGACAAAATGACCAATTGCACCGAATCTAAATGTTGTTGAAATCGCTCGGTAAGCTCAGATTTGTCGACATCCGCAAAGCTTTTTTCAAAATCGAGGCGGATAAGTTGTTGGTTGCGACTCATCACCCGCAATTTAGTAATAGTGTCAAACCCACCTATTTGACAAAAGTCACACATCACACCGATGGAGCTAAGTGATTGATTTAAAATTTGCGCCGATTCATCTTGGCCAGTTAAACCAAGCAAAGTCACATTTGCACCCAGCGCAGCGACGTTCATGGCAACGTTTGCCGCACCACCAGGACGATCTTCAATATCGCTGATGGCGACTATCGGTACCGGTGCCTCAGGAGATATTCTACCCGTAGGTCCAGTCCAATAACGATCGAGCATTACATCCCCTACAACCAGAATGTTGCAAGTAGAAAAATCAGGTAGCTGCATAAGTGAAAATTCCATACCAAATACGAATTGGCCGAATTATACCAATTTGACAATGAAATGCTTTGATTAAGCTGAAATCGTTAAAACACAAGCGCTAAAAATGAAAATTGCCACTGTATTTCGATTTGGTGAATGCTAATTAATGTCAGTAATGCTCAGCAGTGCAACGGCAAGACAACATAAAACGTACCAATAGCAATGTGACGTTTTAGGACTTATTAGAAGTTCAGTTTGACCAATTAAGCGCTTGGCTTAAATCACATAAAAGTAAATTGCGAAATAGTGACATGCACATCCCGCGATAACGAAAAAGTGCCAAATCGCATGGGTAAACATCAGGTGTTTTTTGACATAAAAAATCACCCCAATACTGAAGCACAGTCCACCAGCCACTAACAACAATAAGCCATCGAAGGGCAAAGCCTGATACAAGGGATAAGCCAAAACCACGGCCAACCAGCCCATCACCAAATAGGTGATCACTGACACGCGTGGAAAACGATGACGAACAAAGACTTTGAAAGTCACCCCAAAAAGTGCAATTGCCCATATGACGCTTAATGACGTCCAACCAACCCAACCGCCAATGCTAACCGCCAATATGGGTGTATAGGTTCCGGCAATAAGTAAATAAATGGCGCTGTGATCTACCAATTTAAACAGCTGTCGTGCGCGCTTTTGTTTGGCACTATGATATAGAGTTGATGAAAGAAACATGATGGTTAAAGACGCGCCGTAAATCGCCGATGCGGTGATCGCGGTCGCCGATTCACTGCGAATTAATAGATAAACAAGCCCCAAAACAGCAAAGATAAGACCAATGCCATGACTTAAAGCGTTGATCAGCTCTTCTTTGGGCGAATAACTAAAATCTAAGGCGGAGGAGTCGCTTTTCACTGTGTACCCGACTTGAAAAAAGAAAGAAGCTTACCCTTTGAGCGTACACTTGTACACTCAAAATAATAATATACCTGCCCGAATTGTTATAAATGCCATCGCGTTGCTTTTGCAACCTTTATTTGCACTTTTAAATTAATCGTCTGATGATAAACTCAATAATATTACTGTCACGCTGCTGAGAAGCCGCATCTTGCGACTTTTCACTCGTTGTATTCTAGCCAATAGCACATTGTGATGACCATGTTAAACGGCTCACATCAATGTTAGGCCACCTGAACGGAACTTCAATTTTTGCAAAATCAACCTTGGACGCTCTATTTAGTAAGGAATAACCTCGGCAATTTATATTGTGGGATCTGTACAGACTTAGCTCGGCGCTTCAGCGAACATGCCAGTGGCGGTAAGCGCTGTGCCAAAGCGCTCAAAGGGAAAGGACCGCTGGTATTGGAGTTTGCCACCTATATCGAAGATCGCTCACGCGCACTCAAATTGGAGTATTGGCTAAAACAGCAATCTAGAGCCTACAAGCTCGCCTTGGTCAAAGGTCACGCTGAATTGCCTGAAGCCTGTCAACGCTACTCTTCAGCAGCCCTGAAGGAGATTAATCAGCAGGTATATTGAAACAACTAAATTAAAACAAACCACTGACAATCATGGCAATGCCGACACTAAGCGCCAACTCAATGCTGGCAACGCCGACATTGTGTTGCTGATCGACTTCTTGGATGATGTTTAATCCAGCCAACACCGCGCGTTTGGCAATAATGACCAGCACCACTAACAATAATGTGAGTGCCATGCCGACGATCAACCAGCCAGTGAGATTACTCACATACCCAACCGGATTGTATTTCAACAAACTACTGGCGGCGGAAACCACTATCGCGGTCCCCAATAGATTGCCTGAATGTTGCAATGCCAAGGCCATTTGACCTTTAGTGATGGATTGTTGAAAGGTGCCGCTTTGGTTATTTTCTTTATAACGTCGTTCGTAAATACGCGTCGCGGTTAGCAAAATTGCCTGTGTCACTACAAAACCGGACAGTACCGCAAATAAAGCATTGAGATCAAACCCCTCTACCCACATCAACACACTGCTAACGATAATTGCGGTAGACACCGAGCTTGCAGCATCTATCAAGGCAATACTGGTATTTCGTTTCTTAATTAAGGCTTCTTTATCGAGACGATTGAGAATGATTTTATCATGCAAGACACGCCCGATTTTGATCAGTAACAGTCCGACTAAACCGTACAGCAACATACTCAACGCAGCGGTCAAATAGTCTGATTTTTCCGAACTTGCGGCGGCAGCGGCCAACACGATACACAAAGATAACATCCGTCCAGCGACGCTGATCCCAAAAGCAAAGTTATCCTGCGCACAGAGTTCATCAGAAGTACTGACCGAGGCCATTTTGCCTGACATCAAACGCAACGCAAACAACAGGCATATTGCAATCACAATATCGATTGCTAAGTAGTACCAGATGTCTGCAGAAAACGGGACTGAATTGACTAATTCTTGCATGCTGTATTCCAAATCAAAGGGGTTTCTCAACTAAGGCTTGTTTGTATTAACATATCATATAGCATGGTTCGTCGATGATCACTATGGTCACACCTATTGCCTTTAAATTTGCTCGGATGCCACAGCCCAATAATCGCAACGAGTATTTCTTTCGTGGATAAACAAGATGACAAGTGGCTCTTCTAATATTGATGAAAAAGCACAGGCCTATTGGCAGCGTTTGAATGACGTCATGCCCCAGACACATTGGCCAGACGCGCAACAGCAGCAACTTCTTAAGTTGTTAGGGCTAAGTGACTTTATCGCTGAGCAGCTTATTGCTAAACCACAGATGATCAGTGACTTACTATCAGTATTGGCCCACCCGCCCGCTGCGGTGGATTATCAAGGCGAATTGAAAGAACGCATCATGCCATTGAGCGATGAAACCGCCCTACACCGAGAAATACGCTATTTTCGCCATACTCACATGGTGAATATTGCGGCCTTAGACCTGCTTAACTTGCAAAGCATAGAGACGTCACTGCAACATACCTCTGATTTGGCGGACGCGCTCATTAATACTACTTACCAATGGCTGTATGCGTGGTTTTGCGACAAATATGGCTGCCCACAAGGCCCCTATGGTCCGCAACCCATGCTCATTCTAGGGATGGGAAAATTAGGTGGTAGAGAACTCAATTTCTCCTCAGATATCGACTTGATATTCTGCTTCCCTGCCGCCGGAGAGTTAGCCGGTGCGCGCAAGCCTCTGGAGCATCAACAGTTTTTTACCAAATTGGCGCAACGCTTGATACAAGCGTTAAATCAAACCACCCAAGATGGTCAAGTATTTCGGGTCGATATGCGATTGCGTCCACTAGGGGAAAGTGGTCCCTTGGTTATGAACTTAGATGCATTTGAAGACTATTATCAAGAGCAAGGCCGCGAGTGGGAGCGCTACGCTATGGTCAAAGCACGGGTGCTAAACGATAGCTCTGAATACAGCAAACAGTTAAAGGATATTCTAAAGCCTTTTGTTTTTCGTCGTTACATCGACTATAGCGCGATGGATTCATTGCGAAAAATGAAGTCACTGATCAACCAAGAGGTTCGCCGCAGAGGATTGGTTAACAATATTAAACTCGGTGCCGGTGGAATTCGCGAAGTCGAATTTATTGCCCAGAGTTTTCAGTTGATCAAAGGGGGCCGGACAACGGAGTTACAAATAAACGGCCTGATTGCCACACTGGATATCTTGATTGAAGAACAACTATTGCCCGCCGCAGAGGCCGCGCAATTGAAAGAGAGTTATTTGTATCTGCGTAAAGCCGAACACAGCTTACAGCAGTTTGCAGATCAGCAGACTCAAGAGCTCCCTGTCAATCAACTAGACAAAAGCCGCCTGTGTCAGGTGTTAAATTTCGGAAGCTATCACGAGTTCGAGCAAGCGCTTGCTGCTCATATGCGCGCAATTAACAGTCAATTTCAATTGTTAATTGGTGATACGCCTATCCCTAATGAAACAGAAGACTCACCGCAGCTCAATGACTTACAGGATGCATGGCAGCTAAAATTAAGCCAAGACGAAATGGTAGCGATTTTTAATCGTTACTTAACTGACCAGCTAGCCAGCTTGTTTGCTGTGCATATCATGGATTGCAAAACTCAAATTGACAAAAAGCACCCATCCGCCCGCGCTTTAGATACGTTATCCGCTTTAGTGCCACAACTTCTCAATCAAATCATTGACATGACCAGCAGCGTGCAACAAGACACCGACAGTGTGGCCTTGTTGGAACGGGTGTTACACATTCTCATGTGTGTTATTCGCCGCACTACCTATTTACAATTACTACTGGAAAACCAAGGTGCTCAACAGCAGCTTGTGCGGCTGTGCTTTGAGAGCCCATGGATAGCAAAGCAAATTGCGCGCTACCCTATCCTATTGGATGAATTACTCAATCCAGCACAACTGTATAATCCCACGCCTTTCCAAGAATACGAATCTGAATTAACGCAGATGTTGCTCAGAGTGGAACCTGACGATCTCGAGCTACAGATGGAAACCCTGCGGCAATTCAAACAAATCCAACAGCTCAGGATTGCAAGCGCAGATGTCACAGGTGCTTTACCAGTGATGAAAGTTAGCGACTACTTAACGTATTTAGCCCATGCACTGATTGCCGAAGTGGTGAATATGGCATGGCAACAGATGACCGAGAAATACGGCACGCCGCCTGGCACCTCAATTCAAAACAAACAGTTTGCCGTGATCGGTTATGGCAAGCTAGGTGGCATAGAGCTTGGTTATGGCTCTGATCTTGATGTGGTTTTCGTCCATTGCGTCGATACTCAGACTCAAACGGATGGCAGTAAATCGATTAGTACCAATCAATTTTATATCAAACTGGCACAACGCATTATGCACCTATTCATGACCACAACCTCGTCGGGGCAGTTGTATGAAGTCGATATGCGTTTGCGCCCTTCAGGCAATTCAGGGTTATTAGTTTGTCATTTAGATACCTTCGCACAATACCAATCCGAGCAAGCTTGGACGTGGGAGCATCAAGCGCTGGTCAGAGCCAGAGTGGTGTTTGGGTTAACTGACATGGCAGCCCGTTTTGACAAAATCCGTGAACGTGTCCTATCTCGCCCTAGAGAAATAGACAGCCTAAAACACGAAGTGTGTGAAATGCGTCAAAAAATGCGCGACCATTTAAACAAAGGCGATCAACAGTGGCTTGACGTTAAACAAGATACCGGCGCCATCGCGGATATTGAATTTTTGGTGCAGTTTTGGGTGTTAGCGAACGCCAATCAGTTACCTGAATTATGTCAATGGTCAGACAATGTCAGAATTTTAGAGCAGCTTGCTGCATTGGATGTTATTTCGGAGCAAGATAGAAACCAACTCATAGACGCATACCTAGACTATCGCAATCAATCTCATCACCTGACGTTGAAACAAAAATCGATTTTGGTCGATAAAAATCAATTTTCTGAGCATCAAAGTAACGTCACCCGCATTTGGCAACGCACTTTTGAACAGTCATAGTCGCACTAACTAACCTGAAATCTGGATAAGATGTGTCGAGCAAATAAATAATATTTAAGTTTGTCGGCCAAAACGATTCTATCAAGGTAATCGGGTGCAATGCTCTCTTACGTAGGGAGACGATCCTTCCATGATCACCAAAGAGCGTTGCTTGGGGCATATGTAAGCCTGCACCGTATCCTCAAAGCTACTGTCAATGGCGCTGGCAATTTTAGCTAAAGAGCCTGCCACTGTGTTGTCCATTTGAAATTGGTTTTTGATAATGAAGTCTTTATCTAATTCCCAAATCAACTGCATCCCTTCACTTTGGGCAATATCGGTAATCGCTTCTCGCACTGTACTACCAGGCCTGAAGCTACGAAATTTGTGCTCGCCAACCCAACGAGCAGGGATATTACTTTGAATACTTTCCATGTCTTTTAAACGGTTATCCAATGGGGTTTTGGCAGGATTGACTTCCATCACAAAGTCACCAATGTCATCTTCATAGGGTTGACTGGAGGACATTCTATAAGCGGTGTAAAAGTCCGTCATCCCTTGCGAGACACTTTTTTGTTCACCTTGGCCTTGCGGTTTTGGCTTGGACAGGTTGAATTGCTGTAGGTTAAGGATGATCACTGCAATAATGATCAACGCCAGCGCCAGACCAATGTGTTTGGCCCAAAAAATAACCGATGACGAACGCTTAACCATGTTGTTTATCCCCTGCTTTGCAGCTATTCATAAAGTGATGGATCCGTTTCATTCGGGCGAGTTTTAAATCGCTTATGCATCCACAAATATTGAGCTGGGGCAATCTCCACTAACTCTTCCACTTTTTCATTTATTCGTGTTATGTCTTTAATATCGTCCCCAGAAGGGAAATCCTTGAGACCAGGAACGAATTTAACTTTGTAGCCCGAGTCAGTTCGAATCGACACGATAAACACGGTTTCACAGTTACTTTCTTTAGCAAACAGCAGTGTGCCTTTAGTACTGGCCACTTTATCCACGGCGAAGAAAGGCACAAATTCACTGCGATTTCGTCCATAATCTTGATCGGGTAAATAGAAACACACTTCTTGCTGGTCAAGTGCTTCAATTAAACCCTTAACGTTACGTTTGTGGATCATGTATTTATTTGAACGCGCCCGACCTCTGTACTGCATGTACTCCATCAAAGGATTATTGTGTTTACGATAAAACGCCACTGATGGGTGATGCACACCCGCAATACGACAGCCTAACTCTAAATTCATGTTATGAATTGCCAGCCCAAGCACACCCTTTCCTTTGTCTAAAATTGCCTGAACATGTTCATAACCTTCTATTTCGCCATGCTTACGCACACGCCAATCTGGCCACCACCATCCCATGCTGGCTTCCAAGATCGCCATACCCGCATGATCTAGATTTTCATCAACCATGTGCTGGATTTGCTGCGGATTTTTTTGCGGAAAGCACAATTCCAGATTACGCTTTGCTACATCCACGCGTTTTTTGGCCACTTTGGCAAGGATCTTACCCAAACCTTTTCCCAGCCATAACTGAACTTTATATGGCAGCCAAGAAACCGTGTATAAAATGGCAATACTTAACCAGACTGGCCAGTACTGGGGAAGCAAGAATGACCATCTAAAAGGAGGCGCTTTTACCTTTGCATTCGACAAACTATGTTCTCTTTTTCGCATTTCGTTGTATTGTAAATAACAAATGCCTCAGATACCAATTGTAGGACAAGCGGATTTTAGATGAATGATCACCACAGTCACAATGAATTAGATGCCAATTCGCTAACTTGGTTGGAGCTAAGCTCCATTGCAATGCTAATTTGCAACCGTGATAATCAGGTTATTTGGTGTAATTCAGCTGCCTGCAGTTTGTTTGGTAAAGTTGAAAATCAACTACTCAATCAGCCCCTTGAGTCTTTGAGCGGATCCACTGCGTGGCAAGATCACATTCGAGCTCACAGCCATGATCATTTCAGCCAGCAAAAGGGGCCTGTTGAGTTGTTAAATGCCAAGCGCCAATCAATTTACCTAACAATCAACGCGGATAAGGCTCACGGCGCGCAGCACACTCTGCTGTCTCTGGTTCCTGCATGTCATGGCGATCAAAATCAAGATAAAGCGTCAGAGTTAAAAGAGCAAAGTGAAATCACCGCAACCTTTGGTGTGGGTATTTGGCAATACAATATTGATGACGATCGCTTAGATTGGGATCAGCAAATGTATCGTTTGTTCGAAATTACCAGTGAACACTGCATTAAATCACCAGATGATTGGTTTAACTTGATCCACGCCGACGATCAAGAAATGGCAATTAATGAATTTCAACAATCATTACGGCGCGAAAGTGTGTATGAAGCGACATTGCGTCTTAAATCTCCCCAACAATCTGAAAAAGTGATTCAGCTATATGGTCGCACCGTCGGTAAGTCGCGTAAGAAACGCAAACTGATGGGGATCAGCTATGACGCTACTGAGCAGTTTAAAACCCAGAAACAACTACTCGATAGCAACGCGAAAAATGCTTTTTTAGCAAAGGTAGTAGAAGAAACTGATAATGCGATCATTATTTTTACTCCAGGCATGCGCATTAATTGGGTCAATCACGCATTTACTCGCATTAGTGGTTATACCGAATCAGAGGCAATTGGTAGGTCACCTGCAGAATTACTCGGCGGCCCGCTGACAGATAAAAAAACGTCTCAAGCGTTAATCAAGTCACTTAAAGAGCAGCGCCCTTTTACCTGTGAATTAATCAATTACAATAAGAATGGGGAACCTTATTGGATACGGTTAAATAGTCAGCCGATGTATGAAGATGGTTTGTTATCTGGGTTCATGGCAATAGAAACAGACATCACTAAGCAAAAAGAATATGAGCAACAACTGATTAAAATAAACCATCTACAACAGGCTATTTTAAACAGTACTAAGCAGATCATTGTTTCGACCGATCTCGACGGCCACATTGTAAGTTATAACAAAGTGGCTGAAGAGTTACTGCAATACCCCAGACAAGAGGTCGTGGGAAGCGCTACCCCAGAGTTATTTTTCTTGCATAACGCCATGCTCAAACATGCACAGCAAATTGAGGAAAGAGCCAAGACCAATGTCAAAACCGGTTTTGAATCATTAACCTGGGTAGCTAAACAAGGCCTAGCCGAGGAATATGAAACCGTATTTCAAAGTTTAGATGGCACGACATTTCCGGTGCAATTAACCGTGAATGCGGTGATCAACGAGCACTCTGACATTGACGGGTATTTATTTGTCGGACGGGACATCACTGAGTTAAAACGTATTGAGGCAGAGAAGAAACGCAGTGCATCCTTGTTAGAAGCTACCGGAAAAATTGCCAAGTTGGGTGGCTGGGAGCTTGATGTCGAGAGCAACACCCTGTTTTGGACACAAGAAGTGTACCGAATCCATGAACTCCCCATCGGCAGCGAAGTGGATAGTAGTGATGCGCTCAATTTTTACGCCCCTGAAGCACGTCCATTGTTGTCTGAGGCAATTCAACAAGCCATCAAATACGACACCCCTTTTGATTTACAAATGCCGTTTATCACCGCCAAAAACAATCGCATTTGGGTGAGATCAACAGGCCATGTGGAACGCAATGATAACGGCAAAGCAATTTTAAGAGGTGCATTTCAAGACATCACTAAATTAAAACTCGCAGAGGAGCAAGCCAAAGAAGCCAGTCAGGCAAAAAGTGACTTTCTGGCCAACATGAGCCATGAAATTCGTACACCGATCAATGGCATCATCGGTATGAATGATTTACTGCTCAGCACCCCATTAAACAAACAACAGCTGCGGTTTGCCGAGCTTGCGAAAGTAAGTGGTAATGCACTTTTGGCATTGATAAACGATATTTTAGATTTTTCTAAAATCGAAGCTGGCAAACTTTCCATCGATAATATCGAGTTTGATCTACACGATATGCTAGAGCACTTTGTCGAGACATTTTCATTACGAGCACAAGAAAAAGAGCTAGAACTGATTTTTTCAATGACCCCTGCCGTACCTCGATGGGTCAAAGCCGATCCTGGCCGGATCCGCCAAGTGCTGACCAATTTGACCAACAACGCAATTAAATTTACTCAGCAAGGTGAAGTCAAAATTAAGGTCAACTTTGTCCATGGTGACACGGCAGACAAATTAGTATTTTGTATTATTGATACCGGTATTGGCATTCCCCATGAAAAACAGCAACGGCTGTTTGAAAAGTTTGATCAACTGGATACTTCCACTACCCGTAAATATGGCGGTACCGGCTTAGGCTTGTCGATTTCTAAACAATTAGTGACCTTAATGGGCGGCGAAATTGGCGTTAATAGTGAATGGCAGGTTGGCTCAGAATTCTGGTTTGATGTGGTTTGTGAAACCGTCGATAAAGGTGCACAGGGATCTTATCTGCAAGCTAATTTAGCCTTATTGGCTACAACTCGCGTGTTGCTGGTTGAGGACAATGCCAGCAGTCGCGAAGTGATGCGCACCATTCTAGAATCTAAAGGCGTTGAGGTGATTGAAGCTAAAAGTTCGCCTGAAGCGTTAAAAGCATTGCGCCACCACCACCAGCAAAACAGTCTAATAGATATCGCGATCATTGATGCAAATTTGCCCGGTATAAACGGCGAAGAGCTTGCCAAAGCAATTAAAAGTGATGACCGATTTGACACGCTAAAACTCATCATTATGACCACCAATAATCACAAAGGTGATGCTAACCGCTATAAGCAAGTTGGTTTCAGTGCGTTTTTCAATAAACCGGTAAAAGCGGATGACATGTTAAGTGCAATCAAACTGATTGAGACACAAAAGCACGATGGCGCACATGCAGCCACATTGCCACAACTCATCACACGGCATAACCTGCCACACAGCTCGACAAACATGCCAAGAGTGCTTTTGGTTGAAGACAATCCTATCAACCAAGCCGTCGCCTATGAAATGCTAAAAAATTTGGGAGTGCAAATTGAAGTCGCCAGTAACGGTGTAGAAGCCATAGCAGCATTGAATAAGGCGCCTAGACCGTTTCATCTCATATTGATGGATTGCCAGATGCCCGTGATGGATGGCTACGAGGCAAGCAGGAAAATTAGAGCCGCGCAAAACGTCAAATTTGATCCGGCCATCCCCATTGTCGCGCTGACCGCAAATGCGATGAAAGGTGACGCCGAGAAATGTTATGCCGCAGGCATGGATGGTTATTTGACCAAACCCATAGTTGCCGAAGAATTGCAAAAAGGCTTAACGAAATGGCTGCGCAAATAGGTTTGGTCGGTATTCAATAAAATAAAAATTGACCTACGATGTACTTGGTCATTTTGATTCACCGAGAAAACGAGAAAGGCGCGATGACAAAAGCCATCGCGCCCCCAAATTTTGAGTATCCTTCTCAGCTATCCATCGCTATTAAACCATCCCGGTGACATCCGTATGCGCCCCTTTCCATCTATTCTCGCTCATCCTGAGTGAGTCACACATCCTGTGTGTGTCCTTTCCTTTTATCCTTTTTACACTGCACATCCTGATATGCAGCTTTCCTTATCCTTTAGGTGTCCTAGCTCATCCTTGTTCATCCATGAGTCGTTCCATCGTAAGCATCCTAATTGCGAGATATTCATCCTGAATATCGGCTTTCATCCTGAAAGTGTTCCATTTAGGCTATCCGTATGGTCTTCCTGACCCGTCGTGTTTCCTTGTGACGTGATTAAAGATATAGCAAAATCCTGTAACAAACAGAGTAATTATGTTGTTTTTTCTGTTAGGTATTAGACTAAAGTTTAAGAAATTGTATTTTTTTCAATAAATTCAATTGGTTAAAAATTTAGTAAGCAATTGGATAAGCGTTTATTCCGCCATAGACTTACACGCATGTAAGACATTTCGTACAAAAAAAAGCGCGCTTATCGCACGCTGGGATTTTGGTTTGTTGAGTTATCAACCAGAGTTCAGGTTAACTAAACCGTTTTTGAGTTACACCTTAACGTTAGGCTCAACAAAAACAGAATTTTACTGAGGACGCGGTCGGAACATTATCTGACCGGTAATGTGAGCCACTTCTAAATCTTCTACATGTTCATAGTGCCCATCGGCAAAAAATGACAAGCATTTAGGTAAAGTTACATAAACCCCCACCCCTTCACTTTCAGGCTCATCTAACATCACGCTATCAACGGCACTCATCAATACATGCCCTAAGCCGCGGTGCTGGTGATCTGGATGTACGCCAATAAATGACAACATATGATATTGATTATGAGGAATGTGATCGCGCACCCGTTGCTCTTTTTCAACCATCTGCCGAGTACCGAAGAATCCGGCAGTTAGCAGCATTTTTAATCGCCAATGCCAGAATCGACCGGGACCGAATGCACAATTTGGACTGATCAAGCACGCCACTGCCAATAGTCTTTCATCTTCAAACAGACCAATCATCGGTTGCTTGGCGGTCCAAAAGGCATTGAGCTCTTCGCGAATCGCGCTTCTTAAACGCTGCTCATAGCCTTCGTTTTCTGCTTCAAAAATATCCAGAAAAAGAGGGTCATCATGATAAGCCTGATACAAAATAGACGCCGCAATTTTTAGATCTTCAGCAGCTAAATAAACAGCCTTTACTGTGTCAGCTGGATTAAGCTCAGTGGCGGTATTGGTCATTGTGATTTTCTCTTAAACATCATTGCGGCCACTTTACAGAAATATTAACCCCATGTTAACACCTGATTAACCTGATGGCGGTATTTTGCGCTAAATTGGGTATCAAGGGCGATATTATTGAAAGAGGAATCTATAATTAGTCCTACACCGTATAAACAACTTTCTGACCATACTAAAAGGAGCTCACTATGATCGCTGAAAACCTAACAATGAATGATTTATTTTTGCAGCTTGGCTTGGACAATGATGATGAATCAATCGATGCCTTTATCGAAAGCCACAAAGGAATTCCTAGCGCCACTCGCTTAGAGGACGCTAGTTTTTGGTCTGACTCGCAAGCTACTTTTGTGAGAAGCGCCCTATTAGAGGACGCTGAATGGGCCGAACTGATTGATCATCTCGACAGTATGCTCAGATAACCCTAAAAGCGGCCTACACTGGTCAGTGGATTAAATCTGATCGTAGGCCGTGTCACCCCAACCTACCAGTTTGCCGTTTTTAAACACCAGCGGTGTACATTCATCCTTGGTTGTTATGCCATCACCATCACGCAAATGAGTGCGATAGAATAACACCCGAATTTCGTCATCACCTCGTTGGTGTAATTCACTAAAATCGGGTGTGCCCATGCGACTTTTAATTGCTGAAACCGTTGTATTAGTTTCCAGAGAAGCCACGTGCTTGCGATTATCCCGCTCAATGTCTTGCCAGTCTGAATGATGTGAGTAGTCACCTTCACCGCCGACCGAAATAACACACCCTGATAAGGTTAGTGGCAAGATCAAAGCAGCAGCTGTAAGTAATTTTTTCATAGAGTTTCCTTTTACGTTATTTAGACAATGTTAGGCAGTGGAATACAAAAACAAGGCCAACATTTATGTTATTGTTTTAAAAGGAAATTAACTCGTGCGCCAAATAACGTTAATCGATAAAATGTGCACATTCACCAATAATTAGTGTTTTTCATCATGCCCAATAACCAAAATTACATAGTGTCCTTGTGCGAAAAACTACAGGCGTCACAGCAACAACCCACGGTCGCAATGATCCGTAAGTCAGCCAATCGTTCCTTGCCACTACCTGAGGTGATTGACGTATTGAAACGCTGGAAAAGAGATCCACAGCAGTTTACTGCTGAGTTAGCGCAGCAGCCAGAAAGTGTCGTTGCGGACATCAGCCCACAGCAGCGGGTAACTGATTTGGAAGCGCGCGTTGCCAGTTTAGAGTCTCAGGTACAGCGACTGAACAAGATACTGGAACGCATTCCCTAAAGTCTGGGTGATAGCTGCTGTATAAAAGACAATAATGAATCTGCCAGCTCCTCTTGCGGCTCCAAGCCCACCTGCTCAAGCATCACCTTGCCACTTTCGTTGTCAACGCTAATGATAAAATCGTCTTCATCGGTTACCGCGAAGAACAAGGTTTCTTTTTGTTTCAATCGGCGTTTCATCAACACGTGAGCAATTAGGTTTTGTTGCAAACGCTCAAAGTCTTGTTCATTCCAAGGTAGCAGTAATTGCAGATTGCCTCGCGCAGTTTTAGCGTTCAGGTTGTCACTCCAATAACAGCTAAAATACGCCGCTAACTGCTTATCCATGGTGATATCCAACGCGTTTTCAAAGTCAGATAGCGACATCGGCTGCTGTTGCAAGACAGGTTGCCATCCGACCCATTCGTTATCTTCAGCTTTTGATTGATAGCAAGGCGAAGGCCAATTAGAATCATATTGAATGACCATCGGTTTTTGTTCGGTTTGATACAAGCTTACATAATCCGATACAAATCTTTGTAGTGCTGATTGGATATCCACGAGCTACACTTCCTAATTAAATTCAAATTGTGTCGACTAAACGAGGCTTTTACAACTGAGTAGCTCGACTGTATTACGCCGGCTAGTTTAGCGAATGAGAAAGGTAAATGACAAAAGATTCGAACACGCCAAGTGGCAAAGACACCGACATATCCTACTTAACCTTAGGCAAATCGGTACAATACGTTAGCCAGTATGCGCCCGAATTATTACAAGGGGTACCTAGAAGTTTGAGTCGCAACGAAATCGGCTTAACAGGCCCTTTGCCCTTTCATGGCGAGGACTTGTGGACAGCATACGAGCTCTCTTGGTTAAATCCAAAAGGTAAACCTCAAGTGGCAATCATGCATTGTCGGGTCCCGTTTGATACCCCCAATTTAATCGAGTCGAAAAGCTTTAAACTGTATCTCAATAGTTTCAATCAAACGAAAATCGAATCTAGCGACAAACTACAGCAACTCATCGAGCAAGATTTATCGGCCTGTGCCGGAGGCAGAGTAAGCATAGACATCGTTATGCCTGAGCGCTTTAACCAACAGCAGATCGCCGAATTACCTGGCCAGTGCATTGATCATGTAGATGTTGAAATAAACGACTATCAACTTGATCCAGAATCACTTGCCACGCCTACTACACCTGACTCAGCTGCCACTGTAGTTGAAGAAACCTTGTATAGTAATTTGTTAAAATCCAATTGCTTGATCACCAATCAGCCGGATTGGGGCAGTGTTTCGATACATTATGTGGGACCTAAGATAGACCAACAGAGACTGCTGAAGTACCTGATTTCATTTCGCATGCACAATGAGTTTCATGAACAATGCGCCGAGCGCATATTCAATGATATAAAGCGTTATTGTCACCCTGAAAAACTCTCAGTTTACGCGAGATATACGCGCAGAGGCGGGTTAGACATCAACCCATTTCGCAGTGACTTTGAAAACAGTTACCCGCAAGCTAGACAAGCTCGGCAGTAACCTTGAACATACTGATTTATACCAATATTCGCAATCACCTAGACAGTTAGCTGTAAGGAAAGCAATGTATGACCAAAATCCAATTAAACCCCGTTGGGCCGTTAAGTCAATTATCCCAATTTGAAGTAGACGGACTCAAGCAGTCAGTTGACAGTGAACTCTACAAGCTATTTCGCAATTGTAGTCTGGCGGTGCTCAACTCAGGGGTTGAAGAAGATGACTACGAGCATATTTTCGCACCTTATGAAGATTTTCAGATCAATTTGGTTAGACGCGAGCGCGGCGTCAAAATTGAACTGATCAACCCGCCCGCAGTGGCCTTTGTAGATGGCAAACTGATTAAGGGCGTACACGAGCACTTGTTCGCGGTGCTACGTGACATCTTGCATATGGGTAGCAAATACCACTTTGAAGAGTCTCAGGTTTCTGAATCGCGCTATTTAACTGACATTGTGTTTGACATGCTTAGGCACGCAGAAGCGATAAAAGTTGGCAGTGATCCCAATGTCGTCGTGTGTTGGGGTGGTCACTCTATCGGTGAAATCGAATATAAATACACTAAGAAAGTCGGTTATCAATTGGGCTTACGGGAGATGAACATTTGCACCGGGTGCGGCCCTGGTGCCATGAAAGGCCCAATGAAAGGCGCCACCATTGGTCATGCCAAGCAGCGCTACAATTATGGCCGATACTTGGGTATTTCAGAGCCCTCCATTATTGCCGCCGAGCCGCCCAATGCAATTGTCAACGAGCTGGTGATCATGCCCGACATAGAAAAACGCTTGGAAGCTTTCGTGCGCATCGCTCATTCAATCGTGATTTTCCCAGGCGGGGTAGGAACCGCCGAAGAACTGCTGTATTTATTGGGTGTGATGCTTCACGAAAATAACAAATACCAAGTGCTACCTATAGTGTTAACCGGTCCTGCGCATAGCAAAGAATATTTTGAATCTATCGACAAGTTTATAGGTGAAACCTTAGGGCCTGAAGCACAAAGCCTGTATGAAATCATCGTTGATGACCCCGAAGAAGTGGCAAGAACCCTAAAACGCAAACAAGAATTTGTGCACTCCCATCGCCGTGAGATTGGAGATTCGTATTTGTTCAATTGGTCATTACAGATTGAACCTGAATTCCAAAAACCCTTTATTCCTACGCATGAGAGCATGGCGGCCTTGAACTTACACTATTCTCAACCCAAGGCAGAATTAGCGGCCGCATTGAGAAAAGCGTTTTCGGGCATAGTGGCAGGTAATGTTAAGGCCGAAGGGATCAAGCAGATCCGAGAAAAAGGCCCCTTCACAATAAATGGAGACGCCAAGCTCATGGCCATGCTCGACGACTTATTGGAATCATTTGTAGCTCAGCAACGAATGAAGTTACCCGGTAGTAGCTACAGCCCCTGTTATCAGGTGAAAAAAGGCTAAATTAACCTGAACTCTGGATATTATGTATCGAGCAGCGGATATTATTTGTAACAATCGATTAATAATCCGCTTTTTACGTTTAGCAGCCTTTATTCAATCAGAGGTTTTCTTTAACATGGACTCAGATTACTTGGATAAATAGAACCTGTATGAATAAAAAAGTAATAAAGCGCATTGGTGTAGGCGTACTACTTTATGCAACCTTTGTTGTAGCGCTCATTATGTACAACCCCGATGATACCTCTAGCATGGGCTGGGAAGATCGTCAGGAGTACAATTTAGTCCAAGTGTCTAAGTTGCAGTTAGGTTTTGTCAAAGCCACTGTGATGGAAATGATGGGACCGCCCGATATTAGCGAAGCAAAGAAAGTCGGCGATCGCCACATTCAGGTGATGTTTTACCGCACCCAACATATGCAATCTGACGGTATCACTACCCAAGATGAATGCACTCCTTTGCTATTTGAAAACGATGAACTCATTGCTTGGGGAGATGGTGCTTATCAATCTTATCTCGATTTATAATCAAGGTGGTCGATAATATCATCACCTTCATTACGTTTTAAACTGATTGAGTTTTTGCCCATATGCCTACTCAAGTAGTGGTAAAACAATTTGCACGGATCGCTGGGATAATAAAAGACGTTAACAACCATCCCTTAAACTCCACTCAGATTCAGCCCATCGTTAAAGCCGCAGAGTTGTTCCTCAACGGTTTTAATCACACGCCAGACATTTTTAGCGCGCAACCCTATTTATACAAATCCAAATACAGCTACATTGACAACCTCACTTTCAATAGCTTGGTATTTTGCGCCTTGCTGTGCAAACAAAACAAAGTCAATGAACTGTGTAGCCAGCAAATGTTAAGCAGCATTATTAGCTTGTATGCCGAACGTGCCGCCCTGCTTACCCAGTACTATCAACAACAAGGTGACGCCGTCACCGAGCATCCTTACAATAAAGCGCTGATAACCCTGCTACAAAAAGTACATTTGGATGTGTGGTACCAAGGCTATGGCGTGTTTCAACTGTTGTGCAAGGAACCTTCGGCAATTAAAAAGTGGCCCGCTCAATTAACCCGAGTCCAACGCATGGTGTTGTGCGCCCATTGGCTGGCGGTAGGTGTGACGCATCGCACCTCGGGTAAATCCCTTTCTTTTGCTGCATGCTTGCGTCAGTTAACGCAATTATGCCCGCAACACTGGATTAACGATTTACAGCCACTGCTAGAATACCCAGGGCTGGTACCCCCCGGAACGGTGATCAAATATAGCGGTGGCCAAAATGCCATTGTATTGGGGGTGACTAGCGAACGATTGCTAGTTAACAAACTCAGTAAAGACAAAGACCAACCTGTGCAATTCGCACGAGTATATAAAACCACCGAGATGCAGCCACTGGGCGCGCAAGTGATTAAAGGCTTTAGCCAAACACACAACTGGTGGAGCGAACAGTGGCAAGCAGAAAAAGCAGATTGTATTTCGCCTATCAGTGAAAGTTACCCACTGAACAAGCCGCCGCCAGTATTACTCGAAGTGCAGACCCACTTAAACAGTGGCGAGGTCGATATCGACAAACTGGCGGTGCAAATCAGTGCCGAACCGGCGTTTTCGGAATACCTGAAACGCACAGCGACCTTTTCTAATCGCAACAAAATCCCAGTGCAGCAAGTCAAACACGGGCTGATGATGCACGGTTATCTGCGCACCAATAATATGTTGATCGAACAAGCGCTATTACTGCGCCTCAATCAAAGTTATTTTCCTTTGCAACAAGACTTTACCCAGTTTACCCGACTAGTTGCACAGATTGCCTTTAATCTCGCATCCCACGGCAATGACATTACACCTGAGCAAGCTTCAAACCTAGCCTGTTTTGCCTGCAGTGGACTCTTTACGCAGCCACGGCTAAAAACCCGGACACACTGGTCTCCGGCTCAGCAAAACCATTATGATTTGCGCAGCTTGTATGATTTTAGTCATACCGATAGTCTGATTGAGCATGGGTTAATATTGTGCAAAGCATGGCAACAACCGGGGGTGTTTATCACGGCCATTCAACACCTTTCCACTCCGCCCAATGAGTTAAAGCAAACCCAACTGGCGAAATGTTTAACCTGTATTTTAGGGCTGAGTATATTAGCGGCGAAACGCGCTTTTTTTGCCAACTTGCCGCAATGTACTGATTCTGATAATTATATTAACCAAGCCTTGGAGATCTTAGCGATGTCACCAACGGATTATCAACACCTTAGCGAACAATCACTTACGCAAACCCATTGCTACCGTACATTTCATTAACATTTAAGCAGACACCGCCGGCGTTAAATTATTCGAGATAAGCGGCCATAATTACTGGCTTTACGTGGTAAAAGCCGTCGAAAAATGGTATAAAGCCGCCCTCAATTTTAAGCGTTACTTTTACGTACACCATGTTTGCAGTAATTGACTGCCACAGCGCGAATAGGAACTAATAATGACTCAACAACGTATCACCGTGATAAAAGGTGACGGTATTGGCCCAGATATCGTCGATTCAGCCCTACAGATACTTGATAAAGTAGGCTGTAACTTCGCTTATGATTTCGCAGATGCCGGGTTAATGGCATTGGAAAATCATGGCGAGTTGTTGCCACAAGAAACGCTTGAGCTGATCGAAAAAAACAAAGTAACCTTGAAAGGCCCATTGACCACACCCGTTGGTGAAGGCTTTACCTCTATCAACGTGAGTTTGCGTAAACGTTTCCAAATGTATGCCAATGTCCGCCCAGTGTTGTCGTTCAAAGGCACCAAAGCGCGTTACGAAGACATTGACATCATCACTGTGCGTGAAAACACCGAAGGTATGTACTCAGGCCTTGGTCAAGTAGTCTCAGAAGATGGTTCAGAAGCTGAAGCCATGAGCAAGATCACCCGTGCTGGCGCAGAGCGTATTGTCAAGTTCGCCTACGAACTTGCTCGCCGTGAAGGCCGTAAGAAAGTGACCGCAGTACACAAAGCCAACATTCTAAAATCGACCTCTGGGTTGTTCTTGAAAGTGGCGCGCGAAGTGGCAAATCAATATCCAGATATCGAATCAACCGAAATGATTGTCGACAACACCTGCATGCAATTGGTTATGAATCCACATCAGTTTGACGTGATCGTCACCACCAACTTGTTTGGCGACATCATCTCTGACCTATGCGCAGGATTAGTCGGCGGCTTAGGCATGGCACCGGGTGCCAACATCGGTAATGACTGTGCAATATTTGAAGCCGTACACGGCTCAGCACCAGATATCGCCGGTAAAAACTTAGCGAATCCTACGTCGGTTATCTTGGCGTCAGTGCAAATGCTCGAATATTTAGAAATGAGCGACAAAGCCGACGCTATCAGAAAAGCGCTTAAAGAAGTGATCGAGTCAGGCGACCGCACTACCCGCGACCTAGGCGGCGAACACGGCACCACCGACTTCACCCAAGCGGTACTAGATAGACTGTAAAGCCTAAACAAAAAAATACAGCTAAAAGAGCGAAGCACATCGGTGCTTCGCTTTTTTGTTTGTACCGTTTAAAAGCGCAAAAACACAGTCATCCCCGAGGTCCAACATGCCGTCATCCCCGAGTCCAACATACCGTCATCCCCGAGACGCTCTTAGGTGCGCACGCAGTGCGGGGATCTCCCAAACAGTTTGACGTAATCAACTACAAACAACAGCCCAAAAGATCCCGGCTCTAAAAGCACTGCCGGGATGACTTTTGTTGAATGCCACTGCCGGGATGACCTTTATTCTGTCATCCCGGAGGCGAAAACACAGTGTCATCCCCGAGGTCTCTTAGATGCGCCCGCAGTGCGGGGATCTCCCAAACAATCTGACGTAACCAACTACAAACAACAGCCCAAAAGATCCCGGCTCTAAAAGCACTGCCGGGATGACTTTTGTTGAATGCCACTGCCGTGATGACCTTTATTCTGTCATCCCCGAGGCGAAAACATTGCGTCATCCCCGAAAAAGTAAAACCCCGTCATCCCCGAGGTGCTCTTGGTCGGGGATCTCCCAAACAGTCTGACGTAACCAACTACAAACAACAGCCCAAAAGATCCCGGCTCTAAGAGCACTGCCGGGATGACCTTTGTTGAATGCCACTGCCGTGATGACCTTTATTCTGTCATCCCCGAAAAAGTAAAACCCCGTCATCCCCGAGACGCTCTTAGGTGCGCACGCAGTGCGGGGATCTCCCAAACAGTCTGACGTAACTAACTACAAACAACAGCCCACAAGATCCCGGCCTAAGAGCACTGCCGGGATGACCTTTGTTGAATGCCACTGCCGGGATGACCTTTATTCTGTCATCCCCGAAAAAGTAAAACCCCGTCATCCCCAAGTGCTCTTATTGGGGATCTCCCAAACAGTCTGACGCAACCAACTACAAACAACAGCCCAAAAGATCCCGGCTCTAAGAGCACTGCCGGGATGACTTCTATTCTGTCATCCCCGAGGAGCTCTTGGTCGGGGATCTCCTTCCCCCCGTTATGCAGCCAACCACCACCAATCCAAGCAAAAACCTGTACCAAAACCCAAAAAACTAGACTTTACAGCCACGCTACACGGTTCTATTTTTAAACAGTGCAAAACAGCACAAAGGGATTGAAACAATGAACAAGGAGATCCAACATGAAAAAGTTCTTACCTACAATAGTCATCGGCTGTGCAGTATTTTTGGCGAGTGCACCAAGCATTCAAGCTAAATCGCTTGAACAGAAAATTGCCACCGCAAAAACTCAACTGCAAACCCAGTCACAAAAAGTCAATGTCAATACTGCCAGCATAGAGCAGCTACAGCGACTCCCCGGAATCGGTGCAAAAAAAGCGGCGGAAATCGTTGCATTTCGCAACGCTAACGGTGAGTTTTCCACCCTGCAAGACTTAAAAAAAGTCAAAGGGATAGGCTTGCGCATGATTGAAAAGCTGCAAGATGAGGCAGTGGTCAACGAATAAACGTTATTAATAGAATCGCTGTTTGTAAGCAAGGCAGGCCACTAAGCAGTACTGCCTTGATTTTTCTTTTATTAAGCTAGGAAAACTAAAATGCACCCACAGCAAACTTGCGATAAGTCTTTATTTAGACTAAATTTAGTCCACTATATTATTAGAGAAAAGCCAATGCGCATTGAAACTATCAGCTATATCAAAAAGAACGCTTCTAATCTACCCGTTGAAGAGCCGATTATTGTTACTCAAAACGGCGCACCTGCTTATGTCATTGAAGACTATGCACAGCGTAAGTTTCGTGACGATGCGATCGCTATATTGAAATTAGCAAGCTTTGCCGAAAATGATCTCAATAAAGGTAATGCCATTTCAAGTGATGACATGAAAACTAACCTAATCAATCGCCTTAAAGATAGTGAGGTTAAGTAAAATGGAAACAGGTGCTAGATGCAGTTTGTTGAATATACTCACAGGATATATGTAGCTTGAAGCCTAGCATTACCTACGCTGCAACATTCTACAATTTGATCAACCTTTCTGTTGATTACCTCACACGTTTTTCTACTGAAAAACAAGTAATTGAAAACATCATCGATGCGATTGAACGATTTGAAAAAATGGTCAGCGACAATCCTAAGTCCGCACCTATATCACCTTACCTCTCCTCATTAGGAATGATGAATTATCGAGAATTCACAGCAAATGATTTTAGGATCTTATATCGTGTCGAAGATGAACCATACTCAATCAAAGTCGTTTTTTTCTGTTCACAGAAACAAGATCTAACTAGATTGCTTGTGGACTACTGTCTTCTTTATAAGTAACTTTTAAAATATGTTGGATTTCTAAATTGATGAGTCCCCTTGCACCAGCTCGAAGTTTAATCACAAACAACAAAAAGGCACCAAATTGGTGCCCTTGTCTTACAATGTTCTGCTAGTAGCTTTAGCAGCGACTAAAGCTCTAATGACTTCAAATACGCTTTAAACTCTTCGCCAATCTCTTTATGACGCAGCGCATACTCTATATTTGCCTTCATATAACCCAATTTACTTCCACAATCATGGCTCTTGCCAGTCATGTAATAAGCGTCAACCTGTTCTTCGTTCATCATTGATGCGATGGCATCGGTAAGCTGGATTTCACCGCCTGCGCCAGGAGGAGTGAACTCTAACGCATCCCAAATTTTTTCAGACAGCACATACCGACCAACCACAGCCAAGTTAGAAGGCGCTTCATCAACCGGCGGCTTCTCAACCATTTTATGAATTTTGGTCGACTCCCCCTCTCCGAGCTGTTTACCTTCTAAATCAACCACACCGTAATTATTGACCTGATCTTCAGGTACCGCTTCCACCATAATTTGGCTGACGCGGCTAGTATTGAAGGTCGCGACCATGTCGGCTAGATTATCTTTTTTCTGATTACAGGCTGCATCATCAATGATGACATCCGGTAACACCACGGCAAAAGGGCTATCTCCCACCATGGGGCGTGCACACAAAATAGCGTGGCCTAAACCTTTGGCAACCCCTTGACGTACGTGCATGATAGTCACATCTTTGGGACAAATAGATTGAACATCATCCAGTAGTTGACGCTTAACACGCTTTTCAAGCGTTGCTTCCAATTCAAAACTGGTATCAAAATGATTTTCAATACTGTTTTTACTGGCATGAGTTACCAGGATAATTTCTTTAATACCCGCTGCAACGCACTCTGCAACTACATATTGAATTAGCGGTTTATCAACAACCGGTAGCATCTCTTTAGGAATAGCTTTGGTTGCAGGCAACATTCTAGTTCCCAATCCCGCGACTGGAATAACCGCTTTTTTCACTTGACTCATGTCTTTGTCCTTAATGTTTTTTAACAGATAAACCACGACCTATGGCGTAGTAATGCAATCCGTATTCCTGTATTCGTGACGGTTCAAACAAATTACGGCCATCAAATAATAATGGTTCTTTTAATTTTTCTTTGATCAACTCAAAATCCGGTGCTCTAAAAGCTTGCCATTCGGTACAAATTACCAAGAAATCAGCACCTTCTAATGCCGCCTCTTTAGTGCCCATTAAGCGTAAGTCAGAGCGTCCGTTATATATACGCTGGGTTTCTTCCATTGCTTCAGGATCATAGGCTTGGACTGTTGCACCAGCATCCCAAAGGCTCTCCATCAACACACGGCTGGAGGCTTCTCGCATATCATCGGTATTGGGTTTAAACGACAATCCCCATAGCGCAACTGTTTTACCTGCCAAATCACCATTAAAATGAGCAGAAATGTAACCAAATAACTTTTCTTTTTGTTTGTAGTTTACCGCTTCCACCGACTCTAAAATCTGCGCGGTATATCCTGCTTCAGATGCACTGCGAGCGAGCGCTTGCACATCTTTGGGGAAACAAGAGCCGCCATAACCGCAGCCAGGGTAAATAAACTGATAACCAATGCGAGGATCAGAACCTATGCCTAATCGAACGTTTTCGATGTCTGCGCCAAACACCTCAGCCAAATTAGCCATTTCGTTCATAAAGCTAATTTTAGTTGCCAACATGCAGTTGGCTGCGTATTTGGTCAGCTCAGCACTGCGAATATCCATCACAATAATTTTGTCGTGATTGCGGTTGAAAGGCGCGTAGAGCTCACGTAATTTCTTCTCAGCCGTCTCACTGTTGGTACCGATGATAATACGATCAGGACGCATACAGTCGTTAACCGCAGCGCCTTCTTTGAGAAACTCTGGGTTGGACACCACATCAAAGGTTAAGTTTTTATTCAGCTCAGCAAGGGTTTCAGAAATTTTAGCGGAAACTTTATCAGCGGTACCTACCGGCACCGTCGACTTATTGATTACAATTTTATGCTTGGGCATAAATTCAGCGATAGTTTTGGCCACCGCTAATACATATTTCAAGTCAGCCGAGCCGTCTTCATCGGGCGGTGTTCCTACCGCGATAAAGATCACGTCACCGTGCTCCACACCGCGTTTAGCATCAGTCGTAAATTTAACCCTACCCGATTCAAAATTCGATTTAACCAAAGGCGTCAAGCCCGGCTCATATATGGGGATAATGCCTTTTTCTAAATTATCGACTTTATTCTGATCGACATCGATACACACTACGTCGTGACCGACTTCAGCCAACACTGCAGCTTGCACTAAGCCCACATAACCAATACCAAAAACAGTGACTTTCATTTGTTTCCCTAAATGAATGTTATGATGAGAACTATACCGTTGAGACAGTCTAAAAACAATTGCGAGTAAGTGTAAAAGAAGTTATCTAGCGCAGAATAATCAATATGGCGTTTACCAATTGTCGGAAAAAGCCCCTTTTCGATTAAATAGCCCGTCAATTAGACCGCAGAGCATAAACTTAACGCGATCGATTCTATTATCCTGTAACAAACTATTGGCAAAAAAACGGATGGGCAACACGGCCAAGTTACGGCATTTCCAATACCAAGGAACATAGCCTCTGCGACTTAAGACTAGTACATTTCGGAATTGATAATATAGCCTCACTGGCGAGCCGACTTTATAGGTAACGCCTGCAAATTTGCTGCGCGAGTCACCTAGGCGATGGATCATTTCCACTTTTTCAGCAATGGCGACCATTAGATTATTCTTTTTGGCTCGCCAACACCACTCGTGATCAACACCATCGATAAACAGTGATTCGTCTTTGAAACCAATCAAATCTAACTTGGATAAATCGATCATCATACCGGAAGAGATAATCTGGGTTACACACACTAAATCGTCGTAAATCGCCAACTCACGCTGCACGCGTGGCCTAACTGTTTTATCCGAAAAAGAACAGATGATTCGAGGGCCAATAGCGACTAAGGGACGTTTGTCTACTTTTGAAGCCACTAACAAAGAAGACAACCTAAAGGCAAAATCTTCTTCAATACAACTATCCTGATCCAACAGTATGCCGAACTCACAGCCTGCTGTTTTTAGATCATTCAAACCAATATTGTGCGCTGCCGCAATGCCAATATTGTTTGGAAAGTGATGGAAATGTAAGTTGTCACTTTTTATATTTAATTCTGTTGGCACAGGAGAATTATCGACAATGCTCAACACATCCACTTGCTCTAAAACAGAATCAAGCAGTTGCTGGGTAATGTCCATGTCGGGTTTGTACAATATGACGGTAGCGCCAATCACTCGTGTCTTACTCGCTTATTCAGTAAATATCGGTCTATTTTATACGCTAGTTTAACAAGTTTTGCCGGCATAAGCCTTAAAAATAATACCGCACATGCATACACGATATTACCCATACTGTAGCGCTTGAGTACTTTCATTGTGTAGAAGCGCGCTTTGAACTCGTTAATGGATTTGCTCAGCCCTCTTCGTTTGTAAAAATCATTGACTCGTCTAAATTTCAATAACGCTTTAGGCAAGTTAGCAAAGATGTAGTTATTTGCGCACAGCTCAGCCCACAAAAAGTAATCTTGGGTATTTTTTAAGTCTCCTCGATAACGAAAACCATCTTTAAAAATACCAGCGCGAAGTGCCACTGTAGGATGATTAATCGCGCAGCGCTTGGGTAATATTCTCAGAATCTCATGATGTTTAATGGGAAGCTTTCTGGACCCTACTTTCTTACCCTTTTCATTGATTTCAATCAGTGCTGTACCTAGGATATCAATGTTTGGATTTTGTTCGAAAAACTGCACTTGTTTTAAAAAACGATCTTTCATGGAAATATCATCTGCATCCATGCGGAAAAAATACTGGGTGTTTTTCTTAACAAAAAGATCAACGATAAGGTTCATGCAAACGCTGAGTCCTTGATTTTCTGTGGTCTTTAACAGTATTAGATTGTTATGTTGATGTTCCAAATTAACTAACAATGTATAAACGTCGTTATGTACTTCACCATCAATAACGATGATCAAAGTAAAATCTTGATAGGATTGCGTTAGCACGCTCTTAATTGCTTGTTTTATCCAGTCCAAGCGATCGCCTTCATACACAGCCATACCCACAAGAGCATGATTCTCAATTTTATGTTCAAGGTTACTGAGCAATGTGTAAGAAGAGGTCAAAAACAAAACTACCTAAATTGTACGGTTGAGGCTAAAAGGCTGGGATCATATCAGAATATTAGGATTACGCTTAGTGAATTCGACTTTAAAGCTGATGGTTTTGTAAAAACTCTTCGTGGGCTTGCTTCACTTCGGGTAAGTCCACATTTTTAAGAATTTTTGTTAGCGTCGCGCTTTCACTTTCCGGCGCGCCTTTGATCATGGAAATCACATCATGATATCTGCTAATGACCATTTCACGGCCTTTCTCGATGACAGATTCCAGGTTTCTTTTACTGATATATAGTTGTTTTTGATGTTGGTAATCAATCACTTTTTCACTTGGAATATTTACAGTGATATTACTATCATCATTAAAAATACCACTTCGATTGTTTTTAAATTGAGAGCCTTGTTTTCCCTCTACTAGTGGACGACCTCGTTTTAACGCCGCAATATATTCCAGCGGATGTCGCGTCATTCTATGCAAAACGAAAACGGGTTTTAGTGGCTTAGCCAATTCCTCTAATGGTACTTTCGAATAATTTTCTTTATCTATTTCAAATGGCGCTCCATCTGCCAACTTATAGTTTCCCGTATTAATTAAAAAATTATGCGGATTGGCATTCAGTGGTTCAATATAGGTAGCAACCAGTGACTTAACCTGTTGCGCTCTTCGCCCTACGAGATTGGGCGTGAAAGGAGCTGCAAAAGGTGCATATTCATCCATTTTATGTACCCATTCGAAACAATAAACGTCTGCACTTTCAGAGGTTTTGATGAAGTCTTTAATATTAAGCGTAAAATCCAATGGCGTGTAAAACTCGTCCACATCCAAAAACATAAGATGGGTAAAGCCCTGCAAACGTGATTTGCGCAACTCATCGAGATAAATGGCCATTTGTGGTGCGCGTAAACTTTGTTGGAAATACGGATCACCACTTTCAAACCGAATATGATGTTCACTAGCAAGTGCATCAATCAATTCATTGGTGTTATCCGAGGTGTTATTTACGTATATAACTAATTCATCGAAGCCAAAATATAGGTGGTGAAAAATCCAATCAACCAAATAAGCACTTTCATCTTTAGCGATAGCCACCAACTTTACTTTGGGATTATCTTTTCTTAGCCTGAAATTCATTCGAGCATAGGTAATACTCAGCTTTTCCTGTAGTTTTCTCGTAATCATGTGAGGCGGACTAGCGCATTTCCTTTACATTGTCTTTTATTGAAAAATTTTCTCGGGATAGAGTTAAGTTTGGATTATAGGCAGGATCATGTTCAATAACCTGTGACCATTTTTCTGTTAGATAAGCAAGTTCAGATTCAAAACGACTACGTTTCTCGACCGTGTCCTCATGACCTCTAGACACTGATTCATGATGAAATAACTCAGCCTCTGCGCAGTATAAGTTACGACGTCCGAGCCGGGTGACTTTCAAGCAAAAATCCACATCATTAAAGGCGACTTTTAATGTTTCTTCTAAGCCACCAACCGCCTGATAATCGCTCTTACTCACTAGCAAACAGGCCGCAGTGACCGCACTAAAATTGCCAGTTGCACTTAGTCTGTTCATATATCCCGGGTGATATTGTGGGAAATACTTGTGCGCATGGCCCGCACCGCCCCCGTAGCCCATGACAACACCCGCATGTTGTATTCGACCATCAGAATACAGGAGCTTAGCGCCAACACAACCGATGTTTTCGCGCAACACATGACCAACCATATCGGTCAACCAATCAGCTGATATCACTTCTATATCATTGTTAACTAGTCCAACTACGCTACCTTTTGCATGTTCTACGGCAAAGTTATTGATTGCAGAATAATTAAATTCATAAGGATATTTTAATAGTGTTATTTGTGGGTGCTTTGCCAGCTCATCAAAATAAGCGATGCTTTGTGGCTCATCAGAATTATTGTCTACCAATAATATCTCGTAATGTGGGTAACTGGTTTTTTCTAATATTGATTCAATACACGCCTTAACAAGGGATAAACCGTTTTTGGTGGGAATGACCAAACTCACTAATGGTTGCTCTTGGTGTTGCCATCGTAATGACAAATGACGCTTGTTTTGGGATAGCAAAACATTGGCCTTAGCAGATAATGCCTGTTGCAACGCTAGCCTATATTTTTCCATGGAAAAATCGAATGTCGTAAAACGGTGTGACATGACCAAGGGTACATGGCTGATTTTTAGGTTAATTCGGGCATCAGCATTGGCTATAAAGGTAGCAATGGCTTCATTGTCATTGCTAAAACTAAATTGTTTTAACAAAGCGCCTTTTGCAATCCAAAAAACATGCCGCAAATAGGCCGTTGAATATTGTAGATCAGGAGTCCAATCTGGATAGAACTCTGGAGAATGGCGCTTACCCTGCGAAATGGCATCCGTATCAAAATAGATAATATCGGTATTTTCTGTTCGATTTACATCTAAAACTGTCGCCAAGGATCTATGCAGTTCGTTTCCGGCATACACTACAAGGAAATCGTGCTCAATTTTAGGTTCCATACCTGAAATAAAGCGTAGATTTTGGTCATTTTTGACATATTCACTTAGCTGTGTCCGACATGTTTCAATTTGTTCAACTTGGGTGAATACGGTCACACGGCACTGAGCATTGTTTAGTGCCATTATTGACCGATAGGTTCGAGCTAGACTCCCTGTTGCTTTTGCAGGAACCACAACGAGCACATTCAAGACAAGGTTGTTTTGGCTCTGTATTGAATCTATTAATTGGTTTTGGAGTGCCATGTTTTTGCTATACAGCGCTTCTAATTTTTTACGCGAAGGAAAACCGTAAAACAAGCCCGAACGCTGTAAATTTCGACTGTATAAACTGGTTAAATAAGGTGATTTCTTAAGCCAATTTTTAAATTGTTGGGGAAATAGTGAAACTAGAGCTTTTACTCCCAACATTGCATATTTTTTCAGGTGCACCGGTATACTCATTGTTACTGCCCTACCAAAAATTCAGCTAGTAGGTCTCGATATTGAGATTTTGTTTCAGTTAACGTATACCGCTCCAGTACACGTATTCGATTTAAATCACCAATTTGGGCTCGCTGTTTTTCCGGCAAACTAACAATTTGGCGCATTTTATCTGCCGCATCATCTATCTCTGCTTCGGCCCAAGCCTGCCCTTCACTATAGGGATATTGCCCTTCTTCAACCGGAACCAAACGGTAAGACACAGACAATACGTTTTGCTCACCGAGTATGTCCACACTACCAGACCAATTTGTCGCAATTACCGGTTTGCCGAGAATACAGGCTTCAGCGATCGTACGTCCAAATCCCTCACTACGATGCAGCGACAAGTAACAATCACAACGTTGCATTAACTGAGTAAGCTGATCAGTCGAATACATTTGGCTATCCAATTTAATCCGTTTATCACTTAAACAGGCTCGCTGCAGCGCTTGATAATCGGAACTGTCTTTTACGTTTGCCACTTTAAGTACAAGCCTGACATCTGTTTGGGTAGGAAACGCCGTTTGAAAAGCATTGACCGCAGCTAACGGATTTTTGCGTTGCAAATAAGAACTAGCATCAAATACGTAAAGAAAAGTAAAGGGTCGCGATTGAAGTTGGTTAAAAGACGTGATTTCAGTATTGGCAATACAAATTGGCGGCACCAGTACACTATTCGTATACTCTTGGGATTCAAATGCATTTAGAACGAAACTGGAAATACACCAAAAAGTATCCACTGAATCCAGACACTCCTTGGAAACCTTAGGCAAATTTGGCAACTCCCAGGGAGCCTGAAGTGCAATCTTGCCATACACCTTGTGTAAGTCAGGAGTAGATTGCCAGATTTTTTGGTACTCGATTAAATTGATACAAAAGATGGAATGAGAATAGCGATGTTCAACCAATCTATCCTGCTTTTTGATATAGGCTACAGAGTCTGCAGGATGACCAAGCATATTGATAGCGTAGGGAATATCGATACTTTCAAGCATTGCCGCTAAGTTTCTAACATCTTCACCTAATCCGGTTGTAGCACCACTGTAGCCAATTAGATTAACTCCATTGACCTTTCCGGCCGGTATCGCATCGTCTGTTATTGATCGTAAACGTTGCAATCCATCGATATCAAAGGTGTATCGGCCTACAGATTGATACCACTGTACCAATGCGTGCCGATTCTTAAACAAATTGAGATTTTGGTTTCCTAGCAGTTTAGCGCCAAGCAATACCATAATGTTGGTGATCGGGATTTGCTGATCTTGGATGATACCGTTGGCGTTATTAAAAAGCACTTGCCACTGATCTTGGCTAATACCTTCGATGCGCTTTTTAGTCCAGGGTAAAAAGTCGTCAAACACCTTCACTTGTTGGGATTCTCAGTTGCAGACGACACATTCAATTTATCTTGGTACTCGCTCAACTTAGCTGTAATCACAGGGCCATTTGGACGCAACTCATCGGCTTTTTTCATAAACCGGTAAGCCAATTGCAATTCGCCGTTTTGTTCACTCAACAACGCCAATTCTCGATATACTTCAGCATCACTGATCTTGTCATCAATCTGTAGTGTTTGTCTAAATCGGTCTAATGTCGATACGCTGATTTGACGACTATCTTGTCGAATCGAAGTAATACGGCGATAGAAATTACGCAGGCGATGATAGCCACTATAATATGTCTGAGTTACCCATACCTTAAATCTGTATTGATGCGAAACATAACTTACAAAAATATTAAACAATTCAGGTCGTTTAGTCATTGCCACCGAATTGTTTTGGGCGTGCTTAATCAGTACTTGGCTTAACCCAAAATCCCATTCAACCAATGCTTTTACGATGGCATCAAATGATGCTTGGTCTATTTCTTGTTTGCAGTATTGAGGTTGTTGCTTGCTGCTCAGCTTAGCGATATAAACTTCGTTATTGTCAATCGGATACTGCTCAAAAAACACGGTCAGTTGTTGCAAAAACCAATTTTTATAGTAGTCATATTTTTGCGGCTGTATTAATGAATACGACATTGTCCCAACACGATACGATTGTAAGAACCGATCTACCCTATGTTGACAATCTACTGGCATAAAGTTATTTAGCCAACGTTTCAGCTCCAATGCGTCAAAACTGTATGAGTGATTAACTACTTTTGACGGTGTCACCGCAATATCAATATTTAATGCGCTGATAAAATCAGAAACGATATCACTGCCTTGTAACACATCTTTTTCATAGAATCGTACAATAAACTTATCCGTGCCAAATTCATTTAACTGCTTTTTAAGCAAATTCAAATGGTAGGCTTTTGGCTCTTGCGGTAAGCCTAAAGGCTTGGTTTCAGCATGTCGTTTCACTGCTTGATTATAGGACGACTCAATCACATCCAATGGAAAACGAATATAGGCGATGAATTTAGCCTGCGGAAATGCTTCTAATAATTCAGTGATCTGAAAAAAGAAAAATTCAGATGACAGTAGTAAGGTATCACAGCTACTTTCTTCACAATGCTGTACTAATTTTTCGACTTTCTTGTGCGATAGAATAAGTTTTTTATCAAAAGTACGATCGAAAACATCCAATACGTTGCCTGAGCTAACGCCATTTTCATCCAGCGTATGTTCAGGATAAAAAACGCCATGAGACATCAACACGTCTCGATGAGTTTGCAACCAATTTTGTATCGCTGAAGTAGCCGTTTTCGGCGGCCCTACATGAATATAGACTTTCAATGTCACGTTCTTGATACCTGCAAGTCCAACGTTACTTATGTCCGACCGATGATGCCAAATTGATGACAATTTCTAACGCTGAATGCAGAGACTTCTCCAGTCCCATAATTTCTTCTTGATTGATATTAGATAGTGCCTTTTTAATATCAGTGGTCGAAACGTCTTCAGTTCGGTCTAAATACACCACTTCACACTTACTTTTCAAGTGGTCAAATTTACCTTCCCAGTCACTGCCCATGCCAAAAATATTGGCACCAATGCGTTCAATATCAGCTTCTTTTTGTTCCCAATTGTGCTCTGGGAACACTTCATCGACAAATTCGGTCGCCAATAAAATCTCAGCTCTTTCCTCGTAAGAATAAAACGACTTTTTACCTTTTAGGGCGTTGAATTCATCGCTTGATACTCCGACCACGAGTCGATCACCTAAACTGCGTAGTCGTTTGAGAATGCGCACGTGGCCTACATGAAATAAGTCGAAGGTACCGTAAGTCAGAATCGTCTTTTTAGCCACCTGAGCTTTGGCCGCTATAGGCGAATAGTCACCGACTTCGTCTAGGGTAATTTCATGACGTTGCTGTAAAATATCTTTGTCGCGGATGGGATAGACACCAAGCTTTTTTAGTTCTTCAATTTCAGGCAAAAAATGATCGAAATTCATGTGTCGAGCCACAATGGCTTCATCCAACGCAAAACCACTATTAGCAAAATAATTACGATAATCGCCAATGCCTTTGGTTTTTAACGGTCCAAAATCGTACACTTTTAAAGGGTATAGATCCTGCAGCCTAATATAACGCTTGGCAAACCACTTTCTAAAGTTTTCGCTTTTGTAATGTAGGCACAGTTCACCGTCAATTTCCATGCGCACGCCGATAAACACATCAATTTGCATGTAGATATCTAACGGACAAATTTCTTTACTGGCGCAGTAGAACTGCAAAAGGCCATCATGCTCGCTTTCTTTGAGTTTGATCCCTGCAGCCTCTAGTTCCGGTACTATGTCAAACAAGCGCTGCTCGTCCAATTCCTCAATCATCACATCGACATCGTCATCCCATGGAATAATTCCGCCATGCCTAACGCAGCCAAGCATGGTGCCTGAATGCGCAAAAAATTCAATGTCATGGGCTTGGAGAATTTCTTGAAAAATCGCAAACATGCGGTAATAACTAGTGATGACACTTTTTTTCAAGATGACTCTATTATAAAAACTATGTAGTTTTTCTTTAGCCTCAAGAGCCTGTTGATGTTCGGTATTGTGATCCATTATTCAGCCACTTTATTAAATAGTTCATTAAATCGTTTGATATGCGTCAGGTTGTATTGTTCAAAAACCTGTTGTGAGTCTATCGTTAATTTTGCTAAGTCTTGTTCAGAGAAAGTCGTCAATTGGGTAACCAGTTCTTCAACATTGGCACACTGGTGCAGTGGATTTTCGCTGGGTATTCCAACCATCGCATCAACCGTACCAAGTAAGGGTTTACCAAAGGACAAGGCCTCTAGTGTTTTGATTTTTAAACCTGTTCCACCCACCATAGGGTTTACTGCAATATCGATAGTGGAATAAAAATCGTCTAGCTCATCCACCATACCTACAATTGTAAATACTTGATTCTCAGACTCGATGTTGCGACATATGGTGCCAGCTAAGACAAACTCAAATTTATCAAGCAGCTCTGGGTGTGCCATGATATTTGCCTGAAAGCTGAGCATCGAGCTTACGTTAAAGGGATTGCCACTGCCGATGTAACCAACCCGAATCTTACTCGAGGTTATTGGATTTCTTGGCAGAATACGTTGCAAAGGCACCACATAACCTAGAGTAGTTACGGGCGTATCTGTAATGCTTTCAAAATAAGCCTGCTCTTCATCTTGAATAGCAATAATTAAATCAGCTCGAGACAAAGCAAGTGACTCTAATGCTCTTGTTGTATAAAACCATACAGGCTCCAAACCTGCTTGCTTAGCAACTAGATGGCGATCTCCAAACACATCGTGTGTGTCGATTATCTTCAGTGTTTGCGCTGATACGCTGTCTAATACTTTCGAAAACCAGACGTAATTCGTTAAGCAAATATCGAATTGATAGGTATCACAAAGAGTCTCAACTAGTTCACTCACCCGCTTGTCATACCAATCATCGATATCGAAGTATTCACCATATGAAGGTTCGGCTGCTGGACCGACAGGCTGTACAAAGTAGAAGTGATCCCAACAACTGCTCATGTTGCGCTGTTGCTGTTCATCCATGCCTTCCATGCCAAAATACACAAAGTGCACTTGATAGCCTGCTAGTTGATACATTCGAGTCAGGCGATAGATACGAGCACTGTTGCCCTGGAATTGAGGGTGCGATGGTATGGGTGAGATGACTAAGATACTTCTCATAGTAAATCATCCTGTGGCACGTACATTTCTAGTTTATTGATGGCGACACCAATGCGCTTGTGGTCTATCTCAAGCATATTTTCCGTGCCTATCACCAACATCACATTCTCTTTAAATCCATGAGCAGCAAAATTCCCGGAAAACTCTATTACACTAGACTCTACAATGGTTTCGTAAGCGACTTGTTGGCCGTCTAAAAATATCCTCACCTTATTTTCAGTCATGCCTGCCGGCAAAGCATCAAATTTAAGGCGAAAGTGAAAATAGCCAGACGATGGCAGACATAATTGTATGCTTGACTCTTTTTCTGGTCCAGTCCAATGCCAGCAATGATCCCGGCCCCCTTCTCTAGGGTATAAGTTTCGGGTTGGTGTAAGGTCGAGGTTTTTTACGTGATTATCACTAAACAAGCAGTGTTTAAGAAAGCTTTTACCCGCACTGTGATAGTTTAGAATATGCATGTAATACCGCTTTATTAATTCACTTCTTTGTGCTGTACCATTTTCGTAGTGCAAAGGGTCGGTAAAACATAAAATGGTTTTGAGTTTTTCGATAGTCGCGGAGTCTGAGCGCGGGATGGCCAATGCATAATGTTGGTTGGTATTAAGATCATTCAAATCAGAAATCAAATTTAACGATGAACTAAATAACTGGTAATCCAATTTTTCTATTACATTAAGTAGCGATTGGCCTGCCGTGTTCAATGCTTGTGCGGTCAGCGTAATTATCGGTTTATCTCGTGTCAGTACTTGCTCTCCACCTTGCAAGAGTTCCGCTGCCTGTGCATGGGCGCAATGTAACCACCCAATTTTTTTTGCACTGGCTAAATGTGAATCAAGGGTACGCTGACGGATGGACACCCTTGGGTGGGCCAATTCAGAAAAACCGGCTTGCACTTTTGCTTGCAGGATAAGATCTGCTTCGTCTCCCGCTAAAATAACGTCCTGGTATCCCACATCTAAGCATGCTTGCCAATACCAAAAGCCATATCGTGAAAACTCGCCTGAAGATGCGAAGTGTAGTGTATTGAGGCCTGCATCAAGGGCAAATTGTGCTGCCAACGAGTTTCGATCGGCACACATCACAACCACATCGCTGCTATCAAGCTGATTCACGACGGCCCAATTTAGTAGCGCCTTAAGTCGGTAGCTATTGTTTCCAATTACCTGTCCAATGGTTTTACATTCCACGTTACAACTCCGTTTCGAGCTTAGTAATCAAGCTCCCACCTACATAAGCTAAATTCGACAATAAACCATTGTAATATGGTTGAGGGGTTAAATTAACCATGTTTGAGCGTTTCACAAGCGCAAATGCCCACTCTTGAGAGTAAGCGGCAGCCGATTGGCTCAAGCTTAAATCAATATCTGCTTCACCTGTTTGATAGCGCTCAACCGAAAAGCCAGCCGCTTGCCAGTACGTTAACAATGCTTCGCGGGACATATCCACTTCAGGATGAATTTGATTGCCATCCCATACTACAGTGACACAGCCGATAGCACCTACATTTAGCAAACGATTAAGATTGGCAAAGACAGCTACGGGATCGTATTCGATAGCGCCTGCTGGTAGTAACACCTTGAACCGATTAAACCGAGACAGGCCTTCACTGGCCTTATTTTGGGTCAGAATAGTTGTTGGTTGGGTTTCGATTTTCGCTTCGTAATAACCGAATAACTGTTGAGCAACTTGGCTCACGCCCTGTTCATTTTTATCGGCCAGTACCAATAACTTGCGGTTGTCGCTTAGCGGTAAATATCGACTTTTCCACCAATGCAGACCTGGACTGCCTTCAATATTCATCCACTGTTGAGATTGAAAATCAATCGCTTGCTGTTCGGTAGGATATCGCAAGCACACGAAGTTAGCATCCACGGCTTCGCTTTTAGTGACATTGTGCTCATGCGCCATATCAGCTTGCTTCAAACGAGCCTGTTCGCGTTCAACCACTTCAAAATAAGCTTTGGTAGTAACAGTGATATCATGAGTTCGCTCAACCCAATGTCGAGCATTGAGGCCGATCTGCACTCGCTTGCTGGGCTGTTCAATCATTTCAGCTAGGGCGGCGGTTAAATTAGCTTGAAAGTCATCGTCGTACGCTAACTTCACGGCACAATCATCTGGTATTTCTGCAAAGGGACCTATGTCTACCACTAAACAGGCTAACCCAAGCCCTAGCGCACGAGTGAGTGTTCCTGAGGATTCTCCACCGGTGGGATAGCGCAAATTAACGATAAAATCTGAAGCAATCAGATATTTAAAGAAATCTTGATTCGACAAAAAGCCGGTTACTACTACTTCATCTTGCAGCCCATAGTCGGCAATGTCTTGGAACACATCGTATTCATGTTGCTTACATTGTCCTGCCAACACATAAACAAAGTCTTGGCCTGTGGTTTTAAGCTCACTCAATGACGCCAACACTGCTTTAATTTGCTTGGCTTTGGCAATAAACCCCATTGAGGTAATGACCACTTTATTACCGGGTAAACCCAATTGACCACGATAGTTCATTTTCAATTTGGTTTGATGCTGCCGGATCTCTGGAGATAAGTGATGAGGAATAACCGTTACATTAGGGTGCGCCAACGCTCCAATGAAATTAGCAGAGTATTGTGAATGAACAATAATCTCACTAGCCGCGTCAATGATGGACTCGTTCATCAGTAACTGTTCAGGCATGTGCTTGCCTTTCCATCCATACTGGATCATCTGTTGGCCTATTGCATAACCGGTGCTGCCGTATTGATTGAACAGCGCCATTTGATAGGCTTTTTTATCGCCATATGACAAGTTCGTCATATCTATCAAATAGTGTAAATTCAAGTCGTGAACAATGACGATGCCAGGACGATTCAATAACACGGGCAGCATGTAAAGCGTGTCAGGGTTATTTCCCACATGATACATATGTGGTATCGATTTAAGCTGTTCACTTTGCGCTTTGTATTGCTCTAACCTTAACACCATCACTGACGCTGGGATGTTGGTAGGATCAGGAGCAAGGTTGTCAATCACTACACAGATATGCCCTTTTTTAACAAAATAGCTCAGCTGCTCAGCCAAATAATCGGCTATGCCATTAGGCTTGGGTGGCAAAGGACAAAAAATGACAAGTGACGGAAGTTTGGTAAACATATTACTTGCCCGAGTTGATTTGCTTTTTCAGATAATCAAACTCTCGTTGCATACGTTCAGATTGAATTGCCAATAATGCGTCCATACGCTTTTCAACTTCAATGGCAAAATCACCTAAAATATCGGTAAAGCTACTTTTTAATTGGATTGCTGTTTGGGTGACACGTTTACCGTTAATATACAAATGCACTTCCCGTGCTTCTGCGGCAAATGGCAACATATTTAATTCGATGGTAAATCCATGACAACCATTACCTACGCCCGCGGCGACCAAGTCTTCGCGAAGTGTTGCCGCTTTAGTTTGCGCGATGGTTTTGTCGCCCTGCTTAAGCTCTACCAGACAGGGTTTAGAGGGTTTTAGCGTATTGCATGCCCAGCCAGACACCATGTCTGAGGTCACGGCATCAATATGATATTGCAGCTCGCCTCGTCCCAACACGCGTTTTATTAAATTTTTTATTTTTCGGATCATTGTGACAGCCTTGTTACATCCACTTTCAAAGGCGCGAAGTTTACAATATTCAGGAGATCCTTGCACCTATTTATAGGCTGAAACTATCAGCAATGTCATTACTCACTACCAATGAAATTGCTGATAGTTTCAGCCTATAAATAGCTTATTCTAGACAACGATTAATTGTTACTTTGGTGGAAACTCCAATCAAGGTCTATTAGTTACGCAGGGTAAGATCATTGTTTTCACAGCGGCACGGATGATTACTCGGTGGAAACGCAGATAAAATAGCGACCGCTGCTTAACAGCCTCGCTTTTGCCACAACTGAGATACTACATGCGCCAATTTCTGCGGCTCTTGTTTAGCGTAAATGTCAATCAAACCACTGACATAAGATTCAAGCGTTACCACATGACCTTTCACTTTAGTCACAGGCAAGTGCTCAGCTATCATGTGCTTTTGAACCGAATGATAAAGCGGTAAAATGGTCTCACCTAAATGTTCATAACTACCTGGAATAGATTTATCAGTAATCTCTAGATGGACTAATATTTGTTGACAAACATCTAATAGCAAACGCCGACTAGGGTGATTTACACTAAAGAACAACTGCTCTTCATGCCAATGTTGTTGGATGAAATTTGCCACCTGCGTATCCAGCCCGACTTCGCGGCTTTTTAGCTCAGCAATACTTTTTTCAATTCCAGCCAACACGTCGTTTGGTGAGTAAAAGTCAGGATCTTGCAATTGCTCCAACGATGTTTGTTTAGCTTGTTCAATGCTATCTGATTGCAAAAAGTTGTCGGCAATATTCAAATCATGGTAATCGCTAAATTGATTAATCTCATTTGGCATGCCGCGTAAGTAATCGATTTCAGTAAAGTAACCATTAAAATAGATACTGGGATAAGACATTTTTATGGCGCCCGTTTTTGCATGAGCGAATAGATTATCTGTGCTTAACAGATCGCCAAAGGCATCTCCGACTTTCTGACAAATTAACAAGTCTACCGAACTCACCACATCGAGAATATGCGGCCAGTCTTTGTTAGACAGCATAAATACCGGTTGAGAAAACTTAACCAACTCAAATTGATTGTTGAATGTTTCATTATTCAACAGTAATTTGGCTATTGGTGATGCTTGGCAATTCCCATATACCGCGAACTTCTTTTTCATAAACCCAAGACTCTTATCTTTATTACTTTATTCACTTTGTTCGAGATACCATTTTGAATGTTTATGAACATCTTTGCGATTAAGCAGGTCTTGACGATCAAACCATTGGTATTGGCTGTGTTGCTGCTGTGGTAGGTGGGCAATGTCTAAATCCAAGATCAATTCATATCCCAGCACAACGTAATGCGTAGAGGTCTCAGCGCCAAACACATAGTCTTCATAAAAATGCTCGAAGGGACCTAAAAACGCTGCATGACTGCGCTCAACCTTGACGCCTAACTCTTGCTCAGTTAAGCGCAAAAAAGCAGCATCCATAGATTCATTTTTATAGATCCGGCCTCCAGGCACAAACCAATATCCTTGCGCAGGACGATTATTTCGATAGCCTAGTAAAATTTGCTGCTTGGCATTTCTCACAACCAGATCAATTGAGATCAGCGGCGTGCTGGCGATCACTGTTTTGAATGTATTCTCTGCTAGGTACAATTTTATTAGCCTAAACCTTGGGTAAAATGTTAAGGCCACCAGATAACCGTTGCCTTACGAACCAACAAACTCAATACAGCTTAGGCTTGCCTAAAGCTATCTTGATTATCCAAAAACCACTGATACGCATCTTTTAAACCCTCTTCAAGAGAGTAAGTATATTGCCACCCAAGTGCAGCTAATCGATCGACATTCATCAATTTACGCGGCGCACCATCTGGCTTGGTGCTATCAAATTCAATCTTGCCACCAAAACCTGTAACTTTGGCCACGGTTTCCACCAGCTCACGAATAGTGCAGTCCACTCCTGTGCCAACATTGATATGGCTTAGCATGGGCTCGGTGTTTTCATCGTAAGTTTGTTTATCTAGGTTCATAACATGAATAGAAGCCGCTGCCATATCATTCACATGTAAAAACTCACGCATAGGCTTGCCACTGCCCCACGCCACGACTTTGTCATCACCGTTAAGCTTAGCTTCATGGAAACGGCGCAATAATGCAGGAATAACATGGGAATTTTCAGGGTGGAAATTATCATGTGGCCCATACAAGTTAGTTGGCATCACGCTTCGGTAATCTCGTTGAAATTGGCGATTATACGACTCACACAATTTGATCCCTGCAATTTTGGCTATCGCATAGGGTTCATTAGTTGGTTCAAGCGTGCCCGTGAGTAGCGCCGTTTCGGCCATCGGCTGTTCAGCCAATTTCGGATAAATACACGAGGAACCTAAAAACAATAATTTTTGAATACCAGCCATATGCGCACTGTGAATGATATTGCACTCAATCATCAGGTTTTCGTAAATAAAATCAGCTGGGTAAGTATTATTAGCAACTATCCCACCGACCTTGGCAGCGGCTAAATACACTTCATCGATATTTTCACTTTGAAAAAATGTCGCCACAGCCTGCTGACTGGTTAAGTCAAGCTCACTGCGCGAACGTAACACCAACTCCACATCGCCTTGCTGTTGTAATTGTCGAACAATAGCCGAGCCCACCATTCCACGGTGACCTGCTACAAAGATTCTTTTCATTATTAAATTTTTCCTAGGTTAAACAATTCAAGCTGAGTGTTGCAGCATATACTTAGTAAAATATTTCTTCATTTCAAATTTGTTTTTGGGGCAAGATACGCTGCGTTGTTTTTGAGGCTGATGCCTTTGTGTTTTTAGAATAATATTATCTGGAATATCAATGCCAACGTCTTTAATTAAATAAGAAACTTCATCCGTTCCCTGATTTTCCATAATACGCTCAGCTGAAAAAATATAGTCGGTATGTTTTTCAACTAATATTTTATAGTTTTCTTGTTGCTTTTTTAAGAACGTTATAGCCGTTACAATGTCTTCTTCCGAAACCAAAACCTTATAATCTTTCCCGATCTTCAATGCCTCTTCAATCTCACTCCCCCACAAGCCTGACTTCATGGCAATAGCAAACGAAAAAACTTGGTCAAAAAAGTTATCTCTTCGAATATAATAAACTCTATCAAATTGAAAATATTCAAAAACATCGATTTGATAATTAGTTTTCCAGTACTCATATTGATGAATGTGCACATTCAAAATAAACGTATTGGTTTTTGGATTAAATAAATTTAAAACCTGCTCTAAATACACAAACGGATCAAAATCTTTACCCGTCAATTGTTGAAAGGCTATGCAATATTTGTCGTGTAACCATTCTCGATAAATACTTTTCCCAGCAATCGGACTTAATTTATTGGAAAACATTGTAGAGCCAACGCGAGGCGTCGAAACTAATGCAATTTTGTGTTTTTTCTCGCTAAGTTGGTTACGGACAGAATGAAAAAAATGCTCTTGAATATCCTTACTAAACATTTCGCTAATATAATCCATTGCCCTCGCCCTAACCTGCTCAACACATTCGTTAGGTTTGGAACTAATCATTTGTACTCAAGCCCAAGCCTCAATTTATTGGTTTTCCAAAGCTGCGAAATTCATAATTAGCCTTTAAGATGCGTTCATCAAGAAAAAGAGTTGAATCAAATTTAAAGCCATTTTCTTTGTCCCAAAGTGAATCATGATGAAACCGTGAGGTGTTACCACAATGATATCCTGTACCATCGTGACCAATATTTTGTACTAAAGACTTTTTAGGATAAATGGTCATAGTGCCATCGATTGCTTGTCTATACATACACCTTACATCTGCAGCGTCTAGAGTTCCTCCAACTTCTTTGAGGACCATTCTTAACACATCGGGGCCGCACTTTTTAAATAGCTCCTGATCTTCAATTTTTTCGAATTCTTGTGGATCTATCTTAGTTTTTAGGGCTTCTAATGTTCTCGAAAAGATCCCACTTCCCCATCCAGAATATCTGGGCATACAAAACGTATCTGCTACCAAATCATCAGGGATATCGATTGGGGGGCAATATCCTACAATACTGAGTACACGTTGATCATTTTCGTAAAAGTTGAGTGCTTCGTTCATAAATGGAAGAAAACCTGGTGCCGTGACGATATCATCTTCTAAAAAAATAATGCGGCTAAAGCGCTCCATCATTTCATAAATGGCCGAAAGAGCGTTTCGCACACCACCTAAATTTTCTTCCCGTTCGATAACATATACTTTCCTAAAACCTGTAATTGAATTAGCGTAACTCCTTACAAGTTCAACCTGTTCTTTATGTTCGGAAACACTTGCTGCATCACTATAGATATACAAATCAGTACTTTCAGCTAAATCACTTTTCTTCAAAGCCTCAATACACTTTTTAAAATGCTCTATACGTGTATAAACTGACACGCAGACTGGGATGCACACTTTATTGTTTGTTGCGAAAATGTTTGATAAAAATCTAAATAGCACTTTATATTATTCCTCTATCGCAAAACCAAAACCGGTTTTTCCAAAACCATTGCCGTTATAAAACATCATTAGCTTTTCAGACACTCTAATCACGTGTGGGTACTCAACCATCAACGAGTCCCATCCTTCACAACTAATATCCAGGCAGTTGGGATTTTGAGGTTCACAGCGTTGCCAATTGATTCCATCATTAGATTCAGCAAACCCTATACGATAGCTTGCATCGATATTGTCTCTATAACCATCAATTTTACGATATGAAAACCACATTTTATATGTGCCATTCTCTTTAAGAACAGATGCTTTAACAATGCCGGCCTCAGAATCATTAAGATAATCGATTGCAACTACCCCCTTCCGTTGCCACACAATCCCATTTTCAGATTCAGCATATTTAATGTGGTAGCGTGGTTCAACCTTACCATTTACTTCACGCCATTCTGTACAAGACAAGTACCAATTCTTCCAAACGTTATTTTCTATAAGTACACACGAAGTGCCAGAATAGTGGGGTTCTATGGAGTCTCTATCCCACAGTGGACCGTTAGAGTATTTTTTGAATGTCTGGCAGTTATCATCGCTAATGGCTAGGCCAACAGCATTGTGATACGGGATTGTATTACGCACATTCCAACCAATGTAATACATATAATGCTTATTATCATGTTCAACCACCCACGACGGCATGACACCACAGTCATCAAATGTTCCCAATTCACCTAACTCTAAAAGAGGCTTATCGCAAATATTCAGTATGTTTTTGGGGTTACGATCATCAACATCCACATAGAAAGGTCGACTTCTAGATTGCTCGTCGCGGGACGAAAAGACAATACGAATTCTATTTTCATTAGGAAAATGAATAGGTACTGGTACCTGTGCATGACTAAGTGCATGTTTGTTTTTGCCATCAGGGACAAATATTCTTCCTTGTTTAATCCACGCCATTTAAGTTTTCAACCCCACTGTAATACTAATATACTTCGTAGCTTGGTTTGCTCTTTTTCTTCGCAGGGTTCCCTATATAAACGCCCCACTCATCAGTATCTCGTGTCAGACTTGCACTCATTCCAAGCAACGTACCTTTGGCTACATTTGTATAATCCCTAACCGTAGAATTCACACCAAAAAAACAATGCGATTCAACAACACAATGCCCAGATAAAACAACGTGAGAAGTAAAAAAACAATGATCTTTTATTTGACCATGGTGGCCGATATGATTACCACTCCATAGTACAACATTGTTGCCGATACTGGTGAATGGCTGGATTGTGTTGTCTTCTAGAATAAAGCAATTATCACCAATTTTAGTACCTTCAAATACTGTGGCTTTACTGCTGATATAAGAAATTAACTCATAGCCTTTAGCTTTAATCTCATAGTAAATCTGCTCCCGCAACTGATTCATATTCTTGCCAGTCATGGGAGCAAAAAACTTATATTCTGCAGGTGGATACTTTTTTTCTATTGATTCAAATGCAACCACATTTAAACCTTTAAAGGTTGATGTGTTCAAATATTTTTCGTGGACACTGAATGCTACGACTTCATGTTCACTATCCACCCCCAGATAGAAATGAGCCAGTTCAGCGGTATCCATCGTTCCAAAAATCACTACTTTAGCCATTTATTAACTCATAACTCTGTATTATTTGCATAGCTTCACTAGGTGAATTAAACATAAGCACATCTACAATAGAAAGATAAGGCGTATGTACATCCGAAAACTGACGATAATTTGTACCCTTGTGTTTCAAAAATTGTAATTTTATTCCCTGCATTTCAAAGGATTTAGTAGAGTATAAATCGACTCCGCCAATGGCATTGATATATTTTTCTGCTTGTAAGTTTTTTGCTATGCTGACAATCCGTTGTTCACCAGCCAACCCTTTTGCAAACTGCTCTTGGGAACTCCGAATAATTTCAACGGAAATATTTAAATATTCATTTACTTTAATCAAAGCGTTCACTAAAAAGTCAGCTAACAACTCTGTTTTATAATCAAAAATATCGACCAGTAAAGATATCACATCTTGATAATAGGGAGCTTTGGAATACGAAAAAGACAACATTCTCAGAAATTTAATTTTACTATGATGGAGAGATAATATACTTAAATCAGAAATTTTAGAATTTTGACTCGCCTTACTGATAGGCAAGGTAAATCTTTGTGGCCCACTCTTACTATAAAAATTATTTCTGTTAACCCATCCTTTTTTGATAAAATTAACATCATCGTAAATTACAAATGTGTCTGCCGCATCAAACAGACTGAAATATCCCACGTATGGGAAAAAATACGGCTGCATGATGACCAAGTTCATACTAACCGAGCTTACTTTTCAGCAAACTAACAAGCTCGTACACAGCCTCAACATCAAGGTCAGAGTAGATTGGTAAACACAAAACCTCATCGGCACGTTTTCGTGCTTTTGATACATCCAATTTACGAGCTCTTTCTTCTATTTCAGGTATTCCAAAATCACAAGTCAATGGATAAAAGTAGCGACGAACCATATATCCGTGCTCACGTAAAAACCCATAAAGCGTATCTCGATCAGTTTTGGCGTTTGGTTCAATGAAAATCGGAAAGTACGAATAATTTAAACGTGAATTGTTAGGCTCAGTAGGTATAAAAACGCCTTCTAACTTCGAAAGCTCGCTTACATAATAATCAGCAATATATTGTTTACCCGCCAACATTTTATCAATGTGTTGAAGTTGCACTAAACCAAGTGCAGCATTGAACTCAGACATTTTCGCATTGAGACCAAGGGAGGAAATAGTTGTTTCGTTTTGAAACCCAAAATTTGCAAAATTAATTAGCTTGTCACGAACCACGGCAGAATGACAAGCGACCGCTCCACCTTCAAAAGTATTAAAGGTTTTAGTTGCGTGAAAGCTCGCCACACTCATGCTGCCAAAACGAAACACACTTTCTCCAGCAAGCTCTACACCAAATGCATGAGCGGCATCATACAATACAGGAATGTTATGCCGCAATGATAGCTCGTTTAGAGCAACAACATCACAAGGGTTGCCGTAACAATGGACGGCTAAAATCGCCACTGTTTCAGAGCTTATAGCACGTTCAATTGCATCAACATCAATATTTAATGTGGTTGGATTAATGTCTACAAATACCGGCTTGTGACCAGTCCAGATTATAGAGTTAGTCGTTGCAATAAATGTAAACGGCGTAGTAATGATTTCGCCTTTTTCTTTTGTTGCAAGGCAACTCAGCGCAGCTAGCAATGCTTGTGTACCATTAGTAAAGGTCACCACATGCTCAACATCCCACAACTTTGCTAACTCACGACAAAACTTACCATTGTATTTGCCATTATTGGTTAACATTTTAGAATGCCAGATATCCTCTAGCAATGGCATAAATTCTTCGAGAGGAGGAAGGTATGGCTTGGTGACATTGATTACTTTCTTACTCACTTAATTTACCTATTCGCATTTGTCACCAAAAATCATCGTCTTATGCTCAGCAATCAAAGTTAAAACACTGATTCACCACTTCGATTAAAGTTAACTCAATCGAAGTGTATGCCTCGTTTTATCTTAAATAGCATTTTCTCCAAGCTTTCGCTGCGCTCTGAATTAATCCTATTATTCTTTAGCTACAGATACCGAATACCCATGCTTTTTCAACAAAGCATGTTGCTTAGCTTTACTTAAATCATACTGAACCATCTCGGCACACATTTCTTCAACGGTGATTTCGGGTACCCAGCCTAATTTTTCTTTGGCTTTTGTTGGGTCGCCCAACAAAGTTTCAACTTCCGCAGGCCTAAAGTATCGCGGGTCCACTTTTACGATTATGTCTCCGACTTGAACACCTTCAGCATCATCGCCGTTTATTGCTGTAATGGTGGCAATTTCATTAATCCCTTCCCCCGTGAATTCGACAATAATTCCAACATTCTCTGCTGACATTCGCACAAATTCACGCACCGATATTTGTTTGCCCGTAGCGATAACAAAATCTTCTGGCTTGTCTTGTTGTAACATCATCCATTGCATACGGACGTAATCCTTTGCATGGCCCCAGTCGCGCAACGCATCCATGTTTCCTAAATACAAACAAGACTCTAACCCTTGCGCAATATTGGCTATAGCTCGAGTAATCTTACGTGTTACGAACGTCTCTCCTCGACGAGGTGACTCGTGGTTAAATAAGATACCGTTACAAGCGTAGATACCATAAGATTCTCGATAGTTAACTGCTATCCAGTAGGCATACATTTTGGCAACCGCGTAAGGTGACCTTGGATGAAAAGGTGTAGTTTCTTTCTGCGGTATTTCTTGCACTTCACCGTAGAGCTCTGACGTAGAGGCCTGATAGAATTTGGTTTTCTTTTCTAAACCCAAAAAGCGAATTGCTTCTAATAAGCGTAAGGTGCCTAAAGCATCTACGTCAGCGGTGTATTCTGGCGCTTCAAACGATACTGCAACATGTGACTGCGCACCCAAGTTATATACCTCGTCAGGCTCTACTTCCCTCATAATGCGAATAAGGTTAGAAGAGTCGCTCAAATCCCCATAATGCAGTTTAAAGCGTGCATTTTCTATATGCACATCTTCATAGATATGATCGACACGCTGAGTATTAAATAATGAAGCTCGACGCTTAATACCGTGAACCTCATATCCTTTTTCTAATAAAAATTCGGCTAAATAAGAGCCATCCTGGCCGGTTACACCGGTAATTAATGCTTTTTTCATATTTTTTCACTTTAAAAATTCAAATATCGTAAATTACGATGGATCACTTAAGCAACTGTGGATCCCGCCAGTTGCGCTGATGCACGCACCTTGAATAAACCCAGCTTCTTCAGAAGCTAAAAAGACTGCAAGTTTAGCCACCTCTGACGGTGTCCCAACCCTGCCCATTGGGTGAAAAGACTCGAGCTCTCTATATTTCTCATCCATGCCTTTAAATCCCGCTTTAAGCATATCCGTTTCGATTGCCGCCGGTTCTATTGCATTTATACGAATACGAGCACCCAAATCTATCGCCATATTTCGAGTCAATGCACTTAGCGCCGCTTTACTAGTTGCGTAGGCAACAAAGTTCTTCTTGGTTAAAGATGCATGGATGCTACTTATGTTGATAATTGCACCATAGGTAACTTCTAGTAATGGTAACATTGCTTGAGACAAAAAGAACGGCGCGCTTAAGTTCACTCGCAATGTTTCATCCCACACACTGCGAGCCATAGTGCGTGAATTTTCTAACAATTGAACTGCAGCATTGTTAACTAACGCCAATAAATTTCCACTAGAAACTGTCGAAACTAGTTGTTTATTAACCGATTCGGCATAGTCTTGATCTAAGGCATATTGATTTAGATCCAAGCTCATGTATACAGCATGTACTAAATCGTTGTTTGGCACATCGTTTAAATCCAAAGCAAGTACATGATGACCTGAATTCGTAAACTCTTCGCATAGTGCTCTACCTATGCCACCATTAGCACCGGTAACAATTACCCACTTTTTTTTGTTAATTTGCATGCAAAAACGCAGCTATTTTGTTGATTGCTTCTTGGGTCGCTCTGCGCACACCTTCTTTAGTATTTGACCCATTATGAGAGCCAAAAATGCACTGTGGCATTTCTCGAAGAGGAGAACTCTTAGGTAATGGTTCTTCTTCAAACACATCTAACGCAGCTGCAGATACATGGCCTGATTGCAATGCACTGATAAGTGCAGGCTCATCTATAAGAGGCCCACGTGCTACGTTTATCACCTTACAACCTGGTTTGAGTTGAGATATCGCTTTTTCATCAAGCATATGGAAGTTGTGCTTGTTCAACGCGCAAGTGAAAATTAAGAAATCCAATTTATCTAGCCCTTCAGGGAAAGACATTCTGGTGACAAAATCAAACTCTTTATTACCTTCAACACCAGGGTCATAGACAATAGCGTTAACATCGAATCCGGATAAACGTTTTACTGTGTTGTAACCGATATCGCCGAATCCCACGACACCAACAGTTTTACCCGCGACGCTCATTCCTGCTGGCTTTGGCCATGCGAAGTTGTTTCTTATCTCGCGATCTATATAAAAAGTTTCACGAGCAAGCCCCAACATAAATCCGATAGCCAAGTCAGCCACTTCACCACCAAACATATTAGGGGTATTAGTAATTGGTATGCCAAGTTCTTCGCATGCGGCAAAGTCGACATTATCGACACCTATGCCCCACTTTACAGCCGCTTCAAGTTTACCCTTAATAGCTGCACTGAAAACCTGATGCGTAGCTGGGTCATCACCGATGATCCATCCCTCAAAATCAGGAAGTAAAGCCATCAGCTCTTGTTCGGATAATATTTGCGTTGTTTGTGCTGCAACTAGCTCGACGCCGAGTTTTTTTGCCGGTTCAACGAACTCATCAAACATGCCCAACATCGGTGGGCAAGTCACTAATACCTTTTTCATAAAACCTCTTGCATATCAGGGCTTGATCAGACCTTTTTGAATAAAATAATGGGTTGTCACTATTGCTCTATCCCAATCGTCAGGCGTATCAATATCAGAAGACTCCATATCAGGCGTGACCATCATCATTGGGTGCTTGCCTATACGTGCTTGTGTAGTAGCGAAACTGTCACGGGTGAATATATACAGATTCGAATTTTCCTCGTACCAAGGCTCCAAATTTTGAGTAGGTATAAGGTTGTTTGGGTCATGATTTATCGGAGAGCAATCTTCACGATAAAATCGAGTTTGTATTTTGTTTACCGTAAACAGTGAATCTGTATCGGATTTCTCACGGGCATCCGCAAACTCTAGTATGGCTTTTTTGATAGTTTCGGGTCTTAACAATGGGTTGGTAGTATGAGTCATCAAATACATATCAGCCTCCACATTGGCCAAATCATCGGCAAGCACCAGATTCATCGATACATCGTCACCACAGATATCTTTATGGCGATCGCGAATGCGAATGCGATCTGTATCTACTAATCCATTCTCGGCAAGAATCTCTCTTGCATCAGTATTGATAATGACTTCATCTATTTCATCTACAGCCAACAGGCTGTCGAGTATCCAACGGAAAAGCGGTTTACCGCAAAACTCTCGAAAGTTCTTTCCTTTTACACGCGTACTGTTTGCTTTCATTGGCAACAATGCGACTATTTTTTTAGTCATGATAAATCTCTTTCTCTACATCTTTTGGGTAAAAATAATGAAACTTTTGTTTAGCCGACAGTTTCCGCATTTCATGGTTACCTTTGTAGGTTCCCCAGTAATGATTATAGCGAAATAAGACTATTTCTATGCAGCGTTTTAGAAAAACCTTCTCTCGCACAGCCCCTGCAAAATCAGCCATTACGCCCGATATTAAAAAGCGCAAAAAATCAGTGAAGGAGAAATGTACTTCAGGCATAATTTTTTGTAATGCATAAGCTTCTCTTTCATAACGGGTTCGCAATTGGGACCAGCTTTCATCATGAATATGATAAACGGGTGCTGTTGATACATAACCAATCTTTTCACCTGATTCGACCAATTGCTTCGCCAAATACATGTCTTCTAAACCGGTTAACTCTTCATTAAAGCCGAACTTTTCCCAAGCAGTACGAGTCACTGCAGCATTCGCATTGTTACAAAAGTATCCTTCTTGAGGTATTTTTGAATATTCTGGAAACCATTTATCAAAATGCTTGCTCTCAGAATATTTTGTTGTGTCTCGGCCAATTTGGCGGCCATAAGCGTATGCGATTTTCTGTTCCACCAATGGTTTGCAAAGTTCATCCAACCAATCTGGACTCGCAGGGATGCAATGACCACTGACAAACACCAGAAAATCCCCTTTTGCAAATTCGCACCCCATATTTAATGAGCGGCCAAAGGTAAAGTCCGACTTTTTAATATGAGTGATACGGCAATTGTGTTTTTCAGCAATCTCTAGGGTGCCATCAGTCGACCCTGAGTCAATTATTACTACTTCATTGTCAACAACCGCGGTATTTTGCTTGCCAATTTCACTGAGCAGTTCGTCCAAGTATTTGGCTTCATTGTAGGTTCTGATAACAACGCTTGCTAACATGATGCTACTTCTAACTTGAAATGGGGCATGGGTTTGCCTTTAATTAATTGGTGGTATTGCAGTACTTTCCCAGAGTCAGGATAGTCTTTCATTTGCTGTTCAGACAACCCTTCAGTTGCAGTCGTGATAAGCAAGAACTCCATATCAGGCCCCCCGAATGCACAAGATGTTGGTTGTAAAGCTTGAAGTTGAATTTTATCTAACAATTTCCCAGCAGGCGAGTATTTATGTATAGCAGCCCCTCCCCAGATTGCTAACCAAATATTCCCCTGCTCATCTATTGCTCCCCCATCGGGTGTGCAATCTGTTTCAGACAGATCTAACCACACTGACCTATTGGCCCAATCGAGTTTCCCTTCGGTATTCAAATTCACTTTGAATGTTTTTTGCAAGAAAGAATCAGAAACTAGCACGGAATAATCATCAACCCAAATAAATGAATTAGGGATTCCAATAGGGATATTTTGCGCTACTAACTGGCCTTTTGCATCTAACGAGTAAATGTCTCCGTTGAGGCCGGTAGGTTTTTTCTCCATAGTGCCGAACCAATATTTACCGTCTGGCCCAACGCTACCGTCGTTACAACGAAACAAGTCAGAATGCGGCAACTCAGCGATAGGAGTGCACGTCTCACTTTTCAGATCGAACACAAAATGGCTTTTTTCAGCACTTAATAATAATGAATTTTCATTCAACAACACAATATTTGACACCATTTGCTCAATCGCAAAATGGCGTTTAACCCCAACATCTTTTGTCTTACTCAGCGATGCAAGAAAGATGTGCTGTTGCAAAATATCAGTCCAAATCCACTGGTTGTTTTTGGCATGCCATAAAGGCGATTCTGCTAAGTGAAATGGACTCATTTTACAATCAATTTCAATATGTTAGCATTTATTGTATTAAACCTTTCATGCTCGAGTGACGTCATTAGAAAGGCAACCATTTCTAGTCTTTCTTGTGCGCTGTGTTTCTCTTTACGCACTAATTTCTCAATCTTTTGTTGATCCTGTTTAAACTGCCAATCAACCCCATGCGATTGCATTAAATTAACTAACTCTGTCCGTTGCAATTCATTTAAATCAAGAAGCGTATCTAGCACTTTCAAGCTTTTATATTTCTGTTTTCTTGTACCTAACAATTCAAACAACTGAGCACTTAACTGTTTGATCTGTTTTACGTCAGCTTGTGTGTAATAAACGATACTGTTCTGTGAAACCTTACGAAGCGTATTCTGAAAACCGTATTGGTTTCTAGCTGCTGAAAATTCTTCTTTCAGACTATTTAGCGATTCAAAATACTGTTCGGTGGCGCTCTCTTTATTGAAAAGAATATTGTTTATTTGAGATTGTACTGAGCCACTGTTGTGCTCCGCGATAACAAATGGATACTTTTCTTCAAGCAAATATGTGATAGTGCCTATTTCTTTACTTCCTATTGCGAGGAAAGGTACATTCGCGCCAATCGTCTCGGGCAATTTGTTTGCCATAGAATACTTCAAATACACTTTTGATTTTTCGTCAAAATTGTAACACAACACGTTTAAATCTGAACTCTCGAGAAGAGCTAGATAGACTTGATAGTTATCGTGCTGGCGACTAATCGATGTATGTTTAAATTTATCAAAATCTTTAGCAAATCTGTCTATGTAGTTTTGCCCCGTATAAATTTCAAAACGCACGGGAGTCTCTGCAGAACTTATATCTTCGATAGCTTTAGCGACATTGATAATAGACGACAGACTCATGTCCGGCTCCATACCCCCAAAATAACGCACGACTTTACAATTTTTATCTTTAGGTAAGGCAAGAGCCCCTTGTTCTTGAATGTAATTATGAACTACTTGTAAACGCTCTTGCTCAACATTAAACGCGGTGTGTAAATAATCAGCCATTTTTTGTGAGATGGTCAATACTTTTGCCGCTTTTGCAAAAAGGAATTTCATTAGTTTTTCGTAAACCAAAGAAATTTCAGGCCCTTGATTCATTTCAATTTTTGCAAGCCAGTCGTCCATATAATGAATAACAAAGGGTTTGTTTAAAATAACCGGCATTATCATTTGAATGATACTTAAAGCCGGTCTGTCATGCGTTGGCCGAGTGTAAAGCACATCAGGGTTATACTCTAACAGGCACCTAAGTGACGCGAATACGCTAGATTTATCCGCATTGGCCGCGTAACAGTCATTCGGTATTTTTTGGTAAGCAGAAACAAAATCAGGGTGTTGTCCATGAACGTGAAACAAAGAATGCTTTGCCCATCCATCGAACATATTCTTTTTCACGATCCCAGTAGCACAAAGCCAATCTATATGCGTAAAGTCTATAACAGCGGTTTTGGGGTAGACCTTACTATGCTCAAAAAGCGAATAAAGGTCGACTCTAGGGAAAACATCTAACTCTCCACCTATAGTAGCGTTGGCAACTTTAATTCCTTTGATTTTCGCGTAGTTTCTGACTTTTCGATATGCTTGAAGCATAGTATTCACGTTAGGATCGTGCCATCTGTAACCTTTGCCAAAGTAGCGAGAGTCAAAGTGGTTTACATCATCGGATTTGGAGCACAGTACCCCGGTACCATAGTCAGTGCTTCTATCAACATTTTCAACCTTGTAACTTGCATCTACACCAATAAGATAAATTTCATCAAAACCTAGCGAAGCAGCAATTTGCATTCCGGTATAAGTTACAGTGCCTCCGGTGTATGATATTTCACCGACGTCATCAGAGAAATCGGTATCCACGGGGAAGCTTCTCCGCGGTAAATGATTTAAAAATATGGTGTTTTCTTGCACTGGAACACAATAACCTAAATAAGAAGGAAATATTTTTACTGGACAGTTATATTTGGCGATTTCTGATGCTCGGTCTTCTGCAACCAAGTGATCTTCCACTACGTATATAGTTGGGGTAAAGGTATCGTGTAAGAAAATACCATTGAATCCAATGGTAATTTCGTCTTTAAGCAACGACAAATCGGTTTGTTTCAAACTAGGACCATTACCGAGAATAAAAACCCGTTTTTTGCCGGTTTGTTTAATCCGTTCTTTAAGCTTTTCAAATCGATTTTTAGATATTGCTCGATTATCTGGTTTTACCAGTTCAGCGACCTTTTTCAAACCTATTACTTGTTCAGACAATGGGATTTTATTTGTTGGTAGGTAAATATCACCATTAAAAGGAAAGCTTTTCACCAGCTTCAACTTTTCTGATTCCATTTCTGATATTGTTTCTGGATAAGTCAATTCTCGACCAGGAAGCTCTCGATACTGAAAGTTCTTGAAGTCAGGCGATAATGATTTAGGAATAGACAACGCAGGTTCAATATTCTGCTGGCGTGTGACTATTAATTGCGAGGAGTTGTTAGTATGGTTTTTTGTAGTGCCATTCAATTTATCAAGCCAAAACTGATAAAACGACAAATGAGGTTTGGTTTCTCGCATGCGTTGGCAAAACTCGATAGCTTCTTGGGTCTTGCCTTCCTCAAGTAACTTTTTAAAAACTTGTACATCTAACATTTTTCTTCCCTTGCTACATCAACCAGAAGCTGACCTTCGCTTTGCTTTATTATTTGGTTCAAAGAAAAACCGATGTGTAATCGACTTTCTCAAAAACATCACAATTGCCACCTACTGTAGCATCGTATATGCGGCGCCCACTATTCTCATAGACTTGTCGCGCAATTTCATAAGAACGCTCAGAATTTTTTAAATCAGGATTATCCCATGTGCAACCTTTAGCGAAATATTCATCACTAAAGTGATTAGGATCTTTTTGAGTCATAATGCTCTCTGCATTAGGAGCGCCATTATATTGGAAAGAATGGTCCATACCAATAATAAATACCTCTTTAAACCCTAAATAGTACGCTATTTGCAGAGCTGCATAGGTAACCGTCCAACCTTCTTCGATATTTGACTCAATATTTTTACAAAATCTTGCCGACGGAGCACTAGTGTCAATTACATGAGTCAAGTAATCATTCTGAAACAAGTTACCGCAACGATTACTCAAAAACTTTCGGCAAGTTAGTTGCTTAATATCTTGTTGAGCCTGCTCCAATACCTTTTTATTTACGCATACGTAATAATTTGGATAGAATTTAAACTTTTTAAAACCCAAAAATATTTTGTTTAAACCGATAGTCGTTTCTCTTTGCAAAAACGACAGCTCCATGTTGTTCAAAGAGGGGCCATTGCAAATAATGACTCCCTTTTGCCCGTGGTGACGATTCTTTAAATATTTGATCAATCCCATTCCTTCCTTTAATTCGCAGTGACTGGTTGAGGTAATTGATACAAGCCTGTATTACAAATTTTGTTAAATTCAGGTGAGTTCAAACTTTCCTCAATGATCGATGGGGGCGCAATTCGTTCTCGAACCCCAATGACATTAGCGCTCCTGCCACTATCGCCAGTAACGTTGAACAATTCGAACAATGATTCAAACTCTTCACTAAAGGGGATTTCAAAGAATTTACATATTTTATGCATTTCAGAAATTGGCGAATGAGTAAAATCTTCAAACTTGATGATGGGACAATGGCTGAAATCGCAAAGCAATCGATTTAAGCGTCGACAGTATTCGTCAAAAGTGAATGGCTCAAAATGCTGCCAATTATTTTTTACTAGAGAAGCGTAAGCATCAATTGGATTTCGAACGGTAACAATTGACCTTATCTCAAAATCATCTTTTAATGCACTTACTACTTCACTGCCATTTTCGGTTAACGAGCCAAGATTATAATCAGAATGAGTATGATCTCTAAGAATCAAAGTTCCCGCCCGATTGTCTACATGCTCAAAAGTGAGTTTAACACTCTGTGCGAATAATTTTTGCGCCAGTTGCCTTTGTTCCGGTACTTGCGCATATTTAGAAAGCGATGCAATATCGCTAGGAGAAAACTTTGGTTTCGCGGTTCTTAGATGTAGATCTGAATATGGATGCAGCTCACTTAACAAAAAAACATTGGGGATTGCAGAAAGACATTTGGATATTAATGTTCCCCCACTGCAGGCTAAATGATGAATGATCCTAAGCACAGGTTTTTCATTTGTGAATTGACTTTCGACGTTTTCGCATTTTTCCATTAAAGATGAAGCCTTCGAAAAATCTAATCGAGACAAAGGCGAGGCGGAATTATCTGTCAACTCATCGAATACCCCGTTAGGCAACAAGTGACTATCATCAATTAAATCTATAGCGTCTTCTAATGAAGCTAGCAGTCGATTCACTGGATTCTTCATGAGCTTTTAGCCGACTTTTTAGTTTTAGGAGCTTTTACTAAACTGGCTGTAGTGTCTGCATAATCTAACTCAGCCAGCTCAGGGTGGTTGTTTTCCAAGTAATGGTAAAATTCTGCTGCCTGTTTAAGTTTTACGCGCAATTCTTTGACTAACTCAACCAACTGCTGTTCGTTATAATTTTTATTCTTATATTTTTCTCTTAAATCTTCTAAATCTACTTGAGCTTTAGTTTGCAATTTTATAGCCATATCACTGGCTTTTTGGCGTTCTAATACTTGTTGCTTAAGCTCGGTCATTTGTTTATTAAGGTTTTCAACTCTGTCTTTATTCTGGTGATGCCATTGAGTTTGTTGTTCCAATTGTTTTTTGGTTTTAGCGAGTTCGCTTTGCAAATCCCTTACTTTAGCCTCCTCTAATTTAATGGACTCTTGAGTTGCCTGCTTTTGCTCTTCAGCCAGTTCTATTAAAGCTTGTTTTTCACCTTGTAGCTGCGTGTATTTATCTTCCGCTTGCTTAGCTTTTTCTTGCTGTGCTTGAACTTTCTGACTTTGTTCTTCGAACTGCTCAACTAGCGTTTGTTTTTCGTCGCGCAGCAACTTAGCTGCATCTTCAGTATGTTTCGCTTTTTCTTCTAGTAATTGAACCGTCTTCTTTTGAGTCTCTACACTTTGACTAAGCTCATTATTCTCTCGCTCAAGTCGTTGTTGTGTTTCTTGCGATTCAGCCTCTAATTTGGTTAGCTGTTGCGCTTTTTCTGCCAACTGCTTGGAAAGGGATTCAATTTGTTGCTGGGCTTTTTCAAATTCAATTTGTTTATTGGCTAAGTCTTGCAGAGCTTTTTTCGCTTTTTGTTCAGCCACTTCTAGTTGCTGTTGTGTGCTTTCAGTTAATTTAGCAATTTGCTCTTTCAACTGTTCGACAAGTGCTTTTTTGTCTGCTAATTCTTTTTCTTTTGCGGTTGTATTACCGCTTAGCTCTTTAAGCTTAACATTTAGGTCATTGATGTCTTGTTTTGCTTGTAAGTTTGCTTTTCCAGCCTCTTCATAACGGGCAGTTAATTCAGAGTTATTTTGTTGGCTTTCTAGCAGTTTTGACTCTAGCTGTTTTATCGTAATTGCATTTTGATCGCGTTGATAATAGTGCTCGGTATAAGGCACATTTTCATCATCGGTAAAACGTAAGGTAAGATTACGCGTTGCTAATGTTTTAATAAGCTCATTAGCCTGAGTACTATTTTTATACAGCGACTCTTGACTGGTGCGCACAATTACCCAATCAAACTGATTCAAATTATCTTGTGAACATTCACTAAACAAATTTGATTCAGCGCCTTGGACGTCAAAGATCAAAACATTAACCTTGTTTGGATCTAATGGCTGTAGATTTTCAATGAAATCATTGATTCCTTCTGCCATCGAGGATTTTTGTTCACATTGTTTAAGATTAGAAAAATGTTCGGTTAGCTGATCAGGGGCGAGTAACGAGTTAAACCGAGGATTGGCAAAGCAATATATTGAGGTCTCGCCAGTTTTCGGTGCAACCCAAACATTCTTCACTTGTACGTGTTCGAAACGCTTAGATTTTCGGTTGAGTTTGTCAAACAGTGTAGGATCAGGTTCTACAGCAACAATTCGTGAAAAATTCATTGCATTGTAAATTTCAAGCTCGCGTCCTACGCCTGCACCAATATGCACAGCGACGCCTAAGGACTTCTCCTTATTTCCCAGAATATTAGATAAAAACGCTAGCATAGTGTTCCTTGATCTATCCTTAATGATTAACAAGCCAACTGAACAGAGGCTCAAACATTGTTTCTTTGTACGACTCAACATTCGTTTTGATGTTGCTGCTATCATCCTGAATATTGAGCAATGCTAAGTCAGGTGATACTTGATAGCGCACGCCTAAACGTTGTGCTTCACGGGTCAACCAACAAGGTGCATCGATAATAAACGGGCGATCGAAAAAAGCCAGCATCCACACTAAGCCTGAGCTCTTATTTTGATATACGTTTGTATCATAGGTACAAACGGCTAAGCTAATGCGCATCATCACTTGAGCAAGTTGATCATTTGACCAAAACCCATGATGCAAAATTAATCGAGGTTCAGTTTCAGCCCACGCCTTTAATTGACTAATACAATCACTTAGCTCTGGATACGCCCAAGCTAGCGTAAACTGAATCAAAAAATGCGTGTCTTTTGATGAGTTCGCCAACGCACTTTTGAGTACTTCAGGTAAACGATTGAACCCTTTATCTTCTTTAGCATCGCCCAAGTAGAGCAATACTGTATTGCCCGGTATATCAACAGCATGCTTATTCGTCGATTGGTTTCTTAAGGACGACCAGTCCATTAAATAGCATGGATGATTCTCAATAGCGTCGCAGTTTATCAAATCTTGATATGCCTGACAAAGCTCATATTCACTGGCATATAGCGATAAAAAAGGATGTGAAATTAATCGTTGAAACCCCATCCTAAACCACATTTTTTGATTGGATAATTTAGTCGTCTGCGTCGGCGAGTACATAGCACAACACACCATGTGCAGATCGGCTTGCACTATGCTCTGACCACATCTTGCTATTGCCATATCCAAGGCCCAAGCGTGCTCCCAATTTAAGCAAGGAAAAAACAATACAATCCGATTTTCAAGTGATTGCGTTATCGCCTCATCGAGTGCCAATTGATATTCACTACAAAGTTGACGCACATATTCCTGCACACCGGCAGGACCTAGGGTAACGCCATCATGAAAATATTTATAAAATAACGATGCAAAATGTCGCGATACGGTTAGCCCCGACTCTTCCAACTGTGTTTTTAAACCGTTATCAAAAAGCTGATGGGCCAATACTGACACGTCAAAGTTAATATTATGATTATCTTTATGATGTCGATAGTATTGGCAAAGCGTTTCAGCTAGAGCTGCGTGATGCCCACCAGCTTCCATCAGTCCTGGATCAACAACCCAAATTCGCGCTTGTTTTGATAGTGTCAAAATTAGACTCTACAGGTCTTTTAACCACTGTGACCACAGCAATTGTGCTTTCTCATCCAACTCAGATGTTGCATTTGTTAGTGCTGGTAATGCTTGGATAAATTCATTTAACATATTGCGATGCTCTGCATCTAAAGAGTCATCAAAGATAATCTCTTCGACATCCCCCAGATTGAATAACACTCTGGGACCGTAATCATCTTCGTCGAAATGACGACTATTGGCCAAAGGCACGTTATCATCTCCGGTACGCAGATCTATAGCAATATCAGCATTCCCACTTTCATCGATATTATCAGCGCGCACTTTTAATTTGAGCATGGTTTCAGGCTGTATTTCATATTCAAACACAAGGTGTTGATAGCCACCTAGGTCGACAAATTCAGCAAAAGTGAAAGGCGTTGGATTAGTCACCGCCTCTTTTTCAACTTGCTCATTTGTTTCAGCAAAACCGCCAATCTTTGACAGACACTCGCCCACTGCCAGCCAATCGTTATTGTCTCTGGTAATCTCGGCACCTTGTGCTTTTAGTACCGGCAAAAAGTGAATGAAGTTTTTGAATAAATGACGGATCAGTTGTTTGTCTCGCTGAGAGGTTCTATCTGTCGCGAAAATCTCCACTCCCTCATCACTGAGTTTTACCTTAGCCTGAAATTTATAACCGTAATCATCTTTTAACTCGGGAGGCCATGCTTGCAAAGGACCAAATCCTGCAGGTGTCTCTCTTATCTCTAACGTGATTTCATCAGTAAAAAGTGTGTCCGATGACTTACCTGTTGCGGCAAACTTTACTTCGAACTCTGGAAACAATTGGTCGTTTACCAATAGTTTTTCGAATCTTAACCAAAGGTGCTCGTAATCGTCTGTGCGATATTCTTCCACCAACGAAAGTTGGTCGAAACTCATCCATTGTGGCAATGTCGCAATCTGATTTTTGAGTTCAATGGCACTTAGGCGCCAATCACGCAGCTCACCCTCTTCCATCGGTTTTATAATAGATAAATCTTCAAGCTGCAAAGCATCATTCAGCAAAGACGCAATACTCAACACGACCACTCGCTCACCTGCGCTGAGTTTTTCATTTACCCGTTGTTGTTGTTGCGTTTTACTCTCTGGAGGAATGGGGATAAAGGTTATGTAATGTCCGTATTCGTCTTTGAGATCGTCTAACCAGCGAAGCTCAACATTTGAATCAGCCGCGCGAAACTCAATACCCACATGCCCTTCAACGTTAATTAGTTTACACACTATGTTATCGAATAATCGACCATCCGCTAGGGCCACGTTTTCAAGGCGCAGTTGGATGTCACTGTAACCATCGGTTGCATAGCCAGCAACCATCTCGGCACGACCTACCGCAGTCTTATCGAACACCTTTTGAATTGGCTTATTGTCTGATTGGCTATGTAACATGTGAGCCGATTCCTTTTGTTGTAATTGCAGATAGTAAAATTCCAGCTCTTCTTGTAGCTGATTTATTTGTAGTGTGGCGATTTCGTTTTCTGCAACTAAGTCTTCAATTTTGTCTTGGCTGAGCAGTGAAGTCTGTTGCTGTGTTTGATTTTGTTCAGTTGCAGTTTGCGCTTCGCCTTCCACTCGCTCTAATTTGAGAAGGGTACTTTCTAGCTCTTCCTGCAGCTTTACAGTTTGCAATATCAATAGCTCACACTCAGCTTCTGTGTGCTGCAGTTTATTTTGTACTGTTTCCAGCTGTTGCGTCGAGTCCTTAGATTTAGCGTGCGCTACTTCTGATGCGTGATTGAGTTCGTTAATTTGGTCTGTCAAATTGGTTAATTCTTTTTTATGCTCAGAATGACCAGACTCTAACTCTTCTTGCAACTGCCCAATCTGCAACACCTGCAATTCACTTTCTTGTGTTGCTTGTTTCACTTGAGCCGTTTGCTCTTGTAAACGGCCCGTTAGCTGTTTTATCTGTTCCGCTTTTTCGGCTTGGTCTTTTTGCGCGGCAACTAAATCTTTATGCGTTGCTTCTAATTCCTCTTGCAATTGATTGAGTTGCAACACTTGTAGTTCATTGTCTGCTTCGAGTTGCTCTATTTGCGATGCTGACTTTGTCCGCTGCGTCTCTAGCTCTTTCAATTTTGCCGCTAATTCTGAATTACTATCTTCGAGTTGCTGCTTTTGTTGCTTTAATTCAATTAACTCATTATTCGCACTGTCTAGTCTTTTCTCAACATCAGAAAGCTCGGCGGCTTGTTTTTGGGTTGCCTGAGAAAATTGCTTTTGGCTGCTTTGATGTTGTTTGATTGCTTTCAACGCCAACGATGATAACTGTGAGGGAGCGGCTACGCCACTAACACTAAAAGTCCCAAATATGGGCGCATCACTTCTGATCTCATCGTAAAAATCGAATATATCATCTTGATCTTGCAGAATTAATTGGGCTGCGAGCATCCGATCAGATGATAGACCAAGTTCAGTACTTTCGAATGTTACCTTGGCCTGGCAAAACTCGGCTAAGGCCGGTAATGATTGCGGTTGATTTTCCACTACATCGATATAGTTAAGTAGAAGACAAGTTTGACGATGTTCACGGTATAACTCAAAAGCCGTTTTAAGTTGCTGCTTCCATACCTGTGCTTCTTTTAAACCATCTTGCTCCCCCAGCGCGGTATCTGTCAGCGTATGGGCAACAGAAAGTTCAGGGTCGCTATAAAAAACCAGTGATTTAACCGATTCATGTTCTAGATAAATTGGTAGTTGTGGAACACAATTTGGCAAAAAAATACAGTGAGGCTTTTGCTGATCCAATGAGTCAAGTACGTCGTTAAGTGCTTCGGTAATGTCTTTCTTGCTTGATTTAGTTTGCAAGCCTTCAAGAGCTGACTGCACTTCAACTGAAACTTGGGGAAGTGGTATTTCAATGGTATCTCTCCATTCAATCCAATTAGCATCGGATATACCAGTAACAATCAACAGTTTCATTTATGCTCCATTTAATTACACCGTACCAACAAGTGAACAAGTCATCACTGTTGTTTTACAAACGGCATCAATTGTCCACTAAAAATCAGCTGGAATTTTACATTGTTCCATGACAATTCCAAGTCACTATTGCCTTTGGCATTAAAATAGACGAGCTCTATATGAAATTGGTATGATCTTGCGCTCATTATATTGGACTCGCCTCTTGCAATGGAGAACACGGATTGGCCACCACAATTAAAATTACTGCAGAACATATTGCCATTTTGAAAAAACATCGTATTTTTACTGGGTGGTATCCCTCGTTTGAAGCATACCTAGCTGATACCAATGGTACTGGTTGGCTTAGAGTAGGAAGTGAGCTGGTTTTTCGCAGCAAAATAGAGTTAGAGCCTTATTCAGCACTCTATGGTTCTCCTTACGTTGGTGGAAAAGGCACAATGCCAAGCTCTGGTTTGTGCAGCATGGGCGCGCAAAGCTACTCCCACTCGGCGTTACCTGAAAAGATGCAAGTGGGCAGATATTGCAGTATTGGCGAAGGCTTGAAAGTACTCGACAGTCACCACCCTATCGAGTTCATCTCTACTTCTCATTTTACTTGGCGACCTCGCTCGGCCTTTGTTGATGCAGCACGCACTGATAAAGGAGTAGATTCACAACCTGAGCCTAACTTTAATATCCACGGCAAGAAGCCTTTCCCGGTTATTGGCAATGATGTTTGGATTGGCCAGAGTGTCACCTTGTCTATGGGCGTGAAAATAGGCGATGGCGCTGTCATCGCGGCTAATTCAGTGGTAACAAAATCAGTCCCGCCGTTTGCCATCGTGGGGGGCAATCCCGCTAAGGTCATAAAATTCCGATTTACCGAGTACCAAATCGATCAGCTAAAACAGATCCGGTGGTGGGATTATCTGTTTACCGACTTCCAGCATTTAGATATGCACAATATGGGTGATTTCATTCGTCAATGGCGGGAGCATAAATCTGGCTTTACACCATACACACCAGCACCTTTAACTTTACCCGTTGCATTTAAGTCATCGAATTAATTTTATATCGGAAACTTAGACCGACAACTCATGCATCATATAAACAAATGGTGCGGGTTAAATGTACAAAATGACTTATGATGGCAGTAATTCGGAATAGAGGGCTATTGGTTTTGCCCATCCATAGACTCGGGGGCATCTTGTCCATCAATTGACTCAGCAAACATGGGGTTACCTTCGCCGCTGGGCATCATTTCACTGCCCGCTTCAGGTGCCAGCGCATCTGACTCAGTCACTTGCATCGCATCGTCATACACGTTTTGGACCGATTCATCCTCGGGGGCAATCGCAGTTGGATCGTACTTACCGATAATATCATCTGCTGGATCTGCATATTGAACATTAGGCATTGCGGGTTGAGAGCCGTTTTTGGCTGCCTTTTGAACAGATAATAATGAGCGACTATCGTTGACTACAGGTGCATAAACATCGCCTTTCGTTGGACCTTGCTGTTTTTCCAAAAGCGCATCTTGCTGCGTGCCATCGGTGTTTGTTAGCGGTAGTTGTTTTGCTTCTTCTGTTAACTCAATGGCGGGTTTGTCAGTGTCAAAAAACGCGAAATAACCGCCGATAGCGGCAACAATTAGTATAAAAACCAAGATCACTTTCACAATTGATATCCTTTTGTGTCATGTGTTGTCATAGATGGGGACGAAAATACACTATTTCATCCCCTCTATCTATACCCTAGTGGATAACCTTCCAAACAGGGTTAACCGTATTGCTATACCCTGCACTTGTGACACTCAAACCATTCATCAAGAAGATATAGCTTTGACCGCTTTGTGCTTGTCGCCAGAACAGGTCGGCTTTGCCATCGCCATTGAGATCGGAGATATCGGCGATTTGCCAGTTGATATTGCTTACGGTGTTAATCAGTGAACTGGTTTGGATCTGCCCACCATTCATCAAGTACGCCCAGTTGCGGCCATCTCGTTGATTGCGCCAGATAATATCGTCAGTGCCATCACCGTTTAAGTCACCGGCTCCGGCGATTGTCCAATCACTGCTAGCCACGCGATTGAGCACATAACGATTACTGATAGTGGTGCCGTTCATTAACCAGATGTAGTTATCACCACGGGTTTTATGACGCCAAATCACATCGGCTTTGTTATCACCGTTAACATCACCACTGGCAACAATCTCCCAGTTCAAATCTGCAACTCGTAAGTTGGCTTGAGATACTCGTGCACTCATGCCATCCATCAAGTACATCCAAGTATCACCGCGCACCGCATGGCGCCACAAGATGTCATCTTTACCGTCACCGTCAAAGTCAGCTACTTCTGCCACTTTCCAGTTAGTGTCTACCACATAGTTGAGTTGGCCTTGCTGTTTAATGCTAAAGCCGTCCATCAAATATATGTAGTTACGACCAGTATTGCTGTTACGCCACAAGATATCTGATTTACCATCACCATCAAAGTCACCACGACCAACCATTTGCCACGCTTGGTCAGCAATAACGTTAATACCGGCACTGGTAAGAATTGAACGACCATTCATGGTCCATAGCCAGTTGCGACCGGTAGATGAATTACGCCAAAGAATGTCGGCATTACCGTCTCCGTTGGTATCACTTTGCGTTGCTACCAATTTGGCATTCCAATTATCTATGTTTAATGGTAAATCACTGTTGCGATAACTATTCCCTAGCTCTGGAATCCCCGCTAATGCCCAAGGCTCAGTGATGTCATCTAAACCGTTTTGGCTAAACAAAAACCCGCCTTCTGTACCAAACGGGCAATCTCCACTACCGTCATTTCGGGTTTGTGAGAAACCTTGTACACAAACCCAAAAATCCAACACCGCACCAGATAAGCTCATACGAGGGGTATTTTCAGGAAGGATGGCTTGGATACCAATAGATTCAGATATCTGGTACTCATAACCTGCCAAACTCACTTTAGTAATGGCGAGAATGTCGATAGTGTCATTATCAGGTTGCAACATACCTTCCACAACCCCTGTGATAACCACGCCAGCTTCGCCTCGGGTATTGCCATCAAAGGTGTATGAAAATTGATATTCGGATGACTCACCAAATAGCAGTGGTTGATTATCCACATTGTCGTTGATGCCATCACCATCGGTATCCACAGAATTAATATTGCTACCCAATAAATACTCTTCACCATTAGTCAGGCCATCACCGTCGTTGTCGGCAGTAGCATCGCTGGCGTCAACTGGATTAAGGTTATTGGCGAGCTCGAAAGTATCTGGCAATCCATCATTGTCATCGTCAAGGTCGTCCCGATTTAACACGCTATCACCATCGGTGTCGTCCCATTCGATATCCCCGCCTGCGCTCCATGCGGATGCATCCCAAGTACCGTTATCCCATGACAGCGATGCCGCATTCGCGAGGTTTATATTCACCCCGGCGCAGATAAACAGAAACAGTAATAATTTTTTCATGACTATTACCTTAGCAACCGTTAGTAACAATTGCGTTAGCTGACTCAGGAACATACACAACCGAACTGCTGCAATGACCTATAGTGATACCATCTAAACCTTGGTCAAAACCAGAATCAAACTCAGCGAAAGAAGACGCCTCCACGCGAATTGGCAACGCACCGTCGCCAAGGCCCGATACGCCCCAAAATCCTAGACTAGAATTTCTGTCGATATAGATTGAAGCTGACACGTAGTCAACTACGGAATTCGAACCAATTACGGTTGAATCGGCGATTTGTAAAGAAGAGTTAAATCGTACCATTGCGTTCTCAACAGTACTGCTATTTAGCGCCAACGATGAATTGAACTCAGCCACTACTTTGCCGTCAGAAGTCACGTTATTGAGAGTAATGTTCGAACCTCGTGAGGCATTTACCTCGGTCATTGGTGAGTTATCAACAATAACAGTGCTCGACTCTGCGACCAAATTATTTACAGTAGCGTCATTGACAGTCACCTGTGAGCTTGCTGCATTGATATCATTGGCCGTTGAATTACTAAAGGTCAGGGTTGAGTTTTTAGTCAGTGCAACTCCCTCGTTGACGGTAATATTTTCTGCCGTCACAGCAGAGCCACTATCGATCCAAAGTGCGCGCATTGTGGTGGCAATATTATCCGAGCCAGAAATGTTTGCTACTGACTGATTCTGTAGCTCAACGGAATCCAAGAACGTGCTGTTTTCAATATAAACAGTTGACCCCATATTGCTGTACAAACTCTTCCACTGGGCATTACTGGTTGCAAAGGTAACATTGCCATTGATTTGCATGTGCACATTAGTTGCCGCTACATTTTTTATATCAACCCAACTACTATTGCCTACAGCAGCAATATATTCAGCATTTTGGCCCATAACCCCGTTGCTCACTCTAAAATCAGATAAGTCATAAACATAAAGACCACCGGCTAAATGATTTAAATCATCAACCTGCAATTTACCATGATTTAGGCCAATAAACCCGTTGGCTATATCTAGACTAGTGAGTGATAAAATAGAATCTTTAGAAAGGTCAACAGCACCGTACATTTGCAAATCTAAGGATGCGGTGCGGTGTACATCAGTATAAAAATTTGAACCCTCAGTAATATTAACAACCGCATCCCACAGGTCGTAGTTTTCTGCTCTTTGTCCGTTAATGTATATTGTTGAAGCCAATCGCGCTGTAGAAGCTCGGCTTACAAGCGCATACTTCATGGCATCAGATTCAATGGTTACTTCACCGATAGTGCGCATCACTGCACCGCCGGTTAGACCAATACCTTGGGGGGAATTAATGGTGACATTGCCGATGTAAAATTGCGCCCCAGCTTGAGCCCATATACCCCATGCCGACGAACTATTTGGCACGTTAATAACAGTATCGCGAATGCTATTATGCGAGTTTCTTGAAAACAGCACTGCAAAGTCACTATTACCCAACGTTATATCAAGGTTCGACAAATACAATCCACCGCCAAAGCCACCTAACAAATCAACTTGTTCAGTGACCGGATCAGCGATAAGCGCAGCATTATCTGCTTCACCATTTAGTCCCAAAACTTGGCTATGGATCTGAATGACAGAGTCAGCAAGCTGATTTAGTGAACCATAACATTCCCCCGTAATTGATAAGGTCAGATGTTTAACAAAAGAATATTGCAAAAACGTTTCACGCAATGCATTTTTATCGGTTGAGCAATCTACTGACATGGCCACTTTGGGACTCATTGGTTTTTTTGCTAACGCCGCTGCGTACTGTTCGTATGTAGCCTCGCGCAAGTTCTCAACACCGTTAATAGTTATTGGTGTTAAGTCTGCGCTGTTCGAATTTTGCCCCTGTTCGAGGACAATAATTCGAGATTCGTGGTCAGCAGCGCGCGCATCCAAACTAGCAAAGTTTTGATTTACTTCTGTTGCTTTGGCTGGAGAGTTGCTCTGAAATACGAAAGGTACGTCGGCTAATGCAACGCCGGATGCCAAATATAATAAGGATGTCGATATTGCTTTTTTTACTGAAAAAATTTCCATTTAAGTCACCTTTAAAAATTGCTATGAAACATAGTTGTTGTTTTGTTTGTTAGCGCATGTGAACAGACTGCTCTCAGCGCGGTTGCGCTTAAGGTTGTGACTAAAGGCTTGATGTTAAAGCTGGCGTGCTATTAAGCATTGAATTTAGTCCCTTAAAAACAGTTAGTTAGCTAGTTATTCTAGTGTACCTAATATTTCGCTTTTGACTGTTCAATTAACCACCAAACAAGTTTGATTATTAATACATAGTTATATTTTTTAACACCTATTCGGGAGGGGAAAGTTCGGGAAGTACTCTGACAAATAAGGGTATTCGGCAAGGAAGAGAAAGAGAGGCAATCAACCTCTCTTTCAATCACTTTCACAAAATGGATTAACTATGTGGCTTTCTAACCTAAAAAGTGATCAGAGTTATTTCTTCATCTACAATTACTTAATAACCTGCCACACCGGATTAACCGTGGTGCTATACCCTGAACTATCAATACTCATACCGTTCATTAAATAGATATAGCTTTGGCCGCTTTGTGCTTGTCGCCAGAACAAATCAGCCTTGCCATCGCCATTGAGATCGGAGATATCGGCAATTTGCCAGTGAGTATTGGCCACGCTATTAATCATCGCACTGGTTTGGATCTGCCCGCCATTCATCAAGTACGCCCAGTTGCGGCCATCTCGCTGATTACGCCAGATAATATCGTCGCAGCCATCACCGTTTAAGTCACCTGCTCCGGCGATAGTCCAATCACTGCTGGCCACTTTGTTTAACACATAGCGATTGGTAATAGTTGTGCCGTTCATTAACCAGATGTAATTATCGCCGCGGGTTTTATGACGCCAAATCAAATCAGCTTTGTCATCACCGTTAACATCACCACTGGCAACAATCTCCCAGTTTAAATCTGCCACTTTTAAGTTGGCTTGAGACACTCGCGCACTCATGCCATCCATCAAGTACATCCAGGTATCACCGCGCACCGCATGACGCCACAGAATGTCATCTTTGCCGTCACCGTCAAAGTCTGCCACTTCGGCCACTTTCCAGTTGCTGTCCACTACATAGTTGAGTTGGCCATGTTGTTTAATATTAAAGCCGTCCATTAAATAGATGTAGTTTCGGCCGGTATTGCCGTTGCGCCATAAGATGTCAGATTTACCGTCACCGTCGAAATCGCCACGACCAACAATTTGCCAAGCTTGGTCGGCAATCACATTGATACCGGCACTACGAACAATGGAACGGCCATTCATGGTCCACAGCCAGTTCTGGCCGGTAGATGAATTACGCCACAGAATGTCGGCATTGCCGTCACCGTTGGTGTCGTTTGTTACTGCAGGATGATCTACTGCATTGCAATCATCGGTACAGTCTTTCCCGGAGAATCCTTGGTTACCTTTTGGCCATGGGGCAGCTGCAACGCCTCCTGCCTGACTATTTATCGAATAGACTTTATGATCGTTGGAAGCTAAATATATCTGCCCACCATTATCAATGGATGGTGCGGAAGTTATAAAAGCATCTGTTGCAAATTGCCACTTCAAGCTTCCTGATTTTGAGAAAGCAGAAAGCCGCCCTTCATTATCGCCAATTAAGATATACCCTTTTGATGTGATAATAGGAGAGCTTTCTACAAATGCATTTATAGCAGAATTCCAGTTTAGTTCACCTTGGTTAGACAACGAGAACAGTCCTTTATCGCCTGCCGCGAAATAAACATTATCTTGAGCGTCAATTGCTGGAGAACTTTTCAAACCATAACTGGCAAAGTACTCCCATCGTTTATTGCCTTCTTTACTAAAGGAATAGATTTTGCCGTCTTCTAAGCCAAAAAAAATGTTTTCATTTTTATCAATCGATATGGATGTAGTTACGGTGCGAGTGAGAGGAGTTACCCAATTTATGTCTCCTGAAGGGGCAATAGAGTATACGTTCTTCCAGCCATGTGTATAAATTGTCCCTGATTTTGCTACCGAAGGATTACTATTTATGTAGCCCCCTGTAACTAGACTCCACTTAATGTTCCCATTGAAATCAATTGCATATAAATTAAAATCTCTTGACGTCACGTAAATTGTACTAGTTCGATCAGACGATAGCCCTAATATGCCTGTGAATCCATTACCTTCAATTTGCTTCTTCCAAATTACGCTTCCTTGAAGATCTAACTTCACAATCAGGCCATCCATATCACCAAAATAAAGATATTTATCATCGACTAAAAGAGGGGCTGTTCGAATTAAAGATGTCCCTTCATAAACCCATCTTAGTTGCCCATCTTTACTCATTGCGTAAAAATTCCCATCATCAGAGCCAAAATAGATGTTGTTAAGGCTATCTACTACCGGTGACGAGTGCTTTATCATCCCGTTTGTTAAAAATGACCAGTACATACCTCCTTCTGACCTGCTGTTTCCAATTTGAGCATTCTTGGGATCATCGTCTTCGCTGTCTGGAACACCATCGTTATCGTCATCTTGATCTGCATTGTCGCCAATAAAGTCACCGTCAAAGTCTAGAGTTTCGGTTTTATCCCAAGGGAAAGCATCGTCTTCGTCCAATACACCATCGCCATCATCGTCTGTGTCGATTTGGTCATAAACACCATCTTGATCCAGATCCTCAGGTAAGTGCTCTGCGGATTTGTCGGATGCGTTATTTTTGCCATTTTGCAACTCGCTTGGCCAAGGTGAATCCTGTATTCCCTCTAGCAAACTAGAGTACGCAAAGTGTGGCGTACCAAAATGAATAACTCCGGATGAAGATATTGTGGCAGGAGAATTTGGGCTGGTTTTGTATGGGGAAACATCAATCTTAGACAGTATTTCTCCATTTTGTGAAAAGCGCCAGATATAATCGACGTCTGTTATAAAAATACTTCCGTCACTACCAATCGTGGCTGCCGATGGGTTGCTTGAAAGTTGATACTGCCAGTTCAATAGCCCATTTCGGTCGATAGAAGCAAAATGATAAGTGCCGCCAACTAACAGATCTCCTTGCTTTGAAATTGTAGGACGCTTTCTAAATTGAAACTCACCATCCCATTGATATTTCCATTTTAAACTGCCATTGGGATATACCGCATATAAGGTATTATCAAAATCACCAAAGAAGACTGTACCAAATTGGCCAATAGAAGGAGCCGCATTTATCCTATAATCGGTATGAAATTGCCATTTAATGTTACCTAAACTATCTATTGCTATTAATCGACCAAAATCACTAACATTATCAGTGGCCGTTATGTATATCGAACCATCAGCTGCTAGCGCTATTCCTCCAACTTTCTGAATTTCAGTGAGGGAAATCTGTCTCAATATAGTGCCTAGCGGATCGAGCTGATATAGTTCTAACTGGTTAGCATAACCACCAACAATATTAATTTTTCCATTTTTATCTTCGACAGGGGAAATGACAGGCTTCTTTACTAAATCGAAGTGTTGAGTCCATTTTAACTGTCCATCAGGTTTGAAGGCATACAAAGCACGATATTTACCAGTACTAACATAGATATCACCATTATCTGCAATAACTGGTGCGTATAGATCCGCGAAGGTACCAAAGTTATATAGCCACAAGATTTTTCCTGATGGGCTGAGTTTATAAAACCGTCCATCTCCATTACCCGATACTACATAAGTATTACCCATAGTATCTAGAGCAATAGATTCTTCCGTTTGCGGATTTTTTGTTGGCTCAAATTTCCACAATAGATTAGTTCGTTGAACATTATCCCAGTATTGATTGTTAGTAGGTTCATTGTCCTCTAGATCTGGGATACCATCGTTATCATCATCTAGATCTCTAAGATTACCCACGCCATCACCATCAGTGTCCAAAGTTTCTAATGGATCGTAGGGTAGTCCGTCTATTTGATTAGCTACATTGTCGTTATCTATATCGTCGTCAATTTCATCCAATAATCCATCGTAGTCAAAATCACGAGTCCACAAAGGGGCCGAATTGTTATTGGCTAAACTACCCCCTATTTTAGGCCAAGGTGAATCACTCAGTGAGCCTGCGTCACTCTCTATTGACATTATTTGCTTATCATCAGTTGCCATAATTATATCGCCAAAGCGGGTGACGGTTGGTGAGAAACTAGAGTGACTTAAATTCGGTTTCTGCCACAAAATGTCGCCGTAATTATTAAGAACCGTTAATCCTGAATCCCTTTGAGATACAATAATCTTTCTACTTTTAGTAATGACAGGATAAGTAGATTTTACCCCAAGTGAAGAATCTTCGTATAAGTCAGTAATCCAGAGCAAACTTCCGTCTGCACGAAGAGCGTGAAGCTCTCCCTTTTCAATTTGGTAAATCTCCCCTTGAGGTCCTACGATTTGAGCCCCTTCTCTTTTAACCAACCTTCTCGAATCAATCCATTGCTTCATACCTTGCATTGAAATTGATGCCATACCTTGCGATGAATCGACAATAACAGTGTTATTTAGACCTACAACAGGATTTCTAAGCATTAGCGAATTACCCTGCCTAGATATAGTTTCAGACCACCTTCTTTGACCTTCCATATTAAATGATTGTAAAGAATAGCTAGCAACATATAGGTTGTTTTCTTGATCGAAAATTGGACGAGAAGATATTTCGCTTTCAAGTAAATCACGCCACAACAATCTACCATAATTATCAATCACGAGCAGAGCACCGCTCTTTAGGACAAGTGCTATCTCACCATTGATTGAAATCGATGGACCAATATCTGCAGTTCCGCCCGTAATAAGTGTTCTAAAATTTTTATCTCCGTTTTGAGAGTAACTTTCCAAGATTGTTTGGCCTTTTAACAAAGAGGAAGATATGATCAGAATATTGCCATCAATATCAATTATTGGAGCGTCGATAAACTTAAAAGTATCATCGGGCAACAATGACCAGTTTAAAACACCATTTTTATCCAAAGAGGTTACCTTTCGTCCCCCTTCGTTAAATATAAGATTATCGCCTTTATCTATTGCAACGGTGGATTGAACTATTTCATCAGTCTGATATGTCCATTTGATATCACCATTAGCAGCTAATAGAGAAAAGGAAATTTGGAACATAAAGAGAAGCGCGCACAAAAATTTAGCTACAAAACAGAAAATACTAAATACTGCGGGACTGTTTAACACGTTGTTTCTCCAAAATATGATTAAAAAAAGTTGTCGTCTCAAATTCGACTTCCAAATCGCACGCTGTTTAACAATTAGTTTACTTCACTCTTAGTTGATTGCATTCCATGAGGGGTTAGCAATGTTGCTATACCCTGAACTATCAATGCTCATACCGTTCATTAAATAAATATAGCTTTGGCCGCTTTGTCCTTGGCGCCAGAACAGGTCGGCCTTTCCATCGCCATTGAGATCGGAGATATCAGCGATTTGCCAGTGAGTATTGGCCACGCTATTTATCATCGCGCTGGTTTGGATCTGCCCGCCATTCATCAAGTACGCCCAGTTACGACCGTCTCGCTGATTACGCCAGATAATATCGTCGCTGCCATCACCGTTTAGGTCACCGGCTCCGGCGATAGTCCAATCGCTGCTGGCCACTTTATTGAGTACATATCGATTGGCAATGGTGGTGCCGTTCATTAACCAGATGTAATTATCACCGCGGGTTTTATGACGCCAAATCACATCGACTTTGTCATCACCGTTAACATCACCACTGGCGACAATCTCCCAGTTCAAGTCGCTAACTTTCAAATTGGCTTGAGACACTCTTGCGCTCATGCCATCCATTAAGTACATCCAGGTATCACCGCGCACCGCATGACGCCACAAAATGTCGTCTTTACCGTCACCGTCAAAGTCAGCCACTTCTGCCACTTTCCAGTTGCTGTCCACTACATAGTTGAGTTGGCCATGTTGTTTAATATTAAAGCCGTCCATTAAATAGATGTAGTTTCGGCCGGTATTGCCGTTGCGCCATAAGATGTCAGATTTACCGTCACCGTCGAAATCGCCACGACCAACAATTTGCCAAGCTTGGTCGGCAATCACATTGATACCGGCACTACGAACAATGGAACGGCCATTCATGGTCCACAGCCAGTTCTGGCCGGTAGATGAATTACGCCACAGAATGTCGGCATTGCCGTCACCGTTGGTGTCATGCTTGACGTTTACACTATCAATTGTTGAACGATTTGGATCCAGTGGATACGCATCATCGCCATCTAAAACACCGTCATTATCTGTATCTTTGAGCAGTGGGTTAGTACTAAATTGCACTTCTTCAAAATCGGTTAAACCATCGTTGTCAGAGTCAGAGTGATAACGGTCCGTACCATGAATTATCTCTTGTTCATCAATTAATCCATCACCATCAAAATCCCCGTCAATCGAGACCGCTATAACCTCGGTCGGTTCACTGCAGATATTTTGCTTGCAAGCGCGAGCATAAATAAACAGCCCCTCACTCTCAACATTAGGGATGATTTCGTCAGATTCGTTACTTTGTTTCCACATCGTCATATTATTGCGGTTTGAACCGGTAAAAATCTGAATCGATTCGGCGTCAACCAGTTGCCAAGTCAGGTTAATAGCGCGACTTTGTTCTAATACATTTGCCTTAAAACTTGCAATTCCTAAGTAAAACGCTGCGTTCGCTTGGCCGCTCACAGTTGGCGAGCACCGATCTTCATGACAGGTTTTACCCAATAATATATATTTGCCATTTTGCTCAATCTGTATATTTGTTGTTTGATGATTTACGTTTATCAACGAATCTGACCAGACAAGTTCCAACGTATTATTGCGACCAACTCGGTAAAGACTAGCCTTAACCGCAGGACCATTTGGATAAGCCGCATTTCTGTAAAAGACAGCTGACAAACTGGCTTCACTGCCGTATGAATCTAGGCGCGCGGTATCCAATGGGTGAGGTCTATCGGTATTAAACGGAGTACCTGTGATCCTGAGATTAGCAACGCCCGCGTCAAAGGCGTGAGAGCTGAACGTAAAGCCGGAAAAATCAGGATTAATGGTTAGAATGGAAGATACGTTTTCTGGTTCTAACGTCATTCCTTGAATTCTGACAGTTAACAAATCATTTTGATCAATTTCTCCGCTAACGTTCATCCAACGAGAATCAATATCTTCGATATTTATTTTAGTGAACTTTGTTAAATCTGCACCTACCACAACGTACACACTATTTGGGTCGATAAAAAGCGGCTGACCAGAGCAATTGGCCCCACCTTTATAGACACGAACTAAGTCAGTGTTAAATTTTGAAAATTCACCATAACTAACATATTGCTCAAATTTGATACCACTAGAAATAATTTTTCCACAGAAGAAGGGATCGTAGTTTTGTAGAAAAAAGTCAAAGCTAAATGTTACTCCATTGGCGATATGCACATTTTGTAATGTCGAAATCGTATTACCACTAATTTTAATTCCAGCCTGTCCATCAGCCACTAAATACTCACTATTGTCAAAAATGAGTTGGCTTATCGCTTGATCAATCACTTGTGTATTTTTTGCGGCGATTATTGCTGAAAGTGGTTGTGAAAAATCACTACAAATTTGGTTGTAACAGTTCCGCCCCCAAAAATAGCCTGTTTTAGGTTTATATTCGTTACCAATGACTTGAGATATAACGTGCAAAGCGTTTGTAGGTTGTGGACCTGAATAAGTTTGCAGCGGCATTTTTTCGCCATGCAACGACTCAGACCAATAAACTTCTCTGTCAGCACTACCAAATGTGCGATCCCATTCTACGGCTACACTATTAAAACTATTAAAATTTAAAAGTGTAAGCTGCGGCGCAGTGCGCGGCATTTCTTCAGGGATAAATAACCTTCCTAGTTTGTAAGCTGGATTTATCCTACATTCAGAACCAAAACAGAACTCTACCCAAAAGTAATAGTCTTTTTCTAACTCTGCGTCGTTGAATATCGTGCTGCCATATCCAGAAAACTGTTCATCTGTGTTAAATAAGCGTTTTTCACCGTCGATGGAATCAGAAACATAAAGATTTACCCGTGATATATTGTCAGCCTCAAAGTTGTAGGATTCTAACTGATAAGTAATATAGATTGCTTCTTCGAATGACTTAGATACTTCTGAGATAACAACCGGAAAAAACCTTCCTATTGGTTTAGTAGTATAGTGCGCTGAATCACTTTGATTTGAGCAGCCAATTAAATTACACGCTGTTAAATTATACTCATAACTTATACCTGGATTTACGTCATCATCTATGAATTCGTTGGTGTAAATCTTGGTGACACTCTCATAACCAGAAAAACCACCGCTTTTGCGCCACAGTTTGTAATAAGATGCATCACTTACGCGAGCAAAGGATATTTTTAATGCATTACTATGCAACTGGCTAATAGTGGGTTTTTCAATATTCACACTTGGAATACGTTCAAACGAAGATGTGCTGGTTAATATTGCATCACTGAAGTCACTGCATGCGTAATTGGTGCAAATACGTGCTTTAACATATTTGGTCTGGCCTTTATTTAAGCCATAAATGTAATTTGAAAAATCTGCGCTGTTATTGTCTGGTATTTTTACATATTCACCATTTAATGAATTCGCTACGTAAAACTCCGCTCCAGTTAAATTTGGTAAAGGATCAACATAAACGTATATCTGTTTGTCAAATCGATTAAGGTGGGTTTTAACGATTGGCGCATCAGGTTTAATTACTATTCCAATGTCATAATCAATACGACCTTTGGCAACATTGGATTGCAGCCCGGTTTTTTGATCGATTATAGGTTTAAGAAAATAATAATAGTCAGATCCCGGTGCAGCCGTGTAATCAACGAAGCGCGACGCATCTCCAGCAACTTTAGCTATCGGAATAAAAGCATAATCAAATAAAGAGTTGCCTTGTTTACGATACACTTCGATTTGGTCGGCATTGTTGATAGCGGTCCAATTGAGTTCTATTTTATCTCGATATACCTCAAAGGATGCGCTGAAATCGCTTATCGTTGAAACTTGCGAAGCATAACTCTCAATTCCACTAAATATGACATCATAAGAGCGTGTACAAAAATCATTTACACATCCCTCGATTTGATAGTAATAAACACGATCTGGCATGATATTGCTATCGACATAAGTGTACTGCGCACCAATCCCAATATCTTTAGTATCAATCAAGGATTCTTGACCAAACATCGCATCCCTGCGGTATAATTTTATCGATTCAAATTTGTCTAATCGATTTTCACCCACGCTCACTAAAGCAAAGTTAGCAAAGCCTTTGACTTTAACTTCTGGCGCTCCTTCGTTATAGCGATTGAGTGCGCGGATGGGATCTATGGCCAAAAACTTCCCTGTGTCACACACTTTCTTTTCATTACAGGCGGAAACCTTGACAACCAAACCACTTTTTTCGTTGTCAGATAAATTAAAAACGTAGGAATTAGACTGTGTTTCAGCGAATTTACTATATACAAAGGTATCAGGTGACTGCTTAAATAAACCAAAGGTTGTTAACGCATTAGGTTTATCCCAAACAAGTTTAACTTCACCCAATGTTTCATCAATGAAATAACGTAAATTACTAACTAAGCCCTCTTCTTTTGCAGATATCGATAAAGCAGTGCTCTCACCGCATTTACCTTTAAAACAAGCAGACGCTAATAATTGTGCTTCAAAACCGGTTGGGATGTGGATCTCTAAACTGGTTTCAGCAGTAGAATAGTGTTCATTGTTGTTGCCAGCTTTGACGAACAATTGATATTCATCAACGCCTTCAATTGCGTTCCATGACGCTCTATGGCCTGTTGGAATTAAATCTGAATCTGCGACGGATAATCCGGTTAATATAGGAGGGTTGGCTAATGCGACATTGTTAATGCTGGTTGCTTCCGAGCAATTGGATTCACTAACACAAGCAGCCACCATATAAGTAAACATATTACCCGCATGAAAATCATTTTCATCAATAGGCACTTCTCCCCTATCGACAATATTTGGTTGGTTTACATTGCCTACTTTATAAACCATATCGGGGGTTGCTTGATTAACGCGAAAAACAGAATAGCGAGGTGCATCACCTGACCAAGTTAACTCAACTCTGTCGAACAAACCTGTGGATGCAACAATGTCAGCGGGTTTTTGTGGAGTCTCTGTTGTGGTATTTAGTGTTGGTTGTGCCGCAGAGTTAAAGCAAAATAAACTGACAACTAATAAAAAAATCCATTTTTGCATCTTCAAAGTCATTCCCTAAAGGCTAGTGCCTGTACAAATAAAAAATTCCTCGAAGATACTATTCAATATTAAACTGAAATGCTATCACTTTTATTAGATTCCAATTGCTGTTTAGCAAACGATGCACTCTATGCGAATGCATCGCCATGCTATGGGCTTTAATTTGCATTAGATTACTGGATCACCTGCCACACCGGATTAACAGTGGTGCTATACCCTGGACTATCAATACTCATACCGTTCATTAAATAGATATAGCTTTGGCCGCTTTGTGCTTGTCGCCAGAACAGATCGGCCTTTCCATCGCCATTGAGATCGGAAATATCAGCGATTTGCCAGTTAGTATTGGCCACGCTATTTATCATCGCGCTGGTTTGGATCTGCCCGCCATTCATCAAGTACGCCCAGTTACGACCGTCTCGCTGATTACGCCAAATAATATCGTCAGTGCCATCACCGTTTAAGTCACCGGCGCCGGCGATAGTCCAATCACTGCTGGCTACTTTATTGAGTACATATCGATTTGTGATAGTTGTGCCGTTCATTAACCAGATGTAATTATCGCCGCGGGTTTTATGACGCCAAATCACATCAGCTTTGTCATCACCGTTAACATCACCACTGGCGACAATCTCCCAGTTTAAATCTGCCACTTTTAAGTTGGCTTGAGACACTCGCGCACTCATGCCATCCATTAAGTACATCCAGGTATCGCCGCTCACAGCATGGCGCCACAAAATGTCGTCTTTGCCGTCATCGTCAAAGTCAGCCACTTCTGCCACTTTCCAGTTGCTGTCCACTACATAGTTGAGTTGGCCATGTTGTTTAATATTAAAGCCGTCCATTAAATAGATGTAGTTTCGGCCGGTATTGCCGTTGCGCCACAAAATATCCGATTTACCGTCACCGTCGAAATCGCCACGACCCACAATTTGCCAAGCTTGGTCGGCAATCACATTGATACCGGCACTGCGAACAATGGAACGGCCATTCATAGTCCAAAGCCAGTTTTGCCCTGTTGAGGTGTTACGCCACAAGATGTCGGCATTGTCGTCACCGTTGGTGTCATGCTTGACGTTAAAACTATCAAATGTTGAACGATTTGGATCAAGCGGATACGCATCATCACCATCTAACACGCCGTCATTATCATCGTCGGTATCGGCATTATTGCCTATTCGATCAGAATCGGTATCCACACTCTCGGCAGGATCAAGCGGAAAGGCATCTTCACTATTGCTAACACCATCTTGATCGATATCATTTGAGCGCTCTTTGAGACTATCTAATAAACGAGCGTCAGATAATTTCGCTTTGCCTTGCGTTGCTTCCCAGAAGTTGTTTAGTCGTAAGTAATCGTCGTTTCCTTGACGTGTAAAGTTGTTGACCAAATGAGTATGGTTATGCCATTCCTCATCGGTTAGCACCTCTTTAGAAACCACCACAAAGAGTGCATTCAACGAGCGCTGGGTTGATCCTGATTGTGGGTTACGTTGACCATTACTTGCGACAATTTGATCCATCGTAACTGTATTGAATGAATCAAGCTCAAAAATACCATTTATTTGTGTTGCTATCGGCATCTGCGCCGGCTCCAATATATCGGGTACTTCGTTTTGCGAATTGAATCCCATTAAATACAGCTCTAATGGGCTATAGGGTATGGAGTTATCTCCAGGGCCTTGGCCAGAAAAGCCAACAAGTCCTTCTCGAGCGTCAGTAAGCCAATATTCATTGGCCTGAGGTAGTGAATGAGCGATATAAAAATCACTCCACCCACCTAACTGCCCGCCCGAACTTACATAACCCCAGTGATAGCGCTGACTATCCTCCCATCCAAGCCAATCTCGTTGGCGCATTGACTCTAATGGACTTGATAAATAATTACCCCATCGATGTCCCATTTCATGTAAAGATGGCCCAAAGATAAGGTCATCTTTAGTACTGAGCACAACAATACTTTCCAATTTACCTGCACTGCCATATTCTGCGGAGAAATCAAACACACCTTGACCAATACCGGTTACGTCATTTTGTACTGGCGTATGATAGCCATAAGGTGCAGGCCAGCCGATATATTCGTCTTCATTGAATATCAGGAACACAAACTCATAGTCGTCTTCTACTTGTGAATAGATCGCCTGAGTCAGTCGCTTTAATGCTTGTTTTTGCTCGAAAGAGCCTGAGCCAGCTAGCACCAGATCATAATCAGTTTCTCGCTGTGGAATCAAATTCACCAATGCTAACTGCTCATTGATGTAAAGCTTATCGTTGTTGTCTAATGTTGTCAGGTTAGTATCAGCAAAACTACGTTGCTGGTAGCCAGCATTATTTACCCCATCAACTTCAAAGGTCATTTGGTAAATTTTACCGCCGGATTGTTGTTCGAATGTTTTGGCATCCGTTATCAAATAAAGGGTATCTTTATCGCCTGCCAGTGCAAAGTGATGAAGGCTATCTGCAACGACATCCATTCTTGGTCCCTGATACCATTCACGGGTTTGCGTGTCATATACATAGGATTGCCAAGTTTCTGGGATCCAATTGGGGTGTCCTAGATTTCCTGCAAATATTAAAAGATGACCAACACTTGTCATTTGCGCATTATAAAACGCACTGGGCAGTAAAATTTCTCCCCAAGTTTTGGTTGTTAAATCGTAGGTATTTATGCTTTCGCTGGGCGTAGGCATGTCTATTCTTTGGCTAAAATAGACTGTACTGCCAATTCTTTGTGCATCAGAAAGAGATGGAAGATCAGGCGTTTCCCCGGCAACTGACCAAGTGTCCGATGCAATATCGTAAACTTGAATCTCTGTGCGCCAAGTGGCTTGCTCCTGAAGATTTGTAAATACGAAACCATCGTCATCGATACCAAAGATCGCTTTGTTCTCAGTATCGAAACCAAAGCCACCGAACACATACATTTTGCCATTGAATTCAACACTTTGGGCATGTGTGCGCGCTAAAGGGGCCGCTGTCAATCGTATAGTAGATTTGGTGACAGGATCGAACTCGATTAAATCATTTGCGGCAAAATTGATGTTATTTGAGCTACCACCATAGGAAAGTAGTCGACCTTGATAACTCACAATTGCATTGCCCTTAAAAGCAATATTTTTGCCTTGGGTGGGCGTTTCCTCAAATCCATCAGTACTAAAGCTTAGTACTGAATCACTAACAGAGCTGCCTCTATCAAACAGGTTACCCATGAACCAATGTAATCCGTTTTCGGTGATCATCGGCGCGGCTAGATTTGGCTCATACCAACCGCTAAATCTGGCAATACCGTCGTGCTCGGACAATAACTGCCATTGATTAATGCGGATTGGGCTGGCGTTTGCGGGCTCTAGATCCTCGCCATCATTAAAACCGTCTCCGTCAGTGTCTGGATTGGTAGGATCAGACCCTGCATTAAATTCATCTAAATTACTTAAGCCGTCATTATCTGAATCTAAACTCGCGTCACCGGCATCAAATGCGGATAAACCATAGGTATCCTCAAACGTATCCGGCATGCCATCGTTATCATCATCCGGATCTGCGTCATTGGCGATACCATCACTATCATTGTCATTATTAACACCCACTAACAAAATATAATGGTTTGGTTTATCAAACGATAAGGCAGAAATTACCGGTTCGAATTGATTAGTTAATTGAAAGCTCTCTGCAGCAATAGTGATTTGATTGCTCGCTTGAGTAAAATCAAACTCGTGATAAAAGCTACCGTCTTCATCAACTGATATTACAGTATCATTTAGAAAGACTCTACTGACAGGCAGGTCTGTATCAGTATTGTAAACCCGCCCTTGGATAGTAAAAACAGGCAGATAGGTTGCAGATATGGTAGTTGTTCGGCTTATTTCACCGGCACGAGCGGTAATTAACAGGTTAACCGACTGGCCATAGATGCTTTCTATAACTGGTGCAGTGAAAGTCACTTTATTATTGATTGTGTGACCTGAATATACAGGGACGGCGATTCCATTCTGTGCTCGCATCACCACATCAACATTTTCTAGGCCATAGTTAACACCTGCTTTGGTAACTTGATTGAGTGCAAAATCTAACGAAAAGGATTTTGAGGCCCGCATGGTAGTAGGCGAATTATTCAATGTGATTTCACTAAATATTACTTCGTCGGTATCGTTCGATTGGTAATTAAATAAACGACCATTTACCGTTATAGAATACTCATCGGCATAACCAATGTTGTCGCCACCGTAAGCCGTTATATGATAATTATCAGTTAAAGATTCACTGGGGAAGAAACATACCGTTTCAAATGCAGTGTCTGAACTGTGTTGCTTAAAGTAACCTTTATCTGCTTGCCACCAATAATAAGGGCTCACACGAACATCTGCAGCAAAGGTAGCGGCTGCAGTTAATTTTACAACGGTTGTGCTGACACCACATTCAGCTAATGCAGTAGCGCCACTAATGACGCTCTGCTCTATGTTAGTGATATCGATGCCGTCCAAATCAGACTCATAATATTCGGGCAAATAGGACTCACCAATTCGCTTTTGTAAATGCATAGCGCCATCAACACTATCGCGATCATAAAAGCCAATGCCCCCGTGCAAATAATTACCATCAAATGCGTGTTTTGCACGATTTAATATTAGCAAAGATTCTCTAATAGTGAGAGCTTGCGCTGGATGCAAGAAGTTGTCATTACCCACCACAAGACCATGTTTTACCGCAGTATTAAAGTAGGGTTTTGCCCAGCTTGCCCATACTGATTCAGTGTTAAAATCTGAAAAGTCCTGAATATAAGCAGTACCCTCGACAATTGGCAGATTTAACCCTTTGATAACCATTGAGATAAACTCTTGTCTTGATACCTTATCAAAAGGCCTGAAATTACTGTTTTCTTTAGTAATTACGGTTTGAGTACGGATCCCGTGGTAATAGGCTAATCGCAATAAAGAAGGCAGATACCATTCATCATTGGGTACATCAGCGAATGTATTAACAAGAGTTGAGGTGTCAATTTTAAAATCGACGACTGTATTAGATAAAAAAACATCTAATGCCGCAGTTGCTTCAGCACGAGATAAACCCGTATCTATATTGGCGGCACTAACAATGTTACTGAATAAAGGTTGATTAGCCGATATAAACGATATTAACGACTCAAGTCCTTCTTCATTTTCTGATTGCGTAATCGTTACGTGCCAATTGCTTGAACCGCTAATAATTTCCCCGCCAACCTGAGTTTTCAAATACACTCGTTGTGAGCCAGCCACTTCGGCGATACAACTAAAAATTGCTCGATTTGAACTAATTGAATTGACACTGCACAAACCTTGTGTACCTTCAATATTTGCCACCATGCTATCGGGTAAGTTAGTTCCATTGACGGTTAGTATGAACGCTTGGTTTATGACGGCACTTGCAGGGCTGAAAGAACTAACAAAAGCGCCTTCTTCACTATCGGTTATGATTATCTCCCAACTGCTCGAACCGCTGATAATGTCTCCGCCAGCTTGGGTTTTCACATAAACACGTTGCGAGCCTGCAACTTCAGCAACACAATTAAAAGACGTTTGACTTGAGCTGGTTGAATTTATGCTACATAAACTTTGTGACCCTTCGATATTTGCCACTATTGTGCCAGGTAAATTATTACCGTTAACCGTCAATGTGAACGACTGATTTTTGATTGCGTTTGCCGGACTAAATGAATTTACACTGGGGCCGACTTCGCCTTCGGTTATGGTCATTTCCCAAAGACTTGTGCCACTTATAATGTCCCCGCCAGCTTGGGTTTTGACATAAACACGCTGTGAGCCCGCAACTTCGGCGACACAATTAAAGGTAGCGCGACTAGAACTGGTTGAGTTGACACTGCATAGGCTTTGCGAGCCCTCTATGTTAGCAACAATGGAGTTCGGTAAGTTGTTACCGTTAACCGTTAGGGTAAATGTTTGGTTTTGGGTTGCACTGACTGGACTATAGGAGTTTGCACTTGGCACTGTATCGTTGATAACCATCTGCCAATTGTCTGAGCCACTGATAATGTCTCCGCCTGCTCGGGTTTTGACATAAACACGCTGGGAGCCTGCGACTTCGGCGACACAATTAAAGGTAGCGCGACTAGAACTGGTTGAGTTGACACTACATAAACTTTGAGACCCCTCAATATTGGCTGCAATGCTGCTGGGTAAATTATTGCCATTAACAGTTAAGGTGAACGCTTGGTTTTTGTTTGCGCTCACTGGACTATAGGAATTTGCACTTGGAACAGTATCATTGATGACCATCTGCCAACTGTGTGAACCACTAATGATCTCTCCGCCTGCTCGGGTTTTCACATAAACCCGTTGAGAGCCTGCGACTTCGGCTACACAATTAAAGGTAGCGCGACTTGCGCTAGTTGAGTTAACACTACATAAACTTTGCGATCCCTCAATATTGGCCGCAATGCTGTTGGGTAAATTACTGCCATTGACCGTTAGGGTGAACGCTTGGTTTTTATTCGCACTGACTGGACTGTATGAGTTAGCGCTAGGAGCGTTATCATTAATGACCATCTGCCAATTGTGTGAGCCAGTGATAATGTCTCCGCCGGCTCGGGTTTTCACATAAACCCGTTGTGAGCCAGCAACCTCAGCAACACAATAAAAAGTGGCTCGGTTTGAACTCGTTGAAATGGTATTACATAAACTTTGCGAGCCCTCTATATTGGCCACAATGCTATTGGGTAGATTGCTACCGTTTACGGTTAAGGTGAACCCTTGTTCTAGGTTTGCGCTAACGGGACTGTATGAATTGGCTTGCGGATTTAACTGTCTAACGTCAATCGTTTCATTGATAGAAAATGCAAAGTTTTGCGTGCCACTCTCATTTACGGTTTGCAATAACACATAAAAACTCCCTTGCTCGGCAGTAAATGAAACATTGCGGCTAGAGCGACCAATTAAATCGCTGCTAGTTGCAACGATATTCGACACATCGAAGTTTGATTTATATACCGAGAAGTGAGTTGTATAGTTCCATCTGCTGCCATTGGCGGTTGTCACTGTTACAATGACGTTACTACCCGACATACTCGCGGTAGCGTATATGGTGCCATCATCCGAATAAATCCGACCGCCGTTCACCTGAACTTTGTCACTATACAACCTGACATTGGCGTTAGTGACTTCATACTCCGCGGCAAAAACTGACAGTGAACAAACAATTAACAGTAAAGAGAAGGCGAATTTCATGTTTAACATCCTGTTTCTCATTTTTCAGTCCACCAAATAGGATACGAATTATTTTTTACAAAAATAGTCCTGGTCAGCCACACCATCGCGTTTGCGTCTAATACAAAACTATCCAATTGGTTGACATTTAAGTCCCGAGAGACAATTTTGTACCTTCTTAATTTGAGATAATGTTGAATATCGGTATAACCAATGAAATTATCATCAACCTGAAGTGAAAGAAGTTTAATGATTTCTCGCTTGGGTATCGTTTTTTCCCAATTAGCTTGAAAAGTCTCATCGTCTTCAACGCATATCTCAAAGTCTGGGATTTCTTCCCTTTGCATAAAGTTACAAGCTGCAGACATAGTCTCTATAAAGCGACCTTTATATGGGTAGAATGCTCGAATATACGGAAATAGGAATTCTTTATACGTCGTTAGCTGAATATTCACGTCGCTTTCAACAACACCCGATTTACTTAAGTATTGAAGATAGGGCGTGTAATAGTTAACTCTAGACTTCTCAATCTCTTCCCCGCTATTAACGACAAGACCGAAGTGAGAATAGGAAAAATGAAGATACAAAGAACGAGCTATTTCCATTTGCTCCATACGTAAATGTAAATATTCTTCACCTAATGAAGCTCGCGACATAGATGTACGATATATATTGGTTTTATCACCAAAGACCTTAATCGCTTCAAATGAAATATCTGCTAAGTCATGGGCAACGGATGTTCCCGTTATCCCTGTTACATTAGCAATGCTTTGCAGTAAATCAGCCATGGTAACCAATAACTGACTTTCTAAGAATGACAATGAATTTTGGATTGGATATTTTAAATAATCATCTTGCGGATAATAACTTTCAATGACGTTCAAAGAATCGATCATTTTCGAATAATTAATGATTTTTTGAACATCATTAATAATATGAGCAAGTTTGCTTGCATTTGAGCGTTTCATTACTGCTAATTCAGTTTCAAATAGCAGCATCGCTCTTTCTTTACTCTCTTGACTCATGTAATTTTCATTTGTGGCTTCCATAAAATCTAAAGCCAGTGGAACTAATTTAATATAACTCCCAACATGTTGAAGTTGTTCAATGGTTTCTTTAATTGATTTCACAGCTTTGGCATATTTTGCCGCTCTGAGAAAAGTGGCTTCAGACACTTTCCATGCCAATGGCACTGTAGATTTAACTTGAAATGCACTGGCTATAAAGTGCTCACCAAGCTCCGCGAATTGATAAGACGCAGAATGAAATGGATCTTTGTACTCTTCCTCAAACTCTGCAGCTTGATCGTTAAATATATCTACTTGCCGTTGCCAAATATCCCAGCTTTCAACCGAATTTTGTAATAACAAGCTATCGTCAATTTTGTTTAATGTTACCCGACCAAACTTTTCGTACTCAGATTCTAAAGTTGAAAACTTTATAAGCGTTAATAAGGTTTCTGAAAGTGTAAATTTGTTAACTCCCTTACCATAAGTCACTCCTTTCAATTCACTTAAAGCCGCGCTTAAATTTGGCTTATTTTCCAAAATCAAATCATCTAAGAACGTCCTTATCTGCCCAGCCTTGCGCTGCCGCTTTAGTTCCTCAAAGTATGAATTGAACTGCAAGAACGACGAGTTAATATTGCATAACCTGCTATCAATTTCGATACACAAATAGGATTGATTTGTGGCGATTTTTTTCTTTGCTGTATCGGTCAAATTTGCATTGACTGACCAACTAAGGAAAGAAATTAGTAGAAGGCAATGCAACTGTAGTCGCTTTATTAGTGAAATTTTGATGACAAGTGAATTCATGAACAATCCATATTACGTCTGGTTAATACAATGATTAACAATGATGGAACACAAGTTCAATTGAGCTGGAAATGGAGAGTGATATTAGCTTCCCTGCCTAACTGACGAACTAACATTTAGGACTCGAAGTTAGCAGTAATACGAGTATTTATCAATGTTTTGCGGTTTTTGATGGCACTTAGAAACTTCCCCGACTTAGATTGCTAATTCACTTTAGAGGTCAGTTTCGATTAAATCAGGGCCTAAGCCTCTGTTTAGAATAACGACAAAGTGCTAATTCTGTACTTTCCAGTTGGGATTTACCGTAGTGCTATACCCTGAACTACCAATACTAAAGCCATCCATTAGATATATATAGCTCTGAGCGGTTTGCCCTTGACGCCAAAATAGATCCACATCACCATCACCATCTAAATCACTGATGTCGGCTATTTGCCAATTGAGGTTGGAAACTGTGTTAATGAGCGAGCTGGATTGAATTTGACCACCATTCATAAAGTAGGCCCAGTTACGCCCATCGTTTTGATTGCGCCAGATAATATCGTCGGTGCCGTCACCGTTTAAGTCACCGGCTCCGGCGATTGTCCAATCACTGCTAGCCACGCGATTAAGCACATAACGATTGGCAATAGTCGTGCCGTTCATCAACCAGATGTAGTTATCGCCGCTGGTTTTATGACGCCAAACCACATCGGCTTTGTCATCACCGTTAACATCACCACTGGCGACAATCTCCCAGTTCAAATCGGCGACGCGTAAGTTGGCTTGAGATACTTTGACACTCATACCATCCATCAAGTACATCCAGGTATCACCGCGCACACCATGACGCCAAAAAATGTCGTCTTTGCCGTCACCGTCAAAATCAGCAACTTGTTTAACTCGCCAGTTACTGTCCACCACGTAATTCAGTTGGCCTTGTTGCTTAATGCTAAAACCGTCCATCAAATAAATGTAGTTGCGGCCGGTATTGCTGTTGCGCCATAAGATGTCAGATTTACCGTCACCGTCGAAATCGCCACGACCAACAATTTGCCACGCTTGATCGGCAATCACATTGATACCGGCACTGCGAACAATGGAACGGCCATTCATGGTCCACAGCCAGTTTCGGCCATCATCAGCATTGCGCCACAGTATGTCGGCATTGCCGTCACCGTTGGTGTCGTTCTGCACTGTGAAAGTCATGTCTCCAGAACGTGTAGGATCAAGTGGATACATATCAGCCACGTCGAGTATTCCGTCATCATCATCATCATTATCAGCATTGTTGCCGATGCCATCGCCGTCTGTATCAACTGATTCAGTCACATCTAAAGGAAAAGCATCTTCAGAATCTAAGACTTCATCACCGTCATCATCAATATCAAATATATTAAACTGGCGATCATTGTCAGTATCCAAATAATCACTATTGCCACTTGATTGCCAATTGCTCTCATTCCAGTTTGCTTCTCCCCAGAATAATTCTGAAGCCAAAGCGGATGATACAATCCCAATAAGCAGCAATGGGGCATAAATTTTATAAAAATTCATAATATTTCCAACACACTGTTTTTATAAAAGGTCTTATTCGGTTATAGACCAGGGCCTATTTTTTATATTCTCATTAGTTAATATAGAAACTAAGCAATCGATATGATTTCAATTTAACGAATCATTCAACGTATTCTAAATAACTCACTCATCATTATTAAAAGCCAGGTTATTTGTGTTTTTTTGAGAATCGTAAATAAAGGCTAATTGGGCCAGCTTTTTCTCCATAAGCTCCAATCCACTAACTAATTCTTGCGTTTTAGCCATTTCTTGTTGGAGAAGATTGTTTTGCGCTAATAATTCTGCCATTTGTTGTTTCATAACTCTGTTCTCAGCAACAACATCGTGTAACTCTTGCTGTTGTTTAACAAAGACTTTGGCAGATTCAGCAGGTCGTAACCCTACCGCTAAATTAATGGGACTAATTCCGGCTATATTGTTGCTTTCAGACCAAGCAACTCCAATAACCAATGGCAGATCAGTTATCGTAATTAATTCAGGGTTAACGGCGCGGCCAAGGCCATCGCCTTTTCCACTTGGTAGGATAAAATCACCTTTTTGCACGTAGCCGCGCACAAAAGCTGGTGTTTGCCCCATGAACGCTATCTTGTTATATCGGTCTCGAACGTCTTCATCTGGCATATTACCTAAAACAATAGGTTTCAAAGAAACTACCATTAGATGATCTGCGCCTTCTGTTTTTTTAGAAATTTTACCAGCGAATACACCGACTACTTCACCCGGACTCAGTTGCTCTTCTGGATCAATACGCTCCATCCATTCTGCGTAATCACCCGCTCCTGATTCGTAACTCACACCGGAGCCTGTAGCGACTAACATAGCCTGAGAAACCAATGCTTCAATTGGATTTGCAAGCTGTCTAAACACTTGCCCGGCCATTGGGCCGGCTTGCTCGACAAGCCGTTCGCCTAGTGAATTACCATTATTTCCCCCGTTGATATCAAAAAACTCAATAGGAGCTTTTTCGAAGCTAATTCCGCCAGGGTTAAGCTTAAAATCGTTAATAAAATTTTGAGGATCTAATGAGCCTAAATGAAGAGTCGGTAATGCGCCTTTTGAAAAGTTAATTAGATCTGGGAAATTTTGCAAAGATCCTGCATTAAATGTCGGTAAGGTTCCTCTATAAAGTTTTATCCAATTATTAATTGCACTATTTGAACCCAAGGTGCCAATATTAAAATTTGGTAAGCTACCTTGATCCAATTGGAAACCTAGGAAAGGAACATCAAGATCTCCCCAATCTATACTTAAATCTGGAAAGCCAAAATCAATCTCAAACAACCCTAAATCAATACAAACCTGAGTGGGATCAGAGCCTTCGTTGCCTTCACAGTTGCCATTTAAATGCCCTGATGAAAAGTTAAAACTGGGGGCGTCAAAACCATCGTGACGCAAACTGGGCGGGCGTCCACCAGTTAAGGTTGGCTGATTAAATGAGCCGAAGCTGAGCGAAGGCAAGCTACCATTAGTAAACCTAGGAGGCACGAAATTCCTAATCGTGAGACTAGGCAAATTTCCACCGCTTATATAAGGTTCCGAAAAATTACTTAAATCCAAATATGGCGGAGTAAATTTAATCCATTCTTCAGGATCATTAAATTTAATACCAACCCACTCATTTATTGGGAATTCTGTAGCTAGATCTGCCGCTTTTTGCAGATATGCCCCAAGATCCCAGACGGACTCTCCTTCAATACGCCCAACAATTATGTTAACTCCGTCTCTATTTGCACGGTAAAAAGTAGCAAAGTGGTCATTACGATTTATCGTATTTAAAACGTAGTCGTTTACATCTGGATCGTCAGTTAAATCATCTTGGCCATCACTATGAAGTATGACGGCTACCCCACCTGTGTTGACTCGGATAGAGTCATTCTCGTTAGTGGTTGAACGAGTGTTCTCAAATATCGCAACATGATGCTCAGGCAAATAGGGGTCTGCTTCATCACCATTCGCTGAATCTGCTATATTTGGTCCCTTTACATCAGCAGAAATTCGAAATGGTATTTGAAGGTTACCATTGTTTTGTTGAATCAATTCGTTGATGCTGTTTTGTAAAACAAAGAAGTTCTCATTGACTTCTGCGGCTATTGAAGGAGTTCCGGGGCTAAAAATGTGCGGAACCGTAACTGTTTCGGCTTGCACAAATGTTGGTATAAAAGTTAATAAAATGGTTGATGAGAGCAATGTAACTCGGCTATTTTTCATTTCGAGAAATCCTTATGACTGCCGTCAAGCTAACTTTATTATTAGTCCATTGAGGAAATTCACGTGCAGAGAAGGATGATGTACCGGTGATTGCTAAATGACACTAAATATGGATTATTTTTAATAGTTTAAGTGAGCACTGACTCTCTCCCAATCACTATCTATATTCCAGTTTTACAAGCTATTTAGGAAACTAACAGTTCATTCCTTTTCTACTGCTCAACATTTCACTATTTACTGATTTTAAAAGAAACAACTCACTCTTTATCCGCTTAATAGTCAATTTAATGTATTTATGATTTTCACTCTTAAATTGAAATTTAAAGTTAGACCACATCCATAATTTGGTCAAATTTAATACTAAAAAATAGATGCATTAACAATGACCTGGTTTTTTCAGTGTATTTAACACGCAAGATTGATGAGCAAGAAAATTTTATGAAATAAAATGTTTAAAAATTAGCCTAGTGACTAGCACTAAGTTAATTTAGTTTAATAGCAGTAAACTAATTAAAGGCCAATTGTGCTCACAGCTTCGGCATAGCCCTAGCTAACAATTAGCCAGCGCTAAGCGAATTGCAGATACCTAATGACACAAGGGTGATAAATAATTTCACATCTAACCAACTACCAGCCACACTGGGTTTACTGAGGTGTGAATTGCAATCAATTTTCACGACACCTCTTAGTAAGAAAAACTAAACTTGAAAACATTATGGAGTTTAAGAGGCGAAAATTATAACGGTGTGACATGTGTAATTCCTTTTACAACTTGATAAAGCGTTTTGTATTTTGAAGTAGAAAAAAAGTTAGCTTTTACCTTTTCCTGCCCTTAAAACATTAATGTTTTATATAGGATACTCTAAGACATTTAAAATTGCAGGTTGCTTTTAAATATCATCAATCATTTTTAAAGTAATTGGATCTAAAAGATTTGTCACGCAATTTAATTAAAAACTTGTTGAATTCTGCACTAGTAATTTTGTCAGTTGGCATCACGGTTAAAGCTCATCAACGGTATTGATTAAACGCCTATTAATAGCTAGAAAAACCTAAAGTAGCGGCTGCCACCACTCGGCATTTTCGAGATACCAATTAATTGTTTTATCAATTCCTGTTTCGAATGACTCTTGCGGTTTATACGCTAGCGCCTGCACAGTTTTTGTCGCATCAATTGCATAGCGGCGGTCGTGTCCTGCTCGATCGGTGACATGGGTAATAAGTTCAACTGACTTTCCTTGTTGAGCTTTGTCAGCGTTGGGATACTTTTTTATAAGTTCGCTGTTGTCTCTAAATGCCTGATCCATTTTTGCACAGATCAGCTTAACAATATCGATATTGGCCCATTCATTGTGTCCGCCAATGTTGTAATTTTCGCCCACTTCACCTTTATTCAATACCAACTCTATACCTCTGGCATGATCTTCAACGTATAGCCAATCACGAATTTGCATTCCGTCACCATATATTGGCAGCGGCTTATCGTTGAGAATATTGGTGATGATTAGCGGGATAAGTTTTTCAGGGAAATGATAAGGGCCATAATTATTCGAGCAATTACTGGTGGTTACCTCTAATCCATAAGTATGGTGATAGGCCCTGACTAGATGATCACTGGCAGCTTTACTTGCTGAGTAAGGCGAGTTGGGCGCATAAGGTGTATTTTCAGTAAATGCGGGATCGGTGGGTGCTAAAGTACCGTAAACCTCATCGGTACTGACATGGTGAAAACGATGTTCTAAGGGCACTTGTCCCTGAGCACGGGGTTGGTCAATCCAGCATTTTTTTGCCGCTTTTAATAGGCTATAAGTGCCAATAATATTGGTTTCAATAAAGGTATCCGGCCCAGTGATTGAGCGATCAACATGAGATTCAGCGGCAAAATGCACAATAGTGTTTATCTCATGTTCGGTCAGTAGCCTCTCAACGAGTGCAGTATTGCAAATATCACCCTGTACAAATGTAAAATTTGGCTTTGATTCTACTGATACCAAACTCTGACGATTTCCTGCATAGGTGAGCGCATCGAGAACAACAACGTTATCGAGCGGATGGTTTTCAAGCCAATATAAAACGAAGTTAGCACCGATAAAACCGGCACCACCAGTGACCAATAAAGAAGTTGGCTTAGTCATTAGTGGTTACTCCTATTTCGCGTTGCTGTGCTAGTTGTTGTATCACGTGTTCAAGTTCCACTTGCCAATGATTGCGTGTTAACCCTGTGAATGCCCTGTTCAGGGTTGATATATCTAACACACTGTACTTGGGGCGCTTGGCAGGTGTTGGATAAGCTGAGGTTGGAATAGGCTTTACGGGTATCTTTGACCTTAACAGCCCATATTGGTATCCGAAGTCCTGAATTGCCAAAGCAAAGTCATACCAAGTACAGCTTCCTTCATCAGTAAAATGATGTACGCCTGTGATCTGTTGTTCACTTGCCAATAAGCACGCATTGGCCAAAGCCATTGCCGATGTTGGAGAGCCTGTTTGATCTGCGACCACTGCCAACTCAGTTTTTTCCACCATTAACTTGAGCATGGTTTTGACAAAGTTATTGCCTGTTGCTGAGTACACCCAGCTGGTGCGGATGATACAACTTTTCTCGGGAATACGTTGTCGAATGACGTTTTCTCCAGCAGCTTTGCTGGCACCATAAGTACCCTTAGGCTCATGGGGATCATTGACTAGATAAGGTGAGTTTTTATCGCCGGAAAAAACGTAATCAGTGGATACGTGAACCAAATGTAGCCGTCTACTTGCAGCATAGCTCGCTAAGTTGGCCACCGCGGTTTTATTCAGCGAAAAAGCTTGTTCTGGCTCACTTTCAGCTTTATCAACCGCTGTGTAGGCTGCTGCATTAATGATCCCTTTTATATTGAAGGTATCTAGTACTGCCGTTAAATTGTTTTCATCAATGACATCGATATCATTGCGGCCTAAACAGATTACCTTTGGGTTGAGTCGTTTTAGGGCTTGTGCCAGTTGGCCGTTCTTTCCAATAACAATAATATTCATTTATCGAAGTACAACTAGGTAAAGCTTGGGGCCGAAGAAAAAGACACCCCAAGTTGGTCTTTTTCAGACAGTATTGGTTGTTGATTAGATAGCAAAGGCCAATCAATATTTAATGCAGGATCATCAAAGCGGACCGATACTTCTGACTCAGGATGGTAATAATCGGTACAACGATAGCAAAACTCGGCATAGTCAGAAGTAACATAAAAGCCATGGGCAAAGCCCGCAGGTACCCATAACTGCCGTTTATTTTCCGCGGACAAGGTAACTCCAAACCATTTCCCAAACGTGGCGGATGACTTGCGCATATCGACGGCTACATCATAAACCTCGCCTAATGTCACGCGCACCAATTTCCCTTGGGTCTGGACTAATTGATAATGTAATCCGCGCAAAATACCTTGTTTGGACTTACTGTGGTTGTCTTGCACAAAATCTTCATTGGCAACGTTCTGTTTAAACCAGTCGTCTCTATAAGTTTCCATAAAGAACCCACGCTCATCACCAAAAACGAGCGGTTCAATTATTTTCAAGTCGGGAATCGAAGTACTGACTACTTTCACAGTTAAGATTTCACTTTTTCTTTTAATATTTTATACAGATACATGCCATAACCGCTTTTTATCAATGGCCTAGCCAAATCTTCGAGTTGTTGGGCGTCAATGAAGCCTTTTCGATACGCTATTTCTTCAGGGCAACAGATCTTCAACCCCTGCCTTTTTTCAATCGCGGCAATGAAATTAGATGCATCTAACAAGCTATCAATAGTCCCTGTATCTAACCATGCTGACCCACGTCCCATTAACTCGACACTTAACTTCCCTTGCTGAAGATAAAGGTTGTTGAGATCGGTAATTTCAAGCTCACCTCGTTTGGATGGTTTTACTTGTTTTGCCATCTCGACAACGTGATTATCGTAAAAATACAAACCCGTGATGGCATACTGCGACTTAGGCTGGTCAGGTTTTTCTTCAATAGAAAGCGCGTTCCATTGGTCATCAAAATCAACCACACCGTAACGCTGAGGATCAGTAACATGGTAACCAAATACCGTCGCGCCTTGTTCATTTTGTGCTGCACTGTTTAGCGCTCGCTGTAAGTCATGCCCATAAAATATATTGTCGCCTAAAATCAACGCACAGGGATCATTCCCTATAAACTCTTCGGCCAACAAAAAGGCTTGCGCGAGACCATCTGGGGTTGGTTGCTCGACATAACTGAAACTGACTCCCCATGCCTCTCCAGTTCCTAATAGGGCTCGAAAACGCGGTAACTCTCTAGGCGTCGAGATAATCAGGATATCCTTTATCCCCGCCAACATAAGTGTGGCAACTGGATAGTAAATCATCGGCTTATCATAAACCGGCATTAACTGCTTACTGATGACTGAGGTAAGAGGATGGAGACGAGTTCCTTCCCCTCCAGCTAATACGATACCTTTTCGTCGCAATGTCATATTCCTGAGTTTCGTTATCTGAGTTCATTGACAGTGGCGGAGATAATCCGACCAATGACAAATAACATGAGTAATACGGCCAAAAATAACGCTAAATTATAAAACACTTCAGGATATTTTGCGTCCTCTGGTAAGGTCGGTGATTCAATGATGACCAAGTATTTTAATTGCCGATAAGCTTCTATGCGAGATTTTTCCAAAGAAACTTGTGAAGATGCATAGGCTTTGAGTGCCAGTTCCATGTCAATTTTGAGGTCACTAAACTTGGCTAATAGCTCGCCCACCGAGCTCCCATCATTGGAAACATCACCTTTACCACTGCTTAACCTTGCTCGCTGGGCGGCTAATTCGCCTTCCAAACTATTCAATTGCGCACGTAAGCGCATTACTTGGGGGGCTTTTTCACTCATTCCAGTTAGCAAAGCGGCAAGTTGGGCTTGGGTACTGGCAATTTCACCTTCAAGTTGATAGGTAATTTGTTGAAACGCCATTCCTTCTGCTTCGGGATCTAACAAATCATGTTTGCGCTGAAAAGTTAGCAATTGAGACTTGGCTGATTGTAATCGCTTTTCTACCATTTGATGTTCGTTTAACACAAACGCCATCTGTTCTTTTGCTAGCGCATGACCTATTTCATTGATATACCATTCAGCTCTTTCAACAATAGTACGCGCTAACTTCTGAGAAAAATCTGGCTCAAAACCTTGCACTGAAATCGTAATCAAACTAGAAGTTTCGTCGATCTCGATATTGATTATTTTGCCAAAGTATTCATGTAAATCTTCTTTACTAGCATCATCACTTAAGCGACTAAAAAAATCCCATTGCGTATCACTATAATGATCCCTCAAATTAAGGGTCGATTGTAAATACTCAATCATGTCAGCAGACAAAATAAAAGCTTTCACAAGCTCATTGTCATTAGACATAGGGGCCCCACCAAACCCAGACAGCAACGCCATTGCAGGGTCCAATGTACTCATACCATCTGGTTGCTTAATGATCAGCTGTGTTCTGCTTTCATATCGATCGCTTGCCCACATTATTTGATACACAGCGAAAACGAAAAACGGAATTAATACAAAAATAGATAATGGCGTAGCAATGCTCTTCCAATTTGCGGTTTTAGCTTTTAACTTTAATTTTTCTACCGCGATATGAGCACCTGCTTTGACTTTATCAGCGGCCGAGCCATCTGTTGAGGAGGATGCCATAAGATGCGGAAAATCTCGTAACATCAAACTTTTCAAGTAGTTGAGTTGTTTTTTAGATTTTGTGCCGGGTTGAATGTTTTTCAATCGCTGCATCAAACGATAAGCCAGTGGCACATCGGTTTTAGTTAGTTCGTCAACTTTTTCACTTATCAGCTCAGGATTTGTCCACTGTTGCTCAGTAAATTCCTTACGCAAATTTAAGAATCGTTGCTCTACGTCATTTATAGTCTGCTCAGTCATTATTATAAAGCTCGATATGCTTCGATCCCTTGCTCGAGATCATTGTAAAAAGTTAAGTTGCCATTATCTAACACGATAGTGCTATCGCAAAACTGTCTGATTTCGTCCATTTCATGGCTCACCATAATTACATTTGCATCCTCACTGCGTTCCAATAATGCTTCTTTTGCTTTACGCCGGAAATTCGCATCTCCCACGGATGTCACTTCATCAATTAAATACACATCAAAATCGATGGCAATGGAACAAGCAAAGGCCAGACGAGGTCTCATGCCACTGGAATAAAATCGTACGGGCAAATCATATTTATTACCTAATTCAGCGAACTCTTGAACGCGTTTTTCATAAGCGTCTAAATCGGCAATACCGTTAATTTTCCCTATGAATCGCGTATTTTCTCGTCCCGTCATATGCGGATGAATACCGGTCATTAATGCCACCGGCCAAGACAAATTAAGGTCAGTGACGATATTACCTTTGTTAGGAAATTCACTTCCTGCAAGCAATCTAAACAGGGTTGATTTACCTGCGCCATTAGAGCCCAATATTCCAATATTATGATTGGATGGGATCTCGAAAGTAATATCCTTAAATACATACTGATTACCCAGTTTCGACGGATAATACTTTGTCAGGTTTTCTAACTTTATCATCGGCTAATAGCCTGACGCCAATTGGTGTAGTATATCGACAAAGCTAAAAAAGTTGTGACCAATACGGTTAACGATAAAAATGTAAGGCTTACACCATCCGTGCCATAGGCATGGTAGGCTGCATAACGCGTCAATTCAATGGCATGCAGTATTGGGTTCCAGTTAAGGTACGCCCAATATTCTCTTGGGAAATCTTGCAAAGAAAAAAAGGTCGCTGAAATAAAAAACAAAGGGCGCGTAAATAAATTCATCAATTTATTTACTTCTGGTACATACAAGATCAGGATCCCAAACATCAGTCCCATCATCACTGAAAACCACCATAGCAAGAAAATGCAAAACATCATCAACAATGGATTATCGATGTTAATTTCTATTCCTAAGAAATACATCACGATAAATATACCGATAATCACAAATATTTTTACCAGTACTTCAAACATAGCCGCGGCAATCACTGCACTGATGGGTTGTACTTGGCGAAATGCAAAAAGCGCTTTGTTCTTTTTTATCGACCCTGAACATGTCGTAAACGTGTTCAGAAAGGTTTGAATGAATATCAGTCCATAAGCCATAAAAACAAAAGTAGGGACGCCATGGGTATCGCCCCCATCCATCCGACCTCGGATAAAAGACAACACGAAAATAAAGGCGATTGGGTTTACCAAAGCCCAGCTTAAACCTAATTTATCACTGAACCCAGTACGGATCTCACGAGCAAAAAGCGCGAATATTACATCGCGCCAAATTTCCCATTTATTCCGTTTGATTACTGTTGTCATGAATTGAGTTTATCGGTTATCTAACAGCGACATTGGCAGCAATGGCGACTTGATAAATAATCTGAGTCACATCTTTAATGGCCTGCATAAACTTAGTGTCAACTTTTGGTAAGACCAATATTTGATCGCCAGCAACTAAGGTTTTGCCTTGTTTTTCATGATACCAATGGCCGCCACCTGACTCCATAAACGAAGTGAGTCCGTTGGCATGTACCACCGCAATGCGGTCATCGTCGGCGCGCTCGCTAAAGCCCCCGGCCCAAGCGATATAATCATCGATAGTTGCATTTGGGTTATACACAATGGCCTGCGGCATGAGCACTTCGCCAGATACTTGGATCAAATCGGTCTGCGCGGGAATGACAATCTCATCCCCTTGCTCTAAACGGATATTAGCAACTTTGCCATTTTCAGAAACAATCACTTTGCCTAGCGGTTCTATTTGCCGTGCTCTTGCCACAAACTGTGAAACCAGTTGCGCTTCTTGCGCTCGAATTCTGGCTTCACCGTCACTGCTTGCAGGCGCTGTGAAAATACTGCGCTCTAATCGGTTTAATGATTCGTTTATCAGCTCTTTTTGCTGTTCGGCCACACTCTTGCGCTTAATATAAATGGCACCGTAGTTAGCCTGTTCAGGATTTATTTCAACGTGATTAAGCAAGTCAAGCAATCGTGCATCTTTCTCAACGGTGTAAAATGAGGGGCCTAAGTAACTACCGGAGATTTGTACGCTTATCACTTGCGGTCGAATATCATCATTAAACAGTACAATATCGCCGTCTGACATGCCAAATTCATCGAATTCTTTAATCGGTAAGTAAACTGAAATGGGGCCTTCTGGTCGACTGCCCGTAACCGCGACATGACTGGTTTTGGCTAGCGGCCTAGCATATTGCATCAGCGATTCGCCTGAGCGTGAATTATCCGTTAGTTCAAATCTAAATGGGTAGCGAGCCGCTCCCTCTACGGTGACCATAGCACCTTGTTCGCCAACCAATATTACATCTTCATCTTTGAATGAAAAGGCCGGTAACTGACCTTCTTTTAGAAAGTTATACAGATCGTATTGTAAGACCCGTTTTCCTTGTCTCATTACTTGAATACTTCTATAGCTGCCTCGGTGTGGGTCGATACCTCCCGCCCTTTTCAAATAGAACAACACTGAATCTGAGGCTAAGCCTGCGTATTGTCCTGGCCTAACAACAGGTCCTGCGACAAACACACTCACTGGTGTTGCTGTCAGCAAATTAACGTAAACACTGACATTATTGGTATAGATAGATTTTATGCTTTGGGTAACCACACTATTAACGCGATTAGCAGGGACATCTTTGACTTTAACCGGACCAATGTCGGGTATGAAGATATTACCTTGATTATCCACGGTCAGCACTTGCGCTTGATTCACCGCCCCCCACATTTGTACCGAGATTTTATCCCCAGGGGCAACTAAATAGCTGCTGTTTAATCCGTCACTGCGTTCAGACTCGTATCCACCTTCGAACAAATTAGCGCCATAAGGTGGCGGCAGACCTTCTTCGCCTGCAGGCATCGGACCTGAGCGCGTCGGAATATTAATGGGTTTATTTCTACCGGTGCTGTTACCACCGGATTGAATGTATTGAGAAAGATCAACTCGCTCACTTTGTCCGGCTTGTTGAGCCTGTTGAAGTTGCTCTTCGGTCAAGGTTTGTTGCGCCAACGCAGTACCTGAAAACCATAATGTTGCTAGCAGACAGCCAATTATTCGTAAGTTACAAGTCATTATTTCGCTTCCAACTCCTGACTTTCCGAGTATTGTGCAATGACGTTATTCACTGCAAACCAATTACTCTGTGAGCGTTTACAATAAATTCGTTCTTGATTTGAATGATCCACTAAGTTCCGGCATAACAGTCCTGAGGCGGCAAAAAAGGTTCGACCAAATTGGATCTGTTTTCCACCAACAACGCGCGTAGCACCTGCAGGCACATCAGTTAACGCCGATGCTAGGGGCGACTCAACTTGCTCAGCGGGGTCGACATATTCGTGTTCAACCAACGGTCGCTGGGCGGTAGGTTGCTCGATAGTAGAGCAGCCTTGCAACATACATATGCCGCAAAGTGTAAGTACAATTTTTTTCATGTATTTTGGGAGACCACTAAATAAGTAAACAGATACTAACGCCTTAACAGCGTTTTGCAAAGAATCGCAGGCATAAACCGAATAACACAATGCCGAGTTGGCTAGGCATTTTTATTGCGATTTCTGATAAACCGTAAAATATTCCAGATATTTTGAATCACCCAGCTGTAGGCAATAAGCGACACGATAAAGCTCCAAAACATGACATATTCTGGCACCGCATAAATTTCACCTAGAATACCAATAGTCGCATAACCACATCCCATTAATAGAATAGCGGCAAGCGAGCGTCTTGAGGAAAGCCCAGCTCGCATGAATATGTTGTGTAAGTGTTGACGATCTGGTCTAAGCACAGACTGCCCTTTCTTAGCACGTCTATACATAATGGCGGCCATATCCATAAGAGGCAGACCAATGATCCAAACTGCAGTAATGGGGCGCATTGCCGCTTCAGCACCTTGGGTGAAGTCGACCATCAACCAAACGATAGTAAGGCCAACAAACATGCTGCCACTGTCGCCCATAAAAATTTTGTTGCCCTTGAATCCCTTCCAACTTAGATTAAAAGCAAGAAAAGGCACAATCGCAGCGATGACCATCATCGGCGCCATGACCGCTTGGCCGTTTCCAGACATCAGTAATAAGAAAACCACTGCGAGCAATACGATTAGGCTCATTCCACCAGCAAGGCCATCAATACCATCAATCATATTAAATGCATTGATCACACCCACTACGCAAACGAGGGTGAAGAAATAACCAAAGAGACCGAAATCGGTATTACCAAAGCCAAAAACGTTACCTAAAGAGGTAATGTAGTTTTGCGCTGCCCACGCCATGATGGCGGCGACACCGAATTGACACATCAATCGACCTTTAGCGCTCAAGTCGAATTTGTCATCCAGCATGCCGAGTAAAATTATAAAAAATGAAGCTGTAAAAAATAAAGAACCGTTTTTGAACCACACATCAGTGAGCACACTGGTGATCAGCACTGCACCAAAAATGGCCACGCCACCAGTTAATGGAACCATGCCATTGTGCTGCTTGCGAGCAGAAGGATGATCAACCAATCCCAATTGATGGGCAAAAGGTGTCATAACAACAAGAAGTATAACCGCAACAAAAAATGCAGTAAAAAGTGGAATAAATTCCAAGTGGGCAAACATAAATTACAAGATCCCTTGTCAGTTCATTGCGTTAGTGAAAGCAATAATCAAGCCTCAATACAACACTGTACTTACCGGTCAGAGCAAAATACATCCAGCTAGCTCCGCTATCCATTTGTTTTTTAAACAGAAAGAAGCTCAGTTCCATTAGTTCCTGCTTAAGTTATTTTGGTGCCGTACAGTTTCACGGGCGCATCATAGCAGATTTGGCAGCATGAAAACCAGCATATTAGTGTTAAAAAATTTAACCGAAATGTTACAGATTGGCACATCAAACACCGGTTATCCTGTTTATTCGTCTTTTAATGTAGCTTTTTCTGTACACCCTATCTTTAGACAAGACTTTTTGGTGACTACATAATGTTACTTTACAAAGCGTGAGATTATTTTAACGCCAAACATAGGGTTCTGCACCAAAACAAGGCAAATTTTGTTTAATAATCAATGCTATATTGTGAACTTTAATTGACGTTGAATGAATGAAGTTCAGTTAATCCACCTAGTTTTATTGTTTTGTTTGCTCAGCTTTAGTATAAACGTGCCTGCTCTGGGCACTATTATGAGCTAATGAGCCAAGATAATTATTATAAAAACAGTGTTATGGCGAACAATAACAATATCGTTCGTTTAAATTTCACACCTAAAGGCAGCAATAATGAATTCGAAAACACCTGATTTTTTAGGTCACCCTGGTGGCCTGCAAACGCTATTTTTTACCGAGATGTGGGAACGCATGAGTTACTACGGCATGCGTGCTTTGCTCGTGTTATTTATGACGGCAAGTATACAAGAGCAAGGTTTAGGTATTACCGTGGCCTCTGCAACCGCAATTTATGGTCTGTACACCGGTTTTGTCTATTTTATGGGTTTACCGGGCGGTTGGATTGCTGACCGTTTAATCGGTGGTCAAAAAGCGGTGTGGTATGGCGGTTTAACTATCATGACTGGCCACATTGTGCTGGCCATCCCAAGTAACTATACCTTCTTTGTAGGCCTTATCTTGGTTGTGCTGGGTACCGGGTTACTTAAACCCAACATCGGCGCTATGGTTGGACAACTATATAGCGCGCAAGATTCTCGTCGTGACGCGGGCTACACGCTTTATTATATGGGTATTAACATCGGCTCGGTCATTGGCTATGGCGTATGTGGTTATCTACAAGTCGAAAAAGGCTATCATTGGGCATTCGGTGCAGCGGCTGTCGGTATGGCGATTGGTCTAATTCAATATCGCGCTACCTTGCACAAACTAGAAGGCGCTGGTGAAAAACCTATTTTAGAGATGTCACCAAAGGCGCAAAAAACAAGTTGGGCAGTTATCGGTGCGTTCTTAGTTGGACTTATCGCTGTCGCGTTTTTAATGATATCTGGAAGACTGACGTTTAATCCTGTCACTGCAGCACAATATACAGCGTTGTTAATTACAGCGGTATTTTTGGCTTACTACGCTAGCGTGTTCCTTTTCGGTGATCTTTCTGGCGATGAAAAACGCAGTTTAGGTGCGTTGTTTTTAGTCTGCATAGCTTCAATCTGCTTTTGGGCCGGGTTTGAACAAGCCGGGTCTTCATTGAACCTATTTGGTCGAGATTACACAGACAGACTAGTGGGTACCTTTGAAATCCCCACAGCGTGGTTCCAATCTGCCAACTCAATTTTCATCATTTTATTATCGCCTTTCTTTGCTGCTTTATGGGTAAACCTAGGTAAACGAATGATCACGCCTTCATATGGCATCAAGTGTGCAGCCGGTCTCGTCATTATGGCGACAGGCTTTATCGTGATGTTTTTTGCAGCGCAATTAGCGGCTAGTGGCTTAAAAGTAGCTCCTTATTGGTTGGTGGCCACTTACTTCCTACATACAGTGGGGGAGTTATGTCTAAGCCCAGTGGCACTGAGTGCAGTGAGCAAATTGTCACCTAAACGTTTTGCCGGTCAAATGATGGGCGTATTCGTGTTGACCTATTCAATCGGAAACGTGGTCGCAGGCTTATTAGCCGGTAATTTCGATCCAGAGAATGTTGATCAAATGCCAAACTTGTATTTGCAAATCGCATTTTTCAGTATTGCTATCGGTATTGTCATTGCGCTATTTACGCTTAAAACAAGAAAATGGGAAAAGCTGGCAAACAACTTTACTGACGAAGTACCGCCAGCTAAAGACGTTGATGCAAAACCTCAACCTATGAATTAATAGTTTAAAAAGCGCTATTAATTTTTAAACAACACTTTAGAATAACGCCTCAGGTCAAACTAATTGATTTGAGGCGTTTTTGTTTGTGTTGGTTGGTTTTCTAAACACTGATTTTATAGTTTAAATTGAAGGTAATAATTTGAAGTTTTATTTTTCAACCCGCCAGATACCGCAGCTCAAAGGGCTGAGTATGGGCGAAAGAATGGAAAAATTGCGCGCGGCCGAAAACAAACTGACGCCGCCAGAAAAGATGATCCTGAATATTTTCAAACTGCTGATCATGGTACCGGTATTCGTGTTTATTTTACGCGCTTCGCAAGACTGGCTGGCATTGGTATGGGCCGGATTATTTATTCTAGCTTACCCGTTTTTTTTAAAACCCTTGCAATACAGTCTTAGCGCAAAATATTTAAAAGACCCTACCCCTTCACAAGGAGACGAATAATATGTCGACCATTTTGGTAACAGGCGGAGCCGGTTACATCGGCAGCCATACGGTGTTGCAATTATTAGAACAAGGCCACACGGTAATTGTTCTCGACAATTTCTGTAATTCTTCAGCGGAGTCTGTAAGACGGGTTGAGGAGCTGACCGATAAACAAGTCATTTTGGTTGAGGGTGACATCCAAGACGGTGCCCTGCTTGATAAACTATTTGCTAATCACAAGGTCGAATCGGTGATCCACTTTGCTGGATTAAAGGCCGTGGGCGAGTCCGTAGAAAAGCCGTTGGCTTACTATCGCAATAACGTGTATGGCACCTTGGTGCTTTGCGAATCGATGGCGCGCTTTGGTGTGAAAAATTTAGTCTTTAGCTCCTCGGCTACAGTCTATGGTGATCCAACAACCTTGCCTTTGCATGAGAGCCTGCCCACCGGACAGCCAACCAATCCTTACGGTCAGTCTAAGTTAATGGTCGAGTTGGTGTTAAAAGATCTACACAATTCAGATAACAGTTGGAATATTGCATTGCTGCGTTATTTCAATCCTGCTGGGGCGCATCCCTCGGGCAGGATTGGTGAAGATCCCAATGGTATTCCCAATAATCTGATGCCCTTTATTACCCAAGTGGCAACAGGCAAAAGAGAGCAGCTATCGGTATTTGGAGATGATTACGATACCCCTGATGGCACCGGTGTTCGAGACTATATTCACGTCGAAGATCTGGCTCAAGGACATTTGAAAGCACTTGATAAGCTTAAGCAAAATGTGGGGCTGGTGACCTATAATTTAGGCACTGGCCAAGGCTATAGCGTGCTGGATATGGTGAAAGAGTTTGAAAAGCAAAGTGGCCGCCCGATCCCGTATCAAATTGTGCCCAGACGAAGTGGCGATGTTGCAGCTTGTTACGCTGATCCAAAACTGGCCAAAGAAGAATTAGATTGGACGGCAGAAAAAGGCTTGGCCGAGATGTGCCGCGATTCATGGAATTGGCAATCGAAAAACCCGGATGGTTACGGGCAGTAGTGTTGGCATATCGTGTCATCCCGGTAGTCGATAAAAAATCGTCATCCCGGCAACGCTCTTAAGGCCGGGATCTTCTTGACTCCTGTTTGTATTGACTACGGAAGACTGTTCACGAGATCCCCGACCAAGAGACCTCGGGGATGACAGTGGTAGAGAGCACCTCGGGGATGACAGTGACATCGTCATCCCGGCAATGCTTTCCAACATTGTCATCCCGGCAACGCTCTTAAGGCCGGGATCTTCCTGAATCCTGTTTGTATTGACTGCGGAAGATTGTTCACGAGATCCCCGACCAAGAGACCTCGGGGATGACAGTAGTAGAGAACACCTCGGGGATGACACAGACCTTGTCATCCCGGCAACGCTTTCCAACATCGTCATCCCGGCAACGCTCTTAAGGCCGGGATCTTCTTGACTCCTGTTTGTATTGACTGCGGAAGACTGTTCACCAGATCCCCGACCAAAAGCACCTCGGGGATGACAGTGGTAGAGAGACCTCGGGGATGACAGTGGTAGAGAGCACCTCGGGGATGACTAAGGTTTTTTGAAACAAAAACGCCAGCTTGATGCTGGCGCTTTCAATTCATAATGTTAAGCGCTTAAACTGTTACGTTTGCTGCTTGAGGACCTTTTTGTCCTTGCTCGATGTCGAATGACACTTGTTGGCCTTCGTTCAAGCTTTTGTATCCATCAGACTGAATTGCACGGAAGTGAACGAATACGTCAGAGCCGCCATTATCTGGAGTGATAAATCCAAAACCTTTGTCTGCATTGAACCATTTAACAGTTCCCGTTGATTTAGACATAATATTTTCCTAATTTTCGTTAATAAATAGCGCATGTACGCTGGTTTAGCTGTGTAGAACGATATACATGGGATGTTACTAACAGAAAATGTCCAAAACGAACTAGCTCTTGCGAAACGCCGGCAGATGTATAGATATTTCAAAGTAAAATGTAAATCACGTTTGTATTACACGCTAATTATTAGATTAGCAGATAATTTTCACTAGTATAGAAAATTTCTTATGTTTTTCATCTAATTGGGAATATATGCACGAGCTTGCAAGCACGCCTTGATACAAGCGAAACCTTACGATGAAAATACGTTTAACGAGAAATATTGCGCTAAAAATACAACTCCAGATTGGTTGATGGCACTTGTCATTTGCGCCTGAAAAAGGTTACTTTAATCCACTAAGTTAAACGATTTAGAAAGTGTATCATCAGCGTGAAGTAATTATGCATGACACATTCTATGGTGCGATAATACACAGCACATAACGGCAGTTTTTGCAGGCATTAGGTTCAAACTGAATGACCGCGCAAACAACGTGATAAATACTAACAATCAGTTCGTTGGGGAATACCTTGGGTCGAGTTCAACTAGGAAGAGATAAAATGAGTTTGGGTAATTTTAAAAAATGGCTATTAATTGCAGCATCGATTATTACGGCTGTGTTGCTAAGCAGTTGCAGCAACACGACTAAACCAAAAAATACAGCTGGCTCAGCAAAATATTCTTTCAATTTTCAAGCCATCCAAAATGATTTTGCCGCGCATTGGGTGAGACCGGATCTGTTGCTTGTCGATAAGCCGCTTAATTCTGCGGTTTTAGCTCTGTCGAATAACGGCAATATCCGTGCTCAAGATGGGATTAGCGCGGTATATAGCTTAACGCCAACCGACAACCCAAATTGGTTAACGTCATTACATCCGCATCTCAAAACCTTCTACGCCTACTCAGTTGATTTATCGGTTGAGCAAGTCAAACAAGCGCTGAAACAACAACTTGCGGTAATTGACCAAGATGAATTGGGCAACACCACACGCTTATCCTTTGTACAGATCCCGTTAGTGTTGGATTATTTGTACACCTTGGGCAATGACGATGCGGACGAATTTGATAGTTACGGCGCGCGCATTGACAACGACGTCACTCGTTTTGCTATCTGGGCACCTACCGCTAAAGAGGTGCAAGTGAGGTTGTACGACAGCAATCAACTGCCATTGGAACAAGGCACAATTCAATTAACCGAAGATCCGATGACCGGGATCTGGAGCGGTATCTCACAACATGCCCCTCAGGGAACCTATTATCTATACCAAATCCAGTTGTACCACCCGAGTACCCAGCGCATTGAAACACTGCGCAGTACCGACCCTTATTCGTTGAGCTTGGCAACCAATAGCCAATTTTCCCAAGTGGTGGATCTCAAAAGCAGTTCCACCCAGCCTCAAGGTTGGCAATATCAGCAAATTCCAGAAGTGAACTCGCCGGAAGAATTGGTTATCTATGAAACTCACGTACGCGATTTTAGTGCATCCGATAGCAGCTTATCCGATCCTCAACTGGCGGGGAAATATGCCGCATTTAGCCAGGCGCACAGCAACAGTGTTAATCATTTGAAAGCGCTGCGCGAAGCCGGTCTCAATACCATTCATCTGTTACCAGTCTATGATATCACCACAGTGAATGAGCAGCCCGCACAAGTCATCTCCTTAAACGATGACTTAGCCAAAGTATGTGATCTCATTACCGATATCTCACTTTGTACCAGCGACATGGATAAAAACACGACCTTAAAGTCGTTGTTACAAAGCTTTGATCCTTTATCAGCCGATGCCCAGAGCCTAATCGAAAAAATTCGGACATTTGATGCCTTCAACTGGGGCTACGATCCTTATCATTACACAGTTCCTGAAGGTAGCTATGCGTTAAACCCAGACGGGATAAGTCGAATAATTGAATTTCGCCAAATGGTCCAACGCCTGCACCAACTGGGTTTTCGCGTGATCATGGACGTAGTTTACAACCATACCTTTGCCGCCGGTGTCGGTCCTAAGTCGGTATTGGATAAAGTTGTTCCCAATTACTATCATCGTCTCAACCCCATCAGCGGAACAGTAGAACAGTCAACCTGCTGTGACAATACCGCCACAGAGCACCGTATGATGGCCAAGTTGATGATCGACTCTCTCAAGGTCTGGGCTGAAGATTACAAAATCGATGGCTTTCGTTTTGATCTCATGGGCCATCAGCCCAAGTCTTTGATGTTAGAGGCTCGACAAGCGGTTCGCCAAATCGACCCCGACACTTATTTCTACGGAGAAGGCTGGAACTTTGGTGAAGTGGCAAATAATGCGCGTTTTGTGCAGGCCACACAAAACGAGCTGGCAGGTTCGGAAATTGGAACTTTCACCGATCGTCTTCGTGATGCCGTTCGAGGCGGCTCATCCTTTGTTTCCAAAGAGCAGATCCGTCAAGGACAGGGATTAGGTAATGGCCTTATCAGCCTGCCCAACGAGCTACAAACAGCACAAAATCAAGCGCAAATGATGACCGAATATAAGCTGTCGTTAGATCAAGCCAGAATAGGCTTGGCGGGAAATCTCGCTATCTTTCCGATTGAGAACGCACAAGGACAGCGCGTGTTCGGTCGAGATATCGATTACGGCGGGGCTGCAACTGGCTATGCACTTGATCCTGCAGATGTGATCAATTACGTGTCCAAACACGATAACCAAACCCTGTGGGACAACAATCAATACCGCATTGCCAGTGAAGTATCTACCGCTGACAGAGTCAGAATGCAGATATTGTCTTTGGCCTACCCACTAATGGCACAGGGCATCCCCTTTATTCATATGGGCAGTGAATTACTGCGCTCAAAATCCTTTTTACGCGACAGTTATGATTATGGCGATTGGTTCAACAAAGTGGACTATGCCAAACAAACCAACAATTACAATGTGGGTTTGCCCCCCGCCGGTAAAGACGAGGCGAATTGGGACATTATCAAGCGCATCATCAGCCAAAACCAAGGACGAGATATCGTCAGTCCGGCGGATATTGAAACGGCCTCACAGGTATTTATGGATTTCTTGCGCATTCGCACCTCTACGCCGTTATTTAGTTTACGGGATGCCGATCAGATTATTCGTCGCGTAGAATTTCACAATACCGGTCCAGATCAACAATTGGGTTTAATCGTGATGAGCATTGATGATCCCTACTCTCGTGATCTGGACTCGAATATTGAAAAGCTCATGGTCATATTTAACCACACTGGCAGTACCCAACAGTTTTCGTATTTAGGTGCTGAGCGCTATAAACTGCATCCTGTGCAGCAAGCTGGGTTTGATCCGGTGATTAAGTCGGCCACCACCAGCGTCGATGGTTTTAGTGTGCCAGCTCTTAGCGTTGCCGTATTTGTTAGATAAAGAACTAAAAACAGCTTAAGGAAATAAGCCAAGATGATAATTCAATTAACTGCGATACAAGCTAGAGTGATAGGAGTATTGATGGAAAAGGAAGTGACGACACCTGATCAATATCCGCTGTCATTGAATGCCTTAACCTTAGGCTGCAATCAAAAGAGTAATCGTGATCCGGTCATGGCGCTTGATGAAAGTGAAGTGCAAAATGCATTAGACGAATTAAAAGAGCTCAAACAGGTAAGCGAACAAAGTGGGTTTGGCAGTCGCGTGGTCAAATATAAACACCGATTCTGCAATACTGAGTTCGGCGACTTGAAGCTCACTCGTCAACAATTTGCTGTGGTCTGTGTGTTGTTATTACGCGGCGCGCAGACACCTGGCGAGCTCAGAACCCGAACCAATCGATTGGCGCAGTTCTCTGGCGTCGATGAAGTTGAACAAGTGCTGGATCATTTGCACCAACACAATGGCGAGCAGATCGTCGTTAAGTTACCCAGAGAGCCTGGCAAACGCGAATCTCGCTATATGCATTTGTTCTGCGGCGAGCCCGACCTTAACGCAATGAGCCAATCAACCAGCTCGGGGGCCACACCTGCTAATGACACCTTGCTAGAACGGGTATCATCACTTGAAGCGGAAGTAGCAGACTTAAAACAACAACTTGCGGCGTTAAAAGAAGCCCTTGGGGTGGAGTAACCTCAGCACAAAGCTACCCTAATGCGTATGTTAAACGTCGTCATCAGCCGTATAATCTTGATCAATTTTGTTCGACTTGGCAAACGACTCACGACCGGTGATGCGTTTGACATAGGCCAACAGCTCAGGGGTTTCATCCACCAGTTTAAATTGCATGATCCAGCCTAACGAACTGCCCCACAGAATATCGGCAGCGGTAAACTTATCGCCTGCAATATAGTCATGTTTTTTCAGCTGGCCTAACACTGTATTGAGCATGGTATCGAAATCGCCGTAAGGACAGGCGGTTTTTGAGCTATGCAAAACCTGACTGGATTTATCAATGATCGCCGGTTCAAAACAACTACCGTAAAATACCATCCAACGTAAATATTCTCCTCGTCTAGGATCATCCAATGCTGGCGCTAACCCTTTATCCTGATACAAATCCGCTAAATATAAGTAAATGGCAACTTGTTCAGTCACCACGGCATCACCGTGTTTGATCGCCGGTACTTTGCCCATGGGGTTAATGGCCAGATATTCGGCACTTTTGTGATCGTTAGTGGCAAACCGCAACAAATGGATGTCATAGTCTACATCCAACTCTTGTAACAAGGTCAGCACTCCGGTGGAGCGAGTATTAGGGGCATGATATAAAGTGATTTTTGTCGAAGAATTCATTGGCTAACTTCCTGGTTATTGGCTGACGTCGTGCGCAAAAACAAGACCGCGGCATCTAACATTTCGGCGTGTTTAGGATTGGCTTTAGGTACAGCACACGATTCGGAAGCATCTACCATAGACGCATCAAAGGCCATGTGGGTAATTTGTGCATCGTTAACAACTAAATCGGCATGGCAAACATCAAATTCTTTAGCGATGAAGAAGGTAACGCTGTCGCCTTTATTCGCTGCCAATAGTTGTTTTACACCGCGAATAGGGGTTGTCACGTCAGCTTCGGAATGAGCTGAAAAAATCGCTAGATCCGGTGTCTTGCCCTGCTCGATCTTTTTCCTCACATCAAAAATGATGTCGGTAAGCATAAAGGCGCCGTGCTTTGCCACACTGGGATACTTGTAAGGGTTAGGTCCTTGAGTCTCATAAGTCCAATCCAAAATATTAGCAAGCAGTTTAATGCCCCAGTAACCGGCCATATTTTCCACCGACTCGTCCAGTGCTAAGGCCCCAGAAAATAACAGCAGACCTTTAACTTTATCCTGATTATCCAAGGCATATTGTGTGGCCAAGGCACCACCGGTGGAAAAACCGCCTAAGTAAATATTGGGACTGAGTGTATGCGCAAAATCCATCACTTCTTTTACATGTTTGGTCCAGCGTTTGGCCAAATCGCCGTCTTCCATATCATCATCGGCATCAAGTTTACCGTGACCCGGCAACAATGCGACTATCACTGTGTAGCCTAAGTTGTGAAACGCTGGGGCAATCGAGCTTAAAAAATACGGAGAGTCACTCAACCCATGAAACAGCACTACTGTGGTGTCTGTCGGTTGGTTATGGTGATAAACATAGGGGGCATTGCCATCATTTTTGAGTGCTGATGAGCACACTCGATATACTGAGTCTTGCACCTTACTACAGGGTTTCGTGCTGCCTAATTCGTTTTTATAAAACCCATCAAATGGGCTTAACCAAGGCACTTCTTGCGCGTCCACCATGAAGGTGATGCTTGCACCAAATAGCAACAAGCTGAAAATTTTTTTCATTTTGACATTCCCTTTTATAATTCTGAAATAACTATAAACAGCCCGGCTAGGGTTGGCTATCATTTTCGTGAATTAACCACAGGAATAGTGACTCGCCAACAAACAGTGGTGAGCAAGATGGCAGTCGAGTAAGTTGGCATTGGCTAAAAGGCGTGAAAATAATAAAAAGGGTAGCGAATGGCTACCCTTTACATATGTAATAAATTGTTGAGTCAATGCACTGGTTGTGGCCAATGCACAGGCTCCTTCCTGAGCGCAGTCTAAGCGCTCAAGTGTGCTTCTAGTTCCACGCTGCCACCGATATGTTTACCACCGATAAACACTTGCGGAACCGTGTCACGCCCACTAATTGCCTTTAAAGACGTCAGTGAGGCACTAGTGCCCAATACGATTTCTTCGAAGCTGTACCCTTTGTCAGTAAGTAGCGCTTTGGCTTTTACGCAAAATGGGCAGCCCGGCTTGGTAAATAACGAAACGGCTGAAGGCTTGCTTGCACCCGGCGCAACATAATCAAGCATAGTGTCTGCATCAGACACTTCAAACGGGTCGCCTGGTAGATCTGGCTCGATGAACATTTTGTCAACCACGCCATCTTTAACCAGCATTGAATAGCGCCAGCTACGTTTACCAAAACCTAAGTCTTTTTTATCAACCAACAAGCCCATGCCATCGGTGAATTCACCATTACCATCGGGGATCAAAGTCACATTGTCACTTTCTTGATCCGCCGCCCACGCATTCATTACAAAGGTATCGTTTACCGACATACACACGATATCGTCTACACCATTAGCCTTAAAGGTTGCGGCAAGTTCATTGTAGCGTGGCAAGTGCGTAGAAGAGCAGGTAGGTGTAAATGCACCCGGCAGCGAAAACACCACGACGGTTTTGCCAGCAAATAGCTCATCACTGGTGACATTAACCCATTCGTCGTTTTGACGAGTTCTAAAGGTTACCGATGGTACTTTTTGGCCTTCTTTGTTTTCGAAGTTAGGATTTGTTTGTGTCATTAATTATTGCTCCATTTTGTAAGTGCAAAGATAAAGTATGGAACAAGTGTAGTAGTAGATGGCTTTGACTTAAAATGATTAATTTCAATCGCATTAATCTAGTTTATAGATTAGCTTGAGAAAGCGCTCACACTCAGGGCACTTAAAGGCACAGAGGTCAACCAGAGCAGTGATTACAGTGATGTTTATCTTTGCTTGAACATCTTGCACTTTTGCCCCTTTGATGACAATTATTGCCACAACAGGCTATTTGCCTATACAAGCTTAAGAATAACTTTGAAATGACTAGCACAAAGGCATTAGATTGAAACGAAGTAACCTAAAACAACTTTTGGGTTAAATTTTAGTGATTTCAATAGATTAAATCAATCTTAGAGCAGTTTGTTAACCTCAACTGAAAATTAATTACAGTTTCCCCTTGCAATTTTTGCTCAGACTGGCAAATTCACGCTAAGGAGAGGGATAAACATCATAATAATATGCTGTTTAGCGAAATGTTTTTACATAAGTCGCCTATTAACCTTTCTTTTTATTCACCCTGCTCAACAGGGATACCTGTAACACTCACAATCCGGAATAAGAGAGATAACCCAATATGTGTGGAATATTCGGCATTCTGGACATCAAATCAGATGTTTCAGAACTTAGGACGCAAGCGTTAGAGCTTTCCAAATTATTACGCCATCGTGGCCCAGACTGGTCAGGCATTTGGAACAATAATAGCGCTATATTAAGTCACGAACGCCTTGCGATCGTCGACGTTGATAATGGTGCGCAACCTTTGATCAGCCGTGATAATAATCAGGTGTTAGCAGTAAATGGTGAAATTTATAATCATAAAGCGCTGGAACAGGGGCTGGCTCAGCCGTACGATTTTAAAACCAAGTCAGATTGCGAAGTAATACTGCCTCTTTATCAACAAAAGGGCGTGGACTTTATCGACGATCTGCAAGGGATGTTTGCCTTTGTTTTGTATGACGAAACCCTCGACGCTTACTTGATCGCACGTGACCACATGGGGATCATTCCACTGTATACCGGCTTTGACGAGCACGGTAACTTCTTTGTTGCCTCTGAGATGAAAGCCTTGGTGCCGGTGTGTAAAACGGTACAAGAATTTCCACCGGGACATTACCTGTGGAGCAAAACCGGTGAGTTGAAAAAGTATTATCAGCGCGATTGGATGTCCTATGATGCGGTCAAAGACAACACCACCGATCTAAACGATTTGAAAAAAGCCTTAGAAAAGTCGGTCAAGTCGCACCTGATGTCAGATGTGCCTTATGCGGTATTGCTCTCTGGTGGTTTGGATTCATCCTTGGTGTCGGCCATTGCAGCGAAGTATGTTGCCAAGCGCATCGAAGATGAAGATAAGTCAGAGGCATGGTGGCCGCGACTGCACTCCTTTGCCGTTGGCCTAGAGGGCGCACCAGATTTGCTCGCGGCGAAAAAAGTCGCCGACATGATTGGCACTGTACACCATGAGATCCATTTCACTATCCAAGAAGGCATCGATGCCATTCGTGATGTGATTTACTATTTGGAAACCTACGACACCACCACCATACGTGCGGCCACGCCCATGTATTTGATGAGTCGAAAAATCAAAGCCATGGGCATTAAAATGGTGCTATCGGGCGAGGGTGCTGACGAGATATTTGGTGGTTATTTGTATTTCCATAAAGCCCCTAATGCCAAAGAATTCCACGAAGAAACGGTGCGTAAGCTTGAACGCCTGCACATGTTTGATTGTGCCCGCGCGAACAAATCTACCTCCGCATGGGGTGTTGAAGCCCGCGTGCCGTTTTTGGATAAAGAATTTATCGATGTGGCCATGCGTTTAAATCCACAAGATAAAATGTGTGTCGATGGCAAAATGGAAAAATGGATCTTACGTAAAGCGTTCGATAACAACGAATATTTGCCCGCTGAAGTGTTGTGGCGTCAAAAAGAACAATTTGGCGACGGTGTCGGCTATTCGTGGATTGATTCCATTAAAGAGCATGTGGATACACAAATCACTGACCAACAGTTAGCGACGGCGGAGTTCCGTTTTCCAATCAACACACCGGACACCAAAGAAGGCTATTTCTATCGCACTATCTTTGAGAGCTACTTCCCACAAGAAAGCGCAGCTCACTGTGTACCAGGCGGTAAATCGATTGCGTGTAGCACGGTGGAAGCCTTGGAATGGGATGCCAGCTTCAAGACGATGGCCGATCCTTCAGGACGCTCTATGGTAGGGGTTCACGGCAAATAACAATTGCCAAGGGTAAACTAAAAATAGCCTACAAATTTAATAAGGGCGGACTAACAGTCCGCCCTTTTTTTATTTCTGGTGATCAATCTAATGTAGACTCATAAGTAGCAACTCAGTACCACAATTCTTTTCTGCCCACTGGGGTTGAGGTTGGCAACAATGGATTATCGATTTCAAAGAAGAATCGTGTATCCATGTCGGCGCGCTTTAGCGAGGTGTCAAATTGTTGATTAAACAACTCGTCAAACTGTCCGTTGGCAATGGCTTTTTCCATTCCCACTTCGAGTAAACGTGCCAAGGTTTTATTATTCTTATTCACAAAAAAATACATGGCCGCGGGGTATCGAACGCCCAATGAAGGCTCGACGCGGATCGATTCGTGCAAATCTTCGCTATCAAATTCGGCCCACACTTCGATCAAGGAGCGAGGCAAAAAATCCCCTTGTTTTTGGGCGAGCATGGTAAACAAGCCGGTATAGGATTTTGAGGTATTTACGTCAAAACCATTGGATTGCAAAATGCGCGTATCGGGCCAATCATAACCTTGAATAGGTTTAAGCTTGAGTAACGCTTGCAGGGTATCGATGGCTTTAAATTCTTTGAGGCGATCTTGTCTCACCATAAACACACGCCAACCGATAAGGCCTTTATAGATGGGGATACGAATGGGTAATAATCGCGACTCACGATCGGTGTCGGTCATACTCCACACCACATTGACGTTGCGGTTTTCTGCCAGTTGTTTTAATGCTTTTTCTTGCAAAAGAGGCTTGTCAGTGGGGATAAGACGATAATTAACCCCCGTTTGATCAAGCGCCAACGCAAGTAGATCCACTGGATATGCAGTGCGCTGATCATTTTCAGTTAAGGGTCTTGGATAGGTAATAGACCAAGTGGCGGCCAAACTATTGGCACTCACCACAAGACACAACGCGCTTAGCATAAACCGTAACATGGGTTACTCCTGAGCCTGTTTCATCAGCTCGGTGATAATTTTTTGCTCATCATCAACCACTAACACCAGCACCTTAACGCTGTCATCATTCTCAATCTGCAGCGTATAGGAACAAATACAGCTGAACAATTTAGCATCATTAGTATCAAAAAATTCCCAACGCACTGACACGAATAACACGGTATCAGACAAACGCATAGACTGGGTCACTGTGGGTTGATGTTTAACCACGCCACCGCCACCTAAACCGGCAATCAAATTGGAATTGACCTCGACAACCTCTTTGTGAGAATGGCAAATACGTTTGGTTTCATCGGACACAAAAATCATTGGTCTGACTGACAGATCAGACAAGGCTTCCGCGTCGCCGTTGTCCAATGCAGTAGCGTATTTTGAAAAGAACAATTCCATTCTGTCGGACATGTCAGGCTCCTTTATTCGATACCGATAAACTTATGGGTTTGCAACGACAAACGCCAGTTTTTTGCAATACAGGTTTTTACTGCCAGCTCTGTAGCCCTTTTCTGCTGGCTGATGGGCTGTAAATATACTAAAGGCGGCGGTGTCTGTTTTGCCCACTTTAACAAAGTTTCCAGCTCCTCGATATGTTTGTCCATTGCCACCGGATGTTTAATTTCATTGGCGCGTAAAATAGCGTCTTCACGCACTTGGTAACCGCCTTTCATATCGACTTTTGGCGATACCGTGACCCAGGTCGACTCGGACACCAAGATCTCAAAAGTGCCGCTGGTTTCCACTGAAATAGCATAACCGTGTTGCTCAAGTGCTGCACAAAGTGGGCGTAAATCGTACATGCATGGTTCACCGCCTGTTAAGATAACATTTTTGGCGGTATAACCTTCCCGTTCAAACAACGATAACAATGCCTGAATAGAGCTTTCAAACCAGTTGTCCGACTCATTTTTTTGCGCCATGACCTCTTGGGCTGAGCGTTTTAATTGTTCGTCTAAGGTCCAAGTGTGTTTAGTGTCACACCAAGCGCAGCCCACAGGGCAGCCTTGCAGGCGTACAAAAATGGAAGGCACACCGGTTAACGCCCCCTCCCCTTGGATCGATTCGAACACTTCATTTATTTTATAACTGTTTTGACTTGGCAACGATAATTCCTAAATTCACTTCAATTCATAGCAAACTCTGGCCCTTTTGTGTCTCGGGCGGCATAATCTACCTATTAAACTCATCTTAAACACAGCAACAGGCATTTTAAGCCCATTGTTAGAGTGTATCAGTTCCCAGATTATAGAGAAGCAGATTCAATGTCTCAAAAGGTAGTGGTTATTTTTTCCGGCGGTATGGACTCCTTTACCGTGCTAAACAAAGTGGTGCGCCAGGGATACGAGGTATTTGCGCTGTCATTTGACTACGGACAACGCCATAACAAAGAACTGAGCTATGCTGCCACTGCGTGTCGTAATTTAGGCGTGCATCACAAAATAGTCGACATTTCCGCAATCAATCAATTAATTGGTGGCTCATCGCTGACGTCTGATATTGCGGTGCCGGAAGGCCATTACGAACAAGAAAGTATGAAGCAAACCGTGGTGCCCAATCGCAATATGATTTTATTATCGATGGCGGTGGGCTATGCCGTATCCCTTGAAGCGAACAAGGTATTCTACGGTGCACATTCTGGTGACCATGCTATCTATCCAGATTGCCGGCCTGAGTTTGTTCACAAGATGAATGATGTGTGCGCCATTGCAAATTATGAAGCCGTCGAAATAGCCTGCCCCTATCTGGACGTGAGTAAAATCGATATCTTAGCCGATGGGTTAAAAATGGGCTTGGACTACAGTCAAACTTGGACTTGTTACAATGGTCGAGAAAAGGCTTGTGGTAAATGCGGAGCCTGCCAAGAACGCTTAGAAGCCTTCGCGAAAAACCAGCAGACTGACCCACTTGAATACGAATAAATAACGTTAAAGGCCGCCCGTGAAACAAAAAATCGTTCTAGCTACTGGTAACAAAGGTAAAGTAAAGGAGTTCGCTCGCTTATTTCAAGACTTCCCGTTTGAAGTGGTGCCGCAAAGTGAATTCAATGTCGATGATGCCGATGAAACCGGCACTACCTTTGTCGAAAATGCCATTATCAAGGCGCGGCACGCCGCCAAGGTCACTGGCTTGCCGGCCATTGCCGATGACTCTGGTTTAGCCGTCGATGCGCTTAACGGCGCTCCTGGGGTGTACTCATCACGCTATGCGGGTCCAGATGCGACCGATGAGCAGAACGTCGATAAACTGCTTGCCGCGTTAGCCGATACCCCTGATGAGAAACTACAAGCGCGTTTTTTATGTGTGATTGTGTACATGCAATCGGCCGAAGATCCCACACCGATCATTTGCCAAGGCGAGTGGCATGGTCATATTAGCCGAATAAGACGGGGCGAAGGAGGATTTGGTTATGATCCGGTGTTTTGGGTTTCGTCACAACACCTCACCTCTGCCCAACTTATGCCTGAAGTGAAAAATCGTTTAAGCCATCGCGGCAAAGCGCTAAAAATCTTATTTGAAAAGCTCAGTAAAAAATTGGAATTCCAAGTTTGACTCCCCCCCCCTTATCTTTGTATGTGCATATTCCGTGGTGTGTGCAAAAGTGTCCTTACTGTGATTTCAATTCCCACGGATTGAAAGACGTCATCCCCGAAGACGAATATATCAGTCATGTGTTAGCCGACCTTGAAATTGATGCTGACAAAGTGCGGGATCGCACCGTCAACACCATTTTTATCGGTGGTGGTACGCCCAGTTTGCTCAGTGCGCAAGCGATGCAGCGCTTACTGGTAGGGATCAAACAAAGAGTGAATGTAAGCGCGACGGCAGAGATCACCATGGAAGCCAATCCTGGTACCGCTGAGAGCCAAAAATTCATCGACTTTAGTCAGGCCGGTGTGAACCGCATGTCGATTGGCGTGCAGAGTTTTCAGCAAACTAAACTGCAAGCCTTGGGCCGCATTCATGATGGCGCTCAAGCCCTAAATGCAGCTGAATACGCCAAGCAAGCCAAGCTCAAGAGTTTTAATTTGGATCTGATGCATGGACTTCCAGAGCAAAGCTTGACCGACGCACTATCCGATTTACAAACCGCAATTGAGCAGCAACCTCCGCATCTATCCTGGTATCAACTCACCATCGAGCCCAACACCCAGTTTCATTCTAAACCACCTAGCTTACCGGATGATGACATTTTATGGGACATTCAAGAGCGTGGACAGGCATTGCTTGCCAAAGGCGGCTACCAACAATATGAAATCAGTGCCTATAATTTAGCCGGCCACCAATGTCAGCATAACCTCAACTATTGGCGCTTCGGTGACTACTTAGGCATTGGCTGCGGAGCCCATGGCAAAATCACCGATGTGAACAATCAACAGATTATCCGTACTGAAAAGGTCAAGCATCCTCGTGGCTACATGGATCTCACCAAAGACTATACCCACAAGCAGTGGCAGGTGGAGGAACAAGATTTACCCTTCGAATTTTTTATGAATCGGCTCAGACTGATGGAGCCTTGTCCAAAGTCAGATTATGAGTTGTTGACGGGCTACTCCTTACCACAGGCTACCCTGAGTAACTTAGAACGCGCAATCCAATTAGGCCTACTGTCTGATTCTGCCACTGATTGGCAGCTCACTGCCCACGGGCAACGGTATCTAAATAGCTTGCTGGAAACCTTGGTGTGAGAACAGCCTTAAGTGTTTGAGAACTCCCTTAAGGGTGCATATAGGAAGTTTGAGTTTCTGAGGTGATGATCACATTGTAAGGCTTAAGCTGTGGAACTGCTTCACGTAAACGTTCTTCGATCGTATCGAGTTGATGCATTTTATTGCAAAACCAATGGGCTTTTTTACGCAACACATCCGCTTTAGAGCCTACTTGGCGTTCAATTTCCTGCCCCATAAGTTCGAGTCGTTGTGACAAGTCATCGATTTTTTGTTCAGTTTCTTCACTACCGCCATCGGTTAATCCGCCGATAGCCGATAACACGCCGCCCACAGAGGTAGTGATCGCTTGCTCAATTTGCTCTTCGATTTCTCGGTCGACCAAATCGTTAACGTTTTCCAAACGTCCCGGGCCAATATAAAAATGCTCGGTGGCGTGGATAAAGCGTTCGCGGATGCGGCGTTGCACCCTTTGTAGCGATGACTGCAGCTTTTCATAGCTTTTATGATCGGTGCCAACCAACCCTTGGTAAACATGTTCGACCGTTTCTACTGCCAGCTCTACGCCCTCGGTAGCCAAAATGATCATTTTAGGGACCACATAATGAATACCGCTGGAAATGCGCTCTAAATCGTGTTGTTGCTCAGGCTCAAGCTCTACTACGTTGCCCAATACGATTAACTGACTGGTGCCGTTAATCTGATATATGGTACGGCTTTCATCGATAATACGAATTTGCTTATCGTTGACCACCAAGCCATATTTCAAATCCACATCACACTTTAAGTCCGCAATCACACGATGCGAAGCCAGCAAGCATATTATTAACAACAAAAACCGCATGTATCTCTACCAAAGCCTATTTGTGGTTATTCTGGACGTAAATGGGCAAGATGAAAAGTCTCGACGAGACAGGGCTGATAAATTACACGTTAATCGACAGTACGCACTAGACGCGCAAACACAAACAAGTTTTTTTGCTTGATTGAATTGCTGCTGTTGAAAAATGCAACCACCCAAGCTCGTTGAGGATCGCTCAAGGAGGGCGTCGAGGTCCAATAATCATCAGCAGCTGTGTTGGGAAACATAGTGGTGTTGATTGCTGGTCGCACGCACTTTCGCTCAGTCAAACTCGCCAGCTCTTTCACATTCGGTAATCGCCATCCGTCCAAACTGGCGATCTCGAAGCCATGGGCCGTTTGCAGTGCTTCTTGCCAATTGAGCTGGGCCGCATCGCCAACGCAATTACCATTGGACCACGTCTGGCCGATACTGCATTGCATCCACATTAACCCCGTTGTCTCATGAGTTACGGTACCATCACCATTATCGATAAAGCGAATGTCCGGCGTGGTATCGACAATCTCTGATACACAATTTTGCGCATTGACGTTCAAGGTTGCGGCCAATAACGTCATACCTAGCCATTGAATGTGTTTCATATTAACGTCCCCCTCTGACTAAACGCACTTTATTTAAGGTCGCTTTATTTAAGAAGTTGTCATTACCCGTCTCAAAGTCAATTGCCCACGCAGTGCGCGCACCGCCGCCCGATACGCCATCGGCACTGGGTAAACTTGTCCAATACCACAAAGGTGAGGTTTGCAAATCGTTGGTGTTAGGGAAATAGTCTAAATCGATTTTTGTTCCGGTAACATTACCAAAATGCACCAGTGACAGAAGCTCATTGTGAGTCGGCAACCGCCAGTCGAAGAAATTGCATAGGCCTTCTTCATTCACCGCCTCTACAAAGGATAAGGTATCGCATTGACTATTGGCACAGGTAACGCCTGCCGAGCCAGTAACGCCGGGGAAACCGCCGGTATTAGTGGCTTGCAGCCATGAATAACGATGCTGTTGAGAGTGTAAACCGGTGTCAGTGGTTTTCACTTCCCACACCAGTCCAGTATTGTTGTCACGCACACAAGACCAATTGGTTTGCTCATCGTCTTGTTCATCGCCAAACGCATCCAATCGGGTAAAATCAAAACCTTGCTCACCCCGTCCAGCTTTTTCTAACTGATTATTCTCGTTAACAATGTCGCGTCCTCGTTGACCGTCTTGGCCTGGGAAATCAGCTTGATGCTGGGTGCCATTTTCTGTCAATGATGCTTGAAGCATAACCCCCGTGTCGTTGACTGAACTTAATGGCAATGGCTTGATGCGGACACTGATACTGTCATCAACCACATTGCCAAAACTATCTGTCACCGACAAGGTAAAGGTAACGGATTGGGTCTGGGTCACACTAGGGGCAATAGCAAAGGTCTTTTCTGCGCTGCGATTGTTAATGAAGGGGACTAATTCAGAATCGTTTAACCAATTAAACTCTAACGGCAACCCAGCGGGGATACTGGTACTGGCATTGCCTGTAAGAATAATGGTTTCGCCAGAATACACTTGGTGATCCACGCCGGCATTCACTAACGGTTGTGTTTGGCTGGCACTGAGCACACCCAAGGTGATCATGGCCGTATCTTGAGCTCCTTCTTGGTCGGTGACGGTTAATTCAAAGGTCAAGTCACTGGCATCGTCTAAAATGGGAGTGATAAACGCAAGACTGTCACCGTCTAAACTGACGCTGCCTAATACATCGGTTCCGGCAGTTTGTTGCCATCTCCATGCCGCTATCGGGTTAAGAGTGTCCGGTGGATCAATATCGTTACTAGCACTGGCGCTGAGGATCACTTCGACGCCAGCGGGATAACGAGCCTGAGGGGCAAGCACTGGCTGGGTCACAGTGATCAGTGCATTGGGCGACTCATTGACCGGTTGCACCGTAATTTGAACGGTGTCATTACCTTGATTGCCGTTACCATCGGTGACCACTAAACTTAAGGTATAGGAGAGCACTGTGGTGGTGCTAGGCGCGACAAAAGTTGCGGCGGGTGCATTAGGATCAGCATGGATGATCGTTAGACTTGGCGACGCACTCCAGGAATAGGTGAGCGTGTCGGTGGTGCCAACTGCCGAGGCATTGAGTACCACTCTACTTTGTTCGTTGACGGTTTGATTGGCCCCAGCATTAACTAAAACCAGCGGATCTGGCTGGTCAGTGTCACTGTCGAGCGAACCTCCCGAACAGCCAAACAACCAAAGTGACATTGCACACAACAGCAATGTGCGGAAAAGGTGAAACGGTAAAACAACGGCCATGGCTAATTTCATAGAAAATGTCAGGTATCAGTCTTCAGTTAGGAGTAAGGTTATTATTACTCAGGAATTATTGTGCTTATCCAGCAATTAATGTACCACAACAATCGCCTGACCGACTTAATGTGAAACTCTTCCGTTTAATGAGTAGTTTGATCTTGTGATGTGACTAAGAGGTTAACCCTTTTTCTTCATATTCAGTGACTCTCACTTGTAAGGCTTCCAGCTGCTTTTTATGCGCTGCTACGTCAGTTACGTCATAGATCATCATGCAGATATTATTGACCTGACCAGTGGCACTGGCCAAAGGAGATAGGGTGATATTTTGATACATATAGTCTTCGCTGCCGGTGATGGGGCGATAGTTCGGGAATTTGAATAAATAAGGACGTTGCTCCCATGTCATAAAAGCCCGAGTACGTAACTGAAAGACCGGTTGGGCTTTGCGTTTAAACCAAGACTCAATGATATGAGGGTACAATTCAAACAGGGTTTTATTCTGAGCCTGACTAGGAAGTAAACCGCTATGGCTCTCCATAAAGCCATTCCAGACTTTCACTTGGTAGCTTTTGTTGAGAACAACGATCCCCACATCGACCGTTTGCACCATGTCCATCATCCAATGGAATTCCGCCATATCATCATTGTCTGTCATGGCTAGTCCTCCAACAAATGTGACAGTTTATAGTTCATAACTTTCATTGACTCTTCGGTAAACAGTAACACCAAATCACAATTCACATTATAGCCTTCTAAACCGTAACTAAGTTCAATTGCCAGTGTGCGACGCCACTTGGCCTTATTACGTAGGATCAAGTCAGCGATACTTTGATGTTGCCCTAACACAACGGGGTGGCCTTGGCTGAAATTAAGATCAAGTTGATTAGCCAGACCACTTAAACAAGTACCAATTAGAATATTGGCCGCATCCATCAACATTTCTAACTGGACTTGATCGTCCACTTCTTCGTTGATATCGAGGATTTTAGCGACATCACCAAAACTCGAATCACTTAGAATAAACAACGCCTCACCCGATACGCCGGCACCAAGAAAACCCTGACAGATCCCTGACACTGTGTCTTTGTCTTCTATATCCTGCAGCATCATATGCAGTTCAGATACTTCGATTAAGTTCACGTTAGGGATGGGTAGTTTCACGAAAACGTTGAGTATGCGCGCGAGGTGATCCCCTGCCTGTCCCATCGCAATATTGGTTATCTCTTGGTAACAATCACGAATGTCTGCAGGTAACGCGGAGGCATCAATTTCTTCTTCTTTGTTTTCTTCGCCAATTAAATGATGCTTAACCAAGACTTCCAGAATTTGCTCTGGGCTGACCGGTTTTTCAATAAACTCCAAGGCCCCAAGGGCTTTTACCCGTTCGTGCGCTGTAGGCTGAATATCTCCAGAGATGACCACAACTTTAGACTGTAACTTTTTTTGTTGAATGGCTTTTAGCGTTTCATAACCATCCATCACCGGCATGTTCAGGTCGAGGAACATCAATTGCCCTTTGCCTTCTTCGATCGCGGCGACTGCCTCTTGACCATGTTTGGCAAAATGCACAGCAACGTCCCAGTCTTGCGGAAGGCATTTGGACACTTGTTTTCGGGCGACCATGGAGTCATCGCAAATCAAAACAGAAAACATAAAAGCTTAACTACTCATTTGGGGAATGTAATTCACAAAGTGACCATCATTCTAGAAAGTTGAGACCGGGTAAATAATTACCGTACAAATTTTAGAAAATTCATTTAGTTGTGCATTAAGGAATAGCAGTTCTTACACAGAATACCAAGTTAAAAGCGACGATAATTGATATATTTTTTACGCAATAGAGGAATGAAAAAGCCCCCGAAAGTGAACAAATAAACGCCCTAGCGGGCACACAGTTAAGAAACTGCGGTTGTAGCGGAATAATTGACTGTAATGCAAGATGGTCTTACAGCAAGGGTTAACAAAAACGTTTTCAGCAATAAAAAAAGAGGCTGTGCCTTGCGACATGCAGCCTCGTTTAATCCAGGAAACAATACACATCTAAATAATATGTATTCATCGGGTCACTACTCCGACGTTTAAAAGTGTAGTACTGACAGTTTTATTTCACAGGCCATTGTGACTAACGCACAGCTTGCTGGGATAAATGCACCTGATAGATGGATAAACCTAATTATCACTGATCAGCTGAAAAACGTGCGCAGTGCTAACTTTTGGTTAGCGTTTAGCTAACATACGGTTTGCATTAATATTAGATTTTCTTGCTAAATATCCTGCGGTTTTTTGTGCATTATTGAGCATTGCAAATTCCATTGCCGATTTACCGTTACATTTAAGTCCAGCCGCAATTTGCTTGTAGCCAAGACGACTTTGCTTGACCGTACGATGCAGTTTTACACGACTGTCGCTTTTTAGCGCATGGCATATTTTAATCAGCTTTGCTTCTGTTGATTTATCAATTGCTGCGATCGCGTTTGAACTAGTGAGGATCGCCAACACAATGCCAATCACGGCAGTTGCTTTGACAAGCGTGTTGCTTACGAAACTAACATTACTATTTTTCATGATATTTCCACCTTTGATCGTTACTGTTTTTGTTCAAACAGCGGTTGGTTTGAACATGTCAGAACAATAGGCAAGAACATGAATTTAGGGCAGTTGGATCCGATGAAATACCGCATTGTGAGGCCAAGCGATAAGTGGCGTAAATACTGAGATAATTGGTCTTCAGCAGAGGTGATTTAACGTATATTGGTAATGACTGGTTACAAGCTGCAAGAGCACGCGACATTAGATACGGAACATAAAGTAGGTGCTGGAAGGGGTAAAATGATAGCGAGGCGATTGCCTCGCATTTATACGCAGAATTAAAACGCGTTGTCTTGGTGAACTTTAATAAACAGTGGCGTGCCTAACTTACTGTAATCCACTTTGTACTCTTTACCGTTAAGCGTTTGAACAAATAATAAGGTTTTTTCGTCACCGAAAACATCGATTGAAGTAAGGTCAACTAACTCCATGTCCATCATTTTGGCATCACGCTTGTTTTCTGGAACTTTACCCGTGTATTCCTTTAATGCTTTGTGTGTTACTAACACCGGCGGGTAATCTTCACCGTTTAACACAAGCAAGTCATATTTCCTGATTTTATGTATGATGGTGTTGCGTCCACTCACCAAGAATGGTTTTTCGGTCATTTCAATCTCCGCTTTGGCTTGATGCCCTTTGTTTTTTTAAGAATTATTGGCGTTGCAATGAAGATAACAAAGTTTTTTCGACCTTGCACCCCTATTTTATTGACTTTCAAGCATATTTAGACCTTCTGGTTATATTTGTTAATAGTTTTATGAACTAATTGAACCCAAAGTACTACAAGAGCTTTGCAACTTTTTATTAGCGTCAATTACCAACTGACTTTACTCGCCCCCTATTTGCTTCAAACAGTTGCTATGGCATAATCGTCCGCTAACTCTCGTCTCACCTACTCGTTCGGTGACGACCTCTTAAAAACAGGCCGCCTTACAACGGAATGTTTGATGTATCACACAGGAAGTTTTTATGAAAAAACGTTATCTACTCTTAACCTTGTTGGTTGCCGCTATCTTACTTGTCCCCAAACTTGTTTCCACCAAGGTTACTGATGCAGTAAATAATGTTACTAGCGAGCTAAGTGCGATCGATGGTTACAATGTGGAAGTGGTTGAATTTAATGAAGGCTGGTTTAACTCTGATGGGGTCATCAAGGTTACCCTAGACTTGGCTAAACTTGCTCCGGACAACGATTTCGATGCAGACAAGCAGATGCCGCAAATTCTACTTAAGTTGACATCGACTCACGGCCCGGTCTTTTTTGGTCCAGCCGCTGGAATTGGCATGGCGAACTGGCGCCTAGTGTATGACGGTAGTAACCTAAGAGATGTTCTGAGCTTTGACAAAAACCAACCTTTCTATGAATTTTCTTCGACTTACGGATTTTTCGGCGGTGGCACCCTAGAAGATAAGATACCCGCCTTTACCGCGACGTCACCTGAAAGTGACGGCGTCCTAAACTTTGCCGGCTTTAGCGGCGAAGGCAGTTATAGCAACGACAATTTCAACTATCAAGGCATGCTTGAATCTCTAAATGCCAGCGGTGAGTCGGGCGAATTGAACGTTGAAAATATGTCGCTAGCCGTGCAATCCGATAGCAACTTTATGCAAGCCCTTGAAGGCACGTTAAAAGACTCAGAAGTTGAATTTAGGATTGCCAGTACGCAGTTTATTGAAACAGACAACACCACCCCTGCATTTATGCTGCAGGATTTAGCACTGATTATTTCCTCAGACGTAAACGATGAAGAAACATTGTTAGACATGACGCAGCGTTTTTCAGTGGCAAAATTAAAAGCACAGGATTATGTAATCAGTGACTTTAGCTTCAATTACGAATTTAACCACTTAAGTGTGCCCTTCTTCCAAGCATATCAAGAACTTGCCAAAACAATGCAATTCGCCAGTGAAGATGAAGTACAAATGCAAACCATGATGTTTTTCCAAGAAAATGCAGTCACTTTGCTAAAAGCGGGTCCACAGCTGAAGATCACCGATTTTTCTGGAACCCTGCCGCAAGGTCAAATCAGCATCACTAGTGATCTGCAATTGGTCGGTATTGAAGCACTACCAGCCGAGTTGACCGACCCACAATTTTGGGTTGCCCACATTGCCGCACAACTTGATTTGAATGCCGATAAAGATGTCGCCACCTTGATTGCAAACGGATACATGAAAAATCAACTTGCTAACAATCCACAAACAGCAGGGATGTCTCCAGAAGAGCTTGAACAAATTGCCGTGCAGCAATCACCCATGATAGTTGACTCTCTAATGCAACAAGGCTTGTTGATTGAAAAAGAAGGCAAGCTGTCGCTTAGCTTCTCGCTTAAAGACAGCCAAGCAACGCTAAATGGCAATCCCATGCCATTACCTTTCTAATTCGTCGAGACACAGATTAGATTATCCGAATGAAGCAGCGCCCTAGGCGCTGCTTTTTTCATTGTTTTATCGCTTCTCGTGCAATTTTTCATCAATCAATACGTTCCACACCACAAACTGATGACAACACACTCAAAACTGCTTATACTGCGCACCGTTTTGAAGTTCTGTCTTCAAGCGTTCTCTAAATGGCCCGATAGCTCAGTTGGTTAGAGCATCCGACTCATAATCGGCAGGTCCCCTGTTCAAGTCAGGGTCGGGCCACCATTTTTCCCATACAAATCATCTAGTTACTCCAGACCCACCGATTTATAGATTTTGGGTCTAGGCGTTTCTGGGTCTCACCCACTTTTGTTTGAAAAACACCCTGTGCGGCTATTTTGCGCCCAGCGACCCGCTGCGGGATTTTCGAACCGGCCCATGATCGACGTATTCGGCCAGCGAAATTTTGGCGGACGGTGCAACTGTGGGGATCTGGTGGTCGAGTTTTTGCTGGGTTTGGGACAACGGCACACCTGCCGGTGATGGGGGCGGTCGGAGGGGTTTCATTTTGAAAGGGGTGGCGGAATTCTGAAAATCTGGAATTCTGGAATGGTCCGGTATGGGCTGTGAGTTCAACTGGAAAACCAAAAAAAGTCGTTCCGCATCGCTTAAAGCTCTGATTAAAGGTTAAATCGCTCAACTTCCGCTATGTGCTTTTGGTTTCGTTCAGATAAAGCAGTCGCGTTGAAGTTAACTGTAACCTTTTAATTAGCATACATCGATATTCTGCGTAATGAGCAGCTACTTTTGAATGATACCATTAGAATCCAACGAAAATTTGTGTCATAGACCCTGTGAGCGAATAAATTGACTTGGACATGCGGTAACTTACCGAAACGGTTTTCAAGACAATGTGTTTCACTTAAATTCAATTTCTATTAATATAAACCTGCACCACACGCCTGTTAGCAAGCTCTACAAAACAAGACTTGTTATATATATATCAGGCTTATTGTTTATTTTACTTTTTATATTTTAAAAAATCACTTGCTAAACTTGCAGCTGATTGGAAATTTTAAAGGAGCAAGGCGAGTCAATTACTCACGACTCATTTATAGAAGAGAGTCGAGGCATTTGAATGCCTAGTTGACCAGATCACTGACTAAGGATTAAACAATGTTAGTAAACGATAATTTAGATGTAGACACCTTGGGATATCGCCTCAGTCCCATGCTCTGTCGTGGCTCTGTAAACAATCTCAACGAGTTAGGGATAGTCAACCACTTTGCGAAGCTATATTATCTGGTCGAGAGGAAGTCGAATACTGTTCGTGCCTTAAGTGAATAGTTACGCATTACTCGAAGGAGATACGCTTAATGTTAGCGTATGTACTTAACAAAAAGGGTGAACCATTAATGCCATGTAAGCCAGGTCGGGCGCGTAAATTGCTTGATGCAGGTAAAGCAAAGGTTATTAATAGAATACCTTTCACAATAAAATTATTGCATGGCTCCAGCGGTCACAAGCAGGTTGTTGTGGCTGGCATGGATACAGGCAGTAAGGTAATTGGCTGTGCTGCTATTGCCAATGGGGATGTCGTTTATCAGAGCGAAGTCGCTTTGCGTACCGACGTCTCTAAAAAAATGCAACAACGTAAGATGTACCGCAGAACGCGTAGAGGAAGGAAGTGTCGTTACCGCAAACCCCGTTTTCTTAATCGTGCGGTTATGAGAAAAGAAGGTTGTTTAGCACCAAGTGTGAATAGTAAATTCCAATCTCACTTACGAGAAAAACGCCAAGTGGAGAGTATTTTACCTATTACACAATGGAAAGTGGAAACAGCCAGCTTCGATATTCACAGAATAACCAATCCTGAGGTTGAGAGCATCGGATATAAAAACGGTCCACAAAAAGAGTTTTATAATCTCAAAGCCTTTATCTTACATAGAGATAAATACACTTGCCGAAGTGGTCGTAAGATAAAGCATGCCAATAATCTGCACGTACACCATATAGTTTATCGGTCGCAGGGTGGAACGAATACGCCTAACAACTTGATAACCCTATGTAAGCTTTGCCATGATGATTTGCATAAAGGTAAGTTTGAAATAAAAACAAATAAATCAAAAACAAAACATGCTACTGAGATAGGTATTATTAAAGCGCAACTAAAAAAACAGTGGCACTTTGCAGAGACCTTCGGTTACGAGACTAAATTTAAACGAGAGCAAATCCTAAATCTCCCTAAGTCACATGCTTATGATGCTGTTGCTATTTGTTGTAACGATGGTGATATAGTTTCTTCTTATAATCATATTTTTTACAAAAAGCACGTTGCTAAAGGAGATTATCAACAAACCAAAGGTAGACGTTCAGAAAAAAGAATACCGACGGGTAAACTATTTGGACTTCGAAAATACGATTTAATATCCACTCCACATGGAGAGGGTTTCGTTAAAGGTAAACGCGCGACAGGTTATTTTGCAGTAGAAGACATTTTTGGACAAAAAATACACGCAAGTTTTAACATCAAAAAAAATACAGTACGGCTTAAAGCAAGAACTACCACTTTAATTCAACGAGAGCAGGTGTTTAATTATCCGCCCAATCATTTACAAGGTCGCGGAGCAGTATCTTTGCCTAATATTGAGCCTGTAACTAATTTTGTGTAACTGCCTATCACAACATACTCTAGTAAGAGTTAAGGATAGGCAGATGCAAATGAACAAAAAAGAATTAGAAGCTTTCGCCAAGGAAGCGGCCAAAGGCATTAAA
>NZ_BAAAFD010000004.1:0-324494 GCF_039523355.1 Aliiglaciecola litoralis | reverse complement strand
TGGCGAACACTGACGCTAAAAATAACAAACGTTTCTCTACCCAGGCCCGGCGATGTTCAAAGCTTTGTCCCGTGAAAGAATCTTCACCACACAAAAAAGAGCGACGAACACAGCGTGAAACACAGTGATAGTAAGGGGTGTCAATTAAACTGATTTGGTTTTTACGTGGTTGGGGCATAACAGACCATCCTTGGTTGTTTGGTTACCCTAAACTTAGAACAAAATGGCCGTTTCGCCATTTTTAATGTGGGTGTCTCAGTAAAACTGGACGTTAGAGTCGGTGATTTCTTTGGACTCTTTTTTAACGAATATACATTTTGGAAAATGATTTCATCTAGTCAGATTTTTTTACAATATTTTTGATTATTGCAACCAAGTAGTTAAAATGTTCCCTTATATCAACACGTTATGCTTTTGGCATTTATTTTGCTTTGGTGATGAATTGTGTTTTTAAATTTGGGAAAAAAATAATGAGAAAAATAGTCTGGTTGTTCACTTATCTAATCGCTAGTTCAGTAAATGCTGGGGTAATCAGCATATCGAATGTAACTGCATCAAGCACTTGGAGTACGTATAACGTTGATAATCTAATTAATGGTTCAGGCCTAATAGGTAGTTTACACTCTGGTGAGTATACTGGGAAATGGATGACCAATAACACTGTCACAGGTTCTTTGCTGTTCGATTTTGGTTCCGTGTTTGATTTAACTTCAAGCTCTATATGGAATTACGGAAATGGTTGTTGTGGCATAGACCGTTCAGTTAAAGATTTGAGTGCAGAATATTCTATCGATGGTATCACTTTCTTCGCTATTGGAGATTTTATTTTGAATCAGCCTGTTGGAGACCCTTTTGCATCGGAAACAATTGCGTTGAATGCTTCAGCACAGTATATCAGATTCAACCTTAATTCGAATTACGGAAGTGCTTATACCGGACTTAGCGAAGTGCAGTTTAATGGCACTGCCGCTGCTGTTCCTGAGCCTACTTCATTTGTTCTGCTGGCACTTGGTATAGCCGGACTAGGCTTTTCAAGAAAGAAAAAAATAAGCTAATGCACTGCTGATATATTGAATCTATAAGCCTCGGTATTATCGGGGCTTTTTTATAGATACACGAAAAATCACGCTGGTAAAATAGAGCTTGGCTAGCTTTAGAGCGGGACGGTATTAGAAGTGGGTGTCCTCATTAGTTACTAGAAAAGTGGGTGTCTCCATTAGTTAGAAGTTATTAAAAGTGGGTGTCCTCATTAAGGGATATTGTGCTAATTTGGGTGTTAAATCGCTAGCGAATTTCGGTTTATGTCTATGGATAACAAAATAAAAAATGTCGGTTTATTGGGACTGCCCTTTGATCACAATTCTTCTTTTGCACGCGGCCCGGGTCAAGCGCCAAAAGTTATTAGGGATTGCCTAACTTCAGGGTCGCTAAATACCGGCACAGAAAATGGCATTGAGCTTAAAAATAATGCCAATTGGCTCGATTGTGGAGATGTGAAAAGTCAGGCTCCAGAGCATTTTGTAGGGGACATCCAACGCGCTTGTTCAAGCTTTTTAGAAAAGGGGACGGGCTTATTATCACTAGGCGGTGATCATAGTGTAACCTATCCAATCTTGCGCGCTTATTCTGAGCACTTTAAAGGCATCAATATTCTGCATATCGATGCCCATTCTGATTTATACGATTCTTTTAAAGGCAACAAATTGTCGAATGCTTGTCCTTTTGCTCGGATCATGGAAGAAAGCTTGTGTACTCGTCTAGTGCAGGTTGGTATTCGTACGTTAAACGCCCATCAACGACAACAAGCAGAAAAATTTAATGTCGAAATGATCCAAATGAAAGATTGGCATCAGGGACTTATTCCGCATTTTAGCGGCCCTGTCTATTTATCCTTAGACATCGATGGTATCGATCCCGCGTTTGCGCCTGGGGTATCACATAGGGAGCCTGGTGGATTATCTAGCCGAGAAGTCATCAATATTATTCATCAAATTCAAAGCCCCTTAATTGGAGCGGATATAGTCGAATTTAATCCACTGAAGGATATTGATAATATTACGGCTCAGCTAGCAGCCAAATTAGTAAAAGAAGTGGCCGGTAAAATGCTAATGGACCTGTCGTCCATCTAACCTTTTTAGAACCTAAAAAGGCATAACCAAAAAGTGCGACTAAACGCCAAGTTCAACAAGCCTATTTGCTGCACTATTAAGCGTATTCAGAGCCAATCAAAATGGCCACACCCAATAATGCTAATACCGACCATATTAAGGTCTTACTTTGGACTTTCTCGCCCAGCACTTTGGCCACAACTAACGACAATATGACGCTGGTGGCAAACAAGGTTTGCACAATAGCCGCCTTACTATAAGTGAGCGCTACCATTTGTAAATATAAGGCTGCAAAGGTGCCAATTACGGTTGCACCAAGAAAAAATAACCAGGTGCGCTTTGGATTAGTGGTCGTTGGTAACCATTTTTGTTTCGTAACCAACATCAACAACACGATGATCACCAAACCACCGATAAGACGGATCTGGCTAGCATTAAAGGCATCAATCTCAACAGTGGTCAGTATGTCGCGACTGATCACCGCTCCTATTGCTTGACACAATGCGGCCAAGCCAGCATAAACGTAGCCCGAAAGGTCAAACACATTGAGTTCATTGCGACGTTGGATTTTGATGATGACGTCAACGGAGAACAACACCAGCGCTGCGCCGCACCATTGTTGCCACGTCAGCCATTCTGAAATCCAAGCCATAGCTAACAAAGCAGTAAATAGCGGTGCTAATGTTTCAGCCACCAAAATCGACTGACTGTCGCCTATTTTATTCAGAGCTTGGAAAAAAAAGGTGTCGCCCAGACCAATACCAATCACACCGCTCAACAATAGCCAATAAAGCGTGTTGCTATCCACCAAAACGGGCGGCAAAATGAATTGGGTCACAAGCAGCAAAATAGCGATAGCTGCCACACCCTTCCACATGTTTAATAACAACGGAGAGAAGGAGCGACCCAGCACTCGGAACATTCGCGCGGCAACGGCCCAACAAAGCGCTGTAGTAAGCGCCGCAATTTCACCAATCATCAAAACAGAATTAAATCCGAGTCATCATGATTGTTGCTCTTTGAGTTCTTGGATTTGTTGACGTAGTTTGGGACGCATGTTTTCCAAGTCAGTGTTTTTCCACATTTCTTGAGGGACTATTTGCCAAAGCATTGTTAATCGCTGCAAGTCGTTATGGATACTGGCGTATTCCAAGTCGGCGATAAGGGCTTGCGGATGAGAAATCATGTCCGCTTCTCCAAGGTCAATATCTACAGAAATCTGTTGCAGATTGGCCGCCCTCTTTTTCCATTTATCCGCTATGGTATCCGTTGTCTTGTTTAGCCTTGCTAAAGCCGTGTTAAATGCAAAGCTTTTTTGTTGTTGCTGGAACATACGTGCATACCAATATTGTCGTTCGTAAATCGCCTCTGCCCAGAGTGGATCAGTCGAAGTCTGTACATCGTTGAGAATGGCGTAGCTTTGTTGCATAAATTCGCTAGCTGAGTCCAAATTAGCAGATTGAATGGCAACATAGGCTAAACCGGCAAGACTAAATGAGTTTAAATAACGCCACTGAATTTCAGCACCAAATTTGTCAATCATTGCGCCGCTTTTCACGGTTAAATCGGTCAACACATTTTGCGCTTGCTTACGCTGCCCCAACAGTATGTGAGTTTGTGCCAAACTCCATTGTGTGAGAGCCGCTTGTAGCCGATAGTCTTCTCCGCCATAACTTTTCAATAGCCGAGCTCTAACCCGCTCTTCACCTTTTATCATTTCAAGTGCTTCGGTAATTTTGAGATCGCTTTTATATTTATTTGCTAACCAGTTATACGCGCTGGCTGAGTTTTCCAGCGCTTTTTGACTCGCAGCTGACTTACCTTTTTCAGCAAACTTAACGGCTTCAAAATAGCTTTGCGCCGCGCTCTCCATTTGACCGCGTTCAGAAGCGATATTGGCTAAATGATAATATGCACGTGACAATTCCATTTTGGCAACGGCATTGTCTGGTTGCAGTTCGACTAGGTCAAAGGCATTTTTTTGATAAAACAAAAAGTATTGCTCAGCTGTGCCGACATCTTGCGCACGCATATGTGTCATACCAATCCAATAATTTATTTGAGCCAAGGCTAAGTGGTAGTCAAACCCGTTGGGATGAATACCCACCAACTCATCATTGAACTCACGAGCCTTTTCGAACGCCTCAATGGCATCATTATATTTCTTGCTTTGCAAAAATACTTGACCAATTTGAAAGAAGGTTTGGCTGCGACTTTGCTTAGCCGCTGTTGAGTCATCCGCATCTTGAGCATTGCTGAGGTAGTCGAATGTGCGCTTCGCTCCTGCTTGCATCACGTCAAGTCGACCAATCTCTTCTAGCTTGACGCTCTCATCATCAATCAAAAATTCAATCAATTTGTGACTTTCAATCAAATCGTCTTCGGCTTGTTTTTTGGCTAGCTTGGCGTTGTAGGCATTGTTCAGCGTAAATCCAAAGAGTAACAACAAAACGACGAGTCCAGATAGCCATAATCTGCGCTGTAGCCTTGCCCGTTTTATTGAAGCATGAATGAGTGAGCGGAGTTGCTTACTCAACATACCCCCTTGCTTCAAAATTAGCTTTCCTTCATCCAATGCCTTTCCAGAAGGCAACAAGAAGGTCGATGGACGAGTCGAGCTTTTCCATTCTGACGCCTGCACTTCAAGTGTTTGCTTCAGAAGCTGCAATTTTTGGTGACTGTCCAAGGTTTCAAGTAGTCGCGGCCAATATTCGAATAAACAATCGTGCGACAGAGAAATATAAACTTGTTGGTTATTATCGGTGTATTGGCTAAAAACACCTATTTTAGTAAAGGTGTCTATTACTTGCTGTGCTCGACTGCTGCTCAGCAATTCCTCGCGTTTGGCCCATATCCGTTCATAGTTGCCATTTTTATTCATTGCCGCAAGACGATTAACTAGGCGGTTAAAAGTGCGCTTACTGGGACGTTCTAAACTCTCATAGGCTTGCTCAGTGATCTTAGCGATGACACGATCAATACCACCTAATTTTCGGTAAGTAGAGTAGTTCACCAGGCCATTTTGTGACTGATTATCGTACAGGTGCTGCATTAAATATTGTAATGCCGGTAAGCTATTGGGTAAGGATTGCGTGCGCTGTGCGATAAATTCATCTAATGCAGGCTGCCCATCCTTGCCCTCTTCAAATCGCAAAGGAACTGGCGCGATCATTTGGCGGATTTGAGCAATATCAGGAGGCAGTACATCAAGTTGCCCACCGTGTTGTTTTAACCATAAGAGTCCCGGAAAATCAGACAGTCGGTGGTAAAAATCACTGCGCAGGGACGCCAAAACGAAAATCCCACATTGACTGGATAACCCAACCAATAAGTCAGCAAAGACGTGTTTCTCCTGCTCGCCTAAAGATTCATTGAGAAACAGCCTCTCTAGTTGGCGAACGGTAATGACCGCGTTTTGATCACGAGGCAAAGTTGCCTTTGCTTGTTTAATTTTTTCAATAAACGCGCTTGGCTGCTCTTTACCAAGCTTTAACATGGTTTCGACTGACGGCTCGTCTATCAGTGAATAATCTTGCAGCTGTGTTAAACCTAGTACCAACGCACGGATTGGATCATTACCGATATCACACGGATGCAAATGCACTGCATGAAACTGCTGAATATCAGGGAACAAAGGCGAATGATTGAGATTGGCAAGGATCCCAGCCCTTAACAGGCTTGATTTGCCAGCGCCATGATTGCCCAGTAATAACAAGAATGGCTGATGCTCTTGTGCTTTTTTACTTAACCTTTGCAGTGCATGGGTGATGAATTCATCGCGGCCTTTGAAAAACGTCCCTTGTTGCTCGGTAAATGCATTTAACCCAACAAATGGGTTACCTGTTTCAGTGTGTTGTGGTTGCAAAATCCAAATCCTAATTTAGCAAAACCCAGAGGTTTAAATTCGCTAAAAAACCATACAGCATCGACGGCTGGCGGCTTCATATACAGCATCTACATTGGCAACTCAAAAGTAAGCAAAACACTTGCTTAAGAGTTCCTGATAATCTGCAGTTACGTTAGCATCTATTATGAAAAATCGCATCAACAAAATATATACGAAGGACTAGGGTTAATTTAACCAGGCGTAACTCATTTTCATGAACACCGATTGCTCAGCGACACGACGCGTACTTACATCATCATTTTGATAGCCACTGTCGGCAAAACCGATGAAGAACTTGGTCAGCGGATTGACTTTGTAGGAATACAACAACTGCGTTCCCAAACTGCGACTGCTGCTGTGAATATCGGTGGTGTCGACAAGATAATTGTCTAGATTTCGTTCGATATCAGAATAAACAACGATGAGTCTCAGAAACTGACGTTGATCGAATTGGTAGGTTAATCGTGCATCAGTCAGGTTGGCGGTAAATAGCTGCTGGCCATCAACATCTAGGTTACTGTAGTTATGGCGTACGTTTAGTTGTAAATGCTTGCCTAAGCTGAGGTTCATGCGAGGATTGATGTTCAGTTGCTTACCAAGTCGATTATTTTCAAAATCAATTTGATCTCCCACGCGACTAAAAAGAGCAAAATAAAGTGATGACGTGGGGCGCATTTCAAAGAATACACTTGCAGAATTTTCCTCAAATAGGGTGGTGTTGCCGTCAACTTTTAATGAATCAGGATTTTGACGCAAGCCTACTTGATCACGCCCTTTAAAGCCTAGCTCAAAACGGGACTGCCATCTGCCGCGCACACTGGTTGTTATTTCAACTTCGCGCCTCAACAGTTCGCCCGCATCGCTGTGGGCAATATCCCAATCGCCAAACACTTCAATTCGGTTCCACCAACTATTTTCGCTGTACCAACGATAGCCTCCACCAATCACTGAGGTATTGCGATCGATACCACGTTGAAATCCCAAGTCAGCACGGAAATCTTTGTCATTCCGAAAGTGATCGGCTTTAAAACGCCAATTAGCTTCGTTGTGTCGGTAATTAACCCTCAAAGCCTGCCCTGAAAACGCATCGTCTTTTTGTAATCTGAGTCTTGTTTCGCCGCTAAAATCCTCATACAAAGTCGTAGGGTATTGAGTTTGTGAACCTACCCACTGAACCCTGAGGGTATCTTGCTCAGTAATTTGATATTTACTGTCTAGCGCATACACGTAATTATGATAGTTATCTGACTCTCGTGCCGTTCCCACAACCCCAACGGAAAAGTCGGAAGAATGATCATAACGATAACGTACCGCAAGGTTGTTCGATTCTTCAGTAAGTTCAGCGACACTTGAGCCTAAATTGCCTGGTATCAGGAAAGTGGTGGACTCGTCGTTGGCAACAAACACACCGAGTGAATGATCGTCTTGGCGCCCTGTGACTTTGACGCCATAGTCTGGCGCATTAATGTTGCGGGTATAAACTAGATTATAATTACTACTGAAATAATCAGCATTTTCGAGGAAAAAGGGCCGACGCTCACTAAAAAACAAGGCATTGGTATTATTGATACTTAACTGAGCAACATCAGACTCGACTTGCGAAAAATCCGGATTGAGAGTCGCTTGCAAAGACACTTCTGGCGTGATCCCCCAAGACACATCTAAACCCACTTCTTGGTTATCAGAGTTATCCCAATCTAGTGAGGTTTCCGGCTCTCGACTTCGTCCCTTGGCTACTACCAGCGTGGGCACCAACGCCAAGTTTTGTCCTTGTTTAGCTTGTTTGAAGCCACTGACATCGCCAAGTTGGCAAAGATTGCAGGAGTTGTTCCTATCGGTGGGCACATTAGAGATTCGATAACGATCTTCACGAGGGTAAAAGCGCACGAACTCAGCGCCCCAAATTTTATCGTTTTCACCCTCTTTAAAATTTAAAATACGCAGAGGAATGGCAAACTCAACCTGATAACCAGTTGCCGTTATCTGCCCAGCTGAGTCCCAAATGGCGTTCCAGCTATCGCTTTCACGTCCGGTCATTTCGTTTTGAATTGAGTCAGCTTGAATGCCATAGGCATTGGTAAAAAATTGGTAGGCTAGACGACTATCATTGAAGGTATCGAGCTTAAAGCCAACCAGATCTTCGCTCCACACTTTATCGCGGTCTCGATAAAACGCGCGAATGGATTGCGGGTCCGGATCTTGAGCAACAAACCCAATATACAAGGTTTTATCGTCTTCAAAAATCCGCACTTCGGTAGTCACCGGTGGTGTGGTATTTTCATGTGGCCGCACCACATAATTCAGCGTGATGACTTTCGCTGCTTGCCATTGAGGTTCATCCAACACGCCATCGACAACCACCGCACCTTTGATATTCGGGATCACAAGAGGAGACTCGTCCGCAAGCTGCGCAACCACATTACAACCTATAAACAAAAGCGCTGATGCGACAAGACGTATAAACATTTGATTCCTAATACTACTGATAATTAGAACATAAGTTGGGATCCCGGCAGCATAGTACAACTTGCCTGCTCACGAAACATTAACAAGTTAAATCAACATGTTATTGAGATAAAAATAGACTGCCCGCTCAATACTCAAACAGTGTAGTTAACTGCACGAACTATTTGCTACTTTTTCGTGTGGTTAAAAAAATCAATTTTAATTAACCCTATTTGAATTTTTGCTGCGTTGAATAGTTAACAGTTGCCGAATTGGCATCGTGTAAGCAAAAGGAAAGCAGCATGCAAAACCGCATATTAAGCATAGAAAAAAACCGAAGTATCAAAATGATTGGTGCAATTTCTCTGGCCGCCATTATCACCTTTCTATTGTTTGTGATGATGCAAAAGTTAATTGCCCAAGATGATGGTTATACTGTTCAAGAAACAGTGCCCGTATTCATAGATCCGGTATTAATAGAAAAAGAACAAAATACCATTGTCAAAACCGAGATTAAGCCTATTCTACCGCCGCCGGCCAAGCCACAAACTATTCAACCTAAAATACCGGTTGAACCTAACGGCGAAAACCCTGATTTTGAAGTCGTGGTCAATATTGCCAGCCCCATTATCGATACCTTTGGTGATGGAATGGAATTAAAAGATATGGAAAGCCGGCCGATTGTGCGAGTCCCGCCTAAATATCCCAACGTGGCCGCACAGCAAGGTGTTGAAGGCTGGGTGGAATTACAATTTACCATTGATGCCAGTGGCGCCGTTAAGGATGTAAGAGTGATTAATTCTGAGCCCAAACGAATGTTTGATCGAGAAGCGACCAAAGCCTTAAAAAAATGGAAATATAAGCCACAGTTAGTTAATGGTAAGCCGGTTGATAAGCCGGGCCAACAAGTTGTGTTAGACTTTAAATTAGAAAGCTAATTGGCGCAAAAAGGATGAGACGTGAGTATCACATTAGCGATTAAAACCTTATTTTCAGCCAGCCACTCTAATGAGTGGCTGATTGGACGATACGCGCAGACCGGTGAAAAGAAAGTCCTCGAACTACTCTACGACAATTGTGCCGATGACTTATATCACTATCTAAGCACCCAATCAGATCCACATATGGCAAAAGATATCTGTCAAAAAACCTGGTTGAAGGTCATTGAAAAACCCCATTTGTATCAAAATTCAGGGCGTTTTTCGGCATGGCTTTTTACCATTGCCAGAAACGCACTTATTGATGAGTATCGCAAAACCAATCGTTGGCAACCGTTGCCCGATGAACCGAGGCAATCGCTCAGTGTGGTTTTTGACTATCACGACTCCATTGCTGATAAGTTTGACAAAGTATTACTGTCATTGCCCTTTGAACAACGAGAAGCCTTTTGTCTGCAACAAGAGGGCTTTGGACTACAAGAAATTGCCGATATCACCCATAGTGGCGTGGAAACAGCGAAAAGTCGTATTCGTTACGCAAAACAAGCGCTAAAGGCGCAACTCGAGAAATATCATGACTAAGTTACACGATGATTCAACCCAATCGCATTTTGAAACTGACGTATCTGAGCTGTATCAACAACGAAAAAGCCGCCACCGTGCAACGGCCAGTATGAAACGTCAAACCCTACAACAAGCGAAAACCAGTTCTAATTGGACGAGCTTGGTAGGCAAATTTCAATTGGTCGCAATTGCAGCAAGTACCATGTTATTGTTCAGCCTGGTCGCACTGCAGTCTTACGAAATTGAGCATTTGCAACCTAAACTAGAATATACCTCGGTGTTTATCCACAGCTTTGACGACACCACGGATCAGGACTATTCACAAATAAAAACCATGTACCAGCAACATACTGAAGACTTCGTACAACGAAAAGCGTTGCTCGCTAGTCATCATCAAAAATCAGCGGTGCTGTCACAATTTGCCCATGGCTGGGAATTAAAAACCTGCGATCAAGAACTGGTAAAAATATCCAAAGAACTGGTAGACACCTTAACTGGAATGGACCTAATCAATAGCAGTTTGAAAACTGGCGACAATGTGCAAATCGCTTTCAATGCAAAAGGGCTGATTGTAGGAATTGAGCCAGCCAAAAATGTACAACAATGCACTTAATCAGATGGGCTAATCTTGCAACCCACTAAACACGATTAATAAGGACACCCATCGGATGATTAATAATAATATCCATCCTAAGATTATGAAGACACCCATAATTATGAAGACACCCATTGCAAAATGAAGATTATGAGGGCACCCATGATTATGAAGACACCCATTGCAAAATGAAGATTATGAGGACACCCATGATTATGAAGACACCCATTGCAAAATGAAGATTATGAGGACACCCATGATTATGAAGACACCCATCGCAAAATTGTAAGAACATGCATTGACGATGATTAAGCAATCTATTGAAGCTACCTTGCTAAAAGGCCATCAAGTTGCGTCTAGAAATTATGAAGACACCCATCGCAAAATTGTAAGAACATGCTTTGACGATGATTATGCAATCTATTGAAGCTATCTTGCTAAAAGGCCATCAAGTTGCGTCTGGAAATTATGAAGACACCCATCGGAAATTATGAAGACACCCATTAAATTATGAGGGCACCCATCGGATGATTAATAAGGACACCCATTGCAAAATTGTAAGAACATCCATTGACGATGATTATGCAATCTATTGAAGCCATCTTGCTAAAAGGCCATCAAGTTGCGTCTGGTGCTAACCCCGACACGCCCTACCCTGCAGGTTCAATTACGCTACAAAAACCTTATTTTAAAAAATTGGGATTGGATTTAAGCCGCTGTTTTGACGGCACCTTGAATCTGCGTTTACCGGCCAGATCGTTTGACATCCTAAAGTCGGATTTTTGTTTTGAGGAGGTGCAATGGATCCAAGGCTTTCGCCGTGAAACCTTTTCGTTTGTCGCTTGCCAACTAGAATTTCAAACCAAGTGCTTCCCAGCTTGGGTTTACTATCCGCACCCAGAAACCAAAACTCAGCACTTCCAGCAGCCTAATTTAATCGAAATATTGGCCCAGAAGATTGATAATTTAGCCTACGGAGACACGCTTACCTTGCACTATGATGCGGCTAAATTGCGGATCAATCACCGATAGTCAAAATCCAAACCCCTGTTGTTGTTGGCTCTCCGGCTCTGTTGGCTCCACCAGTTTTGCGCCTTGATTTGCCACGCTATTTACCTTACTTGAGACAGGGTAGTATCGATAATCATCATCGTAGGTATACCAGGCTAATTGCTCTACTTGTTGGGTGTTGTTTGCAAACCAGTGCTTGGCCTGGGCTTTATCAAACATTAACGGCATGGCGTGATGCAAGGGTTCCAGAGGTCCTTCGGCTGGTCGGGTGATGATGGTGAATGATCCTGGCAGACCGGCGTTAGGTGTTTCGTATAGCCCACCAAATAGTATGGGACTGCCATCTTTTCGACACACAAAATAAGCTTGTTTGAAGCCATTTTCCTGTCGCCATTCATAGTAGCCCAAGGCGGGCACTATGCAGCGCTGTTGGTGCTCCCATGCATGCTTAAATGTTGGCTTTTCAGCCAAGGTAGCAAGTCGGGCGTTAAAGGTGGAAAAGGTGGTTTGTGCGGTTTTCACCCACGATGGCAACAATCCCCACCGATACACTTGTGTGCCCCCAGAGGTGATAATGGGTGCAAGTTGACTCGGTGCTATATTAAAGCCCAATTCAGCCTGCGCAGGCCAATCCCCTAAAATATCGGACCAGCCGTGCATTGCACCAATATGATTCGCGAATCGTCCGCACATAATTTACCTTGGGTCTGTAAGATACTGTCAGTATGGCAAATATTAATTTACCCGCATAGCGTCACAACAGTATTTGAAGGCATCAATCCTCAACTTAGACAATGCCAATACGATGAATGCTTTGCCATATCAGTTGCTTTTTAGCACAAACCTGATTAGCTTAATATTTAACCAATGCAACAAGGAGCAGTAAAATGACAACTCCATTTCACAAAGTGCTGGTTTTACTCTTGCTGACCAGTTTGCCCGCGGTGGCGGAAGACTCCCCTGAGCAAGCATGCAATAAGGCCGCAAAATTGTATGCCGATGATGACTTCGCGGGGGCATTAGAAGAGGCAAAGTGGTGCGTCACTTTACTTGAGCAAGAGCAGCAAACGCGCACGAACAGTGTCTTTCCAGACAGCTTACAGGGGTTTAAGGGGAGCGACATTCAGCATCAAAGTGCGCTTGGCTTTTCGTCTACGGTGCGTGAATATCGTAAAGATGAGCAACACATATCGGTGACCTTAAGCGGTGGCAATGGCCTAAACTCAGCCTTTGCCGCTATCGCTCAATTTGGTGGAGGCGGTGCCAAAATGCGGATCCAAAAACGCAGTGCCAGCGTCATTGTAAATGGCGAACGCACCCAAGTCTTAGTTACCTTAAAAACCGGCGGATTACTGATGTTCGAAGGTGATAATGTGGATAAAGAGTCCGTGGTCGAATTCGCTAAAGCCTTCCCCGTGGAAAAATTAGACGACTCGTTACAATAATTCAGTGATATTAACCTATAAGAATTCGAAAGTTGCGCCACCAGCGGTTTGGCGCAACAGTATGGTTTTACTCAAATTAATGGTGACCCTCAGTGCTAAAGTTATATGGATTCGATGTTAGTAATTATCACAACATGGTTAAACTCGCCTTGGCACTCAAACAGATCGAGTGCGACATAGTTACAACCTACCCAAATCAGACACCTGAGTACCTAGCCATCTGCCCAACCGGTAAAGTGCCAGCATTGCAAACCGAGCAAGGCGTTTTGATTGAAACCAATGTGATCATGGAGTATTTGGATGAGAATTTTCCTGGCGCAGCGCTTTATCCTGAAGATGCGTATCAAAAAGCCCGCGTTAAAGAATTGGTGAAAATGGTAGAGCTATACATTGAGTTGCCGGCTCGGCGCTGCCACACGGAAGCGTTTTGGGGCGTACCGGTTCATCAAGAAACTAAAAAAGAGGTAAAAAGGGCCTTATATAATGGCATGCAGGCGCTATCTCGTGCGGCCTCTTTTGACCCATACCTTGCTGGTGATCAGTTAACGGCAGCCGATATATTTTTCCTGTATTCCGCCGACTTAGCCGCTACAGTAGCAAACAAGCTTTTTGAAATTGACCTGTTAGCAGAAGCGCCTGGGGCAAAAGAGTTAATGGAGAAACTCAACCAGATGCCAGAAGTCAAACTCATTGCACAGCAACGAAAAGCGGCAACCCCAGCATTTAATGCCTATCTTGCCAAAGTCTTCAAAAAGTAATTACGCCAGTTAGCGTAGTTGAATTAAGGAAGGGTTAAATGACCAAAACCAGAATAGGCGTGGCGATATTCGGCGCAGTGATGCTAATTTACGCAGTCGTTCGATTGATCGTGCCGCCTATTCTGGAACAAAACATGAATCAAATTGATCATGCACAATCACTGGAGATAAGTCAGCCCTCACTTACCTTTCACAACACTCTCTTTGTTGGCGATTGGCATGCCGACAGTACGCTGTGGGATCGCGACTTGGCCAAGCTATCCGACTTTGGGCATGTGGATATACCGCGTTTGCAACAAGGTAATGTGGCACTGCAAATGTTTACTACCGTCACCAAATCTCCAGACGGTTTGAACTATGAACAAAACTCAGTCGATGCGCCAGACAATATAACCAAGTTAGCATTGGTGCAGGGCTGGCCACTCGCATCGCTAACTAGCCTCACCCAGCGTGCGCTATATCAAGCCAGTAAATTACACACAATCGCCAAAAAGTATCCCCAGCAATTCATGCTGATCCGCTCCCAAACCGAGCTGAGTGACTTTCTGACAAAAAGGCAAAGCAATCCGACTCTCGTTGGTGGGCTTATAGGCGCCGAAGGAGCACACGCGCTTGATGGTAAATTAGAGAATATTGATGTGTTGTACCAAGCCGGATTTAGAATGATTGGCTTACAGCATTTTTTTGATAATCAATTGGGGGGATCCTTGCACGGCATCAGTCGTGCTGGACTCACCGAGTTTGGACGTAAAGCACTGTCCATCATGCAAAGTAAAGGCATGATTATCGACCTGTCTCATTCTTCACAACAGACTGTGCTGGATGTTTTAGAAGTCAGTAAAGCGCCCCTAGTGATAAGTCATACTGGCTTCAATGGACATTGTCCTAATCAACGCAATATTGACGATAGCTTAATGAAAGCGATAGCCGATAATGGCGGAATGATAGCGGTTGGCTATTGGGTAGATGCGGCCTGTGGTATCCAGCCAGATGATATTGCTGATGCAATTATCTACGGGATCAATTTGGTCGGGGAAGACCATGTGGCGCTGGGCTCCGATTATGACGGCACCGTTATTGTGAGTTTTGCGACCAACCGAATAGCATTGATTACCCAAGCATTGCAGCGAAAATCCGTACCCGATGCGGTGATCGCCAAGGTAATGGGCGCTAATATGCTGCGATTTTTACAGCACAACCTGCCTTCAGATTAAAATAAAAGCTGATTTTTCAATAGAATATGACTTATGACACTTGTCCAGCTGTGCAAAGTAAATAATGATAGTGTTTTACTTCGCTGTGCTAAATAAGGAAATGGAATGAGCCAAGTGACGAGTCGCTTGCTTGCCAAAGATTTAAAAAAGTCTTATGGCAAAGTCAACGCCATCAATGGCATAGATTTACACATTGACCAAGCGGGTGTGTTTGCTATTTTGGGTCAAAATGGGGCTGGTAAAACCTCGTTTATCCGCTGCGCCCTTGGTCTAGAAAGTGTCACATCCGGCAGTCTCGAAACGATGGGCAACAAGCCGGGCTCACTTAGCGCCAAACAACAAACTGGTGTCATTTTACAAGACTCTGACTTGCCTGACTCTTTGACCATCAAAGAGCAAATTCAACTATTTGCCAGCTATTACCCAAACCCTTTATCGGTAGATGACACCATTGCCATGTGCGAATTACACAGTTTCGCCGATAAAGGCTATAAGAAGTTATCCGGTGGGCAAAAACGTCGCGCTCAATTTGCCTTGGCAATAGTAGGCGATCCGCAATTAATCTTCTTGGATGAACCGACCACCGGTTTAGACATAGACGCGCGGCGTCGCCTATGGTCGATAATTCGCGAATTTGCCAACAAAGGAAAAACTATTGTTCTCACCACGCATTATCTGGAAGAAGCCGACAATCTAGCGGATCGGATCATGGTGATGAATGCAGGTAAAATCGTCGCCGACTCAACCCCTGAGGATATCCACAAACTCGTGAAAGGATCGGTGGTACGCTGTCAAACTCAATTGTCGATTGCACAATTACAATCACTTAGCGGTGGCGGTTCGGTAACGGTATCAGGGCGATTTAGCGAAATTCATACCGAGCAGGTGAACAATACGTTGGCCCAGTTGCTTAGCCTCGACCCTGATCTTCAAGATCTTACTGTTAGCCAACCCAAGCTCGAAGATATTTTTGGCCAACTCAGTCAAACGGGAGGTGGTGCATGAGCCGCGTATTCCAGTCCTTCTGTTTAGAAGCGGGAGCCGAATTACTCAAGGCCTTTCGGGCGCCAGAATTTATCATTCCGACCTTGGGCATGCCGGTCGCATTTTATTCCTTGTTTGCCATTATGATCCCTGGTAGCAACAACAATGCCGCCTATCTACTGGCAACCTATGGCATCTTTGCCGTCATGGGACCAGCCATATTTGGCTTTGGCATTAGTGTGGCCAATGAACGCGACCGAGGCTGGCTAGATCTTAAACGTGCTGCGCCGAGCCGCGGAGTGAATTATATCGGCGCCAAGGTATGCAGTACCCTGCTGTTTTCCAGTATGTCACTGGCGATAATCTATTTAGTCGCTGGCTTCGCCGCCAATGTGGCTATGCCCACAGCCACTTGGACAATGTTGTTGTTCGTTCATGTTCTGGCCACATTTCCGTTTATTTTACTGGGACTGTGTATTGGTTTTTTATGCAATGGCAACGCGGCAGTGGCGATATCCAATGTGTTCTTTTTGGGGTTTTCAGCCCTCGGAGGACTGTGGATACCGGTGATGGTATTTCCACAAGGCATGCAGACCTTTGCCCATTTTCTGCCGACCTTTCATTTAAGTGAAATAGCCTTGGCAGTTTCTGGTGCCCCAGGTCAAAGGGACGTGAGCTACCACCTTATCGTAGTGGCAATCATGACTTTAATTTTACTTGCGGCCACTATGCTTGCTTGGTCTAAACAGCGTAGTAAATGAACACGCGCATGAAGGGAGTGATGGAATGATCCGCTATATATTTTTGTTGGTTACTGCGCTCGTTGTGATTGGCTTGAGTGTCTTGATATCGATATTACCCACCTCGGTGCAATCACCCGAACAGGTCATTGACACAGACTTAGCCGCGCGAGGCAACACTTACTTTATCAGTCAGACTGATATATTTGATGGCCTACACATCATTAAAAATCAAAACGTGCGTATTCATCAGGGTATCATCTCAGAAATCGGTCCCGAACTGATTGCCACTCCCGATGAAGTATTGATTGACGGCTCTGGTAAAACATTAATTCCCGGCCTGATTGACGCTCACACCCATTCCTTTGGAAACGGCCTGAGCGATACATTACGTTTTGGTGTGACCACCCATTTAGATATGTTCACTATGGAGCATGACTTACATCAAACTAAGGCAAAGCGAGACAGCCGCGAATTTTCAAGTGAGGCAGACTTGTTTAGCGCTGGCACCATGGCCACGGTTGAAGGAGGTCATGGTACTCAATACGGTTTTGCCATAGACACCATCGATAGTATCGACGAAGTGCCTCAGTGGGTTAGCCAACGCAAAGCCGCAGGAGCAGATTATATAAAGTTAGTTTACATGCCAAACCAAGATTATATGCCCTCATTGACTCGTGAGGTGGCGGCCGAAGTTATCCGAGTTGGACAGGCTGAAGGCTTACTTGTAGTGGCGCATATATCAACGCAAGCGGCGGCCATGGATATGATCGAAGCGGGAATTGATGGTCTGGTACATATATTTGCCGATCAAGTTGCCAGCGATGAAATTGTGTCACTGGCTGCGCAAAAAGGCCTATTTATTATTCCCACATTGGCCATTATTGCCTCGGTCGATGAGCAACAGTTAAATGTGGCATTGGCTGAAAACCCCCAGGTCAAAGCACGTCTCTCGGCTGAGCAAAATGCCACCCTAGTTAGCAGCTTTGGTAGCCATTTACCCGGATATGACTTAGACATTGCCAAGCAAAACGTGAAGCGTTTTTTCGATGCTGGCGTTACTATTTTAGCGGGTTCAGACGCGCCAAACCCTGGCACAGCGTATGGGGTAAGCACTCATCATGAAATGCAGCTATTGGTAGCCGCTGGCATGACGCCGACGCAGGCATTATCTGCGGCTACACAACTACCGGCTAAGCACTTTAGTCTGCAAAATCGCGGACGAATAGAACAAGGAACGATTGCTGATCTGGTATTGGTTAATGGCGATCCCACCGTCAATATCGTCAACACCCTCGATATCGAGTACGTTTTCAAAAACGGCTATGTGATAACGATCAGCACTAAGCTAGCCAAAGGCGCGACCTTGAGCTCTCCCCTACTAGGTGATTTTGAAGACGCCAATAAGCTTGTTACCGCAGAGTCATTTGTCTGGAGCCATTCAGATGACAAGATGGCTAACGGCCAATCTATAGGTACGATTAAACGAATTGCCGAAGGTGCAGGTGATTCCGCTGGTGCATTGCGGGTATCCGCTAAGGTCAATGTCGGCTTCCCTTATCCATGGGCTGGGGCCGCGGTAGGAGATTTTATTCCACCGGTTGAGGGATTCGACATTACCCAATACAGTACGCTTTCATTCGACGTTAAAGGCACAGCGGGCACCTATAGAGTGTTGTCGTTTAATGCCGACATGGCCGGCATTCCACCGAGCCAAAGCTTCATCATCACCCCGCAGTGGCAGCGCATAGAGCTTGATCTAGCCAAGTTTAATGGATTAAACCACAAGGCATTTTCAGGTTTTGCCTTTGTCGCAGGACCTGGGTTAGGTGAGTTTGAATTTGTGTTAGATAACGTGCAATTTGAAAAGCGCTAGTGACTGTTGTTGCCAAGTGGCAAACCATTTAGCTGATTGAAAAAGTGTTGTGGACAGCGGGTGATAAGCCAGTTCGTGCTTATCACCCGCTCACGTTTACTAATGATTTCGCTAAAGTGATTGAGTTAGTTACTCTACCCACTTTTCGTGTTTCACCCAATCCACTTCCATTTCCCAATCCATGCTCATGGGCGAATCGTTAATTTTGGCGAAGTTTAATATGGCAAATAGCGGCTCTGGAAATTCATCTCCTTCGTTGGCTAGGCGATACACTTCGGTACCGTCTAAACGGAAAATAATGTCATTACCCAGCCACTCCACCGAATACTCGTGATACTCATCAAGCTTAGCCTCTTGTACCAGCATCAAGGCTTGCCAATCGCCGCCACCGCAGTGGCCAAGGCTTTTAATCGCACGAGCGGCATAGTGATCAGGCCCGCCGTCACTGTGATGCTCAAAAATATCTAGCTCGCCAGAGCCGGTCATTGGCCAACAAACCGTTTCATCGGCCTCTTCAACAGGCGGCTCATTATTGTATGCACCAAGTAGCCACCACGCCGGAAACATCCCCGGTTGTCCGCTGTTTTCCACTTTTAATCTGGCGGTCCATTTTCCTTGCACAAATTCTTTACGGTTTTTAGAGGCAATCCTACCGGCGACATATTGAGTATCGGGATGCTGTTCTGAGTTTTTACTCATATTGCTACACGGCCGTTTCTCGCCTAAATCCACTACTCTGAGTTTGATGGTTCCATTACTCACTTCACGAGTATTGAATTCGTTATTGGGCACATAGCACTGATCTTCATTGTTCACCCACAGCATTTGGTCTTGCCAATTATCTGGATTGAACGAATCAAAATCATCGAAAAAGTCCACTTCCCAACCCGCACTTTTAGGTTTGATTTTCTGAACGCTTTGAGAGCAAGCGGCAACTAAAGTGAGCAAGGTGAAGCATAAAATAATTATTTTCATTGTGTTTTCTCAACAAGCAAGGAGATACCTTAATTATGCATCCTCAGCAAAAAACCTCTAGTGCACTTAGGTCCGCTTGGTCGCAAAGAGCAACAAATCACGCCCGCTTTACCGAATTTACTTAAAAGGGTGTGTAAAACAAATGTGCAGTGATCACGCTATTTTAGTCACTACCATGGGTGTCTTAATTACGCAGAACAGCAAAAAGCCTTACGGGGCTGCTTTGATACCAATCTTGATGATAGGTGTTAATGCGATTTTTGTTTGGTGTTTAACGTTGAGATAAAATCGCTTGAAAAAATTTATTACTCGAATCTTCTAAATTGATTGGATTATTACAATACTCCTGATAAATCTGATTGGACATCCATTCTGGCTTAACGTCAGCAATTTCGAGTTCAGGATAATGAGTTAATATACTATTCTTAGAATCAGCCTGTACAACTCGCCAAATACCGCCAGAACCGTAGTCTAGACAAACAAGGTACTTTTCCATCAATCATCCCCATAGGGTATAAATACCCAAGCTGAACCCTTATTACTAACTGGGTTAGTAATCATTACTTCTGGTCCTCCATCTAGCTGGCCATAATAAGGTCAACCACACCAACATAGGGTGCCTTATTCTGAAAACGATAAAGCCGCTGAAGTGGCCAACATTAGAGTGCCTGTCCATGGTATTTATTGGTTAAATACACTCATCATAAAAATGTTCCACTTCATCAAAAGCCTCAGAGCTGATCTCGTTTTTTTCAAAAAATGTTTTAAACACTTGGAAAACTTTTCTGTCTTTAATTTCTAACAAGTCAAGAATGGGCACACCAACGTGGCTCTGATAACTCAAGCTCTCTACACCACTTTGAAGATAAAACGCGACTTTATCCCCGTCCGCTTTTGAGATGGCCATCATTAAAAGAATTGGACCAAATTCTTCAAGAACTTTTTGTCGCCTTGCTGCAAAGAGCGGTTTATTAGCTAGCAGTGAATATGCCTCTAAATCGCTTCCAAGTTCACTTTGCAGTTTTTGGCCAAGATGAAAGAACCCCTGTCGGTCTTTTGCTTTGTCTGTAAAAAGCGGACCTTCATACTTATCCGCTATTGTGATCGCTCTAGCATCACATTCTGAGTTGGAACTACATACAGAAAATGCACAGCAACTTAACAATAATATCAAATATTTAGCCATATGGTCTCCTCACCAAAAGCCCCTTACTCTGGAAAGGCATAACCTTAACGTGGATAACCTTAACGTGGACAGGCATCAAAACTATACCTAACTTACGTTAAATATGAGAATGGTTCTTTGATGATAATTGCGCAATGAGAGTGGATACCGACGGTCTTTCATCTGAAAGGTGGGTGTCTTGTTAATTCCTTGATAGGTGTCCCATTAGCTAACTTCTGCTGACTTTAAAATCTTCTTCATTAAATTCACTTTTGAGAATAGCTCTTAGATCTTTTAATACATTCATAGCAACCTCTGTAATTTCTTGCCCCAAATTTTCACTATCTTCGGAAAATAAGAATTGAAGCAATTCTTGTTCAGGCTTAAAGCGTATAGTTAGGTTTATGCTTTCATCGTCAGAAAAAGAGAATGATGCATAATGAGTAACAGGCAAATAATTTTTATCATTGCTCCAGCATTTTTCTGTATTTTCATTGTCTAACGTAGTCCTAAAACCTAGAGCGTGTACTTTTTTACACAAAACAATGAATTTAGGCTCTAATTCTGACGCCTCTATTTTCACTTCAATAACTGAAAGGTTAGTCGGCTTACACCCAACCAAGAAAGTCATTAAAATAGATATTACGAAGACCCCATATTTTTGTCCTAGCTTTTTTAAATTATTCTTTACATAAGCCATAGGTAACACCCCAGTGTAATAAGAGAATTATGCTCCATAAACGAGTGAGAGCCAAATGTTGCAGTGGTCAAGTCATTTTGGCCATTACAATGGGTGTCCTTGTTATTTCTCTAAACAAGAATCTATCACTTCTTGATAATTAGTTTTGTCGAAATTCACAAAAAGTATATGACCTCCGCTCTTTGAAATCACAAAAAATCTAGTAATATGATTTTTTTTGATTTCGCTAGAACTAAAATAATCAAATTGCATAACTCTATATCCATTTCTTTTTGTATCTAAATTTATAATAAATTTATCGCTTGAATTTCCATCTTCTTTTTGTAATTTAAACGATTCGCTAATAAATTTTAAAGACTCAAAACCACCGTTATATTCTCGACCAAGATTTGAAATCTCATCGGAGCTCTCAAAAAAACTTTTGTGAACCTTCCACTTGCACCCTATAAAATCAACATGCTTAAACTCCGCCTCAACGCATCCAGACACAAAAACACTAAACATTAGTATGACGCATCTCATTAGTTACTTACCTGCACGTTGTTAAGACTACACATGCTATCGCATGAATATTCAAAAGAATAATTTATAGTTTTGGACGAAGTCATTCTTCCAAACATTGGCATCGTAGAAATCAAATCTCCTGCCCATCCAAATATCCTTAACGTGCACAGGCATCAAAACTATACCTAACTTACGTTAAATATGAGAATGGTTCTTTGATGATAATTGCGCAATGAGAGTGGCTGCCGACGGTCTTTCATCTGAAAGGTGGGTGTCCATGAAATTTTCGCCTCAAAAAGAACAAAACCCGCCGAAGCAGGTTTTGATTGCAAATATTACGATGGGTGTCCTTGTTATTTTGTTATTTCTTCGTGTTATTGACTTTGTTCCCAAAGAAGCCAAACCTTCGGGCAACTAGAAACATTGGGGTGGGCATTGAAGTTAAAATCAAATCCCTATTTCAAATGCTCTGACCCCTTTGATTCAAAATTCAACCGCTATGTACTTTTTTGTGTTTTATGTATTCCGCTGCATACGCACCAATAAATGAAAACACACACCACAAAGTACTTTGTTTAACGCCACCAGTTACAACTAGGGCTATCAAAAATGTAGTAGCCCCAATAATGAAGGCATTTAAACTAACAAGCGCTTTATATTTAACCCAGAAAAAAGACAGAGACATGACAATCATTGATAAAACCAATGCCCCAAAGTAGCCTTGCATCCTTTGCGCTCTAGCTTTTTTGTCGGATAAGTGGCTCGACTCTAAAGCCTTTAGTTCGCTGACTTCTTCCTCTGTTAAAAATCCTTTCTGGGACTTTTCCTGATAAGCTTGCGAATATTCGTTTTCTGGATTAGCAGCTAATTGGCTGTACCAAGTGGCTACGCTGACCACAAATAAAGAGATAACGGCAACTATCGTTAATTGCGCAATTTTGCTATTCCTAATCGACTCCATTGCCAAACGCTCCTCTATCTATTCCATTACAACTAAATATGCATCCGCGAATATCTTCTATAGAAAATCCCGTAGATAACCCCGTATAAATCCATGATGTTTCGCCAGTTGGAATCTGTGCACCTACATCAATTAAATCATAATCAAAGTCATAAGGACCGTTGTGAGTTACTCTGTAAGTATGCTCGACTTCGTAAACTTCGTACAATTCATAAATACCATACTCTTGAGTCAATAGTTCTAGATTAATTCCCAGAGTTAAGTGACTGGGTAATTTTGCCAATTTGTCGACAATTGGGCCAGCGGCTTGCAAACCAACCCATTGTGCCTTACCAACAGGTCTTTCTGAGGTAACAGACCTACCGCTTTTGAACACTCGTATACTAATTCGCTTTGTAACTTTTTCAATTGCTGACTTTCCAGCTTGATTGAATAAGAACTGATAAGCGGCTGTCCTTGCTCCATTTGCAAATTTTCCACCGGATATTACTGAAGCCGTTCCACCTATTACAGCAGAAACGACAGTCCCTTTTGCAATCTCGCCGCTGCTCAAATTTGATCCACTTGGTAAATAAGCACCACCAATTCCTTTAGTCACTCCCGCACTAAAAAAACCATGCCCAAACTTACCGCCACTCAATGTAGATATGACACCGCCAGCAATGGCATGACTTGCTATTTGTCCAGCGGCCTGTCCTTTTGTCAGTAAATTACCGCCAAAATCAACATAATCACCTAGTTGTCCACCTCCCCAAGCTACATTGTCAACATTTTGAGCGCTAAGTCCTCGATAATGTGCACCTATTTGTTGGAATACGGCCCCGGTAAACGCTCCAATAAGAGCACCTTTGAGGCTTCCGGTAGCAATTCCTCCTGATACAAATCCAACTGCCGCCGCGTTCCACATACTCGCTGCTGCCCATTGACCGACCCCCGGAATAAACATAAGTGCAGCAGCGACAAACGGAGCAAACTTCCCAAGAGCGTTGTTAATAGACTTAAACAATTTATCAAAGAAATACCCACTGGGATCGGTATAACTCATCGGGTTGTTTAGAACATAACTATATCGGTTATACGACTGGCTATTCTTCGGTGCCTGAATATGTGGATCAGCCTGCAAGAACCTCCCCAAGGTTGGATCGTAAATCCGGCCACCCATATGAATAATATCCACATGGTTCATTTGCTTATGACCGGTATAGCCTTTGTCGGTAATAGGCGGATACGTGGTTAGGTACACTGAGCTTCGGTACACTTCACTTTGTTTACCAAAGGGGTCGTATATGTCTTGTGTGGTCACTTGGCCGAGGTGGTTGGTGGTGGAAATAACCGACCCTTGGTTATCCTTGTGCACAAAACTGATGGTGTTTGAGCCACTGCGGTAAGTGAGTATCGCATTACCGATATTGTACTTATGCTCGGTCATGTTGCCATTGCCGCCAGTGCGCACCACTTTCTCGTAGGCACCTATGTAGTAACGTCGGTAGCGAACATTGCTGCCGTTTTCAACAGAGTTATCGTCTTTGTAATACAGCTCTCTATCCACGCCGTATTTCATGTCTGAGGTGGCGCTGCCTTTGGTGATACGAGTGGGCTTATCGAAGCTGGCATAGGTGAATACGCGCGTTCCATCAGTTTTCACGTTACCGTTATCATCGTAATCAAAGGTATATTTCGTGCCCGTGAAGTTCGAATTGGTGTATACGCCTAAGAGTTTATGCACCTTAGTGGCATCGTATTTGTAATAACCCGCACCGGTTTTGTAGGTAAAGTTACCCCAATTATCATAGTTATAGGTTTGTGTTGCCTTAAAGTCAGCAGGTAGTGCCGATGACCCAGAAGCAACACCAATGGTTCTGGTTTTTAAGCGATATAGCGCATCGTAAGTATAAGTCTCGGTGAAATCACTGCCGATACCAGTCGATGAAGCATAGTTACTGCGGCGTGAGGTGACATTACCACGGTCATCATGGCTAATATCCAGATAATGCAGCAATGAGCCTTTAGATACATCAATAGAGTCCATCCAGCCTGTTTGGCTGTTCATGGGATGGCGGAGCAATTTTAAAGGTGGGTGTCCTTGTTATTTGGCTTCTTTTCTCCCAAAGAAACCAAACCTTCGAGCGACTAGGAACATTGGGGTGGGCATTGAAGTTAAAATCAAGTCCCTATTTCAAATGCTCTGACCCCTTTGTTTTCAAAGAAGCCAAACCTTCGGGCGACTAGAAACATTGGGGTGGGCATTGAAGTTAAAATCAGATCCCTATTTCAAATGCTCTGACCCCTTTGATTCTGCCCATCCAAATAACCTTAACGTGGACAGGCATCAAAACTATACCTAACTTACGTTAAATATGAGAATGGTTCTTTGATGATAATTGCGCAAAGAGAGTGGCTACCCTCGGTCTTTCATCTGAAAGGTGGGTGTCGATGAAATTTTCGCCTCAAAAAAAACAAAACCCGCCGAAGCAGGTTTGGGTTGCAAATATTACGATGGGTGTCCTTGTTATTTGTTCGATAGTACTCCTAGTTTTCTTAACATCCCCCAAGTACCGAACTTTTCAGCTATTTGTTCCTTTAGTTCAATTGTCGGTACGATTATCAGAGTTTTGCTAGCTTTATCAACTAGTGATGCAACCAACATTGTTTCTGTTTTACCAGTCCCTGTTGGAAGTACAATGGTTGCCACTTCACTGCTGAGTGACCAGTGACATAACAGCCCATGAATAGCGCCTTTTTGTGGTGGACGTAATTCCCATCCAGAAGGACCGATACCATTAATATTTACGCCATCATAAAAGGAGTCTGAAAAGTCAACGTCTGACTCGACACATCCATCTATCCGTAACGTCCCTTTGTTTTTTCCTCTTCCTTTTCTTAACTTGGCTTTTACTTGTATTTCACCATCATCAAGTAAATATGTCTCATCGCCTAACGATTCACCAGTGAATGCTCGACTTTTAGTTTCTGCGGCTAAACGTGTGACTTGACCAATTTTAGTTCTAACTGATTCTAAACAAAGCTTTTCATTATGTTTTACTTCCATATTTTTCTCTCCTTATTAGAAGAAAACCAGCGGCTTATAGTTTTCTTGGATTGAGTTCAAATCAACAACTTCAGCCCCATCGAATTAAAATAAGAAAACCAGCAGTTGCTGGCTTTCGTTTGCTTGGTTGGCTGCTCCCAAACTGAATCAAGGTAAAGGGGCGTGGGTTGAAATCAAATGGGAATAACATTCAGTATCATCGGCCCTTTAAATGTGTAACTGTTCCCCTTATTTATTGTTTAATCTATAACTAAGGGCAACTCAATTTTATTTGACCTAAATTTACTTCCATAACTAGAACCTATTATTTCAGCACAAAGCTTGGCTTTTTTATAAAGCTGGCTTTGCAAAGTATCAAAATTTAGATATAACTGATATTGAAATGACTTTCTTTCCTTTAAGCTAGGCTCACTATTACTAATTAAATAATACTCTATAGTCTTGCCATCGAGAAAAACTGCATTGAATGCAATTTCTGGCATATGCTTATCTTCGTTACAAAGCCCGATACTTGCCCTTAAAGTAGTTGACTTCTTTAAACTCAATGCAAACAACTCAGTATCTGAAGAAAAGGTTATTTCCAACAGTTCCCTTATTTCTGATTCGTTTTTATAATCAGGAAAAAGATCAACCATTTTCAATGCTACTTTCTCTGACTTTTCAAAGATAATTAGAGGTTCGCTGTTAACTTCATGTACTGCACACGAAGTTAACAATGTAAAAAAGCTCAATATCAAATATTTTTCCATAAATAGCACTCCTTAATATTTGCAGAATACTTGACAAATTTGAACATGATCCAAGTTCCCATATCTTTGATGGGTAGTAGCATGCCCTTGAGGTAAAGAGTTCCATGCTCCACCTGCCGTTGCTACGATATTGTTCCAATTATTTAAAGAGTCTCCTGCATCGTAGTTTTGCCAAACATTAGAATTTGCAGCGACTTGAGACATATCTGGCCTTACCCAGCCTACAGGATCCACTGTAATTAACCTATTCACGGCATGACCATTGGCAACAACTTGTGCGGCCATATCAGCACCGTAGCTATGAGCAATGACTGTGCCATTTCCATTTGTTTGATCAACCCACAGAGCAAACTTTTCATGTTCTGTCCATTCAAAGTATGCAGCAGAATTTTTTCCATATTTTGTTATATGTGCCTCGTATGCATCTTTTACAACTCTTGAGCCTGCTGGGTTATCATCGGCTGCACCACCTACAAATGCGACTTGAGATCCTTTAGGTGTTGGATTTTTATTCCAATCGGCTCTTAAAGCAGTAGCAAATGCAGCTGATAATGCTCCATTTGCAAACTTACCACCAGTAAGCTTAGAAATAGTACCTCCAACTACTGCTGAGCCTATTACTTGAGCATATGGATTTTTGCCAAAGCGACCCGCCATAGCGGCTCCTATACCCGCACTTATAAAGCCGTGCCCAAATTTACCACCTTGTAAATCTGATATGATCCCACCTGTAAGACCACTAGCAGCAAATGACTCTAGCCCTGATAACCCTGATGCTCCTATTGCACCAAATATGGCCCCACTGAACGCCCCTTGAAGCGCACCTTTAAGCGAACCTGTCGATACAGCTCCAGAGACGAAACCTGAAGCAGCCCCCCAGCCAACTAACGTTCCAGTTGATAAGCCACTTAACCCAGCAAGCCCCCAGACACCAGTACCCAAACCGAATGTAACATAATCTAGAGCTATTGATGCAATAGCCCTCCAGTTTTTCTTAAGGAACTTCCCAATTTTCTTAAAGAAATAGCCACTCGGATCTGTATAGCTCAATGGATTATTCAACACATAACTATAGCGGTTGTAGTTCTGGCTGTTCATTGGTGCTTGTATATGCGGATCAGCCTGTAGGAATCTCCCCAAGGTTGGATCGTAGATCCGACCGTTCATATGTGCGCAGACAAAGAACGATCAAAGAGGTTTAAATAAACCTCTTTTAATCAGCCTATTAGAGCAAATTAGACAATAAATAATATTGACGGTTTTGAGAAGGATTATTTGATGAGGTTAATTTCTAGAATATTTTCTATTCTCTGTTTTTTTCCACTCCAAATGTATTTGTAATGTCCACCTTGTACTGGAATTGTTACAGCTTTAGGTTTAAACGCAGCAACACATTCGCCACCTTCATCACGAACACTTCTATACAACAAACCATTACTCCCTTGCGCACGGATTTCCTTTGCGAACTCTTGAGGCGCTACGTAATCATCAGTATATAAACTCTCAAACTCGTCGCCCCTAACGTCATGGAGTTCAAGTGCTACTTTGTTGATATAGCAGCGCATCGTTAGTTCAGTATCAGGCTCGTTAGTTGCTGCCAGAAACTTATCTCGATGAAAAATGGTCTCAGCAAATGCCGTATTTAAATCTCTTGCTCCGTAATAAACACCGTACTCTGTTCCATCAGTGAATCGAGTAGGAATAGAAATATGAGTAAATGCAGCCATAACAGGTGTCGAGCCAGGACCAGAAACTCTCTCTTCCTCAGGTACAAGCGCCAAATCACCAACATCTTCCCTGAGCCTGTCATTAGTAATTGATTCTATTGCAAAAACGATCTCAAGCTCATCTGGAGAGGCAACATTTTCGAATAAATCGATGGGAGGGAAGTGACTGGGAACTAAACGGTGCAATTTCTCCCAGTCAGGTAAGACTGTATTAACCTCGTTGGGCATCAAGGTATCTCCGCATATCGTTCAAGTGCATCATGCTACCCTTTAGCATATAGGCTAGCGCCGATTCATTGTTAAAATGACCATTAGGCTTTTTGATCCAAGCGTCCGCTTGCTCACGAGTCGGAAACAAAATACCTAGCGCCTTGTAAATACCCATAATGTAAGAGATTCTCTCCATCGTATCTACTGATAGGCTGGATACCTGTCCTTTTTTCCAATTATAAAAAGTTGTCGAACCTGGCTTACCAAGTAAAGTGATTTGATCTTGGTTTTTTACATTCCACTCACTCATGATGTTAAAGAACACCTTAAGTGCTACCTGAGCAGTTTTGGTTGGGTTTTGAGCTAGCACTTTATTTTCTAATGCAGGCATGATGATTTCCCCTTTAACTTGTTAATTACAATATAGTCCCATTACGGACTAAATTCAACAATTACTACAAAACCGTAGTCGAATAAAAAAGAAAGCCACACTCTGTGGCTTAGATTTTATTACAATGGAAATCAGCTTGACTGATCAGAAAAATGCTAATGCATCGCTCGCCGAAACCTCCTTACGAGTTCCTTCTCCAACCAGAACATAAAACGTGTTTCCTGTCTCAAAAATACAGTTCTGATGCAACGCTTTGAGTGGAGAGGTTCTAACCCATCCACCCACCGGAAACCGTCCTTTCTCATCAAAGAGCACATTATCAGCTTTGACAATATAAGTAGGTTGAGGAAAACTTGGGTTATCGGAAGTAATGTCCCACCAAATCCAACTAGCAACCACACATACCGATTTCCGACTGTTCATTTCGTGGCACAATTCGACCATTTTTTCATATTCAGCTTCGCTACAGCCAAACTCTATCGCATGACCTTGTTCGCTAAAAATACGCTTTAAATCAGAGAGCTTTTTCATAACTTTTTCCTCCTTTGTTGTATCGACTTAGCTGTGAAGCAATGCTCTTTTTGGAGCTTTTAGCTGCGGGGTGAGATTTCTGGTAGGTCTTTTTGAGCTGAACGTTAGTAACGTGTGTATAGACCTGCGTTGTAGATAAATCGGCGTGACCAAGGTACTGCTGAATTTCCCTAATATCAGCGCCGTTCTCTAGCATATGTGTGGCTGCACTGTGACGAAACACATTACACGCTGCATTTACATCAAATCCGGCTTTGAGAATGTACTTTTTAGCCAAATCAGACATCTGCGTTTCTCGGAATTTCATTCCTTGATTATCAAGAAACAACGTTAGACCTGACTTCAAATTCACTAAATTAGGACGAACATTAGCGGTATAGTGCTTAATCCAATCACAAGCTCTATTAGCAATAGGAATGTAACGTTCTTTATCACCTTTACCCGTCACGAAAATCTGTTTCTTTTTGAAATCGATATCCGTCAATTTAAGGTTTGCCACTTCCATGCGGCGAGCACCTGTGCTGTAAAACGTTTCCAACATTGCTCTATCACGTTCACCAAAAGCACCGTAAGGCACTGTTTGATCAAAAATAAGCTCAATATCTTCAAACGTTAGAAAAGCCGTTGGCACTGTCTTTTGCACTTTGGGCAGCCGTAGGTTTTCCAATGGATTAACCTCAAAATGCTCAAGATAGGTCAGCTCTTTAAAGAACGTTTTTACGTCTGTAATGCGGCGACGCTTAGTGTTTTTCCTAAGTAGCTCGTTGGTTCGTGGGTTTACCATTCCCGCTAGGTCTGCTTTGTACTGCTCGACGATATTTTTGGTCACTTCACCTACTATCACAATGTTGTTTGCAAAGCACCACTTTACAAACATACCAATGTTACATCGCTTGGTTTTTACGGTTCGCACTGACTGGCCTTCGGCCAGGCAGTGCTTTTCGTAAACTCCCATGAAAAAGATGAAATCGCTATCATCACGTTCATGCTCGGCCATATGAACCTCCATGTGCATGGGTGATCGACTCATACTGGATACCAAATCTAGACAACCGTTTCGCCAATTTCATTAACGTGAGTCTATCGACATTAATATGCTTAACAGCGATTACTGATTGCACTCCTTTATCTGCCAAACACTGAAGATCCTCATCACAAAGGCTGTAGGAGGCATCTGTAGCGATGACTTTGCTACTAAAAGCATCCATCATTTGAATTGCGACCAGTGGACTTTGGCACATAAAAACACATGGCATGTTTTCGATGTGATCGATGTTAAAAATGGCAGGCTTCTCTATGGGGTGCCAATAGCTTGCTGAAGAGCCGCGTCGAGCACGATCTATCCGCTCCCCGTAATACGCAACAATTTCGCCTTCGTAATAGACCGGAACAGTAATGCAGCCTCTGAAACTCTCGTGACCACTTGGTCGTAGAATCTTCAAATGCGACAGCGCTCCTCTAAGCTTCACGCCATCATGTGAACGATGATGAGGTAACTGTTTTCCAAGTTGGCGATTGCAATAGCCAAGTTGGTAGTTCTTTATATCGTCAGTTCCAACCCCATAATATTGCTGTAGATATATTTGTGGCGATTCCTCAACAAGTAAACTCTGATGATAAAGCCCTTGAGTTAACGGCAAGAACTGCTCTCGAACTTGGATATCAAACTCGCTAAACGGACTCACATCCAACAGAGAGTCTGCATTTAGCAGTGGCGCTAGTTTAATCTTCATGATTACCTCCTTCTACGCCGTTAACCTTGCGCATTGACACACCAGTTAAGTTCAGTTTGTGGGAGGAATGAACAATCCTATCTAGAACTGACTCAGCAATCGTTTCATCGCCAAACGCATCGTACCAATCCGACGCAGGGTATTGAGAGGTAATGAGCATTGAACACTGTTTGTCCCTGGACTCTACCAAGTCATACAACATATGGCGCTGGGCAGAACTCAGCATTGAAATCCCCCAATCATCAATGATCAACAACTTAAACCGACTCAATCGTTTTCTAAATTTTGCGAGCTGATTTTCTTGATCCGCTGCGATAAGTTCGGTCAATAAATTTTGGAACTTATAAAACTTAACCGGAATACCACGCAATATCGCTTCATTGGCAAAGGCGCAGCCCAAATGTGTTTTGCCAGTTCCCGTTGCACCTGTCACCGTGATATGGCGACCCTCTTCTAACCAATTAAGCTCTGCTAGATTGGTTATCACTTGCTTTTTTAGCCCTTTTTGCAAGGTATAATCGACATCACAAAGTAGTGCATGAGGCCAGCGCAAATTAGCCTGCTTTTGTAGCGATGATATGCGCTTGTTTCGATTACTGATCACTTGCTGATCTAACAAATTATCAAGCCGATCCATAAACGACATGTCTTCAAATCCATCGCTAACCAGTTGGTTGTCTAGCCCCGCTAACATACCTGTAAGTTTCAATGTTTTTAGTTTCGTCTCCACTCGTTGTCTAGTGATCATAAGAACCTCCAAATGCCGCTTTTCCGCGTATGTTTTGATGAGTCGTGGATTTCATAAGTGCAGGTGTTTTGGTGGCTACGTAATCTAGCATCTTAAAGACCATCCCCATTTCATTTGGGGCGACTTCGTTTTGAATGGCGTAATCACAAGCGCTTTCAATTTGACGAAGATCTTTTCCCTTACAGAGTTTCATCAGGTTTTGGATACGTTTACCAATAGCGCGGGATTTATGGTTATCAACCAAGCCGTACTGTTGCTCAACATAAGTCTCAGTGCTCACCCCAACCTCACTGGCCCACTTCATGTACTCGTCCTTTGTTTTTTCAGATTCCGATTCATGTGCAGGAGAAAGATGCTCTTTTAGTGTGCTTGAAGCGTTGATTTCATTGCTAAGTTGATGCATGGCTTCAACTTGATGTTGGTGAACTACCTTTAAATGCGTGTTAGTCACAATGACTTCGACTTCTTCATGCGCTAACGTATATGGAACTGAGTAGTAGTGATTATCATATTCAATGTGATAATCCGCTGGCACCTTCACGACTTTGAAGTCATCTACCACAACAAAAGGTCTTGAAGGCCCAGGTCGCAATGCTGGCTCATCCGTTTGCTTGCACAATTCATTACGCGTGATTTTTAACTTTTGCAGTGGTAAATTGTTTAGCCATTCCACTTGTTGTGCCAAAAAAGCGTTCACTTCATCAATAGAAAAAAACTGTAAGTCCTGATTCATCGGGCGTAAAACACGCTGTGTGACAAACTTTACACCAAGCTCGGCCAACGATTTATCTTGTGGTTTCCCAACACGACAACCATCGATAATACAGCCATAGTGCTCCCCTAGAAGGGCTATGTTTTTGTTGAGGATGGGAATAACACCCGCCTTGGTAACTAAAGCCTTAGCATTATCAATAGAGATAACTTGAGTGACCCCACCAAAATACTCAAACATCCTGTTTATTCCATTTATCCAATCAACAGTTCGCTCACCTGGTGTGGCAAATGCAAAGATCTTTTTAGATGCACCAAGCACGCCTACAAATACTTTTAGCCATACTTTCTTGCCGTCCTTGTCGTAGCTAATTTTTGTACCTGCATAATCAATATATACAACCTCACCAGCAAGGTGTTGTTGACGCATCGCTAAACGGCATTTCTTGAGGTATTTACGAACTTTGGCAAAGTATTGGCTTTTGCTAAGCGCGGTTTCTGAATCTTTAGCACGGTATTCTAAATACAAGACGGTTTTGGATTTACCGTTTTTCTTTAGCGACTGTTTATAGTGCTCGTCGTAGTCCGGTTCACGACGATTCGTCTCGGAGCCATGAATACGAGGGTACAAGGTTTCAGCAAGCTCTTTGTCTTTGAACTGCAAAGCGATTGCATGGTTGATTGCCAACTGCTTAACTTTCTTCTTCAACCTGCCAACAGACTGGTGTGAACAAAGCGCTAACTTTGCAACCTTCCGGTCAGATAACTCTGGGAAGATAGTATTAATGCGAATTACTTCGCGGATAGTATGTATCGGTAACATTGTGTTTAACCTTCATTAGTTGTAAAAATGAAGGCGCAGCAGTGCTCATAAGCATCAGTCAAAACTTGATACCTTGACAACAAAGCTCTGTTCGACAAGAATTTGTTTATCGGAACGCCAATTTCGATAACAAACTCAGAAGCCTGTGAGTCCTACCTCGTGGGCTTTTGTCTTTTCTACGCCAGTGTAAACCTGTTTAATTATTGATTCTGGATATTGCCTCCGAAACTCTTGTATTGGGTTGTTTAGGTCTAGCATGAGCCTGTTCAGCCTTCGGTAGTATCATTCTGCTGAATGGACAAATGTAGTAATTTTCTTCAAAACACTTTCTAAGCATTTCAATAAATTCTTCTTTCGTTAACACCATCGTCTTTCTCCTAATCATTTCTTGCTTGATTTGCTAGCCATAGAGCAACGTCTTTAACTAATGCATATTGACCTCTGCGATTAGCTAATTTGAATACTTTTACAGGTATTGTTTTCCTCAATATTGCCTGTCGCAAAGCATCCACCGTTCTATAGCCCATTGCTCGTTGTAATTTTTCGCCGCTCAACATTGGCGAGCCATAAAGCTTTAATAAGTCGGCTTCCAATTGTTTTGCGAGCTGTTGTACTTCCTCGTCGCTCATTTGTTCTCCTCTGTTAGTTACTAGTTGCGACAAATTAAGCCTATATTTGAATGCGAGGAGTTTGTATGGCATTTGAGCAGTTCGAAATACACCAATCCTCCGCCCGTTATTTTAAAAACAACAAGAAGTTCAGATAGTTAGTATTAATCTGCTGCCTCCTCCTAAAAATAGGAGGAGTGAAAAGAAGAAATAGTTAGAAGATTGCTATGTATTCATTCCATGATTATAAAAATTTGTCAGGTGAACTTTCTGGCATTGCTACAAGCTTGTGGGTAGCAGAACTGAGATCACGATTGGGAGAAATTTCACTTTATAAATTGCCTATTCGCCTCAGCGAGTTGGGGGCATCTCACCTTGATGGTTTTAACGAGCAAAAATCCAAATATTGGAACGATAAATACAATGGTCAGCCGCTGCGAAACGACTTAAAAGTGAAGGCAATTGAGTCAGTTTTACCTGGCTCAAGTTCGATTCTCTATCATCCCCTATGGTTTCTATTGAATTGCCCTGAACCAAATAATGCAGACTTACTTGAAGTTGCTTCGAATCTTCAGCCGAAAACATACCAACGTATCGTCGGTGAAAAAGAGGGGGAGCTTTATTTAAAGATATTGAGAACCGAGATCGGATTTGAAAATACACTAGATGTTCTCACCGTGAAGCTGATTTACCATCATTGGCAACAAAACAACTGGCGAACAAGTGTTGGTGCTGAATGGCCCGACACCGTTTCATCCGTTGAAACTCATAAACTATTCTTACGACTATTTTCGATTCGATATGATGATAAATTTGCGGCGTTGCTATACCAACTGATAAACCAACGATTCAATACCAACGTCTCAGTGGCGGAGCCATTTACCCTCCCGAATAGCAATCTCCCAATTTCAGATTTCCCTTTGGGCTTTGGTAAACGGAAATCTGATGAACAAGTAAAAAAGGTGATCACAGCAGCGAGTCAAATTATTAAATTCGTAAGCTATAAATTTGGCCTGTCACATAAGAAAAATAAGATGAAGCTTTTTAATTATGTCAGTTGGAAAAAGATAAATTGCCTACTCAAAAATCTAGACTGTTGGGATAAAACAAAAGGCATCGAAAACTATCCGTACCTCTTTGCGTATGTCTCTCTTATCTATTTTGACGAAAAAAAGCTAACTAAGCTTAACGAGTTGGATTATGACTATCGAAACAGGTATGTTCCAAACAAGACAATTTAATGTTCCAAGGAAAATGGATAGGTGTAACTGGATTTCGAGTTACAACGGGTCATTCTATCGGAATATACATGTGTAAATTATGGTGTTTCTGAACCACTATTCCGATAGGCTGAGCCACTTAGTCAGAATTTCGCTGGAACAGGACTTATGCCTGTTTGGAACAGTCAAATATATTTAATTGTGGCGTAACCACCTCCCCCATAAATTAGAAGATGATTAATTTGCCGTGACTTTTTGTATGAGCCAAAACGCAACCACCTATTGGTAGTCACGCTAGTTTGGTGATTAAATTCTTGTTGGAGAAATTATGCCTTCAAAGAAGTGCTGCAAAATGTATATGTCGAATACATCTATTTCATCAGAGCAAGTTGATACTCGTTCAAAACCCAGCGCATTAAAGGAATCTAAAACATCATGTATAGGCGTTTCTTCATCCTCTAAGTCAATTAAGCCAGATGAGTGAACCTTCTTAGAAATCATACGTGGAAGCCCATACTCTTCAAGTCTGTAAACGTTTGGAGGGAGAAATGCATGTGATACCTTTACAATAAACGGCGATATGTCGATATTGTTTTCTGGATACAACTCTTGTTGAATTAAATTGATTTCATTCAGTAAAGCAGAGAATTTAAAGCTGGCTCTCCTTTCTAAGTCAAAGAAAGTTTCAATCCCTATGTTGTATTCGTCCAATTCATCTAGAAGTTGGTGAAAGTTCATATGCCAGTTGTTTGCTATACACTTTATGAATTCTACAAATTGACGATACGGTGCGCCAATGTAGCCAGGGATTGTTTCTAATACCTTGTATAGCGACCAATCCCACTGTTCTGGGTCGTTAGAATTCAAAAAGCCAAGTCCAGTGTAGTTACCAGGGGACTCTGAAAGTGCTCTTGATATTTTTAACACCACGGATGAATCACTGTCATTAAAAGCGTTTTCATGCTGCAAACGGCTAAAAGACTCTTCTCCTAAAATTTCTGACATCTCTTCTTTATATGCAACAATTTTGGCTATTTGCTCTGGCGTAAGCTGTGCGGAGTATGCCCCTTCATCAATACTGGCAGCCAATTCATCACTAAACTCTAAATCAAGTTGGTTTTCTTCAGCACGGGGAGGTTTTTCAAGTAAGAATATGTTCCCGATAAAATGACGGAACATCCTACCACCACGACCAATAATATTACGGTAAGTGAAGTCCTTTAAATTAGATGAGCCATTTTTATTCCTCCAAAGTACAACATTTTCAGCTGAGGTATTCACACCCTCAATAATTGAAGATGTAGACACTAGACAATTTAGCCCGTCTTTTTCCTCGAACAACTTCACTTGTAATTGACTCAAAGATCGATGGAGCTGGCCGTTGTGCAGGCCACAACCACGTTTAATCAAATTAGTGAGTTGCCAATTTCGGTCATAGTTCTTACTCAACCATACCGCGAATTGCTGTAGCAAAAGACTTTTTGACGGTGCTTTAGAGTCTATTAGCAAATTAGACACTTCGCTGATACTAGAGTACGTACCAGCATAAATTAGTGTCTTGCCTTGATTTTCCGCCAGTATTTTCACTAAAGCATCACTTTTGGTATATGACTCATCATCAAGATCTTGATAAACGTTATGCTTCTCTAGGAATACAGTATTAAAGTCAAGCTCAACAAATTCCATCCCCTTAGTAAAAACGCTTTCATTTAAGTGCTTAATATTGGGGGCTAAGAAATACCGTTGCTTTGCAATCTTGCTTAACTTCAATATTGCCCTTAGCAATGACGGCGACCGTTCTTTGTCGTGCGTTTTGCTTGCTTTGTAGAATTCATCAATAATTAAGATATCGACTACTTCAAGCACATTCAGATAATTGCCAGCTCTTTCTTGAGGGAAGATAAATATATTTTTTTCTGCTAGCTCAACATCAGTAGTCGTTATTATTTTATATTCGTGACCAAATTTACGTTGCATCCTTCTACGCGTTTCATCCGTTAAGGCAATGGTTGGCACAATAATGACAACATTTTGAGGCTGTTTGAGTGAAACAAATGAATCGATAACAAAGCTTTTACCAAAGCTTGTCGGAGCACTTACCGCTATATCAGTTCCCTCAATTAGCTTCTTAAGAAGTAGAGACTGTTCTCTATGCAAGGTGACATCGGCATCACCTACGTCAACCTTAAAGGACTCATAGACAAACTTTTCCTGCCATGTTGCTTTATCTAATTGAAGGTAAGGGTACAGGCCAACAGTTCTGATAAAGTGGTTCAGTGGCTCAGGAAACTCTTGCTCTGTCTTTTCAATTTCTGCCAGCACCTTAATGACCTGATTTCTTGCCTCATCCATCTGTCCTGCATTGATAGAGTCATTAATATCATGCATTTTTTCAAACATATCATTCATCTTTGGCTGCTTCCTTGTAATGCTTCACATCTGCCACGAACCTATTCACTATTCTGGCTTTTTCCGGCACGGGGAAAAGTATCAAATGAAAAGATATCGACTCATAAAGGTGTGTAGCTGCCAGTTTCTCAATATGTTTCTTAAAGTACGCAGTTGCTCGATCACGATGAAAATCTGCAATGGCCTGTTTGTAATCATCGGAAAAGCAATCGTGTGCAGCAGTAATATCACATTGATGAAGCAGTAAAATAGGTATATGCAATCTGGGCTTGATATTGTCTATAGACTCCCTATGATTGAGGGCTTGTTTGATGTCTGCCCTAAGTTGCTCACACTCAATCAGTTGATCAATATCGCTCACATTTGTAATGATTGCGTTTTCACGTTTTAGTTTATCAGCTACCAGAGAGTTTCCTACTGATTGAACAATATCCCCCAACCTAGCATCGCTAATGTCATTAAAAAACTTAGCCTCACCAAACCATATTGTAAAATCATCATTTTCATCTAGCACAATGTGAACGCTATCTGCGCCTTTAGCGTTATCCTGGGCATTCTGCTTATAAAAAATCTTTGGAACAACAGGCAGAGCCTTGAAGTGATGCTTCATAATCCCGTAAAGCACTATTTCGGCTAGTTCGCTTCCTTTACCTATATCTTTAGGAGAGTCGGTTAGCCGCAGACTTTGCGCCGCTTCGACCAGCCTGCTACGTGACTGATCAACTAAGCTTTCACGCTCAGTATAAGAGAGAGAAGTTTCAGCGATATTATCCCAAACAAAATTGTGAAACTTACTGTGCCGCCATTTACCTTCTTGATAATCGTTAAGTAAAGATAAAACGGTTTTATTATTAACATGTTCTAGAGAGTCATCTATGCAAAGATTTAAAAACTCATCTTCAACCAATACTTCAAAGTTCATTTTATTTCCCTGTATTGCGCAAGCGTAGACAACTCGCCACCTTATCCTTTTATTATCCTATCGGCCCACTCTATCACGTTGATAGCGTGCTTATTGATAATACAGTTTGATTTAGCTCATGTTTTTCAACTATGAAGTAGCTCTGTATCATAAGGTTAATCGTTGGTTATGAAGTATATTCCTAGCGTTCTATAGATTAGTAACCCCAAATTCAAAACTTTGACATTTAATTGTCCAAACCTTTCCAGACAAGAAATATATTTTATGGACTAAATATCCATCATCTCTCCTTGAAAACTCATCTATACGCCAAGGGTCATAGTCCTTTTCCAATAAAGAGCCTGCATTACCTGGCGCATCTATCTCAACCACTGATTTGTATACAAAGTGAAGGTGGCAATCGTGATAAGCTCCTAATAATGTTATTTCATACTCTGCTGGCTTTTTCTGTCGTTCAGTAGTGCTAAACTCATTTTCAATTCTCTGCTTAATTAGCCAACCATCTTTAGGGCATCTCGGATCTCTTGCATTGAAATACCAGTCTGACTTAACAATATTTACAACTGTATCCGGTAATTTGGATTTATTGCTTTCAATATATGACTGATACTCTTTAAACGCTTCAGAAAACAGCCTTTCACCAGGGCTGCTTAAGACTTTCTCAGTAAAAAACTGCAATTCTTTCATTTTTAAAGCTAACTATTACGTCATCATTACCCGTTATGACAAACAGGCGTACCAACCTTCCTTAATTACCCTACATTCAATCGAATTGTTTTTTATTTTGTTACCATAAAAAACTGAGTCTTTAAGTTCTAAACCTGATTTTAAGACAACGAGGGATTGCCCACGACTTACTAGCCCTGTAGACCAATATAGAAACTCTACAATCTGATCTTCCTTATCCACTTGAACACCATTGTTCAAGTTCAATTCATCAAACTTAGCTAAAAACCATTCATTTTCTTCATCATTGATAACACCTTTAGGGTAAATACCTGTTCGACTAATTCGATCAGCGCCTGAAAGCAAAACCTTAGATGCAACTTCTTCATAGGTTGCAATTTTACTAAGCACATCAGCATTTACGCTTTCAAAGGAGGGTGCTTGCTCACTAGAGCAAGCACTGATATTCACAAAAATCATGCCTAAAAATATAATCCTTAATGTATAACACCCAAGTTTCATTTTAGTTCGCACCTTTCAGTCTGTAGTAATGTTTAGCTCCCATCCAGACATGGGCCTGATCTCGCCAATTATCACCATAATTTGTGCTACCTGGATAGTCATTATAGTCAAATGCTGTACCATCAGATGCCTTGTAATTTTTGGACTGGTAATATTGCTGATAATAACCAGCCCCCCTCATTGCTAAATCAATACTAATATCGGAAAACTTAACAGAGATGCCTCCTGTATATCCATCAGCCCAGGCTTGAGAAGTTGCACCGAATGCATAGTTACCAAATTCCTCTACCCCAGCTAAATTCCGATATTCGGCTCTATTCTTAAAGTCCCAGTCTCCATTGGTTCCAACCTTCTTAATATAACCGTCAATATCACGGTCTTGCCCCATTTGATAAGCTTCTTCTATAGAATCATTAAATTCGCCAACCATTTTCTTCCATTTTGCTTCGATTGTAGCTTTTCGAGAAGCCGTCGCATCATCATTAAGTAAGCGAGAGAAAGCACCTGTCACAGCTCCATTTGCAAACTTTCCCCCACTAATAGCCGATGCCGTGCCCCCAACCATTGCAGCTTTAACAGCATTACTAAAGCGGTCAGCAAATTTAGTAGCTCCCTCTACAAACATTCCTTTTACGTTACCCATTGCTTGAGTAAAACCAGCAGATAAGAATCCGTGTCCAAACTTACCACCGTTAAGCACACTACTTAACCCTCCGGCCATTCCGTGAGCTATAACTTTCCCAGCTCCTGGAGCCATACTATGGAGTTGTCCAAACACAGCACCTGAAAATGCTCCGACTAGCGCCCCCCTTAGAGAGCCTGTGGCTACACCTCCTGCAATGAAGCCCGTTATAGCCCCTTGAGCAATGGTGCTTGTTACACCCCAGCCCTGTAGAAGCCCTCCCGCACCTGGCAAGTAAACGCTAATTACAATAGCGGCAATAGTTCTCCAATACTTCTTAACAAACTTTCCTAGTGCTTTAAAGAAGTAGCCGGAAGGGTCAGTATAAGACATTGGATTATTCAACACATATGAATAACGGTTATACGACTGAGAATTCCCAGGTGCTTGAATGTGCGGATCAGCTTGTAAGAATCGCCCCAAAGTTGGATCGTAGATCCTACCGTTCATATGAATAATATCCACATGGTTCATTTGCTTATGACCGGTATAGCCTTTGTCGGTAATAGGCGGATACGTGGTTAGGTACACTGAGCTTCGGTACACTTCACTTTGTTTACCAAAGGGGTCGTATATGTCTTGTGTGGTCACTTGGCCGAGGTGGTTGGTGGTGGAAATAACCGACCCTTGGTTATCCTTGTGCACAAAACTGATGGTGTTTGAGCCACTGCGGTAAGTGAGTATCGCATTACCGATATTGTACTTATGCTCGGTCATGTTGCCATTGCCGCCAGTGCGCACCACTTTCTCGTAGGCACCTATGTAGTAACGTCGGTAGCGAACATTGCTGCCGTTTTCAACATAGTTATCGTCTTTGTAATACAGCTCTCTATCCACACCGTATTTCATGTCTGAGGTGGCGCTGCCTTTGGTGATACGAGTGGGCTTATCGAAGCTGGCATAGGTGAATACGCGCGTTCCATCAGTTTTCACGTTACCGTTATCATCGTAATCAAAGGTATATTTCGTGCCCGTGAAGTTCGAATTGGTGTATACGCCTAAGAGTTTATGCACCTTAGTGGCATCGTATTTGTAATAACCCGCACCGGTTTTGTAGGTAAAGTTACCCCAATTATCATAGTTATAGGTTTGTGTTGCCTTAAAGTCAGCAGGTAGTGCCGATGACCCAGAAGCAACACCAATGGTTCTGGTTTTTAAGCGATATAGCGCATCGTAAGTATAAGTCTCGGTGAAATCACTACCGATACCAGTCGATGAAGCATAGTTACTGCGACGTGAGGTGACATTACCACGGTCATCATGGCTAATATCCAGATAATGCAGCAATGAGCCTTTAGATACATCGATAGAGTCCATCCAGCCTGTTTGGCTGTCATAACCATAGGTTGTAGTAACCAAGTTACCGTTTTTCATTTCGGTCACTTGGCCGCGACTGTTCATGGTAACCACTTCACTTAGCAAGTAGTTGTCATTGGTGCGAGTGGTTTTATAACGATAGCCATTGCTGTTGTAGTGCGATTTCGCCGCTACTGTTTCAGTCCCTGTTGGATAAGTTGTCACGTCAGGGCGGCTGTAGCTGTCGTAAGTTTGTGATTGCACGTAATTAGTAGATTCAATGCGCGTCGTTTGGGTAGACATACGCCCTAATGAGTCATAGGTGTAGCTATGTTTAATGGTGGGCGTTGCGCTGGTGTTGCACGCCACATTAGCGCCTTCGAACTTAGCTTTAGACATTAGCTTGCCTACTGCTTTTTGCGCTAAATTGGCCGTTGTACCATAGGTCCAACACAAGGTGCCTTCGCCTGGCTCATAGCTACGCACTTTTCTGCCTAAGATGTCATAGCTGAATGTGGTGGTATGGTTGCGCGCTGATTTTTGGGTATACAGCTCACCAAAGGAATTGTAGGTGTATGTCCACGTGCCTTTGACTGGGTCCGTCATGCTGGTTTTACGACCCCAAACATCATAGACATTGGTGATGTCACTGTTCTTATTGTGTGCTCGGGTGCGTGTTTGGGTCAGATTACCAAAGGCGTCATAAGTGAAAGTAACCGTGTTATATAAAGGGTCTCGGGTTGAGGCCGTTTCACCAAAGCCGTTGCTGTAGGTATAGCTGTAGCGACCTAGCTCGTCAGTGGTACGCGACTCTTTACCATTATAGTATTGATGCACACTGCTGCCGTTAGGCTTGCGTATCTCTTCAGGACGATTTAATTCATCATAAATGGTTTCGGTGTACAAAGTGGAATTTGGCTCATAGGCACGACTTTGTCTGCCTTGGGCATCATAAGTCACGTTGGTGGTCCACCACGAACCATCAAAGCCTTTCACTCTAGAGGTAACGGCTCGGCCCCACTTATCATAAAAGGTTTCTTTGGTTGGCGCACCGCTTAAGGATTCGGTGATCTTAAAATAGGAGTTGGTCACACAACCACTACAGAAACTGCGCGAGGTCGTGGCACTTTTCGAGTCGGGATGATCCACGACAGTGACTTGCTGAAAGCTGTCGTAATAGCTTGTAGTAGCAATACCATTTGGACCAGTCTGGGTCACAAAGTCGGTGACGCCACTGGCCGAGCTTGCCGCATTACCATCATACTTGTAGGTATTGCGCTCACCTAAGGCGTTTTCTTCATAGTCGATATATCGCCCGCGCGAGCCATACACCACTTTTGAGGTTCGAGTTTGATTACTGCCCGTTGCTGTGGAATAGCCGGTAACTGAGGTTTGGGTTTTATTGCCATAAGCATCGTAGCTATAGGTGGTCGTCAGTTTGGTGGCCGCACTGCCAGGTGAAACCACGCTGCCCGCCAGTAACATGTCACTTCGATAGGTAAAATCAGTAACGCGGGTTTTATTGTTCTCATCACCGGTTCTGTTTTTCACCACCGTAGTTTTCTTCAGGCGGCCGTATTGCTGTTCAGTAGCATTACCCCAAGTGTTGGTGGTTTTGGTGCTCATGTATTGATTATTGCTAACATCCGTGACCCTGATATCGATCACGGTGGGATTGCCCCAAGTATCATAGGTATTGTCAGTCACAGTGGTACTTAGATGCGTGCTGGTACCATTCGTGTTATACACATAACTTTGCTCTTCAGAGCTTGAAATATAAGGGAACAAACCACCTTGTGCGGTGCCCATAACCGCTAGGGTATTGGTTGCTTGGGACAGTAAATGGCCATCTTTACGCTGCTCGGAATAGATCGGCATACCTATGGTGGCAAAATCATTGCCGCTGTATTTTTGCGAGTATTGGGTTTCAGACACCACACCGGTTTGTAAGTCGGTGGTGCGCAACATTTGAAATCCTAAGCTACCACGGCCCTTTTTATGGAATAGCATGCCGCCGTATTGATACTTCACGCTCACATAGGCGTTATTATTAACGAGGGTATTAACCTGACTGACCAAAGAAGCGCCCGATATAGGTGACACCGTGTCTGAGTCAACATTCTCATCTGAGCCTTGCACCACATATACGCTGGTGTTGGTCATCGGCTTGTATTCAATGGTAGTAGGAACCTCGAAGCCATTAGTGATTTTAGATATCACAAATTCTTTGATGTTTTTGCGATTGTAGTATTGCTTCCACGAACTACCGGTGGAGGTCAGCATGTCCAGCTTGCCATCACCATTACCATCGCCAAAGCGTACTACTGCGTTATTATCAAAGGCTTTGCTGCCTCGATATTCAAAAGATATCCACTCCCCGGTTGAGGTGGGACGTGAAAAGTAAATTGCCCAATTAGAGGTACTGGTTGCGTGCAATACATCCGCGCGGCCATCACCGTTTAAATCAACAAATTGGTTGTAGTCTTTACGGTTCGATGCCGTGGCCAAGCCCATTTCTCGCGCAGCAAGCAAGGTGTTGCCGTTAGACAACCGGTAGTACCATTTATTGCTGCTGACATACGCCAAATCACTAAGACCGTCACCATTAAAATCAGCTACCCGAATATTATCCACATAGCCACTAAAGCTAATCAGCTCGGTTAAACTTGGTGAGGTTAATGTGCCGGTGGCCAAATACACTTTGTTAGTGGTGCTAGTTGACGTACTCCAGGTGCCACCTATGTCATAGCGACACTCGGCACTGTTATGAACAAATGGCATGTATTGGCCATTTCTGTAACACCCACCGGTGGTGGTGGTTACCTTCATAATCAAATCAGAGCGACCATCGCCATTAACATCAATCTGGCTGGCCGATTTCATGTCACCTGATTGCTGGATATAACTGTCGTTTAAGGTGCCAGATGAGGGTGTGCTGGCAAAGGTGTATAGATTTACATTGGCGGTAAAGGTGCCATCACCATCGTTGAGGTGCGCTTTAAGGTATTTGCCAGTGCGGTAAACAATATCTTCGTTACCATCACCATTGACATCCATGATCTGCGCTTCGCCTTCTAAACCGGTGGCGACAACGCCAAGGTTTTTAACACTAACCGATGTGGTATAGGTGTATTCTTCACACGGCTCGCCCGGTGGACAAAAAGTGGCAGTGCCGGTAGAGGGCTGATACGAAATGGCATACCAGTTAGATGTTTTACTATCAGCTACTAATAAGTCACGCACACCGTCACCGTCATAGTCGATGCTCATCGCGTATTCTTTTTTGCCCGTGCCTTTGTTCGAAAGTTGCTTAGGTGAGCTGAAATAGGGACCTAGCTTGGCGTACCAGTAACTACCGTCAACATATACCAGGTCTTGAAATCCATCACCATTGATATCAATAACCTGAGTGGTGTAGTGATTCGGTGCAGAATAAGACACCGTGCTAGAAGAAGGAAACGGGTTGTAGTTGGTTGAATAAGGGGCCTCATAACAAAAATTGGGAACTCCAGGCTCGGTTTCACACACTTGTCGTGTGCCGCTGCTCGCCAGTGCCGGACGTTGCCACTCAAAGGTCGTCGGCTTACGGCAATTACTCATATTTGAATCGTTATCAGGGCATTCTTGGATCGAAGTCAGTAAGGTGCGCTCTTCGATGAAGGCAGATTCTTCATAGCTAAGGAAGTAAGAGCGGTAAATGTCATTGTCAATCGAGGTGTCTACACGCTCTAGTAACTGGTCGTGATAAGAGTGTGCGCCTGCATAGTAGCCTTTAAAGCCTTTATCATAGTCGCGATAGATAAATTGGATCTTAGCGAAGGGCTGCTTCACCAGCGTCATGTTGCCTGAATATTCAATACTGTCGAGATACACCGAGCCTTTGGCGGTGTCTTTGTTGTAATTGTATAAGATAAAGTTACTTTTAATATCTTTAACAACTTTCAACATCCACGATTTAGCAGTTACGCCAGCAGTGGTGCCGCCGGGCTCGACAAACGCATCGTCGTGGTTACTAAACATGGTACTAATGGTGTCAGCATCACCGTAATAGTGTACTTCACCGGCTTTGTTGTGCACTTCAAAATATTTTGGCCCATTGCTGCTAGAGCCATTGCGGGCGATAATTTTACTAAAATCATCAACCTCAAAGCGATACTCACTATTGGGTGCCAAATAGGTGCCAGAGGTAAGGATCAGTCGGCGACCGTCCAAGCACAGCTTATCTTGGTTATTGTATTGCACCGCTTGGATTTTATTGTCATGAATAGGCGTGGGAGGACAGCGAGAAATCGAGGACATGCCACTGACAGACCAGCCCACACCAACCGGACCTTCAGACATATTGTTACTGGAATAGGATAATGCCACCGAGGGCGTCACGCCGGCGCGTCCGGCCGGTGTAGAGATAGGCATCGTGTAAGTTGCTGCGCCAGACTCGTCAACCCTAAATTGACCTTCCGTCAGCCCAACCACTTCTGCTTTAGTGACGTTGGCAACACTAAGTAAACATAGTGCCAAACTTAAACTACGATAAAATCCCATGGGATATTCCTCTTTGATTATCTGCATCCACGACACAGTCCATTGAAGGCGCGGTTTAACCCACGACCAAATTAATATTTCAGTAAACGAATTTGTTAAAACTAGGTGTTTTGGTTAACCCTGCATTGATTAACTATTTGATGACAACGCGCATGTCGGTTGCGCAAGCGCCCGCATCAAAGCTCATGATAACTTTGCTGTTGCCGCGGTCGATATCCAAGCTAGCCGCTTCATAGAAGTTGCTGCCATCATTACTCAGCTCAGCCGTTAGCACGCCGTAATCCATCGACTTCAATTTGTATTTCACGCTGATCACAACGTCATCCATAAACATGCACTCGTTGTGTTCTTTGTTTTGCAGTACCTGGACTTCGATTTTGTCTTTTTTCTGCTTTTTGTCATCGTCATCTTTCTTGGCGAAAGCGGTGGGTGAAAAGCTCAATGACACACAACTGATCAGTACCAAAGAGATAATAAAAGTTGGTTTTAGCATGTTGGATCCAGCCTGTTTGGATGTAAATAAGTTCGCGAAGTGACGCAGATTCCCTTGCATTTTATTCCCTTAATTTAGGTTTAAGCGGTGTGTATACGTTTCTAGCGGGTGACGAGTGCCGTTTATTTGTGCTACCCGATGACCAATATCTGCAAGTGCATTGGCTTTTGCAATTGAAGACAATTTACTTAGGCAAAGCGTAATTAGGTTAATTTTCATTCTACTTCCATATAGGCACAAAATATCGATACAGCTTATCGTGAACTAACGGTATAAAAAATAGGGGTTTCTACTCATAAAATACCCATGATTCATTAACGTTAGTGTCGTCTTGTTGATTTACATCCGGATCGAAGCAAGGGTTGGGTTGGGTTGAAAAAGTATTTAACACTATTTAGAAGATCCCGGCCCAAGAGCGCCACCGGGATGACAAATATGAACGAGCACTGCCGGGATGACATTCCGCTACGTCATCCCCGAATGTTTTTATCGGGGATCTCCGTAATAGCCCTTCATAGTTGAGTGCAAGCAGGCATTTGGAAGATCCCGGCCCAAAAGCGCCACCGGGATGACAAATATGAACGAGCGCCACCGGGATGACATTCCGCTACGTCATCCCCGAATGTTTTTATCGGGGATCTCCGTAATAGCCCTTCATAGTTGAGTGCAAGCAGGCGTTTGGAAGATCCCGGCCCAAGAGCGCCACCGGGATGACATTCCGCTACGTCATCCCCGAATGTTGTTATCGGGGATCTCCGTAATAGCCCTTCATAGTTGAGTGCAAGCAGGCGTTTGGAAGATCCCGGCACAAAAGCGCCACCGGGATGACAAATATGAACGAGCACTGCCGGGATGACAAATATGAACGAGCGCCACCGGGATGACAAATATGAACGAGCGCCACCGGGATGACATTCCGCTACGTCATCCCCGAATGTTGTTATCGGGGATCTCCGTAATAGCCCTTCATAGTTGAGTGCAAGCAGGCATTTGGAAGATCCCGGCCCAAGAGCGCCACCGGGATGACAGATATGAACGAGCGCCACCGGGATGACACTTAGTTTTGATTGTGGTTGTTGGGATGACACTTAATTTTAAACGACAAAGGCCCGCATAAATGCGAGCCTTCTGAATAATGGTGCCTCGACCCGGGATCGAGACGCGCGCGCAGCGCAGGGGCACGATGCGTGGCCCTGACAATTGAAACGAAAAAGCCCCGCATTTGCATGCAGGGCTCATGGAATAATGGTGCCTCGACCCGGGATCGAGACGCGCGCGCAGCGCAGGGGCACGATGCGTGGCCCTGACAACTGAAACGACAAAGGCCCGCATAAATGCGAGCCTTCTGAATAATGGTGCCTCGACCCGGGATCGAACCAGGGACACGCGGATTTTCAATCCGCTGCTCTACCAACTGAGCTATCGAGGCATTGACCTAAGGTCTTTGCAACAGCGCTAAATAATGTCTTGCCAGCGCTGTGGGTGCGTATTAAACGGATTCTTGGCTTTCAAGTCAACCGATTTTTCGTATATTTTCGACCTTTATCGCTGGTTTGTGCGAAAAGTCGGCAATATTTGTGCAAAAATCCAGTGTTAGCCCAATTTCGGCTATTTAGTCGGGGGCACATACCCTTCGATATCGGGCTCTTTGCCTTCAAATAAATAACCTTGCATTTGTTCTTCTAAAAACTTGCGGGCTTCGGGCTGCATCATGTTGAGTTTATTTTCATTGATCAGCATAGTTTGTTTCTTTTGCCAGTCGGCCCATGCTTCTTTGCTAATGTTGTCAAAAATGCGCTTACCCAAATCTCCGGGGTAGAGTTGGAAATCCAGTCCATCGGCGTCTTTTTGTAACTTTTGACAAAACACTGTTCTACTCATAATTGCTATACCATTTTAACGTCATTAATAATCTTTGCTTAGTGTACTAAAAAGTTTCTTGGTTGGCGCAGCTAATCCGACATTTTGTGGTGCGCCAAGATCATACCACAGCACTTCTTGCTCCATGACCATGCTCGTCGGTGGTTGTTGAAGATGCACCAGAATTGGTTGAATGACCAAGTGGAAGTGGCTAAAGGTATGTCGAAAAGCTTGCATTTCTTCGGTGCTAAAATGCTCAATGCCTAGCCCTGTGATTGCGCTGTGAAGTTCGCTGACATCGTCTGTTTCGTAAAAGCCAAACAGTCCGCCCCAGATACCTGATGCAGGACGTTTGTAAATAAGAATTTGATTTTGCCATTTTGGCAGCAGCATCACGGTGGTTTTAGTGGGGATCGCTTTTTTGGGCTTTTTGGTTGGATAGTCCGTTTGCCGACCTTGAGCATAGGCCAAGCAATTAACCTGCATTGGGCACTGGTCACAGTTTGGCTTGCTTCGGGTGCACAGCGTTGCCCCTAAGTCCATGATGGCTTGAGTATAGAGATCGGCGTTTTTGCTTGGTGTAAATTGATCCGCGTAGTCCCACAACTGGGTCTCGATTGCTTTATTGCCTGGCCATCCTTCAATGGCCAAGTAGCGAGTCAACACTCGCTTTACGTTGCCATCTAAAATACTAATCGACTGACCACAAGCGATAGACAAAATCGCACCTGCGGTAGAACGACCAATACCTGGCAAGTCGATCAGTTGAGCCAAGCTGTCAGGGAATTTACCGTCGTGCTGGTCTCGAACTTGTTGAGCGGCTTTATGTAAATTACGTGCTCTAGCGTAGTAACCAAGACCCGTCCACAGGTGCAGTACCTCATCGATGGGGGCGTCTGCTAAGCTAATGACATCGGGAAAACGCTGCATGAAACGCTGGTAGAAAGGGATTACCGTTTTCACTTGCGTTTGTTGCAACATGATCTCCGATATCCACACTCGATACGGAGTTTTATTTTGCTGCCATGGAAGATCCTTGCGGCCATGTTGGTCAAACCACGTTAGTAGGCGCTGACTAAATGTTAATTGTTGTCGATCTGTCATGAATTTCGCTTTTGTTGAGTGTTCAGGCCACGCCTTTGATATGATCATACAAGAATTTGAATCAATAAGACCAATCGAATGACGCACATTAGCACGCCCACCCTTTTCTTACCTGGAACTCAATGTGACGAGCGGGTGTGGATGCCGCTTTGGCGCGAACTCGATTTGGCACAGCGCAGTTACGTGCCCTTACAGTGGGCCGAGTCGCTCGAGCATATGCTGGCGTTGACGCAGGACAGAATTGACACCTACCCAGAAAAAGTCAATCTAGTCGGATTTTCCATGGGCGGCTACATTGCTTCATTGGCAGCGCTGCAAAACCCATCTCGCGTGGCCTCGTTAACCCTAATTGGCTATCACCCTAAAGGATTGGATCAGGGTGAACTGCAAAAGCGTAAATTGCTATTAGCTACTTTAAACAAGCAAAAAAAGGCACCTTTGACCCAAGCCCGTTTGCGCGCCTATTTGACCGATTCCGAATTGACTCAAACAGAGATTGTGGAGGTGTTGCAGCAAATGGATCAAGACTTAGGGACAGCGGTACTCAAAGCGCATATCACCGCAACCACACCACGACAGGATTTATCCCTACCTCTGTCTCAGTGCTCTTTTCCGGTCCATTACATTTGTGCCCAGCATGATCAAATTGCCAATGCGAACGATATTGAGCGCTACGCTAAAACTAATAAAAATAGCGATTATATGTGCCTGAAAGACACCGCACACATGATGCTACTAACCCAGCCACAGCACATAGCCAAACACTTACAACCTTGTTTGCTAGGTTAACTAACCTGAACTGAAGGTTAACTTATGCGTGGCAGCCACATTCCCATGAAAGCGGCAAAAATCCCCACAGCCATGCACAAGGTGGTTAATACTATCAAACCAGACACACTGGTTTTAAATAGCTGACTGGTTGATTTACTGGCGGCGAAATAGCATTCAAGCACGATCAGCGGCAATGCAAATTGGGCCACATTCAATATCTTTATTGCCGGTCCGGTGAAGGTTTCAAAATCAATTCCCACGGGGCCACCGTTTATCGTCAACCAAAACATCAGCATGACTCTAAATGTCCACACACCACTGACCACCACGAACAATCGCATCGCCCATTGACGATGCTCGGCAAAATTTTTGCGCATTGCCATATCAACAGTGAAATAGGCAAACAACAAAATCAGTAAGCCGTTAAACGTAGTCAGAAGATGCTGAATGCCGTCACCAACCGTGCCGCGGGTCAGGATCATGAAGATACCGGTAACACTTGTCAGTACTGCAGTGGTTAAATAAATTCGGCCATTAATACGATGAAATTTTCGAAAACGATTGCGGATCATAGGAATGAGCTGCAAGCCACCCGCTATCATCACATATGCGGGGATCATGATATGCATAATTATCATCAAGTTGCCAAAAGGTTCCCCCTCAACAATGCCATTAGGTAGCACTTGTGACCATTGTTGTAGATCATTACCAATCAGCGACTTACCGTAAAACAGCACCACATAAGCAACAAATAACCACTGCCCAATCAATGCCGTTGCTAACCAAGTAGAGACACTGATAGACAGAGCGTTATCCCCCCATTTGCGCATTGCAGGTGGTGCTGAAATCGCGGATGTTTGCATATGTACTTCCTTAGAAACTCAAATAGCCACTGTTAAGCTTGCAAGCACAGCTGTCATTTTGCTTAGTGATAACGCTATTGCTTATATTTTACTATGCTTGAGTGTGTCGCCTATATCACTGAGTTGCTAATCGGAATTTGTAACAAAATCGCTTGGCACAGGCATAATGGTGTTGTTCAGTTTCAAAAGCGGCACAGATGTGCATCCATGAGAATGAACCGAGCCGCTTTATAATCAGTCTCAGGTACTCTAAAATAAAGGCGCGAGTACGTATAGAAATTTGCAAATACGCTGCATAGCGTCATAATGCGCAGCCCGACACGTTTGTTAACATCTTGGTCAGATCAACCGCTGACCTGAGAATGCACGATTACAGAGATAACCATTCCATGAGCCAGTTCAAAACTCAGCAAGAAGCCGAAGCCGCCGGTGTTTATGTTCAAAAAATACGTAGCTTTGTAAAGCGCGAAGGTCGTTTGACCAAAGGCCAAGCCAAAGCGCTAGAGGAGTTTTGGCCGACGATGGGCTTGAACCATAGCGACGGCATTTTAGATCTCGCTCAAGTGTTTGGCAGACAAGCCCCCTTAGTATTAGAAATAGGCTTTGGCATGGGTACTTCACTGGTTGAGATGGCCGCCGCTGAGCCTGATAAAAACTTTATTGGCATAGAAGTGCATCGTCCAGGCGTGGGTACTTGTATGGCTGATGCACATGAAAAGGGCGTAACCAACTTACGCGTTTATGAGCATGATGCCGTTGAAGTCTTTAACGATTGCTTGGCTGAACAAACCATTGACCGCTTACAATTGTTTTTCCCTGATCCTTGGCACAAAAAGCGCCATCATAAACGTCGCATAGTGCAGCCCGAATTTGTCGAAAAGCTCAGATCCAAACTTAAAATTGGCGGCGTATTTCATATGGCCACAGATTGGGAAAATTACGCTGAGCATATGTTAGAGGTGATGTCACAAGCTCCGGGTTTTAAAAATCAATCCGAAACAGCGGATTATGTGCCTAGACCGGACAGTCGGCCTTTAACGAAATTTGAAAAACGTGGGCACCGTCTTGGTCATGGTGTTTGGGATCTAATGTTTGAGAGGATCAGTTGATGCTATCAGCACCGAGTCAGGTTCTACTGCGCAATACCGAACATTTTGAACAAGGTAAGTGGTTAGTTGTTAATCCCACGGAAGCGGAAATATTTAACCAACTTGGCGATGCCCAGTTCCATGGTTTTCACCAATACTTCGACGTTTATCAAGCCTGTGCGGGATCTTTTGATCCCAAGCAACACACCTTTGGTGCTCATTGTGAAGACCAGCACGCCTTTGATGGTGCGATCATTTATATGCCCAAGGCCAAAGATCAAGCATTGATGTTGATTGCTAATATGGCCGCTGCTGTGAAGCCTGGCGGCAGCATCTTTTTAGTCGGTGAAAACAAGTCTGGTATCAAGAATGCCGAAAAGCTGTGTCAAAATGTCAGTGCGCAAACCAATAAAATTGACTCTGCTCGACACTGCGCGCTTTATTGTGCCCACATTGAACATGATCATTCATTCGAGCTGACAGACTGGCTAAGCTATAAAGACATCCAATTGGGCGAGACCAGCTGCTCGATAGCATTTCTTCCCGGCGTCTTTAATGCCGGTCAACTCGATCCTGGCACAAAATTACTTATCGAAAATATAAAGCCAGATATTAGCGGAAAAGTGCTCGACTTTGCTTGTGGCGCTGGCGTGATTGCCTGCTTTGTCGGAAAGCAGTTTGCCGATGTGCAACTGACCCTCAGTGATGTGAGCGCATTGGCCATTACCTGTGCCAAGCTCAGTCTTGAAAAGAATGACCTTAAGGGCGATGTCATCGCTTCTGATGGCTTGGCGCAAATCCAAGGTAGCTTCGATCACATAATGACCAACCCACCTTTTCACACCGGTATCAAAACCGACTATTCCATTACGCAAACCTTTATTCAGCAAGTTGGCGAGCATATGCATCGCAATTCAACGTTACTGGTGGTGGCCAATCGCTTTTTACCCTATTCAGATTTGCTTAAAACGGCATTTGGCAAAGTCAAAACCATTGCATATACGCCAAAATTCAATCTGTATCGGTGTTAAAGCACAAGTGCTCTAACACGCCTAAGCGTTAGTTTGAATTAGAGCTTACCTTGTAGAGCAACGCGCATAAGTAGAATGCGTTAAGTTAACCTCATCTCTGGATAAGTTAGCATACTTGTTCACTTGCCACATGAGGTCAGGCTCAGGTAATCTTAAGATATTGGATCAATTGATGTGCTTCTGTATTTGTGACCTATGCTAACAAGAGTGACAAACAACAGTTGCAATTGAATAGCCACAACAAACCGGTGTTTCAATATGCCCATGCTGTTTTTTGCTTAACGCTGCCTCGGAGTCATCAAAATTGAAAATCTTATTCGTTGTATCAGAAGTAGAAGATCTCGCTAAAACGGGTGGGTTAGCAGACGTCGCTAAAGCATTACCGATAGAATTAAAGAAGCTAGGTCACGAAGTTATTATCGTGATGCCCTATTACAAAGCAATTGCAGATAAATTCTCAGCGCCTGTCGTTATAGATGAGCAAACCTTGTTCGCTAATCACAAGCCCTACCGTTTTCAATTGCGCCAATTGCAGATTGAAAATGTTCCCGTGTACTGTGTGGACTATCCTGATTACTTCGACAGAAACGGTTTTTATACCGATGGCTACCATGCTTATCCCGATAACGCTGAGCGCTTTGCGTTTTTCGCCGGTGCGGCCTTGCAAGCTAGCAAGAGTTTGGATTTTCAACCTGATATTGTGCACTGCAATGATTGGCACACGGCTTTGACGCCGTATTTTATGAAAACCCACAGCAGTGAATTCTTTGCTAACAGTAAAAGCATTTTAACCATTCACAATGGCGCTTTTCATGGCACCCATCGACTTGATCAAATTCCTTTTTTACATGACCAATATGAATTACACAATCAACTTGATGGCGATGCCGTAAACTTTTTACGCATCGGTATTCGCTATGCCAATAAGATCAACACTGTTAGTCCAAATTATGCCAAAGAACTGCTCACAACTTTGGGTAGTCATATGTTGTATCATGAATTTCAACAACGCAAAGATGACGTATCTGGCATTCTCAATGGTTGCGACTACAGCCAATGGGACCCGGCAACGGATAAACATCTGCCGGAAAATTTCGATGTGGATAATCCCGCTGGCAAACAGAGTTGTAAGCGGGAACTGCAGAAAAAAACCGGTTTCGCTGAAGATCCAAAAATCCCATTGATCGGCATGGTATGTCGGTTAACCGAGCAAAAAGGGTTTGGCTATTTGCTGCCGGTGTTAGAAGATTTATTGCAACACAACATTCAATTATTGATCATCGGCACTGGCGATCCTTCTATTGGTGAAGTGTTAAAACGTTTAGCGCAAATTCATCCCGACAGATTTATCTTTATCAATACCTTCAGTGAAGAATTAGCCCATTTGCTAGAAGCCGGAAGCGATTTTTTCTTAATGCCTTCGTTGTTTGAACCTTGTGGACTCAACCAAATGTACAGCCTCGCTTATGGCACCATTCCTATTGTTCGCGGCGTTGGCGGCTTAAAAGACACGGTTATTGATATGCTTAATCAACCGGATCAGGCGACTGGTTTTGTATTTGAAAATCCTGACAGCACCGCTTTACTGAGTTGTGTTCAAAGAGCACTGCTTTATTACTATGAGTTTCCTGAGTCCTTTGCGCACATGAAGAAACGCGCGATGCAAAGTCGATTTACCTGGCAGCAAGCAGCGCAACGTTATGTAGAATTGTATCAGTCATGTTGAAACTAGGTGTCAGTGTGAATAGCGTAAAGTGGTTGCCAGCAATAACGACCACTGGTTTAGTGTTGCTGTCTTGCTGGGTTCATCAAGCAATCGCACAAGAGCTACCGTCTAACTGTATTGCGCTTCCTACTCGCACCCAAGTGTGCCCTAATTTATTGTATAAACGTGCTCCTATATCAGTAGAAAGCTTGAATATTCAAGAAGGGGAAGCCATGTGTATTTGTCTGACCGATTTCTCATCCTTACGGGTAAGCGCTGCTGATGAGCAAGGAAAAGTGGACCAACTGGTTTCGGCCAGCCGTGCCGCAGCCAAACTCAATATAACCGAAACTGAGTTACTCACCCTGCTAAGAAAATAACAAATTAGCGCCAACAAACGCAATATTGGCTGTTGCAATTGATTTTTGTGAACTTTATTGGTGAAAAAGTTTCATTTTTGCCAGATTTATATCACTATTATTGGTAACCCGTAGTTAACCCATCAAGAGCCCATTTGAAGTCATGACGCCAGATGCTAAATTTCTGTCAATAAAAACTCTGATTGTATGGGTGGTCATGGCTATTACCACCTTAGCATTGGTGGTCACCTCAAGTGTGTCGCTGATTAATCAAATTTCCAATTATAAAAGTGAACTTGAACAGCAGGTAAATGTTTACGGTGAGTTGATCAGCAGTAATGCTGAAGCCAGCCTGCAATTTAACGACGACGTCGTTGAAGAAAACAATTTAAAACGATTGGAAGCTGCCAGTTTTATCGACGTTGTGCATATTTATAAGTACAACGAAGGTCAAGACCCGAGTTTTTTTACTAGCTACAACCGCAAGGGACAATTACCCATCCCTGAGATGTGGTCACGCATTGATGAACTTAAAGAACCGGTGCTCAATGGCAGCTATTTTGAAGTCATCAAGCCTGTCCGAGTCAATGAGACACTCTACGGGTATGTGTATTTGCGGGTGTCAGCTGAGATCCTGAATAAACTGACGGCCGATTCAATTATTAATACCTTAGTGGTGTTAATTATCATTCTTATCATTTGTTACTTCTTAACGCTGAAATTGCAGAAAACACTGGCTGATCCCATTACTAACCTAGTCACGCTAGTGCAAAGGGTATCAAGACAACGGGATTACGACGGACGAGCAGAAAAAACCAATATTAAGGAGCTGGATATTTTAGCCATTGCCTTTAATGACATGCTCGAACGCACGCAACATTATTTAAATGAGCGTGATTCTGCGGAACAGGAACAAGCGAAATTACAAGCAAGCTTGGAAGAGAAAGTTGAACATCGCACTTTAGCCCTCAAAGAAGCGAACCAAGAACTGATCCAAACCCTAGAGAAACTCCACCAATTTCAACGTCAAATGGTGCAGAACGAAAAAATGGCCTCCTTGGGCGACATGGTTGCTGGTGTAGCGCACGAAGTTAACACCCCCATTGGTCTAGGGGTTACCGCCTCTACTATGATGTTAGACCGCTTAAATTTTATTGAAAAAGAATTCGAAAATAAATCACTTAAAGCCAGCACACTGTCCAAATTCATTTCGGAAGGACAGGAAAACCTGAATATTATATATCGCAACCTAAACAGAGCAGCGGAGCTGATTTCCAGCTTTAAACAGGTGGCAGTTGATCAGTCATCAGAGAATAGCCGTATTTTCTCCTTTGCCCAGTTGATGGACGAAATACTGCTGTCGATGCGTCCTAAGTTGAAGAAATTTAATCACACCATTGAACTGCATTGCAGTAACGAACTATTCATCGAGACGAAAGCCGGGCCGATTAATCAAATTATGATGAATTTGATCATGAATTCTATTATTCATGGTTTTGAATTCATGGACAATGGACGCATTGACATCTACGTGGAAATGGTCGCAGATAACAAGATCAGCATCCGTTATCTGGACAATGGCAAGGGCATTCCAGAGCATCTTCGTAAACGCATATTCGATCCATTTGTAACCACCAAGCGAGGACAAGGTGGCAGCGGATTAGGAATGCATCTGGTGTATAACTTGGTCACGCAAGCGCTCAATGGCTCGATCAGCATCACCAGTGAAGAAAACCAAGGCGTGAAGTTTGATATCTTATTTCCGGTACGCCAAGTCGACGCCGCAGCCTTGGCAAAAAGCTCATGAAAATCAAGTTTGTTATCTTTTGCATGTTAGTGCTGTTAAGCAAATTTGCCTTAGCGCAAAGCAATATTGACCGTGGAACTTATGGTTTAGATGTATCTATCCGCGCCACCTTTATGTTGCACATCGTCAATTATTCCCGTTGGGACAATCCCTCAAATAAACAAAACTTCTGTCTCTTGGAACAAGATGGCGGGAAATATTACCAAGAACTGGTAAAAGACGACTTTGCCAAAAGCGCTAAGGTTGCTTTAAACGTTGTGCAAATAAACACACTGCCAGAGGCCTATGTGCAAAAATGTCATTATTTGTTTATTGACCAGGCAAATGAAAGCGACGATATTTTCCAACAATTGGAAACGGCAAATAAGCAAATGGTCACTATTGGTGAGTCGCCGCAGTTTGTGAATCAAGGCGGGCTAATGAGTTTAGTGAGTGAGTATGATCGAGTAAAAATCTACATTAGCAGAAACAAGTACAAGACTTCGTCTGTGAAATTCAGTGCTCGATTATTAAAGTTCGCAAATTTCAGTGGATAATCCCCTGATTTATCGATATTTTCTGTTAAACTAGTTAAACGTATATGAAATGGTAATAAGACTATGACACCGAACATATTAATTGTTGAAGATGAAGTTGTAACTCGAACTACCTTGAAGAGTCTGTTCGAGGCGGAAGGCTATAACGTTTTCGAAGCGGAAGACGGCAGCCAAATGCACGACTTCTTCGAAAATAACAACATCAATCTCGTGATAATGGATATTAATTTACCCGGTAAAAATGGTCTAATCCTCGCTAGAGAAGTCAGAGATCGTAAGAATGTTGGCCTAATATTCTTGACCGGTAGAGACAATGACGTTGACCGCATTCTAGGGTTGGAAATTGGTGCAGATGATTATCTTACCAAACCATTTAATCCAAGAGAGTTGACCATACGAGCTCGAAATCTACTTAATCGTACCTTAAGCAATAACGACGATGATGATTTACCTAGTCGCGTGAGCTTTAACGGTTGGATATTAGATGGCGACAGCCGTAGTTTGATTTCGCCCAGTAAAAATGAATTCCGCCTACCTCGAAGTGAGTTTCGAGCGCTGCATTTATTTTTGAGTAACCCTGGTAAAATACTCACACGTGAACAGCTGATTATGGAAATGACTGGGCGTGAACTTCGTCCTAATGACCGCACCGTTGACGTGACCATAAGACGTATTCGCAAACACTTTGAGTCAGAAGTGAACTCAGATGATTTGATTGTGACCATTCACGGTGAAGGCTATCGTTTTTGTGGCACTGTTGACAGTTAATTAACTGACAATGTGAATTGAACAAGCGCAAAAAAGGCGAACCTGGTGTTCGCCTTTTTGTTATTTTACAGTCCTGGATCTATAAAATACGACGTTCGATTAATCGCCGGCTAATTGCATTTCACTGAGCAAAATTGAACCCACTTGAATACTACTGCGGGTTTCAGGTACTGCGCCTATAGCCACGATGTTTTTCAACATGTCTTTCAAGTTACCGGCAATGGTCACTTCATGCACTGGGTATTGAATTACGCCATTCTCTACCCAAAAGCCTGCCGCGCCTCTTGAATAGTCTCCGGTTACGATATTCACCCCTTGCCCCATTAGCTCTGTGACAAGTAATCCAGTGCCTAGTTCGCGCAATAATGCCTCATCACTATGGCCGGTATGCTTCACAAGCCAATTATGAATGCCGCCTGCATGACCGTTATTTTGCATTTTCATTTTTCTCGCCGAGTAGCTGGTCAGCAAATAATGATTTAACACCCCTGACTCAACAATGGTCATGTCTTGGGTTCGTACTCCTTCATTGTCAAATGGAGAACTGGCCAGTGCGCTTTTTAAATGCGGACGTTCTAGAATTTCAAACCAATCAGGCAATACCTGCGTGCCCAAACTGTCGAGCAAAAACGACGAGTTTCGGTATAAACTGCCGCCGCTTATGGCACTGACAAAATGACCCAATAAACCAGACGCCACATCGCGATGAAACAACACTGGCACTTTGGCTGTTTTGACTTTTCGGGCATTCAAATGGCTTAGGGTAAATTCAGCGGCTTCTTTGCCAACTTGCTCTGGCGCTAACAACAAATCTGCTTGTCGATTCACCGTATAGCTGTAATCTCGTTGCATATCACCATTTTGTTCACCTATCACCACACAGCTCAAGCTGTAGCGGCTACTTGGATAACCACCGATAAACCCATGGCTGTTACCGTATACTTTCATACCGATGTTTGCGTTGTATGAGGCACCATCAGAGTTAGTGATCCTAGGGTCGAAATTCAGCGCCGCAGTCTCGGCGGCAATGGCCTGCTTAATTCCCAGTTGCGTATCGAGTTCAATTGGGTGGTATAGATCGAGATCGGGAAATCCATAAGCAAGTAAATCGGCGTCGGCTGGTCCTGAAAAAGGATCTTCGCTGGTGTATTTTGCAATTTCACAGGCTTTTTCAACTGCAAGAGTGAGTGCACCACGACTCAAATCTGCCGTCGATGCACTGCCTTTTCGCTGTCCAAAATACACACTGATACCTAGTCCACCATCATTGGTAAACTCGACGGTCTCAACTTCTTTGAGTCGAGTCGATACGGCAATTCCTTGTACTTTAGACATGCTGGCTTCAGCATGACTGGCTCCTTTTTGTTTGGCTAACGCTAAAACTTCTTCAACGACTTGTTGAATTTGCGCTAATTGTTGCTCCATTTGCATATAAGGCTCACTTTCAATACACAACTATTGATGCTGTGTTTCTCTGGCTGGGTTACAATGATGCTAGTGTAACATTAAAGATAAGATCATGAGCGACTCGAATTTAAGCAATCAAGACTCACAAGCTGAGATTAAAAGTAAAACGCAACTCAAGCAAGAAAGCACTGAGTTGCAGAAGCTAGGCGAACAATTAGTTGAGTTAGGTCAGTCTGCCTTGGCTAAAATTCCGCTTGACGATGAACTGGCAGAAGCAGTTGATTTGGCCCGCAAGATAAACCGCAAGAAAGACGGGTTTAGACGGCAGCTGCAGTTGATTGGCAAAATGATGCGTCATCGCGATGTGCAGCCGATTAAAGTCGCCTTGCACCAGTTACAAATGGCCCATCATCAGCAAACGCAAAAATTTCATCATATTGAAGAAGCCAGAGATAAAGTGCTGTTAGGTGATGATGGTATTATGCAATTACTGAATGAACATCCAGATCTCGATCGCCAAAAATTAAGGCAGCTATCTCGCCAAGCGAAAAAGCAGCAAGAAACTAACAAGCCACCGAAAGCCGCGCGGGAGATATTTCAATACTTAAAGGATAACATCGCAGCCAGCGAATAGCGTATTCGAGTCTCGCGTTATTCCACTATCTACCCAACTGCTGAGAAGCGAGATGGGTAGATACGTTAATTAATTGACCGACACATTTAATACACAGTGCTGGTTAATTAAGCGGTACCGCCGACGGTTAGTTCATCTACTTTCAGTGTCGGTTGACCCACACCAACAGGGACACTTTGGCCGTCTTTTCCGCACACGCCAACCCCTTTGTCTAAACTCAGATTGTTTCCAATCATCGAGATTTTTGCCATCACCTCAGGGCCATTACCGATCAAAGTAGCCCCTTTGATGGGCGTTGTTATTTTGCCCTTCTCGATCAAGTAAGCTTCGGATGTCGAAAATACGAACTTGCCAGAGGTAATGTCAACCTGTCCACCACCAAAGTTAGGGGCATAAACGCCGCGGTCAATACTGGCAATAATTTCTTCTGCTGAATATTGTCCTTCAAGCATAAAGGTATTGGTCATACGGGGCATAGGTAAGTGAGCATAGGATTCTCTGCGACCATTTCCAGTAGGATTAACTCCCATTAAACGGGCATTGAGTTTGTCTTGCATGTAGCCTTTCAAAATTCCGTCTTCGATCAACACATTGCGCTGACTTGGCGTACCTTCATCATCAATTGAAAGTGAGCCTCTGCGATCGGTTAAGGTGCCATCATCAACCACTGTGACACCTTTAGCTGCAACCTGCTCACCAATACGACCACTAAAGGTGGATGCGCCTTTACGATTGAAATCCCCTTCCAATCCGTGTCCTACAGCCTCATGTAATAACACACCAGGCCAACCGCTACCTAATACGACTGGCATCAAACCTGCGGGGGCATCAATGGCCTGCATGTTTACTCTGGCCATATGAATGGCTTCGTCGGCGAGGTTTTTATAACGCTCTTGAGCACCTTCCATCTGTAGAAAATAGGCGTAACTATAGCGGCCGCCCATGCCAGCACTGCCGCGTTCCCGACGTCCATTTTGCTCAATAAGTATTGAACAGTTAAGGCGGATCAATGGACGTATATCGGTACTAAAGGTGCCATCCGTTGCGGCGATTAAAATCTCTTCATAAACACCACTGATACTAACAACGACTTGGCTGGCGAGCGGCTCTTGATCGCGGATATACTTGTCGACGTTCTGTAACAAGGTGATTTTTTCATGCTCTTGCATACCAAGGATCGGGTTATTTGGTTGATAACGAGGGGTTACCGTTTGGGGAGCAACGGCGACAATCTTATGGTTACCACCACTAGGTGAAATAGAGCGTGCCGCTTTGGCCGCTTTCATCAAAGCGTCAGGGCTAATGTCATCAGAATAAGCAAAACCGGTTTTTTCGCCACTCACCGCTCGAACACCTACACCGCGCTCGATATTATAGCTGCCATCTTTGATGATGCCGTCTTCCAATACCCAACTCTCGTGTTGACTAGACTGAAAATAAATATCGGCAAAGTCATTTTGGTGCTGATAGATCAAGCCCAAGGCATCGTCTACCTTTGAAGTGGTTAAATCTGAAGCGGTAAGTAGATTTTCCTGGACCAAATTAGACAAGGTAACTCCTGAATTGATTATGTTCGTGAACGGGCATACTGGCTCGTATACGGGTAATTTCTGATTTATCGAAGTGAGCACTAATTGCGCCCTCTCCTTTTTGGATTTCTTCGCTTATGGTTCCCCAAGGGGAAATAACACAGGAGTGGCCATAGGTTTCACGCCCGTTTTCATGCTTTCCACCTTGCCCTGCAGCGACCAAGTAACATTGTTTTTCAATCGCTCTGGCTCGCAGCAATGCATGCCAATGTGCCTCGCCTGTTGTTTGGGTAAACGCAGCGGGCAAAGCCAACACATCGATTTGCCCCATGGCCTGAAACAGGCCTGCGAATCGCACATCATAACACACCGCGATACCAAGTTTGCCAAAGGGAGAATCGACCACCACTAAACGTGATCCTGCTTGAGTGTATTTGGATTCTTTGTAATTTCGGGTGGTGTCTTGAACTTGAACGTCGAACAAATGGATCTTTTGATATTCTTCGACACAGTCACCTTGATCGTTATAAATCAAGCATGATGCAGTGTATTTCTGTTGGTCCTCGCACCTCAACGGCACTGTGCCTGCCACTATCCACACGCCATATTGTTTCGCAAGTTGACTTAAACAGGTTTGAATTTGGCCTTCACCTTTTTTTTCCGCAACACTGAGTAAATACTTATCGGAAGCGCCAAAACAGGCAAAGCATTCAGGCAGTACCACCAAATCTCCCGGTTGCTGTTGCGCCACTAACCTTCGCACAGTATCGAGATTGGTGTGTACATCCGGAGAAGACACCATTTGACAAGCAACCAATTTAGCCACGAGGATCACCACCTTTGTTGATCTGTAGATTAACTCGTTCGTCGGGCAATTCACGGTGTACCTTGTCAGGCTCACTCTGCACAGGAGGTAATGTTCTGGCGGGTAAAGCCACTTCTTTGCTCTTACGATCTAATTCCGTGAATACAGGCTCGTCAAAAGAGCCAGTGACGGAATAGCGTACATTCGAGATCACTTTGGCTTCAGTGAGTACTTGGTCAATTGCTAAGGCAGCAATGGCGGTTGCAGGGTTAACCATCCAATAGACCAGTAGCGGTAAGCTTGATGTCACATTAGGTGCAAACTCAATTAAATAGTTTATTTCTTGGCTAGAGAGATCAGCGTAACCAGATATCACCATTTCGCCTGCAGACCCATCAATGACAGTGTCTCGCGTATCAGCACGGCCATTGACGATTTGAAATGAACCGTCCATTTTGTCGTAGAAAAAGCCTTTAGCAAATACATCCCTGAAGTCGAGACTCAATTTACGAATTAACGACTGTAAACTGAGAATACTGAACAAACGCGCGCCTTGATCGCTTACATCAGACAAGTAACCGTCAGTAAGGCGCCAATCAACCGCACCGTTTAGACTAGCAAGCGAAAACTTGTGCGGGGCGTCATCCCAACTGACATTGAAATCGAAGTTAGCCTTAGAATCTTTAATACCTGAGTCTAGGCCAAAGCCCTTTAACAAAGCGCCAAAATCAGGGCTGCTTAATTCACCTTGGAGCTGGGTTTTAGAGCCTGCATCAGACATCTGCCACTCACCCGTTGCATATAAAATGCCATTGGTATTATTGAACCGCAAATTATCAATCTGCATGCCCTTAGGTGATCTGGATAATGAGAAATCAACTCGGCCTAAGTCTTTGCCAAACAGCTTACAACTCTTGCAGGCAAAGTTGACTGGCGGCAAGTTCTGTAGATTTGCTTGTTGGAACCCTTCGTTTTTTTCTCCTTGCCAATCTGCCAATTCAATAAAGTCAGCTTTAATATCAATACCGCGATTGAGCCAATCATCATAGAAAATGACTTCGGCGCGAATTTGATCCGCATTAAACTCCAACAGCCAGTCTTCGGTGGAGTGTTTGGCCACTAGCTCCAATTGCTGGATATTTTGTCCCGCAATCAACATCGAATCGGCATTAACATAAACACGCTGTGGTTCAGACAACATGGGCGCTTCTGAAGAAGGTAAGTTATTTACCAATACCGATATGGCTTCAAACCAAGCGTCGAAATCTACAAAGGGAAGGTTAGCGGATATGCTAAAACCCAATCCCATACCCACAGCTTCATCTGCGCCTATTGCCAAATGTGCGCGAGAGAATTGCATCGTATCGTGTGGCAAAACCCCTTCAAAAGTAATGTTATCAGCCAGTTTTAGATTGATATTGGAAGCCTGATTTTGTCCACTTACAATAATTGATAAAGGCATTGTCAAGCCAGTATCCTTTGTAAAAGGAGCAGGTAATTCAGATCCCACACCTTTCAACTGGCTACTGAGTTCGAAACTGTACGCATAAGACTCGCCGCCAAGCGTCAGTTTGGTTTGAGCTTGCCAACTGGCGTTACCGTTAACGTATTTCGACATGCTTGGCTGATAGGTTTTTAGCAGAGGGGTAAGCTGCCAATCACCAGATAATCCGATATCAGCTAAATAAGCCTCTGCAGGGCCGTCACGACCTTGGAAACTTACCGTCACTGGCTGGCTAAATAAACTGGCGACAATATCATCTGCAGTCACGAGGTCATTATTAAAGCTAACTTGACCTTTGACGTCGTCAAACGAAATCCCTAAGCTGGGCACAGTAAGCGAGTTCCCCGACAATGCTACACTGCCAGCGGCAACCACATCCCCTTCGCCAAGTGGAATAGTGAGGTCCAGTTGGGTGGTCAGAGTGCCATCCAGGCGTATGCCTTCGGTTAGGGCTTGGCCTAAGGATTCAGCTAAGTCACTGTTATTTATTAAGGCGACGGCATCTTTGCTGTTAGCATGAGCCTGCGCTTGTATACTCAAAACGGCATTACTGGCTAATCGAGGGATCTGCGCCGATAATTTGGATAACGAGACATCCATCAACTGACCTTTATCTGCACGCATAAACAAGGCTTCGTTTTCGAATAACAGCTTAATATCTAACTCAGTTAGCGCAGGCCAACTTGGCGCGAACTTGAGGGTGGAATCAGTTAAATCAACTTTTGCTTGGAATACACCTTGATTGTTAGCAAAGGGAAACTCACTTAACGCGCCCTGCCATAGCACCTGTGCTGACGCTAGCTGCCCGTCTTGCAGCGCATCGACTAAGTAGTTTTTGGTTTGTGGATCTAAAAAGCGGTTGGGAAATAGCTTTTTGACTGAGCTGATAGGTAGACTGTCGAGCTCGGTAAAAAGTGCCAGTTGGTTATCTTGAGTATCGTATGAAAATTGTTGGTTCAAACTGAATTGATCGCCTTCGATATTAAACTCGGGCACATCAATGCGCAGTCCGCGGTCGTGCCATTCAAAGTAGGCATCCATATACAGGTTTTCATACAAAAGATTATCGTCCATGACGTTGTCTGTTTGTATTTTACCGGCGATTCCTTGCACCGTAAGACGACCATGCTCATCATTCATCACATAACGACCGGTTATATTTGCTAAGCCCGGTAGACTGTCTACCTGATTCCACTGGACTTGTGAAAAATCAACACTGGCCAAAAACGACGAACCAAAGGAAACGGCGAAATTATCGATATGCGCCTTGGGAGACAGACGCTCAACAAATTCAATGGTTTGTTTATCAACTGCTAGCGGCAATAAGGGCAAAAGAAAGCCCATATCCAGTGAATTCACATTACTTATTCGCGAGCTTCCATCGCGGCCGATATGGCCTACCCAACTGGTTACTAATTGCCGCTGTTGAGACTCAAATGTCAGATCATCGATGTTGAATTTCCAACCTAAACTATCGGGTACAGCGCGGATTCGACCACCCACTATAGCCGCTTCCACCCTAGCATCAGGGGTGGTCCAGGCAAATTCACTTTTTTGTAATTCAATTTGTGCGTTTTCAACTCGGCCCTGTTTTATCCCGGCCCAAAAGGTAAAATTACCACGACTTTGAGTAAGTTGGTTTTGAGTCCGAACCAGCTGGTTTAGCCAAGGCGAGAGATCAAGTTCTTCTCCGCGGGCGTAAAAAGTACCATTGAGATCATCCTTGCCACCATACAAATCCAAGGTGAAGGTGGCTGAATTATTTGCCAACTCAACAACGCGCAATTGCCCTACCCCTTGGTGACGATTGGCTTTATTGATCCAGCTGAGTTGCTGGATTTGGATCAATTGCTGATCATATTGGGTGATCACATCGACAATACTGTTGCTTATGGAAAATCGGTGAAGTTGCTCTAGAAACAAGCGTTGCATCGCCTCCACAATAGGAAATTCGTTTTCTGAGGTTTGAATAAGCGCGAGGTTAACGGATAACGCCAGACCATTTAACTCGAATCGCTGAGACTGCACTTGGCGAGCCATAATCGATTCCCAAAAATTAAGCTCGATTAAGGTTTCACTTATTTGCAGCCCAATTGGCGACTTCTGGTCTTGTTTAAGATGCACATTTTTAAGCACCAAAGTGGGACCATTTTGGTTCCAGTCAGCACTGAGTTGACCAATTCTTAGCTCAACGCCATATTGATTGCTTAACCAGGTTTCAACTCTATGCTTTTGATTTTCCATATACGGCAAGGAAAATCGCAACACACTGATAGATACCGCCACAACCACCAGCAATATAGCGGCGAATGTCCACAGTTTTTTCAGTATGTAGGCAGCATAGAATGAGACTGGTTTCACATCATTACCACGTCAAACTTGTCTTGGTTGTAGAGTAATTCAGTTTGTACTTTTATCTGTTTCGATACGAATACTTCAAGCTCTGCCAACATATGAGATTCTTCACCAAGAAGCGCTTCGGCAACCGCCGGTGATGCATAGACCACGAATTTATCGGCATCATAAGCACGATTAACTCTGACAATTTCACGCATCACTTCAAAACAAATTGTTTCTACGGTTTTAATCGAGCCGCGACCTTTACAGACAGGGCACTCTCCACACAAGATATGCTCTAGGCTCTCCCTTGTGCGTTTACGGGTCATTTCTATCAACCCCAAAGATGTAAAACCGTGGATGTTAGTTTTAGCCCTATCTTTGCTAGTGGCGACTTCTAGACTATGCATTACACGGCGCTTATGGTCCTCTACCGACATATCAATAAAGTCGATAAGTATCATGCCTCCTAAGTTGCGCAATCGTAGTTGCCGCGCAATTGCCTGAGTGGCTTCAATATTAGTGTTAAAGATGGTTTCTTCTAAATTTCGATGGCCGACGAAAGCACCGGTGTTGATGTCTATGGTGGTCATAGCTTCAGTTTGATCAATGATCAGATAACCACCTGATTTAAGATCAACTCGCCTTTCCAAGGAGCGCTGCGCTTCATTTTCGACATCATACAGATCGAAAATCGGTCTTTCTCCTTGATAGTATTCGAGCAATTTATTCAATTCAGGTACATATTCCTGAGTGAAGTGCTTTAATTCTTGAAACGACAATTTTGAATCAATCCGAATACGATCCAACTCGGTACCAACGAAATCCCGCAGCACCCGTCTCGCTAGAGGCAGATCTTCGTAGAGTACGTTGCCTTTTTTGCTTTTCATTCGAGACTGAATTTTTGCCCACAGACGCTTGAGAAATTCGGCATCTGAGATCAGCTCTTTTTCTTGCACGCCTTCGGCGGCAGTGCGCAAGATAAAGCCACCATCGTCACTGCAAAATTGTTGTATCAACAGCCGCAGACGCTCACGCTCTTCTTCACCTTCGATGCGTTGCGACACGCCCACATGATCAACACTGGGCATGAACACTAGATAGCGCGAAGGAATAGTGATGTCGGTGGTTAATCTAGCCCCTTTGGTGCCAATCGGATCTTTAACCACTTGAACGACAATATCCTGTCCATCACGAAGCAGCTCTCGAATGTCTTTTTTAGCAATGGCAGTGGATGACATTTCATCTCTAACTTCATTGTGAAATGCGATATCAGAGGCATGCAGAAACGCGGCTTTATCTAAACCAATATCAACGAACGCCGCTTGCATGCCAGGCAACACCCGACTCACTTTGCCACGGTAAATGTTGCCAACCAAACCACGTTTGGTGTGCCGTTCAATATGAATTTCCTGCAAAATGCCATTCTCAATCAGAGCCACTCTAGACTCTGATGGTGTGACATTGATTAACAACTCAGCACTCATTCTGGCTAATACCTGCTTGTTTAATAAGTTCACTCGTTTGGTATAACGGTAACCCGACTACCGCGCTATAACTACCTTTTATCTGTTTCACAAATTGTCCGGCTAAACCTTGAATACCATAGCCCCCTGCTTTGTCTTGGGGCTCACCAGTATTCCAATACCATTGCATTTGCCTTTCTGACAAGGCGCTAAACCATACTTGGGTATTCACCACACACTCGATCGTATCGCTGTTCGAAGCAATAGCGACCGCTGTGAGCACATTGTGCGGACCTTTTGCCAACTGGCTCCACATGTGTTTCGCGTGTTCGAAATCTCGCGGCTTGCCGAGTATCTGCTCATGCTCACCTTGATCTGTCACCACCACTGTATCCGCACCCAAAGACCATTGCATTTCTGGTCTGCTTGCCAGTCCTGCTTGCGCTTTTTCACGAGCCAATCGCGTTACATAATCTTCGGACCTTTCTAATGGCCGATGAGTTTCATCAATATCCACATTAAGTGTAGTAAATTGCACACCCAACTGGGCCAAAAGTGTTTTACGCCTTGGTGATTGTGAAGCTAACAGCAGCATGATTTATCCCGTTATCAGGTAATTCTGAATTGTCGTCTGACCTTTCTGAGTAGGGCAAAAACCCATGGCCACATCAACATAGAGGGCAATACAGGCCATAAGTAATTGAATAGAAAATTCACATCAGTCTGTAGATGTTGTAACCAGAATACCAGCAAATGGTAAAGAGCTGAAAGTGTTCCAATGATTACCGATTGCTGCCAAATCGAATAATTTCTAAGGCGTTGGTAGTTAGCAGCCAAAACAAAGACGTTCACACACAATGCAAAGCTATGCACACCCAAACTTGTTCCCATGAGCACGTCCAGTACGATACCAATGAAAAATGCCACACCGACATTGACGCGATTAGGCAGCGCTAATGCCCAGTACGACAAGACCAATAAAACCCAATCTGGACGGAATTTATCGACGGTTAAAGGCATGGGCACTATTTGCAGTACCAGCGCAACGATGATGCTCAGGGCAATAATGTAGCTACGCAGTTTCATGGTACTGTCTCCAGCGCCCTCTCATAGTCTTGAAAGATGGGTCGCGTAGGTGCATCTTCTGGCCACAATAAAAGCAAGTAGCGTAAGCGGTCTAACTGCGCAATAGGGGTGGCCGTCACTTGGGCAAATGGACGACTTTCATCTAATACAATTGAAGTAATAATCGCGGTCGGATAGCCTTCCGGAAATACGTCTCCTAGGCCAGAAGAGACCAGCATATCGCCAACTTGGATATCGGCACTATGGGCGACATGTTCGAGCAACAATTCATCAAGTTCGCCCGAGCCATTGGCAATTAGACGCACATTATTGCGCGCGATACGCAGCGGAATTGCATGACTGATGTCCGCTAACAGCAGCACACGGCTGTTGGTGGTACCCACTTCCATAATTTGTCCCACTATGCCCTTATCATCCAGCACAGTTTGCCCTTCGTAAACTCCGTGTATCGCACCTTTATCGATGACAATCTGCAGACTAAAAGGGTTGTTATCAACGGCCATTAATTCGGTAACCATTTTCTCAGTGGGTGCGCTGATCGGTGATCCCAAAAGCAAACGTAAGCGGGTGTTTTCCTGCTGTAGTAATTCAAATCGTTGTAGCTTTTCCGACATAATAACCGCCTGCAAAGTCAATAGACGATTATCTTCCAAAAGTTTTTGATGCGAGGTGAATCGTTCTGCGCTGGAGCTGAGTATTTGACCCGGTAGACTGGCCACATATTGCAGTGGGCTAACAAGTGAATTTAGATACACTTTGATAGATGCAAAGCCGTCGTACTTGTGGTCTACAAAGATTAATACCACAGATAAGAATAAGGCCAACGCGAGTCTGCTGACTATGGATGGCCCTCTGGTAAACATGGTATTCATTTAAGGCTACACCCTTTAGTAAGGGCGGCATAGGTAACGCAACATCTGATCTTCAACATATTTATCAGACTATTCGTAACTAAACAGATCACCACCATGAATATCAATCATTTCGAAGGCTTTACCACCGCCTCGAGCAACACAAGTCAGGGGATCATCGGCGATGACAACTGGGATCCCAGTTTCTTCCATCAATAAGCGATCAAGGTCTTTCAACAAAGCACCACCACCGGTGAGCACCATGCCTCGTTCTGAAATATCAGATGCAAGCTCCGGCGGAGACTGCTCCAATGCCACCATAACGGCTGACACTATGCCAGTTAATGGTTCTTGCAAGGCTTCCAGAATCTCGTTGCTGTTCAACATGAACCCTCTAGGCACACCTTCGGCTAGATTACGGCCGCGTACTTCTATTTCACGTACTTCTTCCCCAGGGTAAGCCGCACCGATTTCATGTTTTATTCGCTCAGCCGTAGCCTCACCTATCAGTGAACCAAAGTTACGACGAATATAATTGATAATGGCTTCATCAAATTTATCACCACCGATACGCACAGAAGAAGAATACACCACACCATTAAGTGAGATGATCGCTACTTCGGTCGTACCACCACCGATATCAACTACCATAGAGCCGGTAGCTTCAGATACCGGCAAACCGGAACCAATAGCAGCGGCCATAGGCTCATCGATGAGGTATACATCTCGTGCACCTGCACCTAAAGCCGATTCACGAATAGCACGACGTTCAACTTGGGTAGAACCACAAGGAACACAAACCAAAACCCGAGGGCTAGGCTTTAAGAAGTTATTATCGTGAACTTGTTTAATAAAGTGCTGTAACATTTTTTCAGTCACGTAAAAGTCAGCGATAACACCGTCTTTCATAGGACGGATCGCTTTAATATTGCCCGGCGTTCTGCCCAGCATCTGTTTGGCTGCACTTCCTACTGCGGCGACGCTTTTCGGCCCACCGGCTCGTTCTTGGCGAATAGCGACAACGGATGGCTCATTCAGAACAATACCCTGTCCTTTAACATAAATAAGCGTATTTGCCGTACCGAGGTCGATTGATAAATCGTTCGAAAACATTCCTCGAAGCTTTTTAAACATGAACAGACCGCACCCTGTGATGTGAGAGATTAAATGAAGATCCGCTAACTTTACCAATGCCCCTGTTATTCAGCAAGCAAAGAGACGCGTAATACTAATAAAAACAATAAATGGGGCGCATTTTAGCTAATTACAATAGCTTACCCAATATATAAAAGATGTTTATTAGCATTGCATTAACAAACACCTAAATTTGTATCCGTTGGCTAATCTCCGTTAGTGATGAAACGGACAAGCAGATTAAATTCAGCACTATCTTTTAAACGCCTAATTGAAGATTGTGTCAGCCACCATTAGAGTAACTTGGGAGCGCATAGGAAACACATCAACACAAAGGGGAAGGACGCCGCGACTGACAATAATCAGCAACACACGGTAAAAAGCGCATGATCATTCCAAGATGGCATCTACCGCCACCGTTCGACTAGCCGTTACCTTTCCTGCCGTACAAATGCCAATACTTTGAAAACGATAATATTGCGTCGTTTCATCGACGAAGCCTGTGGTTAAACTGCAACTTGAAATGGTCAAGCACCTTTGTAATCCCGGCGTATTAGCAAACGATTTAGTATTAGTGCTACATACGCTGGCGCCATCTTGAGTCAAAGGGAAAGCTTTTTTAATCGTCAGCTCTAAAGAGGATTGTGCAGCTTGCAATGCCCTTGCTCCATACACTTCGTGGATCACCGCATCAGCTGAAGCAGATAATAACCGCACCATGGTCAATCCCAGAAGTGCCATGATGATGATGACAAATAACGAAATCACTAACATGCTGCCACGTTGTGAGTCTAATGAGCGAGCGAGGTATCCATGACTAAGGCGCATTGGGAATATGTACCTCGTTGTTAAACACCACCAACTCATCGTTCAATTCAAATCTCAACAACATTAAGATAAAAGCATTTCGAGTAAGTGTCGCTTGAGAAATTCGAAACGGTTTATCTTGGGCTGAGCCATTTAAATTATTCTGGATATTTTCAGCCATCAATACGCCATTACTCAAAGAAGTGCTCTGAGATGTATTAAACCCATAGTCGGCGTGACGATATATTTGTTTATTGGTAACGCAGTAACTCACAGGGCCACCAACAATATACGCTCGGGAACTTGGAGAGTCGGTACTAAATTGCACGTCACTGGTTAAGGTGATAATCAGTTTTTTATTATCATCGGGATCTAATGTAGGCGCACTATCAAGTAAAAATCGTTTTGATGCGCTCCCATAAACATCATTAATGGACGTTGGGTAGACCACGATGGAGTGCCCCGACTGATAGCTGTAGGTACTAGTACTGGCAGATGTTGCGACTACTTTAACGGTATCACTAGGGTCTTCCGGCGCTACCGGTATATCAAAATAGAAACTACTAAATAGTACGGGGACAAACTCAATACACTGAATACTGGCATCACCTCCGACACGCAAGCTATTAGGCAGAGCATTGGTCACTTCGCGCTTTAGGCGCTCCACCACGAATCGCCCTTCACTTAATATTTGGTCTCGCTCCACTACGTCCACGTAAATATCAGTACCGGTGCGAATAAAGCCGGCGATACCTACTGACACCACACCTAACACCACCAGCACAGTGACCAGCTCAATTAAGGTGAAACCTTTTGCATTGCCTTGGCGCATCAGTAATTACTCCGATACCTAGCAAACTGCAGGGTCTCGCCGCCTGGTGTATTAACATTGACCGTTATGAGCTTGGCGGTTTGATTGATATCGGCAACACCGTCCATGTTACCGTCATACACCACCGAAACAGAAACGCTAAAACCGGCATATAAAGTTTGGCCGTCAACGACCAAGACTTCACCTAAAGAATTGCGAATGATGGGGTCCGCTTGACCAGCCCCTTGTACCAAACCATTGTAATCGTCTACATCGTCAAAATTAGATTGGCTAGCAGTGCGCGACTCGCCTGGCTCAGGGCCTAAATCGGAGGCTGCCGTGCAGGCTATTTCACCGGCGTCATTAAAATCACCATCGGCGTTTAAATCATCATTACACCGAATACTTCCTCTACTGTTTTCGTCAAACGCTTTGGCACTAATCTCTCGAAGCAAAGTGCCGGCTAGCTCCGTAGCTCTAACTTGCATGATGGGATCTACACTGCGTCTCGCTTGTGGGAAGATAAGGGTAGTAACTAATGACAGAGCGATGCCAAAGATAACAATACCGACAATCATTTCAATTAAGGTGAAGCCAGTTTGTTTAACGCTATGGTTTGAGTTAATCACAGGCATGAATATATCCCTGAGATTCAATACAAACAGCGATGGTAGTTTCACCTCGCAATTCGATTCTTTTGCTACTGCCACAGTTTCCAGACGCTGTCGCAGGACAGCCCATACTATTGAATGAGATGGTGCCAGCTCCGTCAGTGATAGTGACATTATCAGCCGCCATTTCATCAATATTGGCCACTAAATACTGGGCATCTTCACTGCTATCTATGGTAGTAGCGCAAGTGTTTGCACGATTAGAATTAGCGTAATTGAGCGTGGGTGGACCAAAGGATGAATTACTTCCACCAAAGACGTTGACGAAAAAGCAAAATCCGCTACGAGTGTCGTTCATAGCTCGCTGTTGCATGGTGCGCAGCGAAGATATTAGGCGAGATTGGTAGGTATATTCCACCACGCTGCCAGTAGACTGGAAGCGTGGTGCAACACTAACCGCAAGAATCCCAAGCAACGCCATAACCATAATCAGCTCCAACAATGTGAAGCCGACAGGGCGTTTAGCGAAAGATTGAGTCCTCACTGTTGATCATCTGGAAACCAGTAATTAATTGGTTTCGCAGACTTAACAAGCTGACGTGTTAGCAACAATAGTAGGTGCACTGTTTGGCCCTGTTGCATCGGTGTAAAGTACATGACAGGTGTCTGCGCCAGTTCCTGTAGCTGTAAATGTGGAAGGTGCCGTCGCTCCAGGAACGATTGCAAAAGATTGTCCTCCCGCGACTGAGTTAAGGACAATTGAAAAATCTGTACCTAGTTCCAATTGTACCCATCCTGCCAGCATAGCAGCGGTCATAGTTTCAGCGTCTGGATAGCCATAATCAGTTTCTACGGTAACACCGCTAACCAATACTTGAGACGTAGCATCTTCTGCTGATGCATTTCCTTGCTCACCCGCAATGGCAGACTTGGCATATACCAATTGCGCACCACTTTGCAGTGCTGCTTTAACGCCTTGCAGGGTAGAAGCAGTCGCGTCACTGCTTAAGTTAATAAATCTTGGAGCAGCCGTCACTGCTAAGATGCCTAAGATCACAATGACAATGATCAGTTCAATTAAGGTAAAGCCGCGTTGTTGTTGCATAAGTGTATCCTCGGTTATCAGTTTGTATAATGTCTAAAATTTTATAGGTTTTATATAGTTAAGTTCAGTTATTAGGTATTTAATTTAATACCTAGTTATTATTTGAGCAGAAACGCGCTGCTACTAGTTATTACTAAATACGATCACTTGACCAATTCGAGGGTCGTATATGAAACCATTACCAACGTTTCTATCTGTTGGTTCTACTGTTCTATTTTTGATGGTTTGCGTCAGGTAGTAATAACAAATATCGTTGCCGCCAGATCCTGTGCCTTCACTTGAATTAGTAAAATAACGGAAATTTTCAAAAGGACGCTGCTCCCAACTTGAAGAGATTGTAGGTGCACTTTGCATAATAAGATTAAACACACTCTCGCAGTCCAAATCGTTGATACTATCGTCTTCGCTGCTAGAATCGTTACTTAATTGACCTGTAGGGTAGCCAGAGTCCATGTCAATACCAACTTGAACACCGTCAATCACCACAGATGAACTATTAGTGCCAAAGTTTTCTTGAGGTCGGCCTTCTAATTCCCACGCGGCGCGGACCAAACCCACTCCAGTGGCAAAACCACCGGCTACGCCTTCAACCGTAGCGTCTTCTGCGTCTTTGGTAATATCCAACATACGCGGTAAAGCAGTGGCGGCTAATAAGCCAAGCACAATCACCACCACAACTAACTCGATTAGAGTAAAACCTTGCTGTTTATTCTTCATGATCACTTTACCTTTCTCCATACCAGAGGTTTGCGTGGAATTGTTATTCATCTGATTTATGTTTGTGTGCATGCTGCTCACCTCGTTAACGTGCTGACTCGCCCATTGGCAAGTTGATATTCGAAACTTGGACCGACCGATAGGCGATAGCGACATTTTGCATCGTCTATAGCATCTGTCCCGTCAGTATCTGCAAAATATTCCGCAAACACTTTAAAACCTTTGATTTCCAATGGCATGTTAAGGATCATCTGCCATATTTTAGCGCACCCCTCTGCGCTCGCGCTAGCAACCGGATAACCGTTCAACCCCATTTGAATCGGTCGTCTGTCTTTTTCCACCGGCGATGCGTTGCCACCTGGTTGACTCTCGTAGTGCACTAACACTATCATCCTCGGTCTCCCTTCTGCCTGCCATTGCCAATGGCTGTTCGTCACACTTTGTGAAAAGCGTTGTTGCAAATTTTCCATTGCCAGATACTTCACATCAGGGTCACTATTGTTGAAGTACAGAACAAAACTAGTCATTAACGCAACAAACACAAACAACACCGCGATTTTACTAAATAGTGTGTTAGTGCTTTCTTGCCCCGCTTCGAATCTATCCACTCAATCAACACTCATTATTAGCTATCACCCTTATAAGCACCCATCATTTCCCACATTGGCGTAAATATTCCCAATGCTAAGATAAGTACCATAATCGCTACTATCACAATCAGAATAGGCTCAATTTTGGCGGTTAAGTTTTTCAGGTCGTAATCGACTTCGCGTTCGTAGTAATCTGCCACCTCGCCCAACAATTCATCGACTCGCCCGGTCTCTTCTCCAACCGTGATCATCTGCATTACTAAGGGCGTAAACATTTGGCTGGCATGCGCCACTCGCGACAAACTTTCGCCTTTTTCAATGCTGCGTCGCATATTGAGAATGCGCTCCCCCATAAAACTGTTATCGACCGCTTCTGCAACAAGGTTGAGTGCAGAGGTAAGAGGTACGCCTGACACTAGCATCATCGAAAAGCTGCGTGCAAAACGCCCTAATAAAGTACGTTCCAATACGCTACCGATAACCGGCAGACTGATTTTACGCTTGTCCCATTTGTATCGGCCTGCGTCGGTTGACAGATATCGTTTGACGGCAAATACAATAAGCCCAACCACGACCAACATAAAGGGCCATTTCGTCACAAACATATCGGACATACCCAGCAAAAAGCGGGTCATTAGCGGCAATTCTGCATCAAACTTTTCAAACATAGTAGCAAATATGGGTATCACCCAAATGTTCATCACCACTAATGCCGCCACCAAAGCAATAAGCACAAAAATGGGATAACGGGTTGCCGACTTTATTTGTTTACGGGTTTCTTGCTCTCTGACTAAGTAATCCGACAACTGTAAAAATGCAGCGTCCAATTTACCGGTATTCTCACCAACGTGGACAACGGATACAAATAGCTGATTAAAAATATGTGGGTGTTGATGCAAAGCGGATGAGAAGGTACGGCCGCGTTCGAGTTGCTCAACAACGTCTCGCAACGCCACCTGCATACGCTGTGAATTAGTCGTATCTGCCAGACCGTTGACAGCACGCAGAATCGGTATGCCCGACTTACTCAATGAATACATTTGGCGGGCAAAAATCACCAAATCTTCAAGACTGACCTTAGGCGTAAAGAAATTTATTTTCTTAATGACATCATTGTTGTCATCATCTTCCGATGCTTCATAAATATTCAACGGTGTGACGTTACGACCGGCGAGCATCTTCGCCGCGGTAGATGCATCTGCTGCATCGATAAGCCCGCTTGTTAAGTCGCCGTTGGCGGCGCGCCCTGTAAAGTTAAATTGCGCCATCATCCTCAGCCTGTTTATTTGCCTCGACTATCTCAGCTTCTATTTCTTTCTGGTCTGAGGCTTTGGAAGCTTCACTATCTGCTACCATTTCAACCAGACGAAGTACTTCATCAACGGTCGTGAAGCCCATTTTCGCATACGACAATGCCACACTGGCAAGAGGTGCATAGCTCGGATTAGCCAAAGCGGCGCGGCTAAATGCCACGGTATCCGAGATTTTTAATGCATCCATCATGGTTTCATTCATTTCTAACAGTTCAAACACACCGACACGGCCGCGATAGCCCTTTTGATTACAGTTCTGACATCCTGCACCTTTTTTGAAAGTGGCGCTTTTTGCACTGGCGTCAATATTGCCCAGCCAGAACATTTCCTCTTCATTAGGAGTGTAATCCACTTTACAGTTGTCGCAAATACGACGCACCAAACGTTGTGCAATGATTGCCCGCAACGAACTGGCGACCAAATAACCGGGCGCTCCCATATCGATTAGGCGAATAGCGCTACTGATGGCATCATTGGTATGCAGTGTGGAAAGTACTAAGTGACCGGTTAATGCACCTCGCAGACCGATTTCGACCGTTTCTGCGTCACGCATCTCCCCCACCATGATGACGTCTGGATCTTGACGCAATGTGGTACGAAGGACATTGGAAAAGGTCAGGTCAATTTTACTATTAACTTGCACTTGGTTAACCCGTTGCAGTCGGTACTCAACGGGGTCTTCAACGGTAATAATTTTGGTGTCTGGCGTATTCAATTCACTCATCGCGCCATACAAAGTAGTGGTTTTGCCCGACCCCGTGGGTCCAGTAACCAAAATCATGCCATGGGGGCGTTTGAGCAAGGTACGAACACGGCGTAATATCGGCCCTGGCATACCGGTTTGGTCTAAAGTGAGCAATCCTGCTGACTGATCAAGCAATCGCATAACCACAGATTCGCCATTTTGCACCGGCATGGTCGAGATCCGCACATCGACAATGTGACCTTTTACTTTAATTTGCGTACGGCCATCTTGGGGCAGACGTTTTTCTGAGATATCCAAGCCTGACATCAGCTTTAGACGCAAAACCAGCGCTGACGCAATGTTCTTCTCTTTAATAATATTTTCTTGCAATACGCCATCAACACGTTGGCGAATGCGTAATAACCCCTCGTCAGGTTCGATGTGAATATCGGACGCTTTTGCCTGTACCGCATCATCGAAAATAGATTGCAGTAAACGCGCTACTGCGGTGTCTTGTTCGCCCTCAAGACCGGTTGTGAAATCGAATTCATTTTCACTTTCATACTCTTCCGCCAGTTCTTGAGCAAAAGACGCAATCTCTTCAGTACGTCGATAAAACGTGTCGTAAGCTTCAAATAACTGTGCTTCGGCAACAACTGCCAAGCTAAGTGGCTTAGATAACATTGACGACAGCGCATCCACAGCATTGATATCAGCCGGATCTGTCATGCCAATTAATAAGGTGTCACCTTTATCATCCAATACAATGGCGCGATAACGTCTGGCTTGCACCTCGGGCAACAACTTAACGTGATCCGGATTAACTCGATAATCTGGAATATTAATAAGCGGTAAATTTAAGTGCTTTGACAAAAAGGTCAGTAAGTCATTTTCAGACACAAACCCTTTTTCTACCAGCACGACACCTAACTTACGACCCGACTCACGCTGTGCAGATAATGCCTCCATCAATTGCGGTTCGGTAATGATGTTATTTTGTACCAGCGAATCGCCTAGGCGGACCTTAGTCTTTGGTTGCATCAGTTCACCCCAGCCAAATAGTGAATTCTTTGTTCAACAAATCTATCTACCTCTACCGATAATTGTGCTAATTGTTTAGCATTTTGATAGGCAGTTAACGCCTCTTTGTTATTACCTAATCGTTCTTCTGCCACTGCTAAACCCAGCCACCATTTCGCGTTTGCCGGCTGATTGAGAGTAAGTTCGTGATAATCTTGCTGTGCATGAGAAAAGCGCTCTACCTGTTGAGCAAGAGCCGCCCGGTAAGACACAAAATCGGGAGATAATGCTGCCGATACAGGATAATCCACTAATAAATCATGTGCTTTACTTGGGTTTTTCATTTGCACATGCATTTTGGCCTGCATAAGTCGCAACTCTTGGTTATCTGGTTGCAGATCTATACCTTGCTGTAAGACAGTATCAGCCTGATTACGCTTACCTTGCGAAAACAACATCGCGGCCAATCGCTTTCTGGCTTTTTCATTTTCAGGTGACACTTGCACCAGCTTGGTAAGGAGTTCTGTGGCCGTAGTCTCATCACCACGCTTTAAAGCAACTTGAACTTGCTGGCGCAAATCAGACTCAGTTTGCGCTTCGCTACTGGACTTTACATTGAACTGCTGTTTATTTGGCTCACTCGCCGATGCCGTGACCACGCCAGTTAATTCTTGTGAAGCCTCTGATCTCACTTTCATCGGGGCTTTAGCTATGTTGCTCGCTGGCGTTTCGGCCTTAGTATCCACCATCTGAGGAAGCTCAGACTCATCACGCTTAGTAGTCGACGCGGTTAGTTGGCTCGTCTCATCTTGCGCACTTTGCGCGACTGGGGCGATAGAATTTTGCGTCAGTTGAGCCTCTGTTAACTGCGCTGCAGCCATATCAGCGTCGCTGAGCCTAGTATTTTGAGTAACTTCAACATTTGCTGCACTTTTGGCATCTTGATTTTGCGAAGGCACAGATTGTATTGCCTCGACATGATCGGTTTGGTTTGTATCTGTTGGCATTGTAGGCGCTGGCTTTTCAGCCGCTGCTACATTTTGTGCTGCGCTAGGATCTTTTTTGATCTGAGCAACCCCCTGCAAATAGGAGGCATAGCCATACCAACCCGCACCAATCAGCAGTAAAAGTATAAACACCAAACTCCAAGGGAATTTTCTTTGCGGCTCAGACGCTTGGTAATCAGCACTGGTATCGGGCTGAGCTTTACGTGCTTCGAGATCTTGCAGCATCTTGTTAACTACACTCATTGCATCCACCCTTCATAAATAAAGGTGGCGGCAACGGCTAAAACGATCAGCGTGGCGATCAATACAATAAGGCGAAAATGTTTATTGGGTAGAATAGCCGCTTCGGTATCTTGAATCGCCATTTCCACATGCTGCATTGACACTTGCTGCTTACCCTCACCATAGGCCAACATCAAGGCCTTGTGACAGAGCACGTTCACGATCCGCGGCGTGCCCTTACTGGCTTTAAACATGCGTTCACAACACTTTCGATTGAACACTTCACCGCCTTTATAACCCGCAACCGCCATACGATGACGTACATATTGATATAACTGATCGGCATCCATCAACGTTAAAGTGTAGGAAAAGGTAATCCGTTGTTTAAGCTGTCTTAACTCAGGTAGCGCAAGCTTTTCATCTAATTCCGGCTGTCCAAATAATACTACTTGCAGTAATTTACGTGATTCAGTTTCTAAATTGGTCATCAATCTAAGCGCTTCAATACTCTCCATTGGCAGAGCCTGCGCTTCATCAATGATCAAAACCACACCTTTATTTTGCTGATGAACATGGATAAGGCGCTGTTGGATCCTATGGGTAAATTCTTGTTGGTCCGAGTGATCCGTAAGCGTCACATTCAATTCACTGGCCACAGAACGACGCAGTTCAATCGGACTCAAATAAGGATTCGGGATATAAGCAGTTAAGAAATTGTCAGGTAACTCGTTCAACAGTTTACGACATATGAGAGTTTTCCCGGTACCGACTTCACCCGTTACTTTAATAAAGCCTTCACCCGTTTTTAACGCCGTAACGAGCACAGCTATGGCTTCTTTGTGACTGGGAAGTCCAAAGAAGAAGCTGGTGTTGGGCGTTAAAGTAAAAGGTAATTCCTTTATACCGTAATGGTAAAGGTACATAACGTTATTCCACGTATAACCAATCTGCCATCTGGTCGCGGCTTTGCTTAAGCTGTTGCTTCCAGGTATTTGCATCCACCACTGTGGGCTTCAATAAGATGACAAGCTCTTTTTTCGTTTGCACGTCATTCTTACTCTTAAATAAATTGCCTAAGATCGGAATATCACCCAAAAATGGCGTTTTAGAATCACGTTCTGACACCATTGATTGCATCAATCCGCCAATGACCACTATCTCTCCAGAATTTGCATGAATAACCGTATCTGATTCGCGAATATTACTTTGCGCCAGAGGTAAGACAAAACGCTCTTCATTTAGGGTGATCACTTTTTCCTGCTCATCGGTTTCGATGACTGAGGGGTGAACATGCAATAATACACCGCCGTTTGCATCAATTTGCGGGGTTACATCAAGTGCAATACCGGAGAAAAAGGGTGTTAGTTCTATGTTTGGCGTGACCGTAGTACTGCCAGAGGTAATGGTATTCTGATTAGAAACTTCGGTAACAAAATACTCGTCATCCCCCACTTTGATCACGGCTTTTTGATTGTTTGTTGCCGTGACCCTTGGGCTAGACAGAACCTGCACATTACCTTGAGTTTCTAATAACGTCAGCACACCAGAAAAATCTTCATTCAAGAATGACAAGCTGGTGATATTACCAATAGCCGCTGAAATTTGATTACCGAAAGTACCCGCAGTGGTGGAGAAATTAATCTCGGTGCTGCCGCTGCGATTGGCGATTTGATTCCAGTTTATCCCTTGTTGATATTCATCATTAAGAGAGACTTCAATGATGCGCGCTTCAAGCACCACCTGACGTTTAACAATCTCTTCTGATACTTTCAAGTAGTCACGTACACTGCGGATTTCAGTAGGCATAGCACGAACAGTAACTAAACCAGCTTGAGGCGTTACCATCACCATGCGCCCCTCATCCGTACCTACCATAGATTGCAGGGTAGCTTGTAAGTCTTTCCAAAAATCGGTTTCAGTTGAGGTGCTGATATTAGTGCCATTGACGTTGTTACTGCTCATTCCGCCGCCAATATTATTGCCACTGGATGCGTTGCCACTAAAGTTATTTACACCGTTGCCACCGCCAGAACCACTACCTTGATTTCCTTCAGCTTGGGAAACTCCGCCAGAGGTAATGCTAGTTTGGGTCATTCCGGTACGCTTCATCAATAAATAGTTAACTGGGAAGGTTTCGGTTCGCATACCAGACGGGAAGATACGAAATATCTGATCCATTTTTTGTACATCGTAGCCATACAACTCCGACACCAAGTTAAATACCTGCTCCAGTGTCACTTGTTTGAGGCTAAGCGAAATATTACCGGATACTTCAGGATGTATTGCGACGCTATAGGGCGTGTCTGAAACCAAACCTGCAAAAAAGCTCACGGCTGACACATCTTGAGCACTGATGTCGTACTTCTCTTCGCCAAATAGCGGCTCTTGCGACAGGCTTTGATCAGGCAATAAAGCCATACTCACTGCGTCTGGTAAATTATCAAGTGGCTCGGCGCTGCTGCTTTGCATAGCGTCAACTTGTTCCTGCATTGCAGTGTCCATTGATTTCTGTGCCAGCCCCGTTTCAGATGTGGATTTACAGCCAGTGATTACCAGCGCCAAAACCAAGATTGAGAGTTGCTTAGTAGTCATTCGATGCATCTTTTTTAATTGAGTTTTGATTAATGAATAATTCTGTTTCGCGTCCTTGCGTAACCAGGACTACGCCATTCTTGTGGATCATTTTCACTGTATTACCTTTCCAATTCTGCCCCTCTGCAACTGACTCACCATTTAATACCGCAAGTTTGCTAGCGCCTTTAATGAACACCGCTGAAACAACAATAGTTGAATTTGAGGTATCAGTTGAATCTGACTTTACCGAGGTTCCAGCGGTAAAGCCCTGAGGCTGCGTTGGATCAACTAATTGTTGAGCCTGTATGTTGCACGTTGCCAGTAAAAGAACTGCAACAAGTATCTTTCTACCCATTATTCCACACTCCTATAAAGGCGCGATTGGTGCTCAGCGTGTAAATTTCAATTTGCACTTGAGCATTAGGATATTCATCTACCTGATAACTGAACTTCTTCCAGTAAAATTGATAAGGTAGGGCTTCGACTCTTTGCAGATACTTTTGAATATCAAAGTAGCTTCCTTGCAGCGTAAGTTGCACGCCATGTTGATACAAGTTTACGTCGGTTAACTCATTTTTATCGTCAATCGCCAGCATTGCTGTAGGAGCGATAGATCGCATTTCCATTAATTTTAATCTATCAAATTGAGCAAACACGCTTTCCAACAGTTTCGACATTTGATTCGCTGGGACAAGATCCTTAGTTTGCGCGGCAAGTGCATTATCCGCGCCTATAATTTGCTTTTGAATACTACCTAAACGCGCTTTTATAGGTGTGTTTGGGTCATCGAGCAATGCTTGCTGTAGCGCATTGATTTCAGTGTCTAGCCGTTCAATTTCACCAGCCTGACGCTGCTCTTCCATTTTTTGCTTATCCCACAGCACCAATTTGGGTTCGATGAAAAATACATAGCCGCCCAACAAAACACAGGATAGTGCGGCTATTAACGCCAACATCCTTTCCCGTTGGGTTAATTTAAGAAATTTAACTTGTAGCTCTTGGTATTTCTGGGCGTAAGATTGACTCATTTTCCGCCCCCTTTGACATCATCAAGCTCTGAACTTAACACAAAATTAAGCATTTCTTGTTCATTTCGTACCATTCGCGCCCCGGCGAACTCAGTGCCCGCAAAATACTGCGCTTGATTGAGCTTGGATATCCATTTCGGTAAAGCTTCAGAATTTGAGGTCGTGCCCTGTAAATAGAGTTTGCGTTCATCCAATAAAATATTGGTTAGCCAAAGTGAAGATTGGTGGTTCGCAGCTAAGTCTTGCATTAACGCTGAAAAGCCATTGCTGCGTTGTGACTCACGATTGCTTAGCTCGTTCAATATGGTTAGTTTAACGTCCAACTCCTGCTGATTTTTTTCTATTGCTGCAAGAATCGACTTATCTTGGGTGCGGGAGTCTTTCGCTTCACGCAAGGTGTCGACAAGGAATTTTTTTTGTTTCACATTCATCAGCAATGTGTCGATTGAATGTTGGGATTCACGATATTGCAATTCAGCCCAAGTCCATCCCGCGATGATCAAACACACAGATAACACAGATAAGAAAACCAAAAACCCAAGATTCAACAGGATTATTTGCGGTTTTAGTTCATCTCTAAAAAAATTGATTCTATTCTTCATGATGCAGCCCATTTTGCTCTTTATAGGCAGCGCCTAAACTACCTATCAAGCTACTACGAAAATGCAAATCGTCGGTTCCAACAACTTCAGGCGACAAGGGCTCGACGGTCATAAAGGTTAATTGTTGCATTATTTCTGTCAGTTTTTGTAAATGCGGCGATTCAACACCGAGCAATATTTTCTTCACTGGCGCTTGGCGTAGTTGGCTTTCAAAATAGTCCATCGAACGTTGTATTTCGACACTGAGATTATCGCCCACCCCCATTTGTAGCTCTTGCTCGCTAAATGTGGATAGGTTTTCATATCCTCTTAATCGTCTTGAGAAATAAACATCGCCACGTTTAACGATATTCAGACAAATATCTTGCCCTGGTTCTTGTACTAATGTCAGCACGGCGTCATCGCTTTTTTCAAGCATATCAGCCACTGCCAACTCAAGTATACCGATACTTTGAAGCTCTAAACCAGCGTCAATAACGCCGTCGCTTAACTCAACAATTTCCGACTTGACCATTGCCACTACGTTGACTTTATTGGCGCCAGAGCTCTGCGCTGGCAAGTCGAAATATTCAACAATGATATCTTCTTGATGAGGCATAAGGTCTTTCACTGTCCACACCAATGCTTGTGACAGCTCAGCATCGTCTACTTGTGGCTTGTCGACTTGTTGAACTTGATATTTACTCGCTGCGAAAACAATATGACAGGGGGTGTTGCTTAATGATTCAGATGAGACGTAATCACGGAGATGTTTTTGCCAGTCATGAGTAGGCAATAATTGCTGCTTAACCCAACGAACAGTTTCTTTATCTTTAATTAAAACAGATACTTGTATTGAATCAATACCAAACTCGATACCGACAGAGTAGAATTTCGATGGCTTTTTCAAGCGCTGTTTGATGTATTGACGCCAGCCTGCATGCATAAAGAAAACTTTTTATATTTTATTTATAATCAATCTATTACACCAAACTTTATAGCAAAGCGCCACATAAAACACTAGTCAATTGCGCTAATTGAACCGAAAAAAAATTTACCGCTTTGGATATCTGTTGTCTTTTACAATTTTAAAGACTGCAATTCCCCCTCGGAATCATGCGCTTGGCGTGTCGTACGTGCATAGAAATTAGTTTAGGTTGAGTAATAACGTCCTAGCTTGTCTGCGAGTATTCTGTGAGTTGACTGATATAGCTGCGGTGAAGTTGCTCCCGAAGTATCAACTTAGCCCCCCTTAGTTAGCTTCAAGTCTACCCAGCAACTCCCAAAAATCGGGATCCATATCTCATTCTCCAATGATCGGATTATGTAAATCGAAAAATAGTTTGTCGTTCCATTGACTCAAAGGAAATAAAGAGGATGTAGCCTTGTGCTGGGAAATGTAGTCAAAGAATTCGCCAGATTGTTGCATCTGCTGTAATCCCTTTTCAATCCGTTGGGCCAATAACGTGTTACTTTTGGCAACAAAAAAATAGACCGGGGCAGGGTAACGTAAAATGATATGTGGAACACGTGCAAGAGCACCATATTTGTGATTATAAAGTGTCAGCTCATTGTCTATCTCACTAATGCCTCGGGGATAATAATCGCACCTTTCGTACTCCAACATTGCGATCATGGCATCTTCATCAGTAACCCGCGCGACTAAATAACCATTGGCCTCTAAAATATCAGAGTCTGGCCAATCGATTCCCTGACAGGCAATATACTTTTTTAACGCTTCTGCCTCCCCTATCTGCTCAAACTCATTCAGCCTACTCGCTTTAATCAGAAGTACTCGATGTCCAAGCATCCCCAGCAACAGCGGGACTTTAACAGCGGTCAGATCATGCTCCCTTTGTCTACTTGTCATCGTATGCATAACGTCAAGTCGTTGACCACTGTTAATAAACGTCATTATTCTGGTTTGTTGATAGGAAATAGCCACATGTTCAAGTTCGTAGGAGTTATATTCAATGACCGTGTTCGACATTGCCTTGTCTAATAGTCCAAAAAAATAATCCTGCTCCGAAGGCTGGTTAGGATTGTAATTCAACACCCTCACTTTCTGGATTGAGCTGTCATTTTGTGCATGCGCAAAATGGCTACCCAAGTTGATCGCCATGTAAATTAACAACACCCAAAATGCCGCCAACTTACGAAAATGATTAGTTAAAAAGTCACACAAACACGGTATCTCAAAGTAGAATTTCTCTCCCTGAAGTATTGTCGGTTCGATGAATATTGTCCAATTAAGGAAGGGGCGAATAACCTTTAAACGATTGGGGAAACTGAATTTCGCGCTGAATCTGCAGTCACAAATGTCAGCCTTTTTTACACTTGACGTTTTACTTAAAAACCACAAGCTTTCGTACAAATATAAATTAGTATGTTATTCAGTTGAATAGTTTAAAAATAAATCAACATCTTTAGAGCGGTACATTTATTGCTCACTTTTTAACCAGGTAAGCGCTATGCGATCGAGTATATCGCTTAATGGGGTTTAAAGGAGAAAACGATGAAAGCTTTAACCAAAAAACTAAGTATCACTTTTGCAATTCTAATCTCGTCTAGTCTGATGACCGCGAACGCGTCATTAATTGGTCAAGATGTCGACCTCGCGCTTATTTATGTAGAAGCTAATTCAGGCACACCGGTATTCATTGCGGAAAATGATTTGCAGAATCCAATAACCGTCAATGTTGTTGAAAACGACGTTGAAGCACCGGGTTTTATCGATGGTTTTATGGATGTTAACATCGAATCTGAAACGCTCGGCGTTCTTTTCCCCGGCGGAGTGGTCATTCAAGGTGATGCGCTGTCGTTAAATGATGCCTTGGGTTTAGGTCCTCTAGACTTTATCGGGTTACTATTTGCCAATTTGAGCTGGGGGCTCGACAACCCTGGTGAAATCACGGGAATAACAAACTTACAGACTAATATTGCGGGCTTTAGTGAATCAAACGTGTTATTCGATCAAAGCAATGTCGCCTTTAATATTTTGGACTTAGTTATTGAAGCAAACAGCTTCGTGATTGTTGATTTGGTAGTTTCACATGACATTCCAGAACCCCATACTGTCTTGATATTCGCTCTCACATTAATAAGTTTGGGCTTCACCCGCAGGAAGTAAGTACACTAATGCTGACTTGCTAAGGTCATGAAATAATAATGAACAAGCTCAGATATTGTCTCTGGGCTTTTTTTGTAGATGGGGATGTGCAAATTAGTTTTTATAACCGCAGGTCCTTCATGCAAGCATGCTTGGTGCAATATAAGCTGAGGTTATATTAATGATTAGTCGAAACTGCTATTTACTTTAAGTAGCAAATTATTACGTTAAAGCTAGTGATAATTCTAGATACTGACATTTGCCGTGGGCCATTATGGGACTCTCGCAAGAACATAAGTAACCTAGATATTACTTAGTATTTCGATTAGCCTCCCCCTTCGAAATCGACGGCAGTCTCATTCAATATAGTAAATAAATTTATACTAATAGGCGTCTCTCTTGGTTAGACAAACGTATATTGTCAAAGCAATGATTTTAAAATCAAAAAGCACTGACCAGTTTTGAATATAAAAGAGATCGTATTCAACCCGCTTTTGCATTTTATCTAAAGTTTCGGTTTCTCCCCGGAATCCATTGATTTGCGCCCACCCAGTAATTCCCGGCTTTACCGTATGCCTAAGCATATAGCTGTCTACTATTTTTCGATATTTGGTGTTATGAACTACTGCATGTGGGCGTGGCCCAACTATCGACATAGAGCCTCCTAAGACATTTAAAAACTGCGGCAATTCATCAATTGATGTTTTTCTTAAGAAGCGACCCAGTTTCGTTGTTCTTGGATCATTATTTTTAGCCTGGGGAACGTCATCTTCCTTTGTTTTGTGCGCCATACTCCGAAATTTCCATATGGTAAATTCTTTGCCATTTAACCCATAGCGCTTTTGCTTAAAAATAATAGGGCCTGGGGAATCTAATTTTATTAATATTGCAACGATTAAACAGGGCAATCCGATTACCAATAGAATAGGAAGGCATAATAAGATGTCTTCCAATCGCTTAGTCCATTCATCAACTCCGTTAAACGGGCTTTCATGAATACTAAGCACTGGAACTTCACCCAACATATCCCAATGTCCATTGAGTAAACTGTATGATTCATAGTTCTGAGCTAGATAAACGCCAGCTGTACAGTCGGAAAAAGCATCAATAATTTTGCGAATACGCTCTTCAGCGTGCAATGGAAGGGTTATATACACCATATCTATTGCGCCTGATTTTGTCTTTTCTAAAAGTTCGTCAATATTGCCTTTTATATACTCTTTGGAACATTCATCTCGTACATAACGATTATCACGGCCGCACCTATCCTCAAAGTATCCACAGAAATTCAGCCCCATCCAATGTGCATTATTGACTGTGCTAGCAACTCTTTTGCCCATCTCTGAATATCCGACTATGGCGACGTTTCTCGAATTGTAATGTTGAGAACGCAATATATGGGAAAGTTTACGAGCAATAATATGCCAAAGACTTATCATAATCGGCGTAACTATAAGCCAAGCTATAGTGACCTTATGATGGTAATAATCGAGTTGCTTAAAAACAAACCCCAAAAAAACCAGTATCAACAATGTAAACAGCCAGGCTGAGCAAAGGTTACGAATTTCTTCGACCAATGAGGAAATTCGCCACGAACGATATAGCTCTTGTTTATGCGCCATAATTAAAAATAACGTACAAGTAAGTAATATGATTAACGAGTCTTTCGGTTTCCAGTCGTTGCCCACATGCCAATGGGCAAGCCAATAGCCTGAAAAAATTAAAAATGTGTCAGTAAATTGAAAAATTGCAGAGATTTTGCTCATATGCTGGCGCATCAAACCACTCATGTAAATTCTCCCTTAACATACATTGTCAATCTCTCGTAGTGGTCGCTGACACTCGGTCATTATGATAAGCTGTAAACCGCGTTTTCAAGTGAGAACATATCAGCCAAACATCACTAAATGTTGCTGTTGATGATCGAGGCTTGTCGACCAAGTGATTGGATACCGCGTTACTCATCGGACAGGGAGATTGGGAAATTGATGCGCAAATTTCCTTGACTGATATCTCCTCAGGCAGGGCAGATAAAATTGGCGCGATAGTTTTAACCATGCATTCATCCCTTAAAGCTAGTTAGACTAAAATATTGTCAACACAAACACCTGTGCTAGAAATATATAATAGTACAAGATTGGTTAAAATGTGACCTTCTTTTGATTATTTTTTAATCGCTCCTGAGGTGTCATTTTATTGTATGATTCAGACAAGTGTGCGGTTTCGATCCATACTAATTATTCAACTTTGGATTGCGCGTCCAGACAAGCTTGCCTAAATCACTAATGGCAGACCAATGATGTGCTCATAGTTACCTGAGTAGCTTTGCTGTAATTTATTAACCTGTATCTGAAACTGGTGTAAATCGGAAAGTAATTATTTTCAGTAGATAATTAACACATGATACAAAGTGAACGGAGTTAGTTGACGGTGTAAACTACACCTAATGTAGGTTTTTAAAGCGATAGTCAGTCTCGGTATAAACTTGGAGGGCAACTCACAGCACAAATATAACTAAGATAAAGACTCATACGTTTTTATACTCTTGTGCTCGAGGTTGATTTTTAAAGCGTTAAAATCTGCTGATAAATTGACTTTAGCTCTCGGCAAACTAAATCAGGTTTCAATGCTTGTACCGAATTTTTTGCTTTGATACTCATCTCGGCATAAACGGTCTCATCGATAAGCAAGGTATTCACCGCCGCTACGAACTCATCTTGGTTATCTACAACAAACCCATTTTCACCGCTTTTTATCACTTCATTAATGCCGCCAACATTATAGGATACACATGGAATTCCTACCGCACATGCTTCTAGTATTGCATAAGGCATATTTTCTAACCTAGATGGGCACACTAGAATACGAGCTTGAGACAACTGTTTAAATATTGCATCACGCTCCAACCCACCAAGAAATGTCAGTCCTACTATTTTTTTGTTTTTGATAACCTCTTTTAATTGGGCGACATAACCTGGATCTCGAATAGCACCGGCAATGCGTGTCTCAGTACCTTCTGGGAACTCACTATGAACTTCAACCAAGCGATCTTGCCCCTTAATTTTCGCCACGTTTCCAACGCACAAAACCACAGGAGAGCTTTGGGTTCGCGCAATTTCAAACACGTCACTGGGTATTGGTTGACCTAGATTAAAGGTTCGACCGGTAATGTAAGGAGCGACTTCATTTTTAGAATATTCACTTAAAAGAATAATATTCGCTGCCAGCTTTAGTCCTCTAAAAGATTCATTAAAATAGGCCTTTCGCGTGAGCTTTCTTTTTAAGCTTTCCGAAACCAAACCATGCTCGTTAAAAAAGTGACCGTGAATGGTCAGTACATGAGGAATGTGACCGCAAAAACGCATGGCATTAACTTGGTGTGGATCTGTGAAATGTACAATATCAGGTTGGAATTCACGTATTTCCTTTACATATTGGCCATATCGAGTCGCGATATTATAGAAGGTCAATGGCCAACGTATTGGCACAATACTAACCGATATATTCTGAGCAATAGTAAGGTTACGAGATTCGCCGCGTTCAGATTTGAAATCGACAATTCTTAACTCAATATCGTCGCAATCCTTGAATCCCTCAATAAGACTAAGTGTATGTACGGATGGTCCTTTGATCATTGACTCTGCGGGGAAATCCGCAAACATTAATACTCGTTTCAAGATAATCCGTACCAGCCTAAACCTAAAGTTCGTTTGAAGCGCAATTGGCTCTCAGGATATAGTGCTTTATGTAGAAACAAACAGCTATTTAAGCGCATGAAGGTGGCAAAAATATTACTTTCTTGATGCATAAAAGTCGTCCCGCCCCGATCTTTTATCGACTCATAAACCGCCGGTTTGTCGATTAAAAATTTTAATTGATCTTTGATTGTACGTAATGGCAACTTAATTTTATTCTTGAGGGAATTTTGCTTAAGGCCTAAGGAAATAATAGGCACAATATCAAGTGGTGATAGAAATCTAAAATTCATCCAATTAAACCCACCATCTTGGCAATGATGTTTGAGTGTTCCATTATACAAATCTTTCATCCAGTCACGCAGCTCATCTTGACGATAATTAGACATACTCGCTAGTCTAACAATAAGATCAACAGTATCGAAATCACCGCAGGGATGTCCCCAGATTTCCGGGTAAACGTATCGATCTCTGTATCGGCATAACAAAATAGAGTCGATCATATTGTCAACATGATTTAGCGGACGATTGTAATAATTATAAAAAAACACTAAATGATAGGCGCCCGCCAAGCCACTACAATAGTAAGACCCTTCTTTCATACCCCACAATCCGGTTTCAGGGTCTTGCTTAGCATCCATATATTCAAACACGGCATCAACCGTTTCTTGATAAGAGCTAAACTGGGATTTATCAAACTCCAGAATATCCAGTAAAAACATAATGAAGTTACTTTCAAGGCCAGCACTACTCCAGTCGATTTCCGCTAAGTACGTATCTAGCTTTGCGCGATCACTGAGTTCGTGCAAAAACGTTAAAGGAAATTTAGGTCTACCTCCTAAAATCTGCAGAGCACAAATGGAATAATCGCAGTTCGACCATCGTAAATAAGGATTACTGCCAAGATCTGAGGGTTCTTTGAATAGTCCTGTCTCTTGGTCTTGGAAACTTTGAATATACTCAATCCAACTTGCTCGTTCTTGTTCTGAGAGTGTGTCAATTGATCCGGTGAGATCTCGGATCATGACCGCCAAACATGAACTTATTAATCCTGGTTCTCCAATTCTTGAGAACCGATATACGCAAGGAGCATTTTCTTGCAGCGAGGCTATGTAACTATCTACTTGGTTTATCACTTTTGCTATATCATGCATTTCAACAAAAACCTCATTTCCAAATATTTCCTTGAATCGAAAACATTCAAGTTCCCTGTTATAAAGCGCTATGTCGGCTTGGTTATAACTGTCTAATTATTAACCATATTAAACAGGTAAATTTCATTAGTACAGTTTATTTGTAACCAGCTACTCTATATCTCTTAGTATTACATGCCAAACTTGTAGCGCTATATCAACATAGTCTAGGCCAAAGGAATTTGGCAAGGAACCAAACGAAAATTGCAGTTAAAACACTTGCAACTATCCGATTGAGAGTGAATTACACGAGCAGACTCGCCTTACTGTATTGAAGAGAGTTGCCATGTAATACTGATTATAAATAGGTAAATAAAAGTAGAGGGCGAGGCATAATCTCGCTGTCATTGCTAACTATTATCGAATTAAGCGCAATAAAAAATTGTCATAAAGCTCAATCCTAGTCTACCGTATCTATAAGCAAGTTCAGGATTGAACAATTCTGCTTTACTAATTAAAAGTGCGATTATGCCCGCCTTATTAATTGTCGTAGTCAATGCCACAAGAAGTTATCAAGTTCATTGTTCAACTCAGATTTGCCTAGACGCCAAAACCAACACTATATTGCCGTGAGCAGTAGCAGCAAGAATAACGACAACAACAGAGCGTTAATAATTACAAATCAACGTGATTTTCAGGTTTTGTAGAGTATTCGTAGCCTAAATTTAATAATTTGCTTTTAACGTTGAAGAAGGACATTTTACGTAAACTAAGGGTAGGTATTGAATGCGAATTGTGATCACGACAACGCTAAACAATAATTTGTTTCATGCTAAGTTGACCCCACTTTTAAGAAGTCGTGAGGACATAGAGTTAGTCGTTGTTAGTGACCGACAAGGTCATTATTACGATGGCATAACGTGGGTTTACCCACAAGGCAGGATCCGAATATTGGGTCGTCTGCTGTCGCGTTTTGTACTGTTATTGCGAGAAGTCTTTCGCAAAGACACTAAGCTGGTTATGGCATACAGTTTGATACCTCACGGGTTGTTTGCAGTGTTTGCAGCAAAGCTAAGGCGTGTCCCTGTCTTTCTGCATTTTATTGCAGGTCCAGCCGAACTAAATTTTGCCCACGATATCAGGGTCACAGACAATCGTTTGATAGAAAATACTAATTGGCCGAAGGTATGGGAAAAAATAGCTGCTTTTTTTGCTCGTCGTGCAGATAAAATTTTTGTTCCTGGCTCCGTTACAGCCGCTTCACTTTTACAAAATGGAATTTGTTCGAAGCAGATTGAAATATTGCATAGTACATCCGATCTAAGTAAATACAGCTTGCCTAAAAAAAATCAATTAAGAGACATAGACATCATTGTTTGCGCTCAACTAAGAGAGCGAAAACGACCGATGTTTACATTAGATGTCATTCAAGAAATGGTCAAAGCAAACCCTAAAATTACGGTGTGTTGGCTAGGTGACGGCGTGATGCACGACGAGTTTAAAGTGGCTATCACTCAAAAAGGCTTACAAGACAATCTAATTTGGCTGGAAACCGATGATGTGGCTGATTTTTTTCGTCGAGCAAAATTGTTTTTATTATGTTCCGTGAATGAAGGTTTATCGTTGGCGAGTTTAGAAGCCATGTCATGTGGCGTCGTGCCAATTGTTGCACGTTGTGGCGATATGGAATACGCGATCAAATCAGACCATAACGGCATTATATTAGAGCAAGACGCACAAGTAGCTGACTATGTTAAGCAACTGCAAAAATTACTTTCTGAGCAAAGTGAAATTAAACGCCTTAGTCGCAATGCTCGAACCGAAATCGAGCAACACCACAGTTTTGCAGCAGCCGAGAAAAAATGGCATGCGTTACTAGCAGACATCAGTCCAATTAACTAATCACGTTATGAAAATTTCACAATGACTTCTCTCTGCAGCCCGTGGTTTAAAGCCCAAGCAACCAACTCTAATGGCAAAATTAGACTATTCTGCTTCCCATTTGCCGGTGCTGGCGCTTCTGCATATCAGGGATGGCAACAGCATTTGCATCCAGACATCCAGTTGATATCAGTACAATTACCAGGTAGAGAGAATAGATTTTCTGAGCCTGCCATTAGTGACATGGCCGAGCTACTAGCACTTCTTACACCGTTATTCACCCCATTCACGCTAACCCCATGGGCGGTGTTTGGGCATAGTATGGGGGCCGCGATAAGTTATCAGTTAGTCAATAGGCTAACCGAACTCGGTTGTTCACCACCAATCCGTTTATTTGTCTCTGCAAAAACGCCTCCACATATGCCCCCAAGCGCTGAATTGATCGGGGATTTGCCGGATCAACAGCTGATCGAGACATTAGCTCAGCGCTATAAAGCTGATGTGTCGACTCCGGGGCGGGAATTACTCGAGTTGATGCTACCTACTCTGCGTGCTGATTTCAGGCTGATTGAATCACCGTTCGCTGGTAGATTGAACGTAATTCCCTCACCTATTACGGCCTTTAATGGCAGCCTAGACCACTCCGTGGACGCCCAACAAATGTCGCAATGGAGCAGATATTCCAATGATGAATTTGAACAAATAGAAGTGAATGGACCTCACTTTTACCTTCAAAGCGCTGCGCGGATGTTAACCACTATAATCAATGCGAGGCTGCATCTATGATTCGTGAAATTTCACCATGACATTGAATGAGCACATATTCATCCCGCTAACCAAGGATTGCATTGATCTTTGGGTTGTTGATCTTCATACACAACTGGAGCTTCTTCCCTCTAACGCAATCGATATGTCATCAAGCCCTTTAGATCAGCAGGAAATTGCGCAATTAAATCGCTTTAAGTATGATCGTGATAGACGAAGCTTTTATTTGCGCAGAGTAGCATTACGACATATTTTGGCCAAATACAGCGGCATCTCTGCACATGAATTGGTGATTAACAGAGAAAAGCAACATAAACCAGTATTGCCTCATTACAGTGTTGAATTTAATACTTCTGTGACTGCGGGCTATGCACTTATTGGCATCAGTAATCTGCCTATTGGCATAGACATTGAGTATCATAAAAACCTAAAAGATGAGTTTATTACTTTAGGCCAATCAGTATTCTCCTCCCGCGAATTTGCCGAACTACAAAATCAACAAGATCCTTGCAAGATAAACCATACGTTTTATAGTTTGTGGTGTTTGAAGGAGGCTTATTTAAAAGCAATTGGGCTGGGGCTTTCAGTTGATCCCAGACTACTTACCTTTGATTTAGCAACACGAACATTGTTAAGCGCACCTACACAAACAACTAGCATTGATTGGTATTTTCATCTTCCGCTACTTTTTACTAATTACTCATGCGCTATCGCAACACCTATTGCCACTCCGAATATTCGACTGATAAATTATTGAATCGGTGTTATCCAGCTTTCGACAATATCGATAAATTGTTGTTGATGACTAAGATTGGTAAACAAATGATCTGCCCCATCAATAACGCAAACCTCTACCATTGGATGTTGCTGGAAGTGATTCAGTTTATCGCCCATTAAAACTCGTAAAAACTCCTGACTGATATCCAAGCCAGATATTAGCATTAAAACACGCACTTCACGCTCAAGGAGCCGTTCCATTTCGTCAGCAAAAGAAGCTGATTGCGCGTTGTTTTTGTCACTTTCACTATTCTGAGGATCAGCAGTCTTCATTACTACACTTTTAACCGACTTCCCCAAAGTAGAAAACAGTCGTTGATAGTTTACGTTGCCAGTTACGAGGTTTCTCCAAGCATCTAATCTAAACAGTGAGTTTCGCCAATATCGCTGTGACCAAGCTTGCTCTGTCAACTGGTTATTGACAGTGTCATCTTGATAATTGATTAAGACAGTGGCTATCACTCTATGGTCAACCAAGGCAGCTTTAAATGCGCAATAAGCGCCCGAGCAGATTCCTGCCAAAATAAACTGGGTAAAACCTCGCCTTTGCAAATAGTCCATCACTTCTTTTGGCTCTTGAGTGGCAATTTGGTAAATCGATAAATTGTCTGGCCTAGCGATACTGTCGCCGATTCCAGATAAATCAAACCTAATAGTATGTTTTCCCTTGCTGGCAAGACATCTTGCTAAACGCGTATACAACCTTGCAGGACCGGCGTGATGTATTAAACCCGAATTTAACAGCAGCACGGCCGTTTTAGGGTCTTTACCTTCGGTCACCAAGCCGGCCGAATAAATCGCGGCTAAACTTTTAGTTGGCCCTACCAATAGTGCTTCTTCATTCATTTAAATGCTCCTTGAAGCCAGCTCACCATAGCATGCACTATGTGCATAGGCACCCGAGCTTCCATTGCCTCTTGATCCCATATTCGACTACCTTTGCTATCTATAAAAAAGCTGTGGCCGAGGTTAAGGAGCGCTTGTTGCGACTGCCATTGGTGGGTTTGTTCATCAACAATACAATGATACTTAGGGATTTCAGTTAATATTTTCTGCTGGGTAAGATTTAGTTTGTGTAATTGGTCCTGCACTTTTGCCGACAACGGGAAACCCAATACTTCGGTAATTTGATCTGTCTTCAAGTCATATCCCAGCGCTTGCTGATGGGCTATTTGCACATCTCGCCAATGGGCAACAACCTGCTTCCCTTTTAGACACGGAGACCACAGTACTGAACCGACAACATCACGCCGCTCCAAGGTCACTTGATGTGCGATAGTAGCACCAAGCCTAAGACCACATAACACGACTTGCTGGGCGCCGGTGCGTTGTTTAAAAAAATCGATGGCTCTATGGGTATCGGCACGCCAATTGTTAAAATCAACCTGTTCATAATGTCCAGCTGAATCTCCGGTCCCGACATAGTCAAAACGCAACACATTAAACCCGGCTTTAGCTAACGCTGAAGCAAGTTGCTTTAGTGCTCGATGGCAACGCTCATATTCGTGAGCTAAGGGTGGGCAAATAATAATCGGAGTTGCTTTTTTAAAGGTATGCAATACCTCATGATGGCAGCCGTACAAACTCTCTTCTTTAAAGCCAATAAACAATGGTTGAATTTTCTCTTGAGACTTTACAGCAAACTCCTCGTTATGCTCCTTATACATCCGACGACTCCTTTTGTGGAACGAATTGATCTTGATAAATAGAGGCAATTTGTCCCACTGATTGCTGAAAAAGCTCGCCTGGGTGGATCCTAACGCCAGTTTCTCGCTCAATACCATCCACGACTTTCATCGATAACAGAGAATGCCCGCCTAAGTCGAAGAAGTTATCGAACCGACCCACTTGTGAGGTATTCAACACCTCGCCAAACACGTTAGCAACAAGCCGCTCAGCGTCTGTTTCTAATGCATCTATTAAGGCCGGCAATTCATATTCTATGGATGGTTCAACTAGGGCTTTTCTGTCAATCTTATTGTTTGGGGTTTTGGCAAACTCATCCAGCCAAACAAAAGTTGCCGGTACCATGTAATTCGGCAAGACTTCAAGTAAGAAGTCACGCAAGTCTAGATTGCTAGGTGGACTATCAGATGAGGGACGTAACCAAGCCACCAGCTTTTTGCTCTCCTCTTCACCTCGAATGCCAACCACCGCTTCTGATACCGCTGGGTGAGCACTAAGACGCATTTCGATTTCCCCTAACTCAATTCGATAGCCTCTGAGTTTGACTTGATTGTCAAAACGCCCGAGCACGGTGAATTCACCATTAGGTAAACGCTGAGCAGCATCGCCTGTGCGATAGACTCGCCCCGTGCGTAAACCTTTTATAGGGTTCTCGACAAATTGATTTTCAGTTAATTCCTGCCGTTTGTAGTAGTCCCTCACCACACCTTCGCCACCTATCAATAATTCGCCTGTGATACCAGCTGGCAACATGTTCATGTTGTTATCAACAACGTAAAATTGAGTGTTGTGTATTGGTTCGCCAATAGTGATCTGATTAGAAGCAGTGGTGATCTGTTTCACAGATGACCACACACAGGTTTCGGTTGGGCCATACATGTTCCAAATACACTGAGTTAGCGGTAGTAATTTATTGCACAATTCATTGGTGAGAGCCTCTCCTCCACAAAGCGCTCTCAATTCAAGAGGTTTGCTCCAACCGCACTGCAATAACAGTTGCCATGTGGCAGGGGTAGCTTGCATGACCGTTGCTTGACAAGTTTGCAACAAATCTAACAGCTTATTACCGTCTGCCGTTTGACTGGACTCGGCGATGACTAATTGAGCCCCAACCACTAAAGGTAACCAAAGCTCAAGCACATGAATATCAAAACTTATGGTGGTCACCGCAACAAAAACGTCCTGTTCATTTAGTCCCGGTTTTAGCGCCATACTCAACAGGAAATTAACCACATTTCGACGTTCTATACGCACGCCTTTAGGCATACCAGTAGAGCCTGATGTGTAAATTATATAAGCTAAATCGGTGCTTTTCGCAGCGCTTTGCAGGGGCTCACTGCCCTCCTCACCTCGTTGCCAATTATCGACTAATAACGCGTCACAAGGACAATCGGTTAGAGTGTTAAATAATGCTTCATTACTGAGTAATAACTTAGCTTCGGCGTCCCGCAACATGTAATCAATGCGATCCTTTGGAAAACTAGGATCCAATGGCACATAGCACGCGCCTGAGCGCAACACAGCTAGCATCGCCACCAACATATCGATGCTGCGGTCCATGTAAATGGCTATCGGGACTTCAGGCTCGGCACCTAAATCCTGCAGTTGCTTCGCCAAACTAGCTGACTGTTGCTCTAGTTGTTGATATGAAAGACTATCACTACCACAACGTAGCGCCTTTGGATGATTATTTTGGGACAATTTAGCAGTCAGCAAATACTCTAAACTGGTATCGGCATCAGGTGAATGTGTTTGTGCAAAGGAAAATGGCAACTGATTCTTGCTTTGCGATAATATCATCTGTGATTGCTGGTCTTGAGTGAGAAGTTGAAGTTGCTTTATCTTGATCTGCGGGTTGTCCGTCGCTTGTTCCAACAAATAACAATAATGTAGACAAAATTGTTCAATTCGCTGTTTATCAAACAACTGGGTATTGAACTCAATCCAGGCGTTTAATGATGCTGCTTGGTTAATATATTGACTGCCTTTTTCGTATACATATAAACTCAAATCGAATTCAGATATCCGGTTATGGACTTCTTCGGGTTGCATATTGATTATGTTTTTATGAGATTCTGGAGCATCGCCTTGCGGGGCATTCATGAATACCATCATTACCTGAAAAAGCGGGGACTGGCTTCTATCCCGTTCAGGGTTAATCGCCTGTACCACTTTTTCAAAGGGCACATCTGCATGTTCATTAGCATCTAGCACTTCATTTTTTACATGTGACAATAATTGTTTAAAGGTTTTATCAGGACTGAGATCGCTGCGAAGGACCAGATTATTAACGAGCAGACCTATAATACTTTCAAACTCCCGTTTCGAGCGATTGGCTACCGGTGTTCCAACTACAATATCGGTTTGGCCGCTGTACTTGGCCAACAAGACTTTAAAGATAGCCAGCATAACCATATTGACTGAAACACCGTTCGCGATGCAAAAAGCGCGTACCTTAGTGATGACATGAGCGCTAAGGCTTAGATCAACCCTATCCCCTTCGAAAGTCTGCAAAGGTGGTCTGGGTCTGTCTGTGGGTAGCGTTAATCGCGTAGGAATACCCGCTAACTTCTGACACCAATAATCTAAACTTTGACTAAGTTGAGGGGTATCCATTGCCGCACGTTGCCAGGTTACAAAGTCGGTGTATTGAGAACTGGTAGTAATGGCGGGAGGCAAACCATTGGCAAGTTGCTGATAGGCATCTTGCAATTGCTTAAAGAACAATTGCATTGACCATGCATCGACAACTATATGATGAATCGTAATCAACAAATAGTGATTCGCTTCATTCTGCTTCAATAGCTTAAAACGTAACAATGGCCCTTGTTGCAGATCAAAAGGTTGGGCTATTTCATGCTCGGAGATGATCGACAAAATATCTTCGATTTTCTGCGCACCTGACATTTCCATTTGGGAGTCGAAGTTTTCGATCGGCAAATCTATCTTTACACTTTGCAATATTTTTTGTCGAGGTTCGCCCGCTTGTTTAGCAAAGCAAGTGCGCAAACTTTGATGAGACGCTAATATTGCGTTAATAGCGTCTCTCAAGTGCTGATGATTGAGTTTACCGGAGATTTTCAGTACGGAATGCTTGTTGTGCAAAGTTGATTGTTGTTCTATTTGCTCTAAAAACCAGACTCGTTCCTGAGCGAACGACAAGGGTAACAAATCGGATTGTTCTGGCGGTGCATTTTCCTGTAGTGAAACCGAGTCAGGCTCTCCTACTGGAAACAGAGAATCAAGTGATGGCGTTAATCTAGCAACCAAAGACTCAACAAGAGCCTTGTAGTTATTCAACAATGTCTCAATCGTGTGGACATGATGATAATTTTCACTATAGCCTAAATTAATATTCACCTGTCCTTTTGCTATCCACACACTAAATTCAAAAGTGTGCGTGCGTTGTTGGGTCGGATGACGACTGGCTTTGCATACTGTGGTGGGAGAGAAGGCGCTCAAAGTACTAGATTGGCTAACATTTCCTAAATATAAGAAAACCACTTCTGGTTTAGGTAAGGATAATTCAGCGGCACATAGACCAAAGCCTAAACCAAAATCACTGGCGTAATCTGCCTTGAGGCGAATTGATTCGACTGCCGATTTGGCGTCATTTTGACTTGGTACCTCACAAAAAAACGGGAAGGCTTTAGTAAACCATCCCACAGTGCGACTCATATCGAGTTCACTGTCGAGCGCGTCGCGACCATGCTCTTCTAACTCAATTAACAATCGTGACTGACCGGTAAAGTCAGCCATTGCCATGAGTAAACCACACAGCAGCACATCCTTGGGTTGAACGCCAAATTTGACCAACTCTTTGGTAAGTTGCTTGGTTACTGATGACGATAGTAATACCGTCGACTGCTGGGCTGATTCTACATTGTTCAATAAGCCAAACACATCTTTGGGTAACGGTAATGGCGTTAATCCTTGATACCTCTGCCAATACTCCCGTTGTGAAACACAATCTGTACTTTCAGCGAACGTAAGTAGCGCGTTTGACCAGTGTTTAAAGGACGAACTTTTAGGCGCCAATTGAATGGCTTTACTCGTTGAAAGTTGTTGCCAAGCAGTCAGCAAATCATTGACCAAAATATTCAAAGAAACGATATCGATCAATAAATGATGGATCAACACCAACAGTTGTGCGGAATTATCATGACTATTTTGAAGGTGCACAAATCGGTACAAACAGCCGCCATTCAAATCGAATTGTGCACTCAGTTCGTTAACATAGTGTTCCAATCGTTGTTGATAATCGTCTTTCTTCCAACTTGATACGTCAATGGCGAGAAACCCATCATCAGGTATGGATACGTAATCTTGGATTTGCTGTGTCCATTGGCTACCTTTGGCATAAAACTGAGCGCGAAGCATGTCATGTTGCTGAATTATGATGTCGAGTAGTTTACGTAATTGTGGGGTTTCAATTTGTTTCGGCAACGCTAGAACCTGATACAAATTCCAGTGCTGTGGATGATTGAAATCATTGGCAAAGAACCAATTTTGGATTGGCGTCAGTGGCACTTCCCCGCAGACAATATTAATGGGATTGGACGACGTTTGCTCCGTTACTGCCACGCTCTTCGTATTGGTAGTCACCTGATCTTCAACTAAAATTGCTAATTCAGCTATAGTTTGGTTTTCAAATACTTGTCGGGCGGTAATTTTCAGCCCTTGCTGTGCAGCTCTAGAGGTGAGTTGTAGGCTGACAATGGAATCTCCACCAAGTTCGAAGAAATTATCCTGCGTCGTTACCTCTTCAACGCCTAGAAGGTCATGCCAAATTGACATCAATATGCGTTCTGCTGGGCTTAGTGATGGATCTTCGATCTCAGCATGCTCATCAACCGACCTTAACTCATTCGCAGAAGAGGCTTCTTCTAATCCGCTGATAAAGCCATAGCTGGGCATCAGGTTACGGGTAGAAACCACGGCTTGGCGAAGCCCAGAGTGCAAACAGCGCACCATTGCTTCTGTACCTTGCTGAGGATCAATTCTGCCTTCTGCGCTGGGAGCCCCGGCGGCTTGACTCATTGTGCTTCCGGACCAAGCATCCCAATTGATACTGATGATTGGAGTGTTGTTCGTATACAAATTACTATTAGCTAGGGCATCTAAGTAATAATTTGCCGCTGCATACTCACCGCGCCCTGGCCGGTCAATAAATGAGGTCAATGATGAGCAAAGGATCAAGAAATCTAACGATTGGTCAGCAAAGGTTTCGCATAGCCCCCAAGTACCTTTAACTTTTGCAGCAAAGACATCTTCTATTTCACCTTGTTGCAAGTTAGCCACGATACCGCCACCGGGAATACCTGCAGCATGGATAACACCATCAATGCCACCAAACCGATCCTGTATGGTTTGTTTTAGCTGTTGCATTGCACGAAGATCTGACACATCTGCAGCAAGCACGCAAATCTCACCACTACTTTTCTCTTTTAACTGGCTGATTGCATGGAGTTTTTTTGCTGTGGGATTGTCATCAGGGTTTTGTGCTAACCATTTTTTTGCATCGTCGTCTTCAGGTAAAGTTTGTCGAGAAACCAAAATCAAATTAGCTTGAAAATTCTCAACTAAATAGTGTGCAAAAGCCAGCCCCATGGAACCTAAGCCACCGGTAATCAAGTAAGTTGCAGCGGTTTTAAATCTTAAGGGGATTACCTTGGGATCAGGCAGGCACGTGGGTTGTAACACTTGGGTCCAGCAATTTCCGAATTCGAAATTGACTAACATTGCATCGCCTTGGACACGCATTTCACGCAATAAGTCTTGTTCATTCACTTCTTCAGCGAGATTGATAAAGCGAAGGTTAATGCCCGGATATTCAGCTTTTATGCTGCGTAACAAACCCAATGGCATAAGCCTTTGCGGATCCACAGCAGCCATAGGATTCATCGCGCATGCGAGTGTTGTTACATAACTTAAATTTATCTTTGTTAAGTCGAGCAGATTAAGCAATGGCTGCAGCACATTGAGCAAATCATAAAATGCGTGACTTGTAGGCGCAGTACTCAAATCAAGCTCGGATCCCTGTTCAGTCAAAATAGCCAGATGGGTTATCTGTTGAACAGCGGACTTGTGGTTATTGATCTGCGTAAGATCCAAGGGGCTCCCGGATGAATAGACAATTGACGTTATCGAGGCGACACCTTGTTCAGTAAGGGTCTTCGTTAGGTCGCCTAATCGCTTTGAATTCGCAGAGACTAATAACCATGACTCTTCGGATATGGGGGACGATGTCATTGGTGAGTGCCAAGACTGCCAGCTCGGAACATAAAACCATTTATCTAAAGGTTGCTTTATATCAATGTTTTGCTTATACGCTAGCGCCAACTTACCAACGTTTTCAGGTAAAGGCTCAACCCAGCATTTCGTTCTTTGAAATGGGTAGGTTGGAATGGCCACTCGCCGCCCCGTTGGAGGGGTCAATGTATCTGGTAAATGGATACCTGTCGTCCAAAGTTTCGCTTGCGCAGCTTCAAAAACGTCATTATCTGAGGCCGTCTCCAGCGGATGTTTCAACGAGCTCACACACTGTACTTGAGCCGGCTTGTCAGAACATGATCTCAGCAGTGAACTTAATGTATTGCCTGGACCACACTCTAAATAAGTATAGTTATTTTGCTGCATCAGTGTATTAGCTGCACTTGCGAAATTGACACTTTGACGTATGTTGTCCAGCCAATATTGAGGCGTTCTGATCCGCTGGCTATCAATTAAATCGCCAGTAACAGTCGACACTATTGGAATAGAGGGTGCATGCAACGTGCAACAATCTAACGTTTCTAGGAATGGGGCTAAAATTGGCTCCATCATGCCGGAATGAAAAGCGTGAGAGGTGTTTAACCGTTTGCATGCGATATTCTCTGCTGCCAAAATATCAACAAGCTCGGCCACCCGATTAGTTGGGCCTGACACAACGCATAGAGCAGGTGAGTTCAATGCAGCAATGGAAAGTGAATCGTCTAGAAAGGGCTCGACATCATCAACTGAGCTCTGAACTGACAACATGTCACCGGCGGGAAGCGCTTGCATCAGCGCACCGCGCCTTGCTACCAACATTAAGGCATCTTCTAAGCTGAAAACACCGGCAATACAAGCCGCTGCGTATTCTCCAATACTATGACCAACCACAATAGATGGCTCTAAACCATTGGCTTGCCAGAGCTTGGCCAGACCGTATTCAATCACAAACAACGCCGGTTGGGTGCAAGCGGTCTGAGTTAATTTTTCAGCCCCTTCACTTTTTTGTTGAGCATCTTGTGGATACAAAATGTGTCGAATATCAAACTGCAAGTGGGGTAGCAATAACTCTGCACACAAGTCGACTTGTTGCTTGAAAATCGGTTGGTTATCATACAAGTCGCGGCCCATGTTTATATATTGTGAGCCTTGCCCAGGAAACATAAATACAGTAGCTGTGGATTCACACTCTATTTGGGAGCTGACCACAGAGGGTAAATTGTGCTCTTGTAGTTTTGCCAAAGCATCTTGCTTACTGCTGCAAACTAACGCGCGCCTAAAAGCAAATTTCTCTCGGCCTTGATGTAAAGTAAAAGCAATATCACGCAGCGCTGGACTGGTGTCCTGGGTTAACAACTTAATTAGTTTTTCAGCATATTGGTCTAACCCTTTTTTACTTTGAGCTGACCAGCCTAGCAAAATAGGGTTCTCGGGTGGCTCATGGATTTCCGGCAAGAGATCTTCTGGCGTTTCTTCAACAATAATGTGGGCGTTAGTGCCGCCTATTCCGAATGAACTAACGCCACCACGCCTAGGGTAGCGGCCAGATTTCCAAGGTGTACTTTGATAATTGACATAAAAGGGGGTTTTTTCAAACTCTATGATGGGATTGGGACGTTGATAATTAAGGCTCGGCGGAAGGGTTTTATGCTTTAACGCCAATACGGTTTTAATTAATCCTGCAACACCGGCTCCAGCATCCAAATGCCCAATGTTAGTTTTGACCGAGCCGACAGCACAAGATCCTATCTGAGCCTCGTTGGCGAAGGCTTTCGACAAAGCCGAGATTTCGATAGGGTCGCCCATTGGTGTGCCCGTGCCATGACACTCAATATTAGTAATAGAATCAGCTGTTACGTCTGCCATCAACATGGCTGTTTGAATCACATCTACTTGCCCGTCCATACCCGGCGCTGTGTATCCAACTTTAGCTTGAGCATCATTGTTAGAAGCTGAACCTAGAATAATAGCTTCAATGTGATCGCCGTCATTAATTGCATCGGCAAGGCGCTTAAGCACCACTATGCCCCCTCCATCACCTTTCAAAGTGCCATTCGCATCAGCATCAAATGCATGGCAATGACCGTCTGGAGAATAAATCATGCCTTCTTGATACTGGTATCCCCAATTTTCGGGTAAAGTAATAGACACACCACCAGCCATAGCGATATCACATGCACCGGCGATCAACTGTTGGCAAGCCACATGAGTGGCAACAAGAGACGTTGAACAGGCCGATTGAATGGTAAAACTCGGGCCGCTTAAACCTAATTTGTAACTCGCGCGAGTAGAAAGAAAATCACTTTGATTCAAGACGTTAGCTTGAAATTCTGAAATAGCAGCCAGTACTTTATGATTTTTCCGAACATTTGCTTCTAAGTAAGTATTGGTGGAAGTCCCGGCAAATATTCCTACTGGCACTTGCATTGATTTGGGCGCATAACCGGCGTTTTCCAATGCTTCCCAGGACAATTCTAAGAAAAGGCGCTGTTGGGGATCCATTACACCGGCTTCTCTTGGTGTGTAGCCAAACAGCTTGTGATCGAACATATCGTAATTGTTTACTACACCGTGAGCAGGAACGAAATTAGCTTGTGAGACGACTTGTGGGTCGTGGCCTAAATCAATCAATTCTTGCTGACTAAAACGACGAATAGATTCAACACCGTTATTCAAGTTGTCCCAGAATGCTTCGGGACTATCTGCACCAGGAAAACGGCATGCGATACCAATTACTGCAATCTCAAAGCCACTGTATCTGTCTTCTAGATCACTCATTTTATCTTCCTTGTCGGCGTTTTATCGTTGCCATTTTTGCCATTCGTTCTCTACCACTCACTTTGGCTAAAAGTACGTGTTGGTTTCTATCTAATGGCTCAGCGTTCGTTACTTGCCCCGCAATTGCTGAATCAGAGCTTGATTCTAAGTAGCGAGCCAGTGCTTTAACACTTGTGTGCTGGAACAAGTCCACCAAAGATACCTCTCGCTTTAGCTCACTACTGAGCAGTGTTTGAACCTGAGCCATTTTTAGCGAGTGGCCCCCTATATCAAAAAAGTTTGCAGTTACATCTATCGAATCTGTGTCCAGCGCTTGCTTCCAAATATCAATAACGATGCGCTCCATATCTGAATCAGCAGTTTGGATTGAAACCTGCTTGTTAAGCAGACTCTCAGGCGCAGGCAAGGCGTTACGATCGACTTTGCCATTTAAACTTAAGGGCAAACTATCAAGCACAAATATGTGGGCAGGAACCATATAGTCTGTCAACGTAGATCTCAGGTGGGCCCTAATACTTTGGATATCAATTTGAGTCACCTGTTGAGCACCGACATAGGCAATAAGCTGGGTTTCTGCTGACTTGTTCTGATGTGCCGTCACAACAGATTCTTTAATTCCTGGATACTTTTGTAGTTGCTCTTCTATTTCGCCAAGCTCTACTCTATAGCCCCTGACTTTCACTTGATGGTCAATTCGACCTAAGAACTCTAATCTTCCGTCGTTGCGATAACGAACTAAATCACCACTTCGATAAAGGCGTGCATTTGGGTCACGAGAAAAAGGATCCTTGACAAACTTTTGTGCTGTTAGCTCAGGTTTACCGTGGTACCCTCTGGCCACTCCCACTCCGGCTATACATAGTTCTCCTGGCATACCAATAGGCAATCGATTTAGCCATTCATCAACCACATAGAGCTGAGTATTGGCAACTGGATATCCGATAACCGGGCTACCTTCATCCTGCACAAAACATTCTGCATAACTTGCCCAAATTGTTGTTTCAGTGGGGCCATACAAATTAAAAAACCGACGTGTGTTACCAGCCCACTTTTTAACCAAACTGGCAGGGCAGGCTTCGCCAGCAACCGTCACCACGGTCAAATCGGGCAACTGAATGTCGGCTAATGCACTTAATGCTGTGGGTGGTAGCGTGACAACTTGGACCTGATGTTTTCCCAGAAAGTTAGCCAACGAGAGGCCCGGTAAGAGCGTTTGTTTGTCGCCCATAAACAAGGTTCCGCCAGAGCCCCAAGCCATTGCAAATTCAAATGCTGAAGCATCAAAACTCATTGAGGCAAATTGCAAAATACGCATACCTTGTTGCAATCCAAAGCTATCTATCTGCGCTTGGGCAACGTTGCACCAACCTTTATGTTCGAGCAACACGCCTTTGGGTTGACCGGTGGAGCCTGAGGTGTAGATCGCGTAAGCCAAATTGTTTGGCCTAACCTCTACGTCCAAATTATGTTGAGCATAATGTGCGGTCGTTGAGGCGGTTTGCTCAATATAGATAAGCTCAATATTTGCCGGTTTTAAATCTGCAGCGATAGATTCAGAGGTTAGCAGAATCTGCGCCTCCGCATCTTTCAGCATATAAGCTAAACGTCGCCGAGGATAGGTAGGATCTAACGCCAAGTAGGCTGCTCCGGATTTAAGCACAGCCAAAATACTGACCATCGCATCGATAGAGCGATCCAAACAAAGTGCAATAAGACTGTCTGGTTGCGCTCCCTTATCCACCAACAATCTTGCTAATCGATTCGCTTTTGCATTCAGCGCAGCATAGCTAATACGTTGATCACCAAACACCACAGCATCGCGCTCTGGGTACTGTTTGGCTGCAGCTTCAAATAAGTGATGCATGCAAACATCAGCATTGAAGGGCGCGCTAGTTTGATTATAACTTTCCTGATGGCTGATCTCTTGGGGAGCAAGCACCTCCAAATCAGTAATAAGAGTCTGAGGGGCAGTCATTGCGCATTCTAACAATCGTTGGAAATTTGCAGCCATATTACTAATGCGCTGGGGGGTAAATAAATCTGTATTAAATTCCCAAAACGCCAAAATTTCAGGGCCACGCTCTTCAAGCGTTAGGTGCAAATCGTACTTCGCTGTGCCTAAATCTGCTTCCATGACGCTAAATTCAAGATCGCCACTACGGCTTGTGGTTAAATCAGGGTCACGCAGATCAAAGGCTATTTGGAATAAAGGCGAGCGACTGGTGTCTCTTGGCGGCGCTAATTGTTCGACCAAGTACTCGAACGGTAAATTGTGATTTGCCACAGCATCAAGGGTGTTTTGATTCACTTGTTCTACCAAGGCCGCAAAACTGATATTCGGATCAACGTTTGAACGCAACACCACTGGATTCACAAAGAAACCCACTAAGTCTTTGATTTCTGCATAGTCTCGATTAGCGACTACGGTACCAATCATGACATCTTGCTTTTGTGCATATCGTGATAAAAGCGCCTTAAACCCGGAGAGCAACAGAACAAATAATGTGACGTTAGTATTAGCGGCCTGTTCTCGCAGTTGTCCGGCCAACAACGGTGGTATGTTCTGAGTGAAGCGACTTCCTGAGTAGGTTTGCACCAACGGTCGGGGATAATCAGTGGGAATATCGAAACCGGCTAAACCACCATGTAATTGCTCACGCCAGAATGCTAATTGATTATCATACTTGCCTGTATCGATTCTCGATTGCTGCCACGCGGCATAATCGACATATTGCACTGTGTTTGGGTGGCATTCGTCCAACGTATCGCCTACATACAGCGTTTCGAACTGCTCAAACAGCACACGCATAGACCATCCATCACTGATGATGTGATGAAGCGTAAGCGCAAGCGCATACCTACCGAGATGATCTTCAATGAGCGCCGCTCGCAGCAACGGACCTTCGCTAAGATTAAAGTGATACTGTCCTTCTGCGATTAATGTGTGGTCTAAATCTGTCTGATTGTGAACCTTCACACATCGGATACCGACTTGTGATTCTGACGATACTATTTGAGTTGGAATACCCTTAACGGAAGGAAACCTAACCCGTAGACTTTCTTGTCGAGCAATAATTTGATTAAGACAGTTTGCTAATTTCAATCGGTCGGGCGGCTGTGAAAAACGTATACAAGCAGTGACATTATAAGCACTCGAAGGAATATCAAGTTGGTCAATAAACCATAGCCTTTGTTGTGCAGAGGACAACGGCAGTGGTTCGTCCCTTGACAATATTGGGATGACTGAATCATTGCTTTGTGGTCGAGTCTCTACATTAGCTAGCTGTTGGTCTATCACTAATGCTTGTTGAATGCAGGTAGGCGCACTAAATATATCTTTTAAGGTCCATTCAACTGCAAATTCTTGTCTCACTCTGGCAATGAGTTTAGTTGCCAAAATGGACTGGCCTCCTACATCAAAGAAGTTCCAATCGGTGCTAATCGTCTCAATCTTGAGAATTTCTTGCCAAATTTGTACAAGCCGCTGTTCAGTTGCGGTTTTAGCCGCTACAACTCTTACGTTTCCTTGCGCGGCGATAATATCTAAGGCAGATTTATCAACATCGCCATTTTCTAGTCTAGGCATATGTTCTACTGTGTACACATACGCGTTATTAGCCAAACCGAAGGCATCGTTAAACTCTATCGCTTGCACGTCTTTAGCAAGCGTGTTTTCGACAAAAATACAGGGTTGCCGCAAATTTTCCCCTTGTTCACAGGCTTGACGGATGACCGAATTGGCTGGATCAAGCCCCACTGCGATTTGGCATGGCTGCGACTGCCCCAAAATGAGACGTAAACTGGTGAGGGCGGCTTCAACATCCAACTCAAGTATTCCGCGAGTACGAAGGGCATCAATGGCGGTATTTCCTTCACTCATCCCGGTTGCCCGCCAAGAAGACCAATTAATACTAAAACACTTAAATCCTCTCGCTCTGATGTTCTGGGAAATTCCATCGAGGGCACTGCATGCGGCGGCGTAAGCGCCAATTAAGGCTCCGCCAAAGATCCCTGCGGTAGACGAAAAGTTCACCAAGTATGCATTAGCGTGCTGTTCAATAACTTTTGAAAGAGACAACGCACCTTGCACTTTACTGCGTGATAATTGCAATAAACTTTCCGCTGTTTCTTGCTCTAAGGGCAATTCGCGATATTGTCCTGCTAGATGAAAAATACCAGTCAGAGGAGCGCCTGTTTGCTCGTTCCATTTGTTGACGGCATCTAACACCGCCTCCTGATCTGCGACATCCACACTGACATAATCCACTCTAGGGCTAGATTGTAAAAATGCATCCAGTTGCGCATATTCCGCTTCGATGGTTTTTAAGGTCTTACTACCTAGAATTAATAATCGAGAATGATCGCTTTGTAGCAATGTTCTGCTGATTAGTCGGCCTATTCCGCCTAAGCCTCCAGAAATCACAAAACCAGCTGGGCAGCTTGGATTGAGCGGATCATGATGTATAGGCTGCGGTTGACTGAGTTGCAATACGTGTCGAAAACGCTGGTTGTTACGCCACGCAATGTCTTTTTCATGCTGTATTAGGGTTAATTCAGAATACAGATTCTCGGCCATAGTCTCCTCATTAAAGTCTAGGTCGATCAGCTGATAATTGAGCTGAGCTAACTCTTGTTTTAAGGTCTTAACAACGGCCGGAATACCCGCAAGTTGCTGGGCAATAATCTGCTGATGATCTACGGATTGAACTCGATCTGTGAGGATCGATAAAGTTTGTGTACGGAAGTTTTTGTTGCTTATTAGTCCTTGTGCGCAGGCTGATATAGCACACTCCCAAAATCCGCTTGGCTGCTCGACAGAGTTATCCATAGTGGCAGTTTGATTACAAGCAATCATTGCATGATCAATCGAATCGCCTTTGAGTGCTATGTATTCAAAAAGTGCTTGGTAATCGCTACGATGGTTACTTCGAACTCGCAGTGCCGAGGGATCCGATAAACTGAACTGATCGCACAACAACACCAAGGTAACATTCAAGTCACGCTGCTGAAGCTGCTCGGATAAACGCTTTCCGATTCCGAGATCTGCTACAAGCATTAGAACTCTATGTCCCGAAATATTTGCTTGCACATGAGGTTGATAAGCTTGCCAAATTGGTTTGAAGAACCAAGCAGGCATGCAACGGTTACCTAGTAGTAAATCGGTTTGTTTTACTTGTTCACTAAATTCACCTTTTTCAAACTTGATTTTAAGTTTGGTGCGTTGAATTTTACCAATCGACGTTTTTGGGATATCGTCAATTTGTAAAGGGACCAAATATTCTGGGCTCACTCCGGCTTTACTGGTGACTTGCCCTTTAATCTTTCTTAATAATTCTGCTGAAGGTTGTGGGCTATCACATACGAAGAACAGCGCTAAACACTCCCTTCCACCTTGTCGTGGGTCACTGACCGCACAAGCGGCGACATAAGAACGGGTGATACGCTCAATGTCTTCGACTAAACTTTCGATACTAGCACCAGAATAATTGACACCATTGACAATGATGACATCTTTTTCACGGCCAGTAATCGTCAGCTTACCGTCCATCAAAATCCCTAAATCTCCCGTATTGAACCACCCATCGTCAGTAAAGGCTTCTGCATTTTCCTCTGGGTTGTTGAAATAGCCGCTAAACACAGTGTCACCTTTGACCTGTAACCGTCCGACTTCTCCTTCCATTAATATTTGATTGTTGGGATCAGTAATGCGCATGAAATCGCCTGGAATAGGAGGCCCTACGGCGACATGGGAGTCGGTGTCACTGGTATTATCAAGGGCAAAATCTCGTGCATATGTAATACCTGAGGAGGTTTCTGACATACCCCATGCAGGGCACATAGCAAACTTACTCAAGCCAAATCTAGCCAACATTTTAAGAAATTGCCTTGCCGTAGATGCAACCACTGCTTCGCCACCGTTTAGTACCAATTTCAGTGCCGACAAGTCCCAACTCTGCTGTTTTATCTGTTCGCTTAAGCCCGCAATTAAACCAAATGCAAAATTAGGTGCAAAGGTTACTGTGGCTCGATATTGATGCAGTAAATCCAACCAAACTAAAGGTGACTCCAGAATATCTGAGGCGGCAACATGAATTTGCTGACATCCAAGATAAACGTCACGCAGATGAAAATAGATAATACCGGCCACATGATCCAATGGCATCCAATTGAGCGATACCGTTTGGCGACTAAACTGGTTCACTTGAACGCTTGCGATGGAGCGACATATTAGATTTTTATGAGATAAAGGGACGCCCTTAGACGCACCTGTAGTACCAGATGTCAGCATAATAAGTGTTATATCGTCTGGACTTGCCACATGGTAGTCGTTATCTGCGTCGGCCAACTGTAACTGACCCAGATCCAAAACCACCAAAGGAGATTGCCCATCAGGCCAGGGCATCTGCCGGATTTCGTTAACCATTGACGAAGACGTTAGAATTGGCGCGTCCCCCAACATGGCACAGACTCGCTGGATATTTTCTATAGATGCCACATCAGCTTGATAGTCAGCGGCTACGGCCATAGGAACTGGCACATAGCCACCAAGTAAGCAGCCCCAAAATCCAGTTAAGAACTCTGCATTGTCACGGAATTGAAAGACGATGGGCGTACCAACGTTCAGCTGTTTCGCCCGCAAGCCGGATAGAACACAGCTTGACTTTGTAAGTAACTGAGAATAATTAAAACGAGTTTCACATCGATTATTCACGGTTATAATAGCCTCTGGTTTCACTGCATCAGCTGCTCGCAGTAAGCAGTCCACCAGCACATTAGGCGCATTGTCAGGAATGTTAAGTTTGCCACCATCACTAAAGGCTTTTTTTGCATCTAACGTCGATTTACTTGGGGTATTAGCTATGTGCGAACGAGATTGATCTACCAATTTGGTCTGATACTGGTTCAATTCATCAAGATACAAGGGCGGCGCACTGAACTGGCTTGGGATCATCACGCTGATAGCATCGTGCGGATTTTGTTGAGATAAAAACTGCGTTAAATTTTGCTCAAGGCAGGTCTGATCAAACACGCCCAGTTTAAGTAACGCTTGCACATCAGGATGACCATTCTTATCAGCGGGAATGCAAGTAACAGGGACGAAATAGTCAATTAACTGTGGGTTAGGTAACGACTTTTTAATTGCATGCTCAACATCTTCAGCAACCTCTGTGTCAGTCGGAACATAAAAAAGAACTATCTTGCTTTGCGCTGCGCCATTTCGCTTATCAACGACGCAGCAATCAGATACACCCGGAATGTTTTTTATCAATAACTCTATGTCAATGCCAACCATGCGAATATTATCCTTTATTTAATAGCGACTATTAATCCATGAAACGCTTTAAACACGGGGCTTACAAGCAGGTCAATTTTTTCTATTTCAAAAGGTTAACCAAATTCCGTGTTGTATTTTCGAATTATTGCTATCCTCTCAGTATATTGTATAAAATTACATCAGCAAGGCATTTACTGTCTATTTTTTAATCGCAGCTACCATCACAGGGAGTACGTAGATGCAGATTTTAGAGTTCGTCCACAAGGCGCTAAGTCCGGTTTTATATGGCTTAGGCATATATCAATGGCAATGGCAAAGGCAGTCAAAAGACAAAGCCTGTATAGCGGTTCTTTACTATCATCGGATTGTTGCCTGTCAAGAAGTCAACAAAGGCTTGCTTGCAGATGAAGTTGGCATTGCTGCGGACGTGTTCGAAAAGCATATGCAATTCATGTTGAAACACTTTACTCCTATCAAACCCTCAGAAATTGTAGATGTATTAAACAAGCCAGGATTGTATTTTACAGTCACCTTTGATGATGGCTTTGAAGATAACTATAGTGTTGCAGCGCCGATACTTAGCAAATTGGGTATTTCAGGTGGATTTTATGTGGTAAGTGATTTCGTCGGCACTGATAAGTTATTTTGGTGGGAACAATTAGCTTATCTATTAAAAAACACTGAATGCAAAAGCCTAGATGCCAGTCAGCTTTGCACTGAGTGGAACGATTTAGAACCGCTTATTTTACTCAACAACGAACAAAAAAATCATGCGCAACGTCAGCTTGCCAAAGCACTTAGGCAAACGCCAGCAAAGCTCGTTCCGGATATTATGCAGGCATTATCAAAACAACTTGAGGTGGAATTAATCAGCACTGGTCGCAGTCACCCGTTAATGAATTGGAAACAGCTTAAGGAACTAAATAATTGTGGCTTTGATATTGGCGGGCACACCGCTAACCATGTCAACTTAGGGAAAACAGAAAGTAGTGAGCATCACCATGAAATATTTGATGCCACGGAAACCTTACGCTCAAGTTTAAACGACCCAATTATCACCTTCGCATACCCTTATGGTTCTGTATCTCATTATACCGATGACTCGACTCAAGCAGTTATCGACGTAGGCTATCATTGTGCCTTCACGACTACTCACGGCATAGTGACTCGCGATAGCCACCGCTACCGACTCCCCCGATTTAAATTGAATAAAAGTTGGCCCTTTACATGTGCGTATAATGTTGCCAATGCATTTAATGGAAAATGAGCAACTGTCTCAAATCCCCTATTCCTAGTCTCTACACCCTTTCGGAATAAAATGAAACTTAAAATGCGTTGTTAATTTTTTGCACCGAAAACGCAGCTCATCATTTTAATTTGCAGTGTTATTTAACCGCAGTCACTTTTTGTAACGTATTTAGCTAAATCTTTAAGTCGAGAGTATGAATTTTGAGCTAATATATTGCATAGCAGGTTAAAATTAATAAACAAAATTGACTGTTTTTTTGAGAAACACCGAGAATATTATCTTGGACTAAGGCTTTTATCTCTAATCAACAGACTCCAAGCCAAGCCACAAAAAGGATGATGTTTTGCATGGTTAAAACAATTGCGCTATTGATGCCATCATTAAATGAAGAAGATTCGGTTGCACTCACGTTAGACTCAATTTTTCAATCCAGTCGATTGCCTGACGAGATTATTGTAGCCGATGGTGGCAGTAGTGACCGTACCCTTGAAATTGTGCAACAGTATAGCGATAGAGGCGTTGAACTTAAGATAGTAAAAAACCCTGAGGTCTATGCTGGTGCCGGCCGCAATCGCGCATTTGAAGTCAGTAACAGTGATATCTTAATGCTAATGGATTTTGGTAACTGTGCCGCACCCGACTGGATTGAAAAAATGGCAGTGCCGTTCGAACAAGACCCAGATATGGATTTTGTCAGTGGCGCATTCTTGCCTCAATCCCAATCAGACTTTGAACATGTAGTTGCCTGTATTTTATATCATAGCAATTCCTTGATGGGTAAAATTCCATTAGCAGAACTGATGAAGCAAATGCCCAAAGATCACTCTCCTGGAGCTTTGAGTCTAGCCATAAGTCGCACCATGTGGGAAAAACTGGACGGCATGCCAGGATGGCTTAGAGCGGCTGAGGATAAATTGTTCGGACGCAAAATGATGACATTCAAGCCAAGATACTGTTTGTTGCCCGATGCAAAAATCAGTCATCATATGCGAAGTACAAGCTGGCAAGTATTCGAGCAGATGAAAGTGTACTCACGGGGAAATTTAAGGACCCGCTTAGTACACAAACATGTGGCCAAAATTATGCTCATGTATATTGGCTTGTTAATTAGTATCCCTTTCATCATTAATTTCCCACCTAGCATCCTGCCAGTCAGTTTTATGGCAGCCCTATACGTATGGAAATCCGGCGTATCAAAAGTTAAGAAAGTTGACGGAAGAATCCATAAAAAAGCGTTTATATTCTATGCAAGCCAGATCGTGCTTGCTAGAGATTTAGGTATTTTGGCGGGTAGCATTCTTGGTTGGGGTGATTGGTTATTCAAGCCCGAATTTAAGCGCAAATTTGAATCATATGTGCGTGACACTGAACTGGCTGAACGTCCTTTAAGCCTTGAATAACAGGCTATTAGAAGAGACTTGCTACCGTGTTTAGCTTAGCGACTGTAGACAGATAAGCTGCCACCAAGTCGAAATCATTTACCTCAAAAAAATGTGAAAATTACATTTACGATACCTAATACTGTTGATTAGCATCAATTTAAAACTTTTCCCCTTTGCCTTTAACTGCTTGTAATCACAACCACTTTATATCCAATAGCAGGTTAGTAACTTATTTAACGAACGCTCTTTTGGATATGTATTGCTATACGTATTGTGCATATAGCATGCACCCTTAGCCGATCAAATTATATACAATGACTGCTGTAGGTTAATAGATTTTGCTAAGCTTACATTACTTCCACTGGTAGCCTTTAGTATTTGGTTAGTTTTATTACAAAGTGCTATTTAAATTAGGATTGATTGCCATTTTCAGTGAGTCACCAAATACATTATTGGAAATATCATGTTAATTAAACGTCGTTTTATCCCCAACTTACTCATCAGCCTTTTTAGTGTGGTTGCTTTTGGCTCCGCTTCAACCGCTTGGGCGACTAACTCTATTACTACTATTGGTAACAAAACACGAATAGTCGCAGGCAACAGAACCTTAGAAGTCGAACAAGGCATTGTTTATGAGGTGGGCGAGAGTCGCACACCAATTGAGCAGCTATATGATCCTAATTTCGTGCAAAATACTTATACCAAAAACGCTAACATTATTTATCGTATTATTCCTAATCACGGCAACTTGCAAGTTAAGCGTAACTTCACTGAAAATTTTGATTCCGCAAATACTGTTCGCGATCTTATAGGTGCGGACGTAAATTGGACAGCGATGACAGTTCAAGGTGAAGGATCTCCAACCGTAGCTTCTTACGTCGACTTAAGACATAAAATATTGCGTGGGCAGTCTGATTTCCTAGATAACCGCATCGATCCTTCAACGCAACGAAAGCACAGTGGCACTAAGTCATTGAGAACCTTTACCAAAGCAACTACCAATGGTCTGGATGTTAATAAATCAAGTTTAGATACCGAGCTTACATTTTTCGCTCGCGGCGATGATTTTTGGTTCAGTGGATGGTTTTTCCTTGAACAAGGCAAACCGGCCAGCCTTATTGATTTGGAAAGCGCATACATGAAAGAAGGACCTGGAATTCGGCTAATGCTAGATGATGAATTGCGCCCCAGCGTTCAGTTGAAGTTTGCCTACAAACCGGCTTTTAAAATGCCTCAACAAACCAATTATTCGTTGCCGACAGGAAAATGGGTACACCTTAGACTACATATATATTTAATGGATTCTGATGCCGGTCGAGTAAGACTGTGGATGGACAACACTAAATTGATCGACCAAGCGGGTAGGACATTGACTATGTTTGATGCCGTTTATAATAGTTTGCAAGTAGGGATCACAGCAGCGCCGCCCAATATGAATACGGTTTTGTATATGGATGATATTCGCGTAAGTGATTCTGGACTGTAAATTTTTCGTTTAATACTACTACACTAGGTAAGGCCGAGCTTAACTAAGGTTGCAGCCTAAAGAGGTCTTGCCTAGTGTGTTTATCTAACAGGTGCGTTTTCAGCAGCAAAAGGATAAACAGACCGGCAAGACCCAATTTTAATGCTATCCACTGAAACGCTATCTGTTGTTGGATAAGTTGATTTACCACTAAGCCTAGAATAGTGCCAAGCGCCATAATGGCGATTGCGCGCTTCCAATCGATACGAATTAAAGGTGAACCCAATACTGAATTGACTAACACAGTGGTCGATATCCGCACAATGTTCACCGCCACTAAGGCTAATCCGGCCCCCATAATGCCAAACTGGCTGATGAACACATAGTTGGCAGGAATGCCAACCCCTAACGTGACAAAACCAATAATCGGGATCGCCCAAGTCTTTTTATTGTAGAAAATACCCAATTCAATGTTCAGATTAAGCGAAGATAATACGAAAGACAGGCCTAGCAAAGGCAGAACTATTACAACATCGTAATAATCCTCGGGCGCAATTAACCAAATGATTTCAGTACCAAATAAGGATAATAAAACCGCGCACGTCATCATCAACGCTACGAATAATAATAAAATTCGATGAAATGCACTTTGATCTTCTCCTTTGGACAAGGTTTCGAATCGTCTAACAAAAAATATTTGCGAAAATGGTGCCGCAATAAACATATGCAACATAGAAGCAAGACGATGTCCAAGCGAGTAAACACCCACAGCTGCGGGACCAACTAACAAATTGATATAGTAACGTTCCACTGTAGTTAACGCTGAATTAGCAAAGGCTGAAGGTACCAAAGGCAGACCGAATAAGACCATTTGTTTAAACAATGGAAATGAAAACGTCACTCCAACACGAGACAAGGTCAAAACCAGTAAAACAATTCCCAAACTGCCCAAAGAAGCAATGGTTGCGTAGATAATTCCGGGAACACCTAGCTCTAAGTACACGACAAAATATAAATTCAAACCAATAAACAACAACGCTTTACTTAACGCCATTGCAAAGTATTTCCAAGCGCGCTTGCGGATCACGGCATAACCCATGAGTAACTCAAACAGAATTGTGAATACCAGTCCGGCGATTGCAAAAACAAATAATGCTAAGTGCTGTTGCGAATCAAACATGATGTTTACCGTAATCATCGCCATGGGGTAAGCGCAAATAATGATGAGTGCCGCAATCCCAAAAAAACCTATCAATGTGGTGCTAACAACCTTGTTTTGATCGGCAATGCTGTTATTGGAATCAAAGTAGAAACGGCTCATGGCCCCTGAAAAACCCATCCCAAAGATAACAGTGAATAAATCTGTCACCGCCATCACAATGGCGTAAAGTCCGTATTCTTGGGTGCTTAATACATGGGTGTATATGGGTAATAGCAATAATCCAGCTGCACGATGCGTAATATTAGCAATCAGATAGATTTTCCCATGGTCGAGAATAGTTTTAACTTCTGACATGTGACTTAGCTGGCTTGGTGACGATGATTAGCATAAGAGATCGCACACCCCATAATGAACATGACTAAAAACAATAGGTACCAAAATGACCCTGTATCAACGAATAAGGCATTGATTAAAAAGTTAAACAGGATGATATTTCCATATACAGCTAATAATTTCGCTTGTTCATTTATCATAGCGTTTAATGCGATAGCTTTTAGTTGTTTAAATGCAGTCACAAAGGTCGCTAAGAACAGATATAAGCCGGTAAAACCTGATAACGCAAGGATATGAATAAACTCATTGTGTGGTATTCCAACTCCTTTTGCCCAGTATGCCGATATACCAGCAATATCGATGGTGTAAAATGGATGCGCGGTTTTAAATCCATCTGCACCAAAGCCAACACCCAACACAGGATTTTGCAATCCCATGCTAATTCCAGATACCCACAATGAGAGTCGATTATAAATTGGAGCAAGTGAAGAAAAGCGTTCTTGAATGGTATTTATGTCGATGAAAAATGGCAGCACGATGATTGCTGCAATCACGCCAATGGTGCCGCAGAAGACGAGCATGGGGCGAACCTTGCGATCAAAATAGGTGATTAACATCAATGACATTGCGACAGCCAACCAGGGAGCGCGCGTTTTAGACAGAAAAATAGCGATACAGATAACCCCCAAGATACCAATAATCAACGTCTTAATGAATGCACCATTTGTCACGCTATAGCGATAAATACCGAGGATCAAAATAGTTGCCGCAACAGCGCCATATTCAGATGAATTGGCAAAGGTGCCCGTTGCTCGGCCTTCAGTGGCATGCGGTACTTCAAGATACGATGGCACAAAGATATCGCTCCCCAAGAAATATTGCACAACAGCTTGCCCTGCCATAAATACACCGACAAATAATAAAATATCCGCCAATCGAATAATGTCTTGTTTGTTCCAGTCTATTCTTGTAGCGATAATAAAGCCGGAAAACCCCATAACATATTGAATAATATAGAATATATCTTTCTTTAAATCTGAGACATATTCGCCAGTGAAGACGGCATAACAATAGGATGCAATCGCGATACACAAGAAACCGAATGCATATTTTTCTGTGCGTACCCAGGGTTGTCGTGGTTTTTGGGTCATCCATAAATTGAGCGTCAGCAGTCCAATCATACAGACAAACAGCAGTCGCTCGGTGTTAACAAAAGGCAGCGCTTGGATTGCTTGATTAGGAAATACGAAAGCGGTTGGAACGCCTATGATCAGTATGGTTGCAATCACGCGGATACCAGAAAATAACATCAATATGAAAAACACGAATCCAATCAGTGCTGCCATACCGATTAGGGCTCCGCTTCCAGCCGAGAAGGCGAATAATGAACACAAAAAAAAGCTTGGGATCACCCAAAAATAGGAATTCGTCATTGTACTCAATGAAGGATGCTTCACGCCATATTTCCCAGTTGCGCTGTTATTTGATTTTCAAATTAATAAGCGTCGATTGAACCTAGCTCAGGTACACCGAGTATCTCTTCGGCAATTCCAGAATTATTTACCCGTCGATCGAAGTACTCAAAAATAAACGCTATACCAATGGAAAATATCAACGCACCGATAACCGCAATAGCGATAAAAAATAACCTCGAGCGATCTGGTCGTACCGAGGGCGTCGACATCTCGACAACCCGCACATTGATTAAGTCAGCATTGGCTAATTCTTTGAGTCGCTCCTCATCATAACGACGCTTGTATGCCTGATACAGCGACTCTTCTGTTGCAATATTAAGCCGCATCTGCGTAGTTTTAGAGAGATTTAGCTCTAGCTTACGCAGCTGGTTATCTAAGGTTTCAATTTCTTGTCTAAATGATGCTAGCTGTTGGCGTTGACTTTTCACTTTTTCGTGCTCTGCGGTAAAACGCAACAATAACTCAGCTAGGGTTTGCTCGGCTGCAGCAATACGCTCTTGAAACGCGGCTTTTTGTAAAATCAAACTTCGGCGTTGTTCTGTCGCAGCAGTGACATCTTCAGACTGATTAATAGACTCAAGTTGGTCCCTATGCTGGTCGAGTTGTTGTCGCAATTGCTCCATTTGTTTTCTGTAAACTTCCGCGGTGCCGCGAGGGCGATATAACTCTACATGATGATCGATATAGGCTTGCACAATCGCGTTAACCATATCAGACGACCACTTAGGATCCTCATCTGTATATTTAACATGAATAATGCTTGAGCTCACAAGCGCTTTAACGCTGACATTCTTTTTTAAATATCGGATCCAGTTGTCACGTTTAGTGGATTTGTCTGCCAGCCCAAGAGTCTCAAGTCCGGCGCGAAAAGATTTTTTAATATCGCGCACAATGCTTGGTTTCTCAGGACGTTCATGGGGCCTAACCTTATCAACCGCGTTGGCGATTACGGTGTGAGATAAGATGATATCAACTTGGGTGTTTAACACATCCAAAGTCTGCATCCCCGGAGCGATGTCAGAGCGCATCATAGGGGCACGATTATGCTCCACTAATATTACCGCCTTGGCAGTGAATGGTTGAGGAGTAACATATTGCAATACAATAGTTACCAACATAATGAACAAGAACATGGCAATGATTCGGCGGTGCCACTTAAAAAGAAAAATAAATATGTCACGTTTTGTCACAGCGCTGTCCCACAAGTTCTATTGCTGGCATTCATCAGGTAATCATCCGATAAACGAAATTAGGAATCGGTCTTTCATGCTTATTCATTATAAAACCACTCAGTTTGCAGCCACATCGGTCAATAGTCCGCTTAAAGTGAGATAACATTTCTTGAGTAGTATGATTGCCATCAAGTACCAAGATTAAATCGTCAAGTTGCTCTATCCAACCCAATGGAGCTTCAGTGCTCCACGCTCCAATATCGACAATAATGGTTTCATAGCTTTGCTTTAAACTCGGCCAGCACACTGCAAATTCTGCGCTGCTACAGGTGAATGCATTGCCAACTGGGGCTATTGTTAACAGTGGCAATCCAGGTGAGTTTGTACTCACAACGTAATCTTCTATATTCGGTTCTGGAGCCCGAAAGTCGATCGAAGCAACGTGCTTTGACTCACACTTCAGAACATCTGCCACACGGAATTCTGAAGGATTAGCGTCAATAAGCAACGTACTTCCCGGAGCCCGAAGATGTGTCGCTAACGCCAATCCTATCGCGGTAGTTGTCACACCTTCACCTGAGGTTCGAGATAATAAACCGATTACCTTAGCCTGATGATTTTTGCCAATTATATTCTCAGATAGCAATTTTAATCTTAGGTGTTGATAAGCCGTATTATTGGCCAGATCGTCGACGGAAAGAGATTTTCTGGCCATTAATTGTTACTTCCATCGTTAATTGAATAGGAGAACCCCACGCCAAATTGCAGCGGTATCATTTTACGAATGTACTGTTCTACGAATTGGTTGGCTTCGGCAATACCCGTTTTAGGTACGTAAATAATGTCACTGGGTAATAGTTCAAACTGATCACTGGCGGACTCTCCTTTATCTAGTCGAGCTGCTAAATCAATCGACCAGTTCAAATAGGTGTTATCAGCTTGACGTCTAAATAATCTGACATCGGAGCTTTCTGCTGTCGGTATCAGGCCACCAGCAGAAGCAACGGCCATCAAAGGACTGTACGGCATAGTGTATGGAACTGGTCCAGGGCGAGTCACTTCTCCAATCACATACACCACAGGAGGCGCCCTTTCCAATAATCTCACCATCACATACAGGCGCTCACCGTATTGCTCGTGATACTTTTGCTTAATTGAACGGCGTAAATCAGACAAGGTTGTTTGGACATTCACGGGCTCTATAAAGGGCAGATCTATGGTGTCTGAATGACCAATGATAAAGCGAAGTGGAACATATTGACCGTTGCGACTAACTAACTGTAGTAAAGGTGTGATTGGGTCCTGACTCTGCTCAACTGAGACGACAACTTTTGGTTTTACAATATCTTCGCTTTTATAAGCATTTCGCAGTATTTCTCCAAGTTGATCAACCCCCATCTGGGCGGCTTTAATACGCCCAATAAGCGGTACCGAGATATAACCGTCTTGCAATACCACCACTCGCTCTTTGGAGAGTGATGGGTGGTCCATCACATCAACTCGCAAGATATCTCCTGCTGCAATACGGTATGGCGTTTTGATCAAATCGCTTGAGCCCACAAAGCCAACATCAATCACATCACCGTTTTTCAAAATAGGCTCACTTGGTGCTGGAGTGGCGGCAAGTACTTTTTCTGCCGACGCCATGGGAATGGGTGAGCGACTGCTACAAGCGGTCAAGACCAGCAAAAAAGCACTCATAAAAATCAGCTGTATAATCTTTATAAAATTGACATTATTCAATCTCATTTCGCCTCTACTAATTTATTCAACTTCTTTATTGTTAATATCGTATTTAAACAATTTGAAGCCTGAATAAATGATTATTCTCAAGCCTCTATGCATTTCACATCAATTAGTTGATTAACTGGTATTGCATATTCACTTGTTCCAATTCCACGACAATAGCCACACACCCTAGGCTGTTTTTTATGACTAAAAGAATCACGTATTTCATTCATATGCTGGCTATGCCATATCTCTGCAAATGACTGCTTATAAATGTTACCGATAACGTGTTTGACAGAGCAGCACAGCCCAATATCACCATTTTGCTCTACTTGAATTTGCCCTGTCCAAGGCGCTAAACACGATCCTCGCGGCCGAGAAATGGGGAAAATATTCTGTTTTACGATTTTGTTGCTAAAACGATTAGCAACGTCTCGCAAACCCGCATTTACACCTGACCAATAATTCATGCTACCTGAGCCAATATTGATCCCCAACTTTGCGGCCTGTTCTTTTAAAGTCGGCAAGCGTTTGTTGAAACGAGCAGATACGGTGGAATTAGCCTGTTCGAAATGTGAAAACTTTTCATCCTTCTCATTCCTACGAGTCCCGAAAATAGTGCGCTTATTAGGATGTAAGCACATAAACCTTACTTCTTTTATGCCTAATTTATATGCCAAATTTATAAATTGCTCTGTTTCGTCTACGTTGTCTTTCATAACAATAAAGCTTAACCAAAAAGTATTCTCTTTATGGCCTTTTTGGTGAGACAAATCGATCAGGCGACCAATTTTTTTAATCGTTTTCTCAAAATCATTATCCATCACCCGTTTATAGGTTTTAGCCGTACCTGCATGAATAGAGAAGCGCAAGTCTAGTTTTACATCAACCAATCTATTTGTTAGGCGTTGATTTAATGGAAACCCAGTAGTATTGCAGTGCAAAAAACTACCGTTTTCATTTGCAATTTCAATGTACTTATCCATTTTTCGACTAAGTAATGCTTCGCCATTTCCATGAATTGCTAGAGTTTCTACGTACTTAAAATAAGGATTAAGTTTATCTAGTATTTCATCTGGCATTTCCGATGGCCTTCTTCCATAAGTTTTCGGTACCGTGCACATAATACAATCGTAAGGGCAGCCTCTTTGCGACTCAAGATACATAACCGCTGGAAAACTTTTTACAGCCGGGACCAGGGTTGCTGCTTCAGTGGCAAGTAACTCTCGATGGTCATGTGAATTTAACATTCGCTTTAACTCCCTTTTTGCAGATAATCCAAAGTGCGTCTTATACCTTCCTCCAGACTTACTCTTAATTGGTAAAACTTCAGCTGTTTTGTGTTGTCTCCTACACGATAAAACACCCCTTCAGGCTTGCTTAAATCGTTTTTCAGTTCCAACTCCACGCCACTGATGTCTTGAATCTTTTGTGCCAAACTGAAAAAGCTGGTGCCTATGGCACTGGAAATATTGATCGACTCGCCAGGTTCCATGAAATCGATAGATTTCAAAACAAATTCCACTATGTCATCGATGTGCACAAAATCACGAGCTTGCTCGCCACTGCCCCAGATAACCATAGGATTTTCTCGGTCTAATACGCGCTTACAAATGCGCGGAAAGGGATAACTCAAATCCTGATCTTCTCCGTAACCAGAGAAAGGACGGTAGTTCAATACTTTCATGCCATAGCTCTGAACGCAGTATTGAGCCAAAAACTCGGCCGTGAGCTTAGACCAGCCATAAGTCATATCGGGTACACCGATATCCTTACTAAAATCGATCATATCTTCACTTAACAACGTTTGGCTTTGGGATGTTTGAAAGTGGATTGGATACGCAGCTGAAGAACTAAAATTTAAAACAACTTGAGGTGCAGGCGATAAACGTGGCAACCAATTGAAAAACATTGCATCAATTGCTAGGTCTGTAGCTACTTTTAATGGATCACCTTCGATGGTCATTCTGCCACCAACTACCGCGGCCAAATGCAAAATTAAATCAAATGATTGCGTAGAAGATGCAAAGTACTGCCGAGCATCCTGATGAATAAAAGTAAATTTTCCTTTCGGTTTAATAAAAGCAGGCCAATTATCTGGATGCATGCCAGTCGACAGATCATCCACAATTGTGACCTGATATCCTCTATTGACTAACTCTGCCGCAAAATGTCTGCCAACAAACCCACAACCACCTGTTATTAATGCCGTTTCCATAATATTCCTTTACTGTTTTTTTGTTATCAGGTCTTTGTTACATCTACTTGGTCTTACAATCTAAAATTGAATATTCTTTCAAACCCAATCTTTGAGCGAGGCTCATATAAAAAAATTGGGGTAAATATTTAGCATAACGGCTACCTAGACGTTTTGGCTCTTTTGCTGCTCTGTGCAACCATTCAAGGCCATGGTCTCGCATCCATTTCGGGGCTCGATTTACTCTTCCACTATGGAAATCAAATGCGGCACCCACAGTGATAACAACGCCAACATCTAGCTTATGAATGTGATCTTGTAGCCAGAAATGTTGCTTGGGTGTACTGATTCCAATCCATAACACATCAGCTTTTGATTGATTGATCATATCAATCTCTGCCAAATCTTCGGCTTCGGTGAGTTTTCTAAAAGGTGGAGAATGTGCACCACAAATCGTGATCCCCGGAAAACGTTGCTCGAGTTTGCCAGTGAGCAGAGCGGGGACTTCTTCGGCGCCGCCATATAGAAAGTGCCTAGTACCTTTAGCCACACTCTTTTCGCAGGTTGCCAACATTAAATCAGGGCCAGTGACCCTGCCACTTTGCTGCATTCCACGCGAACGAATACTCCACACGACAGGCCAACCATCGGCAGTGGCGAGATCGGCTTGATTAACAATATCGCGGAAACGCGGGTCGTGTTGCGCAATAACCACATCTTGGGCGCTGTTTACGCAAACATATTTAGCGGGACGAGAATGTGCAAAAAATAAAATCTTTTCAACAGCGGCGTCAAACTCGATAGGATCTATCGCGAGCCCCATAATATTGGCTCGCACTCTGTGGCTTAATTGTTCCATAATATTCGCTTACTATTTCCTGTTTGCTATTGATTCAGAAGCGTTTTATTTGTTTGCAGGACTATACCGACACCATTAACTGTATAAAAACCAGCCTACAGAAGTACAAATTATAGTCAACTTTTTAACACCTGTGACATTAATAAATGAAATTTTGTGGAATTGAGAATGCGCCCTTAATAATCAGCCTATGATAGAGCTAAGCAGTTCAAGTGATTTGGGAGGATATTAATCCTCAAAACCGATAAACGATTTTGCTGCTATGATTTTAGCTAAGTTGTGATTGCAAAAAGATGGATCTGATGACTCAAGCAAAGAAACTTCGAGTAGCGTTTATGGCACCGGATTTAGCCGGTGGTGGTGCAGAACGTATTCTTATCACTTTCCTGGAATGCCTTAACCGCGAACACTTTGAGCCCATGCTGGTTTTATGTGAAAAAACGGGGTTTTATTGTCAATCAGTACCTAAGGATGTGCCGGTATTTAGTTTAGAAAAAAAGTCTCGCTGGAGTTTCCTAGCCTTAATATGGCGTTTCAAAAAATGGCTTAAGTACAACCGCCCAGATATCGTCATTAGTTTTTTGTGGTATGCAGATGCCATCCAATTGCTTGGTAAAACGGAAGGTTCTCATAAGTCAATCTGCAGCTTCCATACTGTTCCGAGCGAAATAGCCAGAGATCGTTTAGGCTGGCTTAAAATCAAGCTTCTTAAGTCTCTTTATGCAAGGACTGACCGAATATTGGGAGTCTCAAAATCCGTCGTCGATGAAATTAATCAGTTGTTGTTAAATGGGGAATCCGCCAAAACCTTCGTGCAGCACAATCCCTTTGAATTCGATTTTATTCTTAAAAGCGCGGAGCAAAACCAAAGTAGTTGGTCTCAAGAGCAAAAAGGCAGAATAGTCTTTGTTGGACGGCTTGAATGGGTTAAAGGACCTGACCTTTTTTTAGATAGCCTTGCGTTACTGCCAAAAAGACTTGAATGGCGTGCCAAAATCATTGGCACCGGCAGTATGCATAATGCACTGCTGCAACAAGCTGAATCATTGGGAATATCAGATAAAATTGATTTTGAAGGCTTTGTTAAGAATCCGTTTCCACTTATTCAACAAGCCGATTTATTGGTCGTAACTTCAAGGTTTGAGGCCTTCCCTAGTGTTATAGTTGAGGCACTTTCATTGCAAACCTGCGCGATTTCTTTCGATTGTCCAACAGGACCTGCTGAGTTAATTGATAATGAAAATGGCGTATTAATAAGTCCTGGCAACATCAATGCACTTGCAGAAGCAATTCAGGCGCTAATTGAGAATCCGCAATTAGCTGGAACTATGGCTCAAAAAGGACCTAACTCGGTAGCGCATTTAGCCAGTGACAAAGCGACAATCATGCTAGAGAAGCATTTGGCTCAAACTGTAAATTCGTGAATTCTAATTAGGATACAAATAAATGTTTTAATTTTTTCCCAGTACTGGCAATGTCTATCTTCAACTTGTCCAATACTGGATGCAGCCCCTCTTGGCTGGGGGTTAAACCCACTTTTCGTAATTTTCGATTCAACTTGTGAAGTAACAGTGTTTGTTCGACATCTGGAGTAACCAGTGAAATGGTGTAGGACAAACTAAAGCCTTTAGAGCCTGTGCGCACCCAATGTGGGGACATAGGTGGATGGTAGATTAAATCACCGGGCTGCAAATCTAACTCTATCGCACGCTCCTCAAACTCAGGTACATAAGTTTTAAGCATCGATAGTTTGTCTGACGCAAGTAACTCTCTGGCCTCGCTAGGAAATGTTTCAAAATCCATTGGTGGAAAGCTATGCATCACTTTTTCGCCAATGACTTGAAGTAAAAAGTTATGTTCAGGATCAGCATGAAATGGCGCCGTAGCACCAGGCGTGGAAACAAATAACCCAACACTGCTGTGACGCAGCAATTCAGGATTAAAAACAGGTACGCTATTCGACACTTTATCGATAAACGCTTGTTTAAATTGGCGATAAACAGGTAGGTGTTCGTCCAACTGAATTGCTTGAAGGTGAATGTTGCCTGCGCCGCTTTCAAGCTTAGTTACCAAATCAGGCACTTCAGCAAGCGTTAATCGTTTAATATTGGAGTTAGCCGGATCTGCAGAAGTCACTCTGACAAACACGTTTGACGCCGGCATTTCCCGCAACAATTTGTCGATCACGCTTAGGTCTAATGGCAATTTGGACAAGTCCATCCATTTACGATCAAAATTAACTGGATGTACGCCCCACCCCTCAGCTAAATTACTTATTCTTTCCATAGTCTTTGCATTGTTAATTTCAATTTACGTAAAAGTATAACGAGTGTTTTGGAGTTTTGTATATATTTTAAACGAATGTGAGTGGATCGCCATTTAGCTCCTGAGACAATCTGAGGCGGCAAAGTTTGAGAAAGCGGATTTTCAGACTACGGATTTTTCGCCAAAAATAAAAAAGGGCTTGTAAAAACAAGCCCTTGATAATTTTAATCTACAATTTTTATTTATGTATTCCTCAGAACGGTAAACAACCAAAAAAACTGTATACTCATTCGTGTGTGTGTGTTTTAGCCACTGTATGCATTGCTAGTCCTAATAAGTATAAAAACCTGTATGTGAATTATCTTCATTTCAAAAGAATGCTTACACCATGTGTAAAGTTAACAGGAATATATTTAAAATGACTATACAATTAACTAGGTAATTTTATTATCTTCCAATAGATATATGGTCTCACGGTTAAAGTGTAAACCGAGTTAATTCACTAATTTTAGATTCTAACTTGGTAATTATTTGTTCTAGCTCTACTTTCGCTTCACTTTCTAACCCAAGGCACGTACTGATTCCATCAACATTAGTGCTTTTACGCTCATGAAGATCAAGACGATAATCACCGTCTTGCATGGCATTTACATATGAATGAAAATGTAATGAATCGCCAGTAAGCGCAGTATCAGAGATATGACTAAAAGAAAATTCTCTTTTCATATAATCAAGCAAATGATTTTGAATTACTAGAACTAAATGCTTGTTTAAGTGTTCAAATGTTCCTAACTTATGATGCATTTGTACAAGAATCGTTTTTGCTGTCATTTTCCAGTTCATACCGAAAGGTTTCTTGGATTCTAAATCCAAAGAGTGAACTTCAATCCCTTTAGAGTTTACAAACCGTTGTCTAAACGGCCAAACTGTACCAGTAGTATCAAGGGTTTGAAGTTCAATCCCAACAAAATCTTTTACTTTATTATGTCGTACAGAAACGAGAAAATAATCAACACTACCACCTGGAATACCAACTTCAGGAACTATGTGTAGTTCATTACCAGGTTCGTGGAGATTTAAGAGGTGAATACAATCTGTAAAAATTTGTTTTCTTTCCAATAAACGATGTGGGCAAATAATAACGTTGTTATTTTCTTTTCCATAAGTTACTGAACACGTTCCAATAGTCTTTTTAGGCTCGCTTTTCCTGTTTTTTACGCATTTACGATTAATGTAACTGCATTGCTGAGAATTGAACAATTCACTCCAATCTATATCTTTCGAAATTGAGTAACCATAAAGTTCAGCGACATTTTTTTGACTAGACATTATCAAATCTTTCCTTAGCTAATTCTATATATTCATCAGAAATATCAATTCCGATAGATTTTCTGTTTAATATTTTTGCAACGTATAGAGCAGTGCCTGTACCAGCAAAAGGATCTAAAACAATGCCGTTTTCAGGGCAAGTAGAAAGTATTGGCATTTTGCATAAATCTTCAGGAAATGGGGCATAATGCTTGACACGTTTTTGAGTATCTTCAGGCACAATATCCCAAACATCGGAGGGCTTGCTGCCCTTTGGGTTGTATTTAAGAAAATAATAACCTTTGTCCCTTAGTTCTTTTGCTCGACCTGAAACCTTCTCAGAATCGGAATGTGTTCCCCGCTGGTTCCCACGGATTACCATTCTAAAGTCTGATAATTTCCCTTCTGAAATCAATTTTAAAATTTCATCTAATGCTTTTGTGGCAGTTATTTTTTCTTGGTCAGTTAATTCTGTAGAAAGCTCAATATGCCTTCTATATCTCACACCAGAGACCCCTGTTCCAGATACTACAGCTCCATTAACAATTTTTGAATCTCTTGGTTTTTTACGAATTGCATCGACATTGTAATAATACCCCTTTGGTTTTTTTACAAAGTGAAATACATTTTCATGTATATTTCTTAATTTATCTTTAGAGTTACAAGGCGAACCTTTTAACTTGTTCCATATAACGCTGTTCCTAAGTATCCATCCTTGTTCATCACAAAGTTTTAAAGCGACACGCCACGGTATACCAAGCAGTGACTTGGCTTTATAGGAATCTCCAAGATTCAGCCAAAAAGAACCCTCATCCTTCAATACTCTGTGTAGTTCTTGAAAGATTTCACATAAATTATCGATGAACTCTTCTGGTTTTTTTTCAAGGCCGATCCCCCCGCCAGCGTACTCCCTCTGCCCCCAATACGGTGGACTGGTGATACACATATCTATGCACTTATCAGGAAGCATCTGTAGTGTATACAATGAGTCACCCTGAAACATAAGTGGTTCAATAGTATCTGCTTTTTGATAAGTTAAAACTTGTTTTTCAATGGTCATATTCTACTTCAAGTAAAAAGTTTATGTTCTAAACACATCCCTCCCTCAAGGCTAATAGATTTTAGTAAAACTAGATTTAGGGGGTGAAACGAAATTATTTATGGGGTAATATTTTTGGCTGAATTATATAATATTATGACTTAATCAGATAGTGGCAATTCTGTCTATATTATCATGAATAGAGCCTAGTATCTTGTTTGCTAAATCAGCCTTTCTTTCATCTGAATGAACTGTACTTATAGCATTATTAAATAATATTTCCGAACCTATCAATACGACTCGTTTTTGTGCTCTAGTAATGGCGGTATATAGCATTGTCCTGTCCATATATTTCGCCTGAAAAACAGGAATGATGACAGTAGGGAATTGTGAACCTTGGCTTTTATGGATAGTCATTGCATATGCATGAGATAGGTTATCTAACAAATCATCCGTAATTTCTGTTACCACACCATCATCCCATTTTATCTGACCAAAACTTGAAATCATTTTTTTATTATCATTAATTTCAAGTTCAACCTCTTTAGTCTCTTTATAACAATCTACTATTTCACCAATGGAAGCATTCAATACATCTAGATCATACAAATTTGCAGTACACATAACTTTGTCTGAAAGCCTAAATCCAGTGAATTCAAAAGCATCATAATACTCATTGTAAGCCAACAGCTTTTTTGACTCATTCAAGCTAGAACATTGCTCATTTATGGCATCTGCCATCTTCCTTGTCGCACATATGATTTGTGTATTATGAACATCTTCTTGATAAACACTTAAAACGTCTTGCAATACTTTCTTTCTTGAATTGCTGTTGATAAAAGTGATGTCTGGAAAATCCAATAGAGGAACAATACCGTTTCGAATATCTTGTGTAACAGCAGGGATATTAGACTCTTTTCCTTGTCTTTTAACTTCAGTCAAGGTTGTGCTTTGTATATCTGGTACTTTTAGCAGTTCATGTAAAATCAATCCATAGCCCACTGGTGGCAACTGCCCATCATCCCCAATTATAATTAATCGAACATTTTCTGGCAAAAAACTAAGCAATTTATACATTGAAAGTAAATCAACCATTGAGCTTTCATCTATCACCAGAACAAGCTTGTCAGGGTTTATATCTTTACGATTAAAACGTTTGATAAATCTAGCTATAGTAGAAGCTTCTCTACCAGTTGCTTCTGTCATCTTTTTTGCTGCTTTTGCAGCTAATGCAACTTGAACAGAAGTTATGCCAGCATCATCAAAGACATGATAAATACAATCCAACACAGTAGTTTTGCCAACACCAGCACCACCATTGATTATATATAATCTATTATGAGCAACATTTAAAACGGCTTCTTTTTGACTTGCTGTTAAACAAAGCTCATTTTTAGATTCATAGGTAGAAATAATTTCACTGATATTTGAATCTGACAACTCTAGCTGTATAGGGGTATTCAATAAATATCTGAAACGATTAGCTATGAAGGTTTCCATAAGATAAGAACCATTTGACTGATAATTACCATTGGCAAGCAAAACATAATTATTGTTTTCATAACCACCTTGCAATGCCAATGTAACAAGTTCATCTTCTGGTATGAATGTTTCAATCTTTTTGCGTAAAGTATCGTGATCAGATACCACGCTGTTACTATTTAAAATTTGGTACAGTGCCTCTTCTACGGTAGCGGCTAATCGTCTATGATCATCATAAGGGATACCATATTGCTTGGTTGCGATTTCATCACATTTTTCAAAAGATATGTTGAAAGCCAAAAGCCTATAAGGATCATCTTCAATTTTTGCCTTTGTATCGCCTTTATAATACCTTGTAATACGAAAGGACTGTGACGCTGTGAGCTTTAACTTGCTACAAAATAGCAGGGCATCAGTATGGGCATATAACTCCCATGCTTCAATTAGGCTTTCAGCAATAGGAAGTGACAGCACTTTTACTAATTCATCAATCTCACCTTGATCTAAGATGCTGTATAATTTTTCACCAAACCTTTCCCATAGCCTTGCTGCTTTGCGTTCACCAATGCTTTTAAACTTATTGCTGTTAGCAAGTAATTTAATAATCAAAGAACCTGTTGAACGGACTAGTGTGAAATTAGTTGTTGTGACAAATCTTCGGTTGTAGCTGGAATCGTTTATGGTGACTTGCTTTTCAAGTAACGTTTCAGGAACGATCCTGCAAATTGCGCCAGAATCTAATTCATCATATGCAGCATGATCATTAGCCAGCAATTCAATAATATAGTGTGTCTTATTATCAACCTTACTCCACGTTTCAGGCTGAACTTCTACAGCAAAAAAAACTATCTTATCTTTTCTAAAACTTGGTTTCTTTGTTATCCGAAGAAAAAGTGGCTCGGTTTGAATATCTAAATTACTCATCTAGGCATTCTTCCTGTGTTTTCTAAAATAGCCTCCATTGCTTCATATCGTGCCAATTTGTTCTTGGCATCACTTAGCCCTGCCTGTAACTCTGAAACTTTATTTTGCAACTTCCTATTTTCTTCATGAAGCTTACCTATTTCCCTATTTGATCTATCCCTTTTTATTGCCGATGATACAGATGTTGATGATTTTTCTTCATATGGCAAACGGTCTATTATGTTGTTATTAAACAACTCAATAGCAACCCGCTTAATTTCTTTTTTCAAATGCTCATTTTGATACACAGCACTTCTTGAAAGGTCACATTCATTTGCAATTAACTTTAGATTTAAAGCGCCATTGTCACAATATTCATGCCAATCATTATCACTTTGCATAGCAACAAAGGATAAGAATTTATCAACTGAGAGCCGAGCTTTAGCGCTGATGTTGTTGATTATTTACTTCCTTTTTTTCGCATCGTAGTTTTAAAGCTTTCTGGAATTGGCATGTTCATTTTTTCAGGAGTCAGTCCTACAGATTGAGCGTTATACAGCCAATTTATGTACTTACTATCATACTCTTCAATAATTTTATTTGCCTTACTTAGCTTATTGATAAGCTTTGCATTTTCAGTAGTTAAAGTTTCAATCCTTTCCGCATCAGTTATGATTGTTTTTGATTCATCTTTCGATGATTTATAAGCATCTGCAATAACTTTATTACGTGACAAAGCAGCACGAGTGTATCCAAAATGTTCTGAAATCTGTTGCCATGTTATCTTTCCATTTCTTGATGCAGTGATTTCAATATAATGAACGATTCCATTTTCAATTTCAGGTGTTATATATCTATTCGGTTTCATGATAATAACCCTTTAGAGCCTGAATTATTTTCTTCTTCTAATGCTAAACAGCTATCATTACCTTCTGGAAATATCTGAACGGTATCACCAACATCAATGTTGTTATCATCTTCAATGGATAAAGCTTTTACACAACCATCATGCAAGTCTTGATGTGATAGCAACCAGTTGTTTGAACCCCAATATTCCTTAGCTACAGACTCTTTGGCATGTATAAGGTGTTTTTTTTCTTGTTCTATAATTCGATTAAGTTCTTTAATTTCAATCTGATCACCTTTTGTTCTGGTATAGCTAGAACAACCTCGCAAACACGCATAATGCTTACCACATGGTGAATCTGCAAAATCATGCTTACAAAGCCCTATAGACGTTACAAGGGTTGTTGATAAGTTTTGTATCGCCTCAAGAGCTTCTTCGCTATCAACCAAAGTAAAGTTAACCATTGCTTCAACAGCTTGATCTTCAGTAATTGAATTGGCGGCAAGAATTTGCTGAGCATTATCCATAACTATCTTAACTTTATTTGTATGATCATAAGCCTGATTATCTGCTTGATAATTTCGTCCAAAATAACGTGCAATTTCTAGTTCAGTAATACCCTCATGCAACTGACAAATTGTGTTTAGAAAGTGCCTGAATTGATGGGATGTTACAATAAATGCCTTATCATCAATAAGTAGGTTCTTACGCTCAAAAATAGACTTTATTTCAGCAGTATTAGTTATGCGACCTGTCATAAAATCGCTATATGGCGTATGAGCAATCAATCTAAAATCCCATGAATTAGAAGACTTTATTTGATGTTCACGCTGATGTTGAGTAATAAATAACATTTCTGATAAACACGTTGATGTGGTCTTTGACTTTAACTCAAGCCATAGTTTTCTTATGCTTGAGGCCGCTAAATCAGAAGTGACAGCTTGTAATTCTTCTGCAAGAAAAGAATTATTATCATCTTCATCTTTTTTTACTTTCACACCCAATTTTCTCAATCGAGTGGCAGCATTACTGCGACTTGAAGCGAATAATGAATAAACAGCTTTATCACTTGCTAAACATTCACCAGATATTTCATCAAAAAAATTATAATAACTATTATTTTCAATGTCTTTTATAACTTTTCGAACAGGAATTTGGTAATCGATTACAAAATCTATCGCTGGCTTTATTATGCTTACCATCGATTTTGCTATAACTTTTGAAAATACACACTGTGACTTTTTGGAAAAATACTTCAATTCCCAAAATTTGTATGTTTCTAACGCTCCTGTTAACTGATTAAGCTCTTCGATTTCTTTCTCATACAAGCAATCAACAGATAAACTGATAACTTCGTCAAACCTTAATCCTGTTGCAAATAAAATCTCTGTTATCGCATGATACAAGCGATCTGCACCTTGTAAATCCATGTTGGTTAATTTGGCTACAGCCATTAAAACTGCTTGTGTTGGTAGCTTTTCGCTTCGCTCCGTAATAGATTCAGCATCCATCTTTGTATCTGATTCAGTTTGAACCTGCGATCTTTTAAGTGAGGATTTGAACTTAATTTTTACGTCAGCTAACCCATGTTTATCAATGAATTTAGAGATTTCATTTAGGTGAGTACCAATACGATATGCTGTTGATAATTCAAGTTTATTAACTGCTTTTTGTAAGGCATCACTAAAAATACGGCTAGTTAAAGATGATGCTGGTAGATTTCTTTTATGTAGCTCATTATCTAAATATCGGTATACACCGATTTTGATTTGCAGATTACCTACTGTTTTTACTTTCTCAATCTGTTTTGCACAAATATGGCACTTAGCTATTTCACTCAATGAAGAAGAATGGAAGGGAAGCATATCTTCCAAAGCTTGTTTTACTCTATTCGGTAAACCATTGTCTTGAGTGAAATATAAACGTTTTTTGGATTGTGCTTTTCTGGCGGTGTCTTGAACAAATCCAGTTACATTCCAAACAAAATTTGACCAATCGACAGTTTTGAACGGAAATACGTTTTTATAATGTTGTACTAGATTATCTAGGTTTCTATCAGAATCATCTAAGCTTTTGGGCAACATAATTACATTATTCATAGTCACCAGCCTCAATCACTTGAATTAGCGCACCAGCAGCAATAAAATCTTTATGTTGTGCTAACTGTAAGGCGTGGTTTTCACCAAAAGTCTCTTTGGCATTGATAGTCAATGATTCCAAAATTGCAGAGTGGTCAGCATCTTCAAATGCTTCTAAAGACTTGCATCCATAGCAACTTAGAGGGGGATTTAATAGACACAATTTACCACTGCCACATGAACCAATTAGGATTAGCTTTGAATTTTTTGTAGGAGCAAAAATAGACTGACCTTTGAGACTTTCTTCACCTTCTTTGATAATTTTACCTGCAAAAGCATCTAAGATATCACTAGCTTCTTGCCGTAGAATTACATCTATTTTTTCGGCTACTGAATGTGTTTGGCGGTAATAAACACCTAGTTGTTGAAGGTCTGAATGATCCATAAGGTGAGCAATGACTTTCATAGACACCCCCCTTGCTACTAACGATGAGCAATATGTTTTTCTAAGTCTTCTTAGTGTTACTTTAAAATCTAGATCCAGTTTTTTTGTTACCGCTAAAATTCTCGCAGATAAAGAGTTTCCTGTTAATGTTTTATTAACAATTTTTGTACTATGTGGCTTGAGCAAAAATAGCAAGTGATGTTCGTCAATATTATGAACAATATCAAATGAACGTATTACACCAATCAAATATTCAATCTGTTCACCCAACCTCTGAGTGATTGGTCTAGTGACTGTTTGGTTATTTCTACTCTGACCACGTTGTTTAGCTCTTGGAATTTTTAAAAAATAGACTGTTTTTCCATCTTTCACATTTTTACCAAAATGCTTGCCTTTCAATTTTCGTACTTGAATATCTCTTGCACCTGTTAACTGACCAATCCGCAATGCAATAAAACCTTGAAGCTCAATGATTGACAGGGATTTATAATCAAAAGCTCCAACAGCGTCTTTAAACTTTCGCTGTTCAGATAATGTTAAACAACCTCTATCCTTCATTTCAACAAGGACATCTAATCCTTTGTTTCCTGATCCAAACTTCATTTCATCGAGATAAAAATCAACAAAATCTTGATCAAAATAAGGCATTCCTTCATCAGCAAAAAAACGATAGATGACCCTTAAAGTGGACTTTAATTCTGGTCTTTGTGAAATATTGTTTACGACATCTACGTAAATTCTCTTAATCTGTTCTTCAATTGAATCGCTACTGCTATTATCAACCTTGATATGAGTTTTAATATTAGTGCAGAAATTAAATACTGTGACTTCGGCATATTTTGTTATTGCATATGAAAAAAAAGCTTTAACATGTTCAACCAATGCGTCATCAATCAACCCAAAATTAATTTTTTGTCTCTCTTCCTTCAAGTGAATGAAATCTTGCGTTAAGTCGTAACGATCACCAGCCAAACTGATGGGGTAGAGTTCGTATGAAATGGTTTCGACAATATCATCTACAGTGAAATTGACTGATTTAATATTATTATCAATCACTTATACATATCCCCATCTATTTCATCTTGAATACCTGTAATCACAGAAAACACCTGTTCTTCAGTGGCTAATTTTTCATAATTTTCACTGGTTCTTGAATTACGGCTCCAACCCCCTAACGAATTCTTTAATTTAGCCTTCAGTGCATCATCGTACTTATGTCTAAACATATACCTGTCAAGATTTTCAAATCTAGTATGTCGTAAAGTGTGTGATGATAATTTGGTGATATCTGGAATCGCTTTTTTTATTGTTTCAAAGATGTTGTTAAATGAACTGATTGAAAGCGGTAAAAATGGTGCTTTGCTTGATAAGAATAAAAACGGCGGCTGCTTTTTTGCCTCTTCGTCTTTACTTCGAATAATTTTATACTCATCAATTAACTCTGCCAACCTCTTTGAAATGGGGATCACTCTCTCTAAAGTCTTGATTACGGGTATAATTTTTCGAGGATCAGAATATCTTATGTTCTGCTTGATGGAGATATAAGGCTTATCAACTTTTGTATGGCAATTTTCAATTATTAAAGATAATAACTCACCTTTGCGAATCCCTGTTTCATAAAGCATGAGTATAATCAGCTTATTTCGAATCCGTGTTGGTTCATTCCAATTCAAAAACCCTTTTACATAGAGTGCCTGAAATATCGAGGCTTGCTGGAGTTCCGTTAATCCATTATTTGTAGAAACGTGCTGACCAGAAATCTTTCTCTTATTCAATCGCTTAAGTAATTTTTCGAATAATATTTTATTATTTCTTACAGATGGATTGTCTAATCGGATTCTAGATAAGAATTTGTTATTCAAATATTCGAAGTAGGTTTCACAAACAGCAAGGCGAAGGTTGAAATAATCTACAGCCACTTGTTCTGTATTCAATTGGAAAATGTTATCAGCAAGTTTAGGTGTTGATTTTTTATGCAAATGCGAAATCAGAGAATTAAAAAGTCCATCTTTTGAAAGACATGTTGTTGCCATTTCTTCTTCTAATGATATGCCACGCGATGTTGCCCATTTTTCAATGTGTATAATAACTCCTGCTCTAAGTGTTATTGTTGAATCTGCATAACCACGCAATTCTTCCATCACAAAGAAATTCAATCGATCAATTGGCAAACCATCATCATCAACAATGAGCGCAATTCGTTCATTTTTCCCTGTCACTCTTGCTTGCCTTACTCTCAAATTGCTCTCCATGATAATAAAATGATAAGTCTGTTTATGTTAAAACGAGTATACACTTTTACCAATAGTAGTTTATAAAAATAAGTTTTGCCAACACACTCCTTGTATATACATAGTTTAAAAACAAAAAACCCTGAATTAACAGGGTTTTATATAGACTTTGCTTTATTTGAATATACAACTAAAAAGTTGGAATTTTAGAACGGAATATCGTCATCGAAATCGAAATCAGGTTCAGCCATGGGAGGCTGCTGTGCTGGCTTACCACCTTGATTTGCGGGCGATTGCGCTGGCGCATTGCTTGGTTGCTGATAGTTTTGTTGAGGCGCATTTTGCGCTGGACGCTGCTGACCTTGATTAGCTTGACCTTGATTAGAATGGCCTTGATTGTAACCGCCGCCTGAATTATCGCCCTGACCACCACGACCACCTAACATTTGCATTTGGTCAACAATAATTTCAGTGGTGTATTTATCTTGACCTTGCTGGTCCTGCCATTTACGCGTTTGCAGTTTACCTTCTACGTAAATTTGTGAGCCTTTACGCAGGTACTCGCCGGCAATCTCAGCCAAACGTCGGTACATGGTCAATCGATGCCATTCAGTACGTTCTTGCATTTGACCCTGTTGATCTTTCCAGCTTTCACTGGTCGCTAAGCTTAAATTGGCAACAGCGTTTCCATTAGGCATATATCTGACTTCTGGATCTTGTCCAATATTACCCACTAAGATGACTTTGTTGACGCCTTTTGTTGCCATGATAACTCCTGAAATTACGTAATAATCTTTTAAGTCGATTGCTCTATGTTGGGCGTTAATTCGGCAATTTATACGCTACGATTAAAAATCCGAATGATTAGATTATTTAATCGGTAATTTACCTACCCATCACTGTCAATGCGACATCTATTTGTTCATAAAACGAACAAAAATAACCATTGTTTGCATCGCTATAGTGTATAACGAATAGCTATGCTTTTGCTATTCGTGCACGCAGTTATTTACCTCGCGAGCCCAGACAAATTTAAAATAGCCTGATTTCGAAACACTTTGATTTTAGTGTGCCACATCCTAGCGCTAAAGAGGTACAGAATTGGGTCTAGATTTAAGCACCAACGCTATGTTCAGCTGCAAGCTGAAATAGGGTTTGAAAATTTGAATGGCGCATTAATGTAGTGGTACTCGGTAGCGCTAGATAGTATCAGCTAAGTGCTGAGCGGCTTTATAGTTGAATTCTTTTTCGGTCTTAAAGTAATAAGTGTTCTCAAGGTCAACATAGCGCACTTCAATCACCCCGGGCAAAGCGCTAAGCTGTTTGTGCAATACCTTATGCTTGTTATTGTCTGCTTTGCGGACAATCAAACTGTAGCGACGAACATGCTCGGTGGCCTTTAACCCAGCGACAACCAACAGCCATATGACACAGATTGCAACCCCGAACCACAACACTTGGCTAGGAGTAAAATACTGATTCAACCAACCTGCAATCACGCCACCAGCAAATGCACCGAAAAACTGGAAACTCGCGAACATGCCCATTGCTGAGCCTTTTTTGCCGGCTGGAGCAATACTCGACAGCCAAGCGGGTAAGTTAGCTTCAAGGTAATTAAAGCCACTGAAAAACAGCACCGCAAATAGCGAAATCATTAGCGCGCTGGACACACTAGAGATACCAATACAGGCAACAATGAGCAAGCCAATCGATATCAACATCAGCATTTTTCGTGACACTTTTCGATTCAGACCCATCAATATCGTCAATCCAACAATTGATGAAAGGAGAATGGGCCAGTAGAGCTGCCAATGCTGATCAATAGGTTGCCCCATCTCTACCAACATAATTGGAATTTGCATAAAAAACAGGGTAATCAAACAGTGCAGAATACACACACTGATATTCAGACGTTTAATTTGAGAATTAGCCAGAAGCGCCCGAAGATCTCGCCAAGAAGGCAAGGTATCGCCACTTGGAGCCTGATGTTGGGCATTTGGTACTACAATCCAAACCAGCGGTAAGCATAATGCCGCCAGTAGCGCGGTTATGAGAAAAATCCCAGATAAGCCCCACTGTTCTGCAATCATTGGCCCCAACAATAACGCCAGATAAAATGAAAAACCAATGGCAATACCAATGATCGCCATAACTTTGGCTCGCTGTGACTCACGGCTTACATCGGCAGCCAAGGCCATAATTGCGCCGGCAATGGCGCCTGCACCTTGCAATAGCCGCCCCACGACTAACATCCACATACTATCCGCGTAACCGGCAACTAAACTGCCTAAACAGAACATTAGGAGCCCGGCTATGATGATCGGTTTTCTGCCAAACTTGTCTGACAACATGCCCATCGGAATTTGTAATAGTGCTTGAGTTAAGCCATATCCACCAATTGCTAGTCCTACAAGTAACACCGAATAATCCGCAAAGTTTTGCGCCATCACTGCCAGTACAGGCATGACCATAAAGAGCCCGAGCATTCTGAGCACGTAAACCAAGGCAAGGGAGATAGCAGCGCGTAGTTCGATTGAGTTCAAAACAGGTTATGCGTCTTTTGTTTAGGGTTGAGTTACAAATCGCGCGAAGTTTAGCACAGCAAAAACAATCGCCCAACAGATGAAACTCGGTATAAACCCAGCTTTGCTGTTTGCTTTTTCTGGCGAATGCTTTTTTTACCTGTTTTTTACGATGCCAATAGAGCAAAAATGTGGTTTGTGTAATAATTGATCTTTTGGCGCAACAGTATAATCGGGAACCATGGATAAAATTGAAGTACGCGGTGCACGCACTCACAATCTGAAGAACATCAATGTCACGCTTCCACGCGACAAGCTGATTGTTATCACCGGGTTGTCTGGCTCTGGGAAATCATCATTAGCCTTCGATACTTTGTATGCCGAAGGTCAACGTCGATACGTTGAATCCTTATCAGCCTATGCGCGACAGTTTTTATCGATGATGGAAAAACCCGATGTGGATCACATTGAAGGATTATCACCGGCAATTTCCATTGAACAAAAATCCACCTCACATAATCCACGTTCAACGGTAGGCACCATTACCGAAATTTACGATTACTTACGTTTGTTGTTTGCCCGCGTAGGTGAGCCTCGCTGTCCTACCCATGATGTCCCCCTTGCCGCGCAAACTGTGAGCCAAATGGTTGACCGAGTGCTGGAAATGCAAGAGGGCGAAAAACTCATGTTGCTTGCGCCCGTAGTGCAAGAACGCAAAGGCGAGCACATTAAAATGCTCGAAGGTTTAGCAGCACAAGGGTTCATTCGAGCGCGTATCGACGGTGAGGTTTGTGACCTATCTGATCCGCCTGAATTGGATCTACACAAAAAACATACCATTGAAGTGGTCGTTGACCGCTTTAAAGTGCGCGACGATTTAGCCTTGCGTTTATCAGAATCATTTGAGACTGCGTTGCAGCTGTCTTCTGGCACTGCCAAAGTTGCCTTTATGGACGATACGGATAGAGAAGAACTGGTTTTTTCAGCTAATTTCGCTTGCCCCCATTGCGGTTATAGTATGGCGGAGCTCGAACCACGGCTGTTTTCCTTCAACAATCCAGCTGGGGCATGCCAAACCTGTGATGGGTTGGGCACAAAGCAGTTTTTCGATCCCAGCCGTATTGTCGGTAATGATGAATTAAGTCTATCCGGTGGCGCTATCCGTGGATGGGACAAACGTAGCTATTATTATTTCCAGATGTTGCAAGCGGTCGCGGATCACTACCAATTTAGTTTAACCGCACCTTTTAGTGAGCTTGATAAGAAAGCCAAAGATGTCATCTTATTCGGCAGTAAAGGCACCGCGATTAAATTCAAATACATTAATGATCGTGGCGACATTATGGAGCGCAAGCACCCATTTGAAGGGATCATTCCCAACATGGAGCGGCGCTACCGAGAAACGGAGTCTAATGCTGTACGTGAAGAACTCTCCAAATATTTAAGTCAGCAACACTGTAATAGTTGTGGTGGAGCGAGGCTGCGATTAGAAGCACGAAACGTGTTTATTCAACAAACCACCTTGCCAACTATCACTGAAATGTCGATTGCCGAGGCGCTAGAGTTTTTCGCAGCCTTGAAGCTAACGGGACAGCGGGCGCAAATTGCCGAAAAGATCCTCAAAGAAATCAGTGATAGATTGACTTTTTTGGTCAATGTTGGACTTAATTACTTATCCATGTCGCGCAGTGCTGACACCTTATCGGGCGGCGAAGCTCAGCGTATTCGCTTAGCCAGTCAAATTGGAGCTGGGCTGGTTGGCGTTATGTACGTCTTGGATGAGCCCTCAATTGGTCTTCATCAGCGCGATAATGAACGACTGCTAAAGACCCTCAGGCATTTACGTGATTTGGGTAATACCGTGATTGTGGTTGAACACGACGAAGATGCGATTAAAGAAGCCGATTATATTCTCGATATTGGCCCAGGTGCAGGTGTCCACGGTGGTGAAATCGTCGCTCAGGGTTCACTACAAGACATATTAGACAGTGAAGACTCACTTACTGGGAAGTATCTGTCTGGTAGAGAAAGAATTGAAATCCCGGAAAAACGCAATCCAGTGAAAGATGACAAGTGGGTTAAGCTTACCGGCGCCTCGGGCAACAATTTACAGCATGTCGATCTGCATATTCCAATCGGCTTGATGACCTGTGTGACCGGCGTTTCAGGTTCTGGCAAGTCGACCTTGATTAACGATACCTTTTATAAACTAGCTCACCACGAACTTAATGGTGCGACCACAGGTGAAGCCGCGCCTTATAAAGAAATCACTGGGTTGGAAATGTTGGATAAGGTGGTCGATATTGACCAAAGTCCAATTGGACGTACCCCTCGTTCAAATCCAGCCACTTACGCTGGTATTTTCACACCAATTCGAGAGATGTTTGCCAATACCCAGGAATCTCGCTCTCGTGGATACAAACCAGGTCGATTTAGTTTCAACGTTAAAGGCGGACGCTGTGAAGCCTGCCAAGGCGATGGTCTAATCAAAGTGGAAATGCATTTCCTACCGGATGTTTACGTGCCTTGTGACGTGTGCAAAAGCAAACGTTACAATCGAGAAACCTTAGAAGTGACTTATAAAGGCAAGAATATCAACCAAGTGTTGAATATGACGGTTGAAGATGCCCGTGAGTTTTTCGATGCCATCCCGGCTATTTCACGTAAGTTGCAAACCCTGATGGACGTAGGCTTGTCGTATATTCGATTAGGGCAATCAGCGACTACCCTTTCAGGTGGCGAAGCGCAACGGGTCAAGCTGGCAAAAGAATTGTCGAAGCGTGATACGGGTCAAACCTTGTATATATTAGATGAGCCCACAACAGGACTGCATTTCCACGATATTAAACAGTTACTGCAGGTTTTGCATAGACTGCGCGACCATGGCAATACGGTGGTTGTGATTGAGCATAACCTTGACGTGGTGAAAACCGCTGACTGGATTGTAGACTTAGGTCCTGAAGGCGGATCCGGCGGTGGCCAAATTATCGCCCAAGGAACACCTGAAGACGTGTGTAAGAGTAAAAAATCTCACACCGCACACTTCCTGGGTCCCATGTTAGCAAAAGCAAAATAAAGACAGCGAGGTAAGATTTGTTTAAAGAGCAGTTTAACGTCAGATTTTATGAAACCGATGGTTTGGCGCATGTCAGCAACACCGTCGTTGTCGGTTGGTTTGAAACTGGCAGAGAGCCCGTTTTCAAGTTGTTTTCTCCTGAATTAGATTTACAAAATTGGCCATTGATTTTGGCCAGCTACAAAGTCGATTTTTTAAGCCAAATCTTTTACGGCAAACCGGTTGAGATCCGAACCTATATAAGCCGTATCGGAAATAGCTCTTTCGATACCTATCAAGAGGTTTGGCAAGACAATATCAAATGCGCATCAGGCACGACTACTATGGTGCGCTACGATTTTTCAACAGAAAAAGCCGTCGCCATCGATGCGCATATCAAGACACAATTAAATGAGCACATGTTTGCAGTTGAACAGGATTCTTAAGCCATGACGGATTTTATCGAAGTAATTGATAACGCGATTCCGGACACCTTATGCGATCAATTTATCGCGCGCTTTGAAAGCAGCAAAAACACCACTGCGGGTAGAACGGGGGGCGGTGTTGATGTCGACAAAAAACGCAGCAAAGACGTATCCGTAGTCCAGAACGCCGAGTTTAGTGAGCAATATAAACAATTGCTGCCGCTTTTATCAGGTCAGTTAATGGCCTATTTTGAGAAGTACTTTTTTGCCTTGATTGGGCCAATTGGGTTAACGGTAGCCGATCCTAAAACCGGTCAACCAGTAAAACTCACTCATGAAAATTTCGATAGCGTCGGCAAACCTAATTTAGCTAACTTGGTTCAATACTTGTTCCGCATTGGCGATATTAATGCTCAAAAATACGATGCGACCAAAGGTGGTTACCCTTACTGGCACTCAGAAGTCTATCCCCAAGCTGGCCACAACGATGCCCTGCATCGAATCTTGTTGTTTATGTATTATTTAAATGACGTAGAAGAAGGCGGCACCACAGATTTCTATTATCAAGACAAATCAGTACAACCGAAAAAAGGACGTATGGTGATTGCACCTGCATATTTCACTCATACTCACAGAGGCAGTGTGCCAGTATCGAATGACAAGTACATTTTGACCTCTTGGGTATTATTTAATCCCGCTAATCAAATATATACCGGTTGATTTATTTCTCTTTATGGTCAATTATTCCGTCACCTAACTTGAAGAAAAAATGATTTTGAATAACGGTATCGCAAAAACATGGTTTAGCGCTCTTATGCTCTTCGGTGGCATGTCATCGGCAATCGCAGATGACACGTCAGACAATTTCAATTTTTCTGGATTCTCTCGAGTAGTTGCTGGTGTACTAGACGACAATAACGCAACTTATCAAGGATACGACAATTCGGTAAGCTTCGGTCAAGGGTCGTTGCTTGGTCTTCAAGCTGATTTGCGTTTAAACGATAAATTTTCGATTACAACTCAATTACTAGCCCACTCTTCCGATGATCGAAATTCGGGGATCGAGTGGCTATACGCCACCTATCAGCCGAATAAATCTCTGCGTTTTAAAGCAGGAAGGATGCGTACGCCCTTTTTTATATACAGTGATGTAATTGATGTCGGATTTGCTTATCCTTGGATAAGTCCACCACAACAGGTTTATAAAGCCTACCTGTTTGATTATTTCGACGGCGTCATAGCAAGTTACGAGCTGTCGGCACCGGATTTTAGTGCCGAATTAGAAGTGTATTACGGCGCCTATGATGACTTGATTAATAACAGCAGCTTAGAGGAAGTAACGGCAAAAACGAGTAACTTGCGGGGCATTGCGTTAAATATCCGCGGCGAAAAAATCCAAGCGCGTATTTCCTCTAATAAAGGGGGGGTAGATATAGATTTTCCCGAGTTACGTGGATTTTCCGATATTCTGCGCTCTGCCAATTACAATTTAACCGCTGACTCTTTAATTACCTCAGGCGATGCTGAAGTTAATCAGATCGGTATTTCTTACGATGAACTAAATTACTTTTATAAAGCAGAATTTATCACCATTTCCTCTCCGATTTTAGTGGTGCCCGATATTGATAGCTATTACCTCACTGCTGGCTACATGGTTTATCCTTTCACCTTCCATGCAACTTATGCCAACAACACCTCTAAATATGCCCCTGCAGTGGTTGAAATTCCCACAGGATTAGCCCCAGAGGTAGATGCCCTTGCAGCCGGATATGCGCAAATTTACGATAACTTAGAAAATGATACCGTTAAGAGCCTCACACTTGGGGTGCGCTGGGACTTTAGAATCGACATGGCGCTTAAGGCTGAAGTAACTCACCTTCGCGGTGAACAAGGTGCGCGTTCTTTTTTCAATATTACCAATCCAGCGGAGTTTGATTATCGCGCAAATCTAGTTCAAGTTGCATGGGAGTGGGTATTTTGAAGCACTGGTTAATACTCACCACACTTTTCGTTTTCCCTGCAAGCCTGAGTTTTGCGCAGATTGCTAATGCTAACGGCATCGTTGTGGTGGCCAATATTAGCAACAACGATTTGACATTATCGAAGCAGCAAATTAGAAGTTTGTTCATGGGGTCATCCGTGGGTCGCGACTTGAAAGTAGCCACATTGCCTCCGAGCAGCCTCACACGTGTTGAATTTAATACTAAGGTGATAGGAATGACTGAATCTCGTATTCAATCATACTGGGCACAAATGCGCTTTAGTGGGCGTAAAACAGAACCCTTACAATTTGATAATGAAAATCAACTAATTGAGTTTCTGAATAACACGCCCGGCGCGGTTGCTTATTTACCAGCATCCACCGCCATTCCCGATAACTTGACGGTTGTTTACTCAAGCGCAAACAACTAAGTAGTGGAACCGGCAATACACGAAACCTTTCAATAAAGCGTTTTGGTAGATAGATGGTTAAGAGTTTGCCTACAACCTCTCAACTAATTGCGGTTTACTAAAGAATTTCATTGGGCAAGATCAATTATATTTTGACAGCACGTCTTCAAGGGGAGCAGGTCTTCCGAAAAAGTACCCTTGCAGTTGTTGGCAGCCTTGGGAAATTAAGAAGTCAGCTTGTTCACGTGTTTCCACCCCCTCTGCACAAATTTGAAGCTCTAAACGGTTAGCCATATCAATAATGGCTGAGGTAATTAACGTGCTGCTATCGGAATGCCCCAAGTTATCAACAAATTGCTTGTCAATTTTCAACGTATCTAGGCTAATTTGGGTAAGGTAAGCCAATGACGAGTAGCCCGTACCAAAGTCGTCTAATGCGATAGTGCATCCCATTTTCTGTAAGTTACTGAAAACTTGATTGGCCTGTTCAAAATTTTCTAAATACGCGGATTCAGTCACTTCGAATTCGATATTCTCAGCAGCAACTTGGTATTGCGACATCTTGGTCTGAATTTCTGTAAACAATGATTTGTTTTTAATATCAATAGCAGACAGGTTCATTGACACTTTGATGTTCGGATTCTCCTTTACGAAATCCGGTAACTCGGTAAACACGCGTGTCATCACCCATGATGTGATTGCCGAAATTTTCCCGCTTTGCTCTGCAATTGGAATAAACTCAGCGGGTGAAACGAACCCAAGGTCTTCGTCTATCCAGCGGATCAATGCTTCATAGCCCATAGTATGACCATCAGCATTCACTTTCGGCTGGTAATAGACTTTAAAGTGGTTGTTTCGAATCGCATCTTCTATGGCTCCGGCTATCTGCATTTTGCGTTTGGCATCTTCCATCATAGATCCGACAAACACGGTGTACTTACCTCGGCCTTCTAATTTGGAACGGTACATGGCGAGATCGGCGTTGCTAATAAACTCACTCAAATTGAAGTTAGATTCGCTGGCTCTGGCAATACCAATACTTGCGCCCACAGAGAGTTTCCATTCGTCAATTTCAAAACTGTCTTTGAGTCCGTTTATAATTCGGTCGGCGATATTGGCCAATACATATTGATCCGGGTTATTGTGCAATAACACCAAAAACTCATCACCGCCTAATCGTGAAATAACATCTCCATCTCGTAAGTAACCCCTTACTTTCTGTCCAACCTGTACCAGCAATTTATCACCCACTTCATGACCGAACGAATCATTAATGTTTTTAAACCCGTCGAGATCAAAAAATAGTAGTGCAACGTCGGATTTTTCGCGTTTCGCGCGAGCTAATTCGACCCTAAGGGTTTCTACAAAAAATTGTCGGTTTGGTAAGCCAGTTAAACTGTCAAAGTTTGCTAACCTTTCCATTGCCTTTTGCTGATCAAGCAGTTGTCTGGTGTATTCTTTGTTCTTCTCCAATTGCTCACTGGTGGTGTCCATCATCGCTTCGATATTGGCAGTCAGCTTGGCGATCTCGAAATAGCCTTTGCTTTCTGGACGTAAACTATAGTCTTTTGTTTTTCTGACCGAATTGGCAAAATGGGATAACTGAATAAGTGGCTTTAGCAGCTTATTCAGCAATAGATAAGTTAACAATAAAGAAACGAAAACGGCGATCAGCACCAAAGGCAGAATATTAACCAGCATGTTACGTTTGCTTATCGATAATGGTTTGTCTAAATCATTAACAATCAACAAGTAACCTTGCGGCAGTCGCTTATCTCCTATCACTTTAAAGGCGATTAAATTGGCCTTATCGATACTCATGCCCAGGGGATATTTATCGCGAAGCTGAGTTAAGGTTAGCTTTTCCCAGCCCCCCAAATCACCTTGGGCATTGCCGATATAACTGGTTAATTTAGTCCCTTGCTCAGCGTATACACCAGCATACTTTACGTTAGCGTAGCGGTCTAAACGCAACAGTACCGTTAGTAATTCAAAATCACTGGTTTCGTTTGCAATCAGGGTAACAAGATCATTAGACAAATTTTCTGATAATCCGTCTAAGTCTTTAGTCACAGACTCTCGATACAGGTTTTCGTGTTCTTTGATGGAAATGACAATCGTGAATACACTGACGCACAAAATAGCGAGTATGGTCAAAACGGTAAGAGGCGTTTTAATCGTTTTTAACACGCCGGTAGCCTGTATGGTTTCGTAAGGTTACAACTTAGTGACAAGTAGTCAGCTCTCAATTAATTAGCATTACTGGCATCAAGTCTAGTCTAACCAGCCCAAGAATGTAACAGCAATTTATACTTTAAACTGCTTGGTGATAGCTTCTAAGTGTTGAGCTAATTGTGCTAACTCAGCACTGACTGATGCTAACTTGCCAGAGCTCGAAGAAGTCTCCGCAGTGCGATCATGGATTTCATCTACATTGGAAGAAATGGTATCTGCTACTTTTTGTTGCTCCCCCGTAGAGGCGGCAATTTGATCATTCATTGCGGTAATTTTATTGATGGTTTGGGTAATCACATCAAGGCTTGCGCCAGCCTCGTTGGCAGTATCAACACTTTCAGTTGCCTGCTCTGTGCCCTTTGCCATAACACTCACAGCAGAACGCGCCGCCCCTTGCAATTGTTCTATAGTCGATTGAATTTCTTCTGTTGATTGTTGAGTTCGTGACGCTAGGGTTCTTACTTCATCTGCTACGACAGCGAAACCTCGTCCTTGCTCTCCCGCTCGAGCGGCCTCAATAGCCGCATTTAACGCCAATAAGTTTGTTTGTTCGGCGATGCCTTTTATTACATCTAAGACAACACCTACTTGATTCGAATCAGACTCCAGTTTTCGGATAACTTCTGCCGTTTCTTGCACATTTGCTGCTAACTGCTGAATGCTACTTACAGTGTGGTTAACCACTGATTGTCCATCGCTTGCGGCACTGGAAGCATCACCCGCAGCTTTAGCAGCTTCTGCTGCGCTAGTTGCTACCGCGGATACGCTGTTGGTCATATTATCGACTGCTTGCTTGGCTTGATTAGCTGCGGTTTGTTGCACCACGATTGTCTTATTGGTGTCATCGGTTAACTGATTGAGATTTTGCGCCAGTTCTGATAACGGCAATGATGCATTTACGATGTCTTTGACGACACCTTGCAATTTCTGCATAAACTGATTGAACCAATGTACTAAATCACCGACTTCGTCTTCATTGTTGGTCTGAATTCTAACCGTAAGATCGCCATCTTCTTGGGCGATATCTTTTAAAGATTCTACCACTTTAACAATACTGTCTCTGATCCCTTTAACGATTGGAATTGCCGTGGCAAACAGCAAAACGGTAGTAATAACGCCCATGATAACGCCAACCCAAATAGCACGACTGGCATTAGAATCTGCTTTTGCAATTGCCCCTTTAAATTCCTCTAATCGAGCATTTTCAAAGGCAGTGAGCGCGTTGGTCGACATATCATAATTATTGTTCATCTTAGTCGACAATTCGCCTAACTTGGAATAGTCAGCTGTGTTGTTAATCATTGATCGCGATACATCAAAGGCGAGATCGTAATAGGCATTAAAGTTGTTTAGAATATTATTGGCTTCATCGCTCAATTCTGGATCAAGCAACTTAATTTGGCTTAATAGTGCTCGGGTTTCTGCGGCATAAGCAGTAGCTGATGAAAGTGCCTCTTCGTCACCGGTGGTCACTGCACTGCTTAAAGTGTCCTTTACTTTTTGCATATTGACCAGTGCACTACTCGACGCTCTTAAAGCCGGAAATTGTACGCTACTGGCGTTGTCTAAAAGGGCTACGTTATTCAAGGCAAAGCCGGTGCTAATTGCCAGATAAATCATAAAACCCAATGTTCCGATAATGGGAATGAGGAACATCTTTTTTGCTATCGACATTTTAGAGAGAAAATTCATCAGTACACCTTGTGAGGTCTTAATGGCCAAAAGGCCTTTGAATTGTATAGAGTTTTAAGCCCATGCTGTCTTCGAGTATAGCTAAAATTAAACAGTTAAAAAGAAAACGCTTAAAATTCCCGCAACAAATTAGCCGTTAATCAGTCAATCAGCCATCATAAGGCAAGATTTTTTCACCTTTTAAGGTATAACCAACACTAGCCAAATCGCCCGTCCAGCCATCTGTAGTAAGTGTCCCTACTACCCAGACGACATCGGATAAGCTTAATATCGGCACACCCTCAGAAATCTTCACGTAGACAATTTGATTTGGAGGTGGTGGCGGCACATGAATACAGGCCCCAAAAAAAGGGACTAATAGAAATTCGGTGATGGTGTCCTGGTCACCTTCAAGCGGTACTACAAACCCAGGTATTTTTACCTGCATATTATTGAATTTAGTCACCACTGGTGCATCAAGGTTTTGTTGGGCCATTTCGAAACCATGTTCAATTGACACAGATGGCGGTACATAGCCCTCGGGGATCAGATCCTCCCAAAACACTTCTTTTGGTTCAGCAAATACATTGATGCTTAAAACCGTTAATAACACGAGTAAAAATCGCATAAAAATCATTTCCTTATAACCAGTATAAGACGCCCTATTGCAACTTAACTAAGGCTATTGGCAAGCCAACAAGATAAGTTCTGACTTGAGTATACGCCATTATATTTTATTTGGGCCGGTGTGCACCTTGGCCCATATGCTATGTTCGACACTGAACTTTTACACCATAACGCTCGTAGAAACCTAGGCATTGTCTCGTATTGATGCGATTCGCATCGAGATAGGCTCTTGGTTTTGGCATCGCATAGGCCAAAACAAAAGGGGCTAAACTTAGTGTTAGCCCCTTTATTTACTTCAGACTTTTACGCGCATTTTAAAACGCAGGTTTATCTTCAGCTTGTTCGTAACGCGTTACACTGTCTGTGATTTCAGCTTTAGCGTCTTTACTATCACCCCAACCTTCAATTTTAACCCATTTATTAGGTTCCAAATCTTTGTAGTGCTTAAAGAAATGTTCAATTTGCTGTTTGGTCAGTTCAGGCACTTGGTCTATTTCCGAAATACCGCGATAGATAGTCGAAAGTTTGTCTGCAGGTACCGCCAAGACTTTTGCATCTTCACCCGACTCGTCAGTCATTTTCAGCACGCCAACAGGACGACAGCGAATAACACAACCGGCCATTAAAGGAAAAGGCGTCAATACCAATACATCAACAGGGTCACCATCTAAAGATAGGGTATGAGGCACATAACCATAATTAGTTGGGTAGTGCATGCAGGTCGCCATGAAACGGTCGACAAAAATAGCACCGGAATCTTTATCCACTTCATACTTCACTGGGTCAGCATGGGCGGGAATTTCAATGATCACATTGATTTCGTCAGGCAGGTTTTTTCCTGCGGGTACGGCATTTAAGCTCATAGTAATACCTATAAAATGTAATTAACGGGAATGTGCTGAATTATAAAGACTTCACGGCAAAGATGAAATCGATACCTAGCGGTAATCACTGAGTTTTTAAGGAATATCGTAAATTAATCATCAAATGCTTGAATTTTTGTACCTAAGGTCGTTATAGTCTCTCTTAGATGTAAAAAATATGTTAATAAAACAATGAGGTATCAGATTCAATCTTGCTCGCTGGGTTGGCCGAGATACTCGACAAAAACATCGCAAAGCGCGTTCAGGTGACATAAACAAAATAATATCGCCTGATGCTGTCGTACTTTGTGTCATAGCAACTCGCTTGGGGAAATTATGACCGAACTATTCTACATTCCACCCGCATTAGGCATTTTGGGCCTAGTCTTTGCGTTAATCATCTACTTTGTTATTAAGAAGTATCCCGTTAGCAATCCGAAAATCGCGAAAATCGCCGATATGATCCACCTCGGTGCCATGGTGTTCATGCATCGCGAATATAAAATGCTATTTATGTTTGCACTGGTGGTTGGTATCGCATTATTTTTCTCGCTAGGCACACAAACAACCATCGCATTTACGGCCGGAGCTCTGTGTTCTGCGGTGGCGGGCTACATTGGTATGTTCACCGCGACCAAAGCCAACGTGCGTACCACGCAAGCAGCCCATGATAAAGGTGCACCTGAAGCGTTATCGGTAGCCTTCTTAGGTGGCTCTGTGATGGGATTATGTGTTGCATCAATGGGCTTGCTAGGCTTAGGTAGCTTGTATTGGTTCTTCGGTGGCGATCCTGAAACTGCACACGCTATTCACGGTTTCGGTATGGGTGCATCAATAGTCGCCTTATTCTCTCGTGTGGGCGGCGGTATTTTCACCAAAAGCGCCGATGTAGGAGCAGATTTAGTTGGCAAGATAGAAGCCGGTATTCCTGAAGATGATCCGCGTAATCCAGGTGTTATCGCCGATAACGTCGGTGATAATGTCGGTGATGTGGCAGGTATGGGTTCAGATATTTTCGAGTCATATTGTGGCTCGATGATTGCCACCATCGCCATCGCATCAACCATGGCAGTAAGCATGTTGGGCAGCAAAGAAGCCCTAATGTTCTTACCATTGGCGCTGGCATCTACCGGACTACTGTGTTCGGTGGCAGGTATCATCTTAGTTAAAATGATGTCTTCATCAAAACCAGAGGTCGCGTTGCGCGCCGGAACCATGGGCGCTGCGGTGATATTTATTGCTGCTGCTTATTTTGTCATCCAGTACCTAGACGTTAATAACCATGTTTGGTGGTCGGTCATTTCAGGCGCTGTGGGTGGCATTATCATTGGGCTAGTCACCGAATATTACACCGCTGCGGCTCCTATACGTAAAATTGCTAAAGCGGGTGAAACAGGCGCTGCGACTGTCATGATCACTGGATTATCAGTGGGAATGCAATCAGTGGTCATCCCCGTATTGACAATTTGCGGCATCATTTATGTATCAACCCAGTTATCTGGTCTGTACGGTGTTGGCATTGCCGCTGTGGGTATGTTGGCAACTGTGGGTATTACCATGGCGATCGATGCCTATGGTCCAGTTGCAGATAATGCAGGCGGTATCGCCGAAATGGGTGGTTTAGGTAAAGAAACCCGCGAGATCACCGATTCACTGGATGAATTGGGTAATACTACTGCGGCCATCGGTAAAGGCTTTGCCATTGGTGCGGCAGCACTAGCGGCACTGGCAATTATTGCAGCCTTTGTTGAAACCTTATCGTTGAAGTTTGATAACTTCACCCTGCATCTAGGTGAACCCATGGTGCTTATTGGTTTATTTATAGGCGGTTTGCTGCCGTTCTTGATTGCCTCTATTACCATGACAGCCGTGGGCGATGCAGCCTTTGAAATGATCCAAGAAATTCGTCGTCAGTTCAAGGAAATCGATGGTTTGATGGAAGGCACTGCCGATCCCGACACTGGACGCTGTGTAGACATTGCGACTGCCGCAGCGCTCAAGAAAATGATCTTACCCGGCGCCATTGCAGTAGCCGTACCGCCTATTGTTGGTTTTGGTTTAGGCGCGCATGCGCTAGGCGGTATGCTTGGTGGCGCATTGCTGGGCTGTGTGTTGCTTGCGCTGATGATGGCAAATGCCGGTGGTGCTTGGGATAACGCCAAGAAGTACGTTGAAAAAGGTAACTTAGGCGGTAAAGGCTCAGATGTTCACGCCGCTGTTGTAGTGGGTGATACTGTGGGTGACCCGTTCAAAGATACCTCGGGACCTGCGATGAATATCCTCATTAACGTAATGGCGATTGTGAGTTTAGTTATTGCACCTCTGTTGAGTTTGTAACCTAGTTACCGTCAATTTATTGTAAGCAAATAAAAAGCCGCTCGAGTTGAATCGAGCGGCTTTTCTAATGTACGTTATAACTAAGGCCAGATGCCGTTCTGGATAATGAGTGGAGCTTTATTTTTCGTAGTAACTCATACAAGTTTCAACTTCTTCTTTTGACCCCATTATGACCGGTACACGCTGGTGAATCTCACGCGGCATGACTTCCAAAATACGGGTATCGCCTGTGCTAGCTGCCCCACCGGCCTGTTCAATCAAAAATGACATTGGGTTAGCTTCGTACAACAAACGCAATTTGCCGGGAATTTTTGGGTTACGTTGATCAAATGGATAGGCAAAGATGCCACCGCGAGACAATACGCGATGAATATCACCGACCATGGCGCCAACCCAGCGCATATTAAAGTTCTTACCACGAGGGCCTTCATCACCCAATAACAAATCAGTGACGTATTTTTGCATTGGCTCTTCCCAGTGACGTTGGTTGGAGCTATTAATAGCAAACTCTTTTGTTTGTTCTGGCACCGTAATATTGGGCTTAGTAAGCAGGAAGCCGCCGTGGGTTTTATCCAAAGTATATAAATGGGTTCCGCGGCCGGTGCTCATTGCCAACATGGTTGATGGCCCATAAAGCACATAACCGGCGGCAACAATTTGGGTGCCGGGTTGTAAGAATGCCGAGGGATCATCTGGCTCCATCCATTGCGGAGCGTGGGTAATCGAAAAGATAGTACCAATAAGACTGTTGATATCCGTGTTGGAAGAGCCATCGAGAGGATCGAAACTGACCAAATACTTGCCTTCTGGGTGGCAACCGACAACGTCATCTTCCTCTTCCGAAGAAATCGCCTTTACGTAACCCGATTCTTTAAGAATGTCTTTGAGGATCTGATTAGAAATCACGTCTAGCTTTTTTTGCGTTTCTCCTTGAACGTTTTCACTTAACAGCGAACCAAGTACACCCGCTAATGCACCTTGACTAACCCGAAAAGATATTTCCTTGCAGCCCGCGAGTAGTGTACGGATCAGCAAAATTAGCTCCATTGGAGCGCCGTCTTCTTGCAATTGAGAATTGAGTCGTTTCATTCTAACAAAAACCTATATTGTTCATGAGTTTGGGTACGGTTATTGTGTGCGCGTATTGTTGTTATTGTAGTGCGCCTAAATGATTGTACCTGTGTTAGATACAAAACTCAGCTAAAACAAGCTTGTCGTACCATCAGATCTAGATAATTGTCGAGGATTGCTTTTACTCACTATAGGCTGACAGCAGCTTAAGTACTGTTTTCAATTATTTATTGCTGCTTATTAGTCTGCTACTCTAGCGCCAGTTTTTCCTAAATATCATCATTATGCATATTCATATTCTTGGGATCTGTGGCACCTTTATGGGTGGGATCGCAGCGATAGCTAAATCTATGGGTCACAAAGTGACAGGTTCGGATGCCAATGTGTATCCGCCAATGAGCACACAACTTGAAGCACTTGGCATTGAGTTAACCCAAGGATTTGAGCCAGCGCAGTTGTCTCCTGAACCCGATATAGTAATCGTTGGCAATGCAATGTCACGGGGCAACCCTTGCGTTGAATATATTCTTGAGCGCAACCTTAATTACACCAGTGGCCCCCAGTGGTTATCAGAACATGTATTAAAACAACGCTGGGTGATTGCCGCATCGGGCACTCATGGTAAAACCTCGACATCCAGCATGATTGCTTGGATATTAGAATACGCAGGACTCAATCCAGGTTTTTTAATTGGTGGCATTCCAGAGAACTTTGGCATTTCAGCGCGCTTGGGGGAGTCCCCGTTTTTTGTGATTGAGGCCGACGAATATGATTGTGCTTTTTTCGATAAGCGGTCTAAATTCGTCCACTATCATCCTCGCACGTTGATCATTAACAACCTTGAATTTGACCATGCCGATATCTTTGACGATTTAGCCGCTATCCAAAAGCAGTTTCATCATTTGATGCGGATATTGCCGTCCAACGGTTTGGCATTAGTGCCTACTCAAAACGAAAATATTGAGCAGGTGTTGCAGATGGGCTGTTGGAGTGAAGTCCAGCGCACGGGCGAAAAATGGCAAGCGCGCAATCAAACCGCAGATGGCAGTGCATTTGATATTTACTGTGACGATAAGCTTTGCCAGCGACTAAGCTGGAATTTAATCGGTCAACATAATGTCGATAATGCGTTGATGGCCGTTGCTGCCGCGCGGCATGCAGGGGTTCAACCAGCATTAGCAATCGAAGCACTCAGTCAGTTTGTCAATGCCAAACGGCGCATGGAGCTGCGTGGCGTAATCAATGATATTCATGTTTACGACGACTTTGCTCACCACCCCACAGCCATCAAGACAACCTTACAAGGTTTACGAAATAAGGTGGGCCCAGCACGCATATTTGCGGTTTTCGAGCCACGCTCGGCGACCATGAAATTGGGCGTCCACCAGCATACGCTGGCGCAATCTTGGCAATCTGCCGATGCGGTATTGTTGTTTCAGCCAAACAATCTAAACTGGTCGTTGAATGAACTTATTGCCAACAGTGACGTACCGACTCAGGTGTTTAACGATATAAATGATATTGTTAACTCTTTAGCCACCACATTAAAACCCAATGATCATGTGGTGATCATGAGTAACGGTGGATTCGGTGGCATTCACGACAAGCTGATTGAAAAACTGAGAAACTATGAGATTTAACAATACCATCACCCTTGCTTTCACTGGCGCCTCTGGCGCTCCCTACGGTTTACGTTTGCTAGAAACCTTAGTAGCGGCGGATTATCAGGTATTTTTATTAATTTCATCGGCGGCTAAAGTGGTATTTGCAACTGAACAAGATTTAAAGCTCCCTGCACAACCACAAGCCTGTGCAGAATTTTTTATCGAGCGCTACAACGCCAAGCCGGACCAGATCAAAGTGTTTGGTCGCGACGAATGGTTTTCACCAGTGGCATCCGGCTCGGCTGCGCCTAAAAAAATGGTGATTTGCCCCTGCTCCACTGGCACTTTATCGGCCATTGCGACCGGCAAAAGTGACAATCTGATTGAGCGAGGCGCCGATGTGGTGCTAAAGGAGCGCGGCCAATTGATTCTAGTACCAAGGGAAATGCCGCTTTCTACAATCCATTTAGAAAACATGCTGAAATTATCGCAAGTAGGAGCAACCGTCATGCCTGCCGCTCCGGGCTTTTATCATCAACCCCAACGCATCGAAGATCTAGTCGATTTCGTGGTTGCACGCATACTCGATCATCTTGAAATAGATCAGAAACTGATGCCGCGTTGGGGATATCAAAAATAACCAATGAATAAGTTGAGAAACCACCTATGAACACACGTTTTAAGCAATTGCTTCAGCTATCTGCAGCTGCGTTACTCGTTACCTCTTCGAGCCAAGCCTTGGCTTGGGGGCAAATTGGCCATCGCGTCACGGGCGAAATTGCAGAGCTATATTTGGATGCTGATACCCGTGAAAAAATTGCCGCATTATTTCCCAATCAATCCCTTGCGGAGCTTTCCACACAAGCAGATAGTGAGCTTTCTAATCCGTCTGAATTCTGGCAACAGACATGGACGTGGCACTTTGTCACTGTACCTGAGGGAAATGAATATAGTCTCGACAAGCACGCCCCTAAAGAGGGTGACGCCTATACTGCACTAACGTCCTCTACTGAAACTCTTAAAGATCCAAAAGCAACAGTTGAAGAAAAACGCATTGCGCTACTATTTATTGTGCATCTGATTGGCGATTTACACCAGCCATTGCATTCTGGCAACGGCACAGACCGAGGTGGTAACGATGTAAAAGTAGAATTTTTCTGGCAACCGTCAAACTTGCATCGAGTTTGGGATAGCGGAATCATTGATAACCAGAATTTATCTTATACTGAATTAACAAAATGGCTGAGTCAGAAAATCACCCCTCAGATGGCCAGTGAATGGCGTACCACGGATCCAAAAACTTGGATAAAAGAAAGTATTATTATACGCGATGGCATTTATCCTGAAGAGCCAAAACTGACTTATGACTATCAATATCAACATATCGCAACGATCAAACAGCGCCTGCAACAAGCTGGTGTGCGAATGGCTGCCTATTTGAATGAAGTGTTGTAAGGGTTAGTTAACGTCTAAACTACTGACAACACCGAGATGAAGAGGCTTGGTGTTGTCATGAAACAAATCAACCGGTGCTACTTAGCCGAGTGTAGCCCAAAGATATTGCCCTCGGTGTCAATTGCCAAGCTGATGAAGCCATACTCACCGATGGACATTTTCGATCGTTGAATACGTCCGCCGAACTGTTCAACTCTGGCTTCCTCTGTTGCGCAGTCTTCACAGTTAAAATACACCAATGTGCTGTTACCGCCAGCAGCAAAGCCCGTCATTTTAACTAATGCGCCTGACGAGCCAGTCAGTGCATGATCGCCTGGGAACGCCCACATTTCTATGTCAGGCCCAGGTAGCTGATCCAAACTATAAGAGAATACGCCCTCATAAAACGCCTTTGCGCGTTGCATATCATCAACGTAGATTTCAAACCAGCCAACGGGATTCATCTTCATCGCGTTTTCCTTATGTGCCGTATAAACGGCATTAATTGATTGATCACAACCAATCCGTAATCTTAAAAATGCGTGATTAAGTCGCGACTGTAGTTACGGCTAATCAATATCTAATGGTTCAGGTGACAATATTATGCCGGTACTATCGGCATAAAGGTGGTCTTCGGGCAAAAATGTCACACCACCAAAATTAACCGCTACGTCGACTTCGCCAACCTGTTCAAAGGCGGCATTGACTGGAATAGATGCCACCGCATGGATACCAATATCTAGTTCCTCTAATTGATCGACTTCACGCACACTGCCATAGCAAACAATGCCTTCCCAATCATTTTCCAGAGCAATCTGCGCAGTATCGAGGTCAATTAATGCCCGACGAGTAGAGCCACCGCCATCAATCAATAACACTTTCCCCTTGCCCGGTTGTGAGAGCACTTTGTCAATTAGGCCTTTATCTTCGTGACATTTAACGGTGGAAATTTCTCCGCCATAAGATAATCGGCCACCATAATTAACAAAAAGAGGGTCGACGACATCGACACTGTCGGCAAACAAATCACATAATTCTGAGGTGTTGTATTCCATTGGTTCGTCCACAGCTAAAGATTGAAGTTTAATGGTAGTGCTAAGCGCCAACTTTGTAAAACACTAGCCGAGAATCTGCACGTTAACAGGCTATAACCATGGAACTTAGACTACGTCAGGTTAAAGTTTGTATTGGTAGTTAGCATTTAGTTCAATTACATCATCTTTACAACGATCTTAGAAATTAGCTAGATCCACAAAAATCACGTTAACGGAAGTGAATTGCGGGTTGTTTTTTCTGTTTTTGGTGAGATGATAGGGGCATCTATATCCGTTAAGTGACATTGGCATTGAAACCAATAAAAATCATGAAATATCTACCTATTTTGTTACTCAGTTCAGTATTAATCAGTGGCTGTGGTGTTAAAGGCGATCTGACGCTACCTGAAGCACAAAACGACGCTAACGTAGAGCAGGTAAAATCTCAGACTGAGGAGCAACAGTAATTGGATCATTTTCAATATAAAGACGATGCACTTTACGCCGAAAATGTCGCGGTTGCCGAAATTGCCAGTCAATTTGGTACACCTTGTTATGTATATTCTCGCGCAACCATCGAACGCCATTGGCATGCGTTTAACAACGCAGCAGGCAAGCACGACCATTTAATATGTTATGCAGTAAAAGCCAATTCTAATCTAGGCGTTTTATCGGTGATGGCAAAACTCGGCTCTGGTTTTGACATTGTCTCAGGTGGGGAGTTATCGCGAGTGCTTGAGGCAGGTGGTGATCCCCGTAAGGTGGTGTTCTCTGGTGTCGGTAAAACCGAACACGAAATTGAGCTAGCCCTTCGTCATCAAATATTGTGCTTCAATGTTGAATCTGCGCCTGAACTGGAACGGATTAATAAGGTTGCGCAAAAACTCGATGTTCAAGCGCCCATTTCGATTCGGGTCAACCCCGACGTTGATGCAAAAACTCACCCCTATATATCTACCGGTCTGAAAGCGAATAAATTTGGCATTCCCCGTGAAAGTGCCATTGCAATCTATAAACTGGCCGCCAGCTTCCCGAATCTTGAAATTAAAGGAATGGATTGTCATATTGGTTCGCAATTAACCGATATTGAGCCTTTCGTTGACGCCTTAGATAGATTGCTTTTGCTAATAGATGAACTGGCCAACAGCGGTATTGTCATTTCTCACCTAGATGTAGGTGGTGGACTTGGGGTTTCCTATAAAGACGAACAGCCCCCTCACCCTGATAAATATGTTGAAGCATTAATGACGCGCATGCACTCTCGCCCTGAACTCAAACTTATTTTTGAGCCAGGTCGCGCGATTATGGCAAATGCGGGAATATTAGTAACCAAAGTCGAGTTTATTAAACGGGGGGAAGAGAAGAATTTTGCAATTGTCGACGCAGCTATGAACGACCTGATCCGTCCCGCACTTTACTCAGCTTGGATGAATATTATTCCGGTTTCTCAAACTAGTAGTAAAACAAAAGCCCTTTATGATGTGGTTGGCCCCATCTGTGAAACCGGTGATTTTCTTGGTAAAGATCGCGAATTAGTGATTTCGCCTGACGATTTGCTTGCAGTGAGAAGCGCTGGTGCTTATGGCTTTGTAATGGCATCAAACTACAATAGCCGCTGCCGACCCGCTGAGATAATGGTCGACAAAAATCAAATTCATTTAGTCAGAGAACGAGAAATATTAAAAGACCTCTGGAAAGGTGAGCATAAAGTTACGTAATATAGCAGTAACATAACGTTAAGTAGTCACAATGCAAATTCAATTTTCTAAAATGCACGGCCTGGGAAATGACTTTATCGTCATCGATAATGTGACTCAGAATGTGTTTTTTTCGAAGGATAAAATACAACAACTAGCCGATCGGAATTTCGGCATTGGTTTCGATCAGATGCTATTGGTCGAACCGCCATATGATCCTGAGCAAGATTTTCATTATCGTATCTTCAATGCTGATGGTACTGAGGTATCTCAGTGCGGTAACGGCGCACGATGTTTTGCTAAATTTGTCAAAATTAAAGGCCTCACCAACCGCAATAAAGTCATAGTGAGCACCAAAGCGGGCAAAATGGTGTTGTACTTAGAAAAAGACGGCTCTGTGACTGTCAATATGGGCAAACCCATTTTTGAACCGAGTAAAATTCCGTTAAAAGCCAACAAAGAAGAAGGCACTTACATTGTCCGTGCTGAGGACAAAACCCTGATGTTAGGGGCGGTATCGATGGGAAATCCCCATTGTGTGATGGAAGTAGATGACGTGCTCACTGCCGATGTTGCTAATATTGGGCCCTTACTTGAACGCCATGAGCGCTTTCCTGAAGGGGTAAACGTGGGCTTCATGCAAGTTATCAATGACAGCCATATTAAACTGCGTGTATACGAGCGCGGTGCTGGTGAAACATTGGCGTGTGGAAGCGGTGCATGCGCGGCAGTGGCAATTGGTCAAATTCAAGGTAAACTAGGCCAAGATGTTCAAGTGGATTTACCTGGCGGCTCTTTAAAGGTACGCTGGCAAGGCAAGGATAGCGTACTAAAAATGACCGGACCGGCAGAGCATATTTTTGATGGAACCCTCATAATATGAGTGAAACCTTACAACAACAGGCAAATAGGGATATGTTGACTGATTACAATGAAGTAGCGGACGTCAGTGCAAAAGACGTAATAGACTACTTGGAACAAAACCCTGATTTTTTTGCTGTGTACCCAGAATTAGCGGAAAGGCTAACCATCCCTCACCAGCAAAAAGGCAGTGTTTCCTTAGTTGAGTTGCAAAGTGACCAATTGCGCAAAAAGAATCGCGCGTTGTCGCATAAACTCAATCAACTGATTTCAATTGCTAAACAAAACGAAGAAATCTATCGTATTTACGCTGATTTAAACGTGCAGTTATTGACCTGTCGCTTTTTCACTGAAGTACAGGATCTGTTAGAAGACATTATGTGTCACAAGCTGAAAATGTCAGCGGTAACACTCAAGTCGTTTACAGGCGCACATGCCCTGCCAGAGATCCAGCGTAAACTGTTCATCGAAAAGCGCTTTAAAAAAGAGTGCTTTTTCTTTGGTCGACTCAGCCAACACGAAAAGCAACTATTATTCGGCAATACCAATGTTGAATCGGTAGCCTTAATGCTGCTTGGTGACAAAGGTGAACTGGGCATTCTAGCAGTGGGTAGTCGTGACGGCGGTCATTTTAATCCTGACATGGATACACTGTTGATCACGCAGTTGCAGCAGTTTTTAAATATACTGTTGCCGAATTTGGCAGGTTATTAGCTATGATCTCACCAGCCTGTGAACGATGGCTGGATAAATTCATCGGCTTTTTACAATACGAACGTAACCTATCACCAAAGACCTTGGAAAATTATCGCCGCCAATTGGCGACTGTCTGTGAGCAACTTGAATTAAACAATTGGCAAGAACTCACCAGTGTTCAGGTTAAAAAAGCCCTTAGCCACGCGCGCCGTCAGAACTTGGCACCTCGATCAATTGCCATGCGTCTCTCTGCCTTGCGCACCTTCTGCCACTTTTTGGTGGGCCAAGATGTCCTGGAAAGTAATCCGGCCAAAACAGTACAAACTCCAAAAATTGGCAAACCTTTGCCCAAACATCTCAATGTAGATGAAATTAATCAACTGATGGAAATGGACCAAGACTCCCCGCTGGCCGTTCGTGATCGCGCTATGATGGAGCTAACCTATGGTTGTGGTTTACGACTAGCTGAATTAGCAGGGTTAAACTTACAGGATGTGATGTCCAATGGCCAAATTAGGGTAATTGGTAAAGGACGCAAAGAACGTATTTTACCGGTCGGTAAAACCGCCCTTTTGTGGCTGAAGAAATGGTTAAAGCAGCGCGTTCTTCTATCGCCTCCAATGAATGAAAAAGCGGTTTTTGTCAGCATGCACAAACGGCGTATTAGCCACCGTCAAATCGCTAAGCGCATGCAGCTATGGGCCAAATATCAGCAGCTCGATAAAAAGGTAAATCCACATAAATTGCGTCATTCTTATGCGACCCATATGTTAGAATCAAGCGGTGATTTACGTGCTGTACAAGAGCTACTAGGACACGCAAACCTATCAACGACTCAGGTGTATACGCATTTGGACTTTCAGCATCTGGCTAAAGTCTATGATTCGGCCCATCCTAGAGCCAAAAAACACAAGTAAGCCTTTTTGTTATAATCTTTACCCGTTGTAAACCGTATAAAATACAATTGTATAATTAAGAATAGGTATTCCTTAATGAATTTTTTTCGAGCCATGTCGACCATCAAAGCAATAAGCTTTGATCTTGATGATACGCTTTATGAAAACCACAGCTTGATGATCACGGCAGAACAGCAGCTCCAAACGTATTTGAGGGAACACTATCCACAAACGCAAAAAATGCAGCCTGCAGATTGGCGTTCTGTCAAGCGGCGGCACTTGCAGGATACGCCTGAACTTGCCTCTGATATGGGTGAACTCAGACGCAGAACCTTGCATTCAGGGTTACAGCAATGTGGCTATCAAGATCAAGCATTGAAGAAAGCAGTATCCGACTGTTTTGACTATTTTTATTACCAACGCAGCAACTTTCAAGTGAATAAGACTATATGTTCTTTATTGGCAGAACTGGCTGAAAAAGTCCCTTTGATCGCAATCACTAACGGGAATGTGAATTTACAACAGATCGGCATTGCAGATTATTTTACACATTGTTTGAAAGCCAGCTTGCAGCAACCGATGAAACCCCATCCCATGATGTTTGACCGTGCAGCAACTATATTAGGCATTCCGCATAAACAGGTACTCCATGTTGGTGATAATTTAGAAAAAGATGTGATGGGCGCCATTGCGGCGGGTATGCAAAGTGCGTGGTATGCCTGCAATCGAAAAATGCACATTAACCATGAAAGAATAACTGTTCTTCCTCATGTAAAACTCACTGAGCTAACGGATTTAAAGAAATTAGTCGGTTAATTCGACTTGTGCCCAGCATTTCGGTTATTGCCAATGCCGTTGTCGCCATTTGAGTCTAAGCAGCAAAAGTCTAGTTTGCTCGCCCAGCCGGTCAATTTGAGTGTATAAAAACACAGTATAACTGGTATACTGTGGCAAATTTTATTTTCTTGAATTGCCCTTATGGATGTATCACGACTTTTAGACCAGCTTAACGATAAACAGCGTGCGGCTGTCGCTGCGCCAGCCTCAGACATGTTGGTATTGGCAGGTGCCGGGAGTGGAAAAACCCGCGTACTGGTGCATCGCATGGCCTGGTTAATGGAAGTCGAAAAAATCGCTCCGTTTAGCATTTTGGCAGTGACCTTTACTAACAAAGCGGCGCGTGAAATGCGCGGTCGAGTTGAGCGATTGATGGGCTCAGCATTGCAAACCATGTGGATTGGCACCTTCCACGGGCTCGCACATCGTTTACTACGCACTCATTATACTGAAGCTAAATTACCGCAAAACTTTCAAATTCTCGATTCTGATGATCAGTACAGATTGGTTAGGCGGGTGATTAAATCGCTCAATTTGGATGAAAAAAATTGGCAACCTAAATCAATTCAATGGTACATCAACGGTAATAAAGACGAGGGATTAAGACCGCAGCATATCGATACCCAAGGTGATCCCACCAAGCAAACCATGAAGGATATTTATCAAGCTTATCAGCAAACCTGTGATCGCTCAGGCTTGGTTGATTTTGCGGAATTACTGCTGCGTGCCCATGAACTTTGGTTGAATAATCCGGAGATCCTGAAGCATTACCAACGCAGGTTCAGGACAATATTGGTGGACGAGTTTCAAGACACCAACAATATTCAATATGCGTGGCTTAGAATGCTCAGCAGCAGCCCTGAAAACAACATGATGATCGTCGGTGACGATGATCAGTCTATCTACGGTTGGCGAGGAGCTAACGTCGAAAATATCCAACATTTCTTAAGGGACTTCCCAGCCGCCAGTACCGTTCGACTTGAGCAAAATTACCGCTCAACCGGTAATATTCTGAAAGCGGCCAATGCGGTTATAGATAACAATCAAGGGCGTTTAGGCAAAAACTTGTGGACCGAAGATGCCGAGGGCGAAGCGATTTCTTTGTATGCTGGTTACAATGAATTGGACGAAGCACGTTTTATTGTTGCCCGTATCAAAGAATGGTCAGACAAAGGCGATGCACTTTCTGATTGCGCCATTTTATATCGTAACAACGCGCAATCACGGGTACTAGAAGAAGCCTTGTTACAAGAATCTTTGGCTTATCGTATCTACGGCGGACTACGATTCTTCGAGCGCCAAGAAATTCGAGATGCTCTGGCTTATTTAAGGCTTATTAACCAACCCATTGACGATGCCGCGTTTGAGCGCATAGTGAATACACCGACCCGTGGAATAGGTGATAAAACACTCGGTATCATTCGAGAAGCCGCCCGCGGTGCGGAGTTATCGATGTGGCAAGCCACGCAGACAATGTTGGCAGAAAAACGCCTCTCTGGCCGCGCGGCATCGGCATTACAAAATTTCGTCGAGCTGATATTGAAGATGCAGAGCGATATTCGCGAACTGCCATTAGAAAAACAAGCAGATCACGTGATAAAACATTCCGGTTTGTTTGCCATGTATCAGGCTGAAAAAGGTGAGAAGGCACAGGCCAGAATCGAAAACTTAGAGGAGCTTGTTACCGCTTGCAAGCAATTCGAAGCGCCTGCTGAAGCCGAAAATATGTCACCGATGTCGGCCTTTTTGGCACACGCTTCTTTGGAGGCTGGCGAAGCACAAGCCGATGCGCATCAAGACGCGGTACAAATGATGACCATACATTCAGCTAAAGGATTGGAATTTCCACTGGTGTTCTTAGCTGGCGTCGAAGAAGGCATGTTCCCGAGTCAAATGAGCAACGAAGAGCCAGGTCGGTTAGAAGAAGAGCGCCGTCTTTGTTATGTTGGTATGACCCGCGCCATGGAAAAACTGTATATGACCTACGCTGAGAACCGCAGGTTGTATGGTCAGGATAAATACCATACACCTTCTCGTTTTCTCAAAGAAATCCCCTCAGAGTGTGTCGAAGAAGTGCGCTTACGCACCGCTATCACGCGACCTGTACAAAATCGTTTTCAACCAGCCACATCACATATGGCATTTGAATCCACTGGATTCCAATTAGGCCAGCGGGTCAATCATACAAAATTTCTTGAAGGCACTGTACTTAACTATGAAGGCAGTGGCGAGCACGCGCGCGTTGAAGTTAACTTTGACAACTTCGGTACAAAGTGGCTAATGTTGGCATATGCAAAATTAGAGAAAATCTAAAGGCGTATCCTTATTTATGAAGTTTAAAGTACTTCTCATTGAAGATAACGAAGCCAGCATGCGCGTGCTAAAGCGTGTTATTGGTAAGGCTAATCTTGATGTAGTGACCGCCAGCACCTTGGCAGAAGCAAAGGTTATTTTCGAGAGCACCTCTCCAGAGGCTTATTTATGTGCGGTTATCGATTATACCCTGCCTGATGCTCCTAATGGCCAAGCGATAGACTATGCCATAGAGGCCTTTATTCCTGCCGTCGTTATCACCAGTAGAATTAACAAAGAAGTACGTGATCACATCCTGTCCAAGCAAGTCGTTGACTACATTCCCAAACAAAATGCGCAAATGTTTGAATACCTCACGCGACTGCTCGCCCGGTTAGAGAAAAATAAGCACATTGGTGTGTTAGTCGTAGATGGCTCACGCTCCAGTCGCAGCAAGATGTCATCGCTGCTGTCGCGCCATAACTTCATTACTTACAACGCTGCTAATGCGCAACAAAGCCTCGAACTTTTACATGATCATCCAGATATTAAACTGATGATCACCGATGAAACCTTACCTGACATGACCGGTGTACAGTTAGTTGCGGAAACTCGTAAATTGTACGACAAGGACCAGTTAAGCATCATAGGCGTGTCATCAAATCGCAGTGCATCCCTGCTCGCTAGCTTCATTAAAAGCGGCGCCAACGACTATCTCAATCGTCCCTATTGTCATGAAGAGTTTTTTTGTCGCATCGTGCAAAACGTCGAATACATCGAGCAAATAGAAGCCATTCGTCAAGCTGCGAATTCAGATTATCTTACTGGCCTGCCAAATCGACGCCATTTTTTCAACCAAGTCAGCAACACCATACGTCGAGGCTTGGGCTGCATGTCTCTGGCATTAATGGATTTAGATAATTTTAAGAATATTAACGACACCTTCGGTCACGACTATGGTGATGTGGTACTCAAAGAAGTGGCGAGAATGATAATGCGCCATTTTTCACGCTTCCATGTGTCGCGTTTTGGAGGGGAAGAATTTTGTATTTTCCTGCCAAATATCGAGCATGAACATGCGATCAAATTGCTCAACGACTTCCGTGAAGATATCAGCAAGAAAGTGATTAAGAGCAAAACCATTCGACATTCATGCACATTGAGTATTGGTGTGACCAATAAACAAAATAGAACCATAGAATCGATGCTTAGCATTGCCGACCAACACTTGTATGCAGCCAAGGCCGGTGGACGCAATCAAGTCGTAGGCGACAGTTAACTTCACTTGTAAGTGATTTTACAGCGCTGCTTTGGTCAATTTGCGCTGCTTTGAGAACGCACGGTATGAATCGAAACTAAACAGTATCAGTGCCAACCACACAAATCCAAACGTAACTAGACGTGCCTCATGCAACGGTTCATCGTAGACAAATACCGCTAAAATGAACATGATGCTGGGGCCTATATATTGGAAAAATCCTAAAGTTGAATAACGGATGCGGCGTGCAGCTGCTGTAAAACACAGAAGCGGAGCTGTCGTCACTATACCCGCCCCCACTAACAGTAAATTCAGCGACACAGAGTTGCTCAACATGTTGCTAAACTCGGTAGCAAAGAATACCCAATAGATAATGGCAAACGGCAGCATCATCACGGTTTCGATTAACAATCCCGGCAATGAATCTACCGCCACCTGTTTGCGTAACAAACCATAAAGTCCAAAACTAACGGCCAAAGCCAGCGCAATCCAAGGCACTTCACCGTAGGAAATCACTAGTACGCTTACGCCAAATACGGCTAATCCGACCGCCGCTTTTTGCAACCTGCGCAATCTTTCAGCCAGGAATACGCGGCCTAAAAACACATTTAGCAACGGATTGATGTAATAGCCCAGACTGGCATCCAAAACATGATCATTGTTGACTGACCAGATAAATAACAGCCAATTACTCGCCAGGAGCAGTCCTGACAACAACAAGATTTGCAGTACTCGATTATTCGCAAGTGCGGTTTTTACTTTGTGACCTTGACCAGACACAATCACCAAAAACACCAACACTAACACTGACCAGACAATACGATGCACCAGTATTTCTGGTGCAGGTATTTGCATCAAAAATTTGAAATAAATGGGTGCAAAGCCCCACATACCATAGGCGGCTATCGCCAACAATATGCCCGCTTTAATAGATTTGTCTGACATGAAAAAAGGTCCCTTGAATAAGGAGCGCAGTGTCGAGTAAATTCACTGAAAAAGCAACCAAAGCAAGCGGTTAGTTTACTAATTTATAGCCCTTTGAATAACACAAGTCAGTAAATAATGTGCTATTCCTCCGGTGCCCTACAAATCGTTTTAGCGTTAGCGGGGTCGGTAGAAGGTTTACCCATTTTTTCTAAGGCAAAATAATACAGCTGCGCTACAGGGGAAGGAACACCGTCTTGTTTACACATATTGCGGAATAATTTGTCAGCCGACTCTTTGTGCAGCGTACTTTTTAATTTGCGATTACGCATCAATTGATAAAACGCGTCATGTACTAGAGAGGCACGTAGATTAGCGTCTGTGTCAATCACGGGACCAGAAGTGCCATCCCATGCATAACCGCGCTTAACGGTAAGATTCCCAGATAAGTCCAAATCAATGTAATCGGTTACAACATCACTATCGGGTTTAATAGACGTCTTGATACGGTAGTCCGCGTCAAGTTGATATTTATATCCGGATTTATAGAGAATGAAGGCGTCTGTCATTTTAGAGCTCCTTGATCATGCTAGCTTTATCCAACTGCTAGTCATAGATTAGGAGCTTTTTCGATTATTTGCTTAATTTTTAGCCGAAATGTCGATTACTAAATGGAGCTCAGGATAGTCCTAACCTTCCCGAGCTCAGATGACTTACTCTTCTGGGCCTTGATATTTATCTTTCATCAGATAGGCATATGCCACGCTAAATGCACTTTCTTGAAACATCTTCAACCCGGTTTCTTCAAAGGCAACAGGGATTGGATTACGTTTCAGCGTTTCTTTGATGTTAGTCGGGGTCATTACCGTTACCTGCAATGATTCGATCAGTTGAATAGCAGCTTCGAGTTTGAACCCCACAGCGCTACCGGCAAATTTACCTTTCGTGTGACGCTCGCGAATTGCCACATGTTCAACTTTATAATCTTCCATCAACTTTTTGAAAGTAAATTGGAAGTTGCGGATTTCTTCGGTGCTATCAGGCTTTGGATAGGTCAATTTGCGTACGCGACACTCTGGAATATGGAATACATCGCGATCTAAGGATAACAAACACAGATTCGCTTCACTGCCTTTCAACTCAACGCCACACACTCTCATAAACATTCTCCAAAAATAATTGTCACGATTATAACCCAATGACGTGGCGATTGATAAAGTTGTGTGATGATTTTTATGCTTCGCATCATTTTCCTTCCCTTTTGGTAATAAGTACCTAAGTAACCTGAACTGAAGGATAAGATGTGTCGAGCAAATCAATATGTCATGATTATTTCATCGTGCTAGTGATGATAAGTAAAAACGAAACTTCAAAAGCAGTCATCAATGATGCCACTTTTACGATTATCAAGACGAATTTTCGTGCTTAATAGCTGGCCTATTGTTGGAAAGCTCAACGCAGATAGGCGCAAAAAGGGCGTTATTGATGGGCAGTTTTTATCCAAAGTTCAGGTTAACTAACTCAAAGCGCATAAATTTTTCAAACAGTGCTACACTAAACCCCCTGATAAATAACGAACTGATTGAATGAATCCATTGAAACACCGAAGACGGCTTTGGCGCAGTTTATTCATAACTTGCCCTATCTTTTTGTTCTTTGCTGCCGACTTCTTTGCATCAACCATTCCGCCAGATAACACCGTTTCTCATGTCATGACGCTTGAGGAACCGTTAGATGCTGATTTTGCGCGAGAGTACGACCTACCAAGCGATGCCGATATCGAAAAGGTGTTTGTAACTGGTTTTTTCTCTGATTGGTCTACGAATAACCCCGCTTATGCATTAGACGAAGTAACAGACGGTATTTGGAAACGCAACATACGTTTGCCAGTGGGCGATACACAGTATAAATTCGTTGTTTATCTAAGCGGCGACAGCACGCCCTATTGGTTACCCGATCCTTCGAACGATAGTCTGGTTAGTGATTCCTTTGGTGCTGTTAATTCATTAATTGTGTTCCCTGATTATCGGGCTTATCTGACCATCATAAAATTTGCATCACTGGTCATTTTCGCCTTCCTTATCGCCTACTTCGGACTCGAAAAATTTCTATTGTGGTTACTCAATAGGCGCATGCCGGTGGCGCGAAAAATTGTTTTTGCCACAATCACCATACTGTTTTTTTCCAACTTATTGCTGCTGTCATATCAGCTCTTGGAATATCGACAATTCGTTAAACATGCGGTGGTTGATGCTGTCCATAGCCTCCATCTAGGTATCCAAAAAGGACAAACTGAAAATCATCTGTTGTTACGAAACCCAGAGATTAAAAGGGCGATGAAAGATCTGTTATGGCAGGCAAAAACACGGGTTGAAAAGAATCAATCGTCGATCTTGCAAGTGACGGTATCCGATCTCGCCTTGTTAACTAACAAGCTTGAATTAGTCCATATTCAAAACCGAAAACAAAACACTGATTTGCAGAACCAGAGAGTGTCGCAAGCTGGTTACGAGTCACTTGAAGAGTACTATATGCAGGGTGTTTTTGGTCCACTTCTCGACAGCGCCAATACTGTCCCCATGCCAAACTTCATGACAGCACACCCTGCGGAGAAAATATCAAAAATTGAGACCTCAGAAACATACTGGGCAAGACAATTTTTGGGCTTCAGTAACCTATTGGTACCTATTGATATTCATGGTAAACGTTACGGATACTACGCCGCAGCGATTCAAGTGAAAATGTATGGCGGCGAGATTAAGCGGGTGATTTTCGTTAACTTGGTATTGATCGCTATGATAGTACTATTGAGTTACACCATGCTGTCGTCAGTTGCACAAACGCTGACCATTAGCCTTGTGCGTTTGAGTCAATGGACACAGCGTATTAACCAAGCCGATTTTAGTGGTTCGGTAAAAATTCAAACTCAAGACGAAGTGCAAACATTGGCCGATAATTTCGCCATTATGCAAGACTCATTAAGAGACAGTTTCGACAAAATTAAATCTCAAAATGAACAGCTTAGTAAAGCCGCATATACCGATTTGCTAACCGGATTGGGCAACAAAGCACGATTATTAAAAGACCTCAGCGACACTGAACAAAACTTGATAGTACTAGAGCTCATTGAATTCGATAGATTGGTCGATTTCTTAGGTGAGAACTTCATGGCTGAATTAACCATTAGGATCCAAAGGCGATTAGCCCAAGTAGCAGAACGAATAGACCATGCGGTGTTGTATAAAATCGCGCCCAATCAATTTGCTGTCTTGATCAATAATCTAGGGAGTAGCCAATTAACCAACGCGCTCAATGCTTTAGTGCAATCGGTAAATGATTCTCCAGTGAAAGTAAAACAGCTCGCCTTGAAGTTTTCATTATCCGCCGGAGTCTGTATCTCAGAATATGCTACCGAGCTGCCAACAGGGACTTTGGACAAAGCGATGCAGGCGGTAAGAGTAGCCAAAACTAAATTTGATAAACAACACTTTTACAATCCTTCGATGGAGCCCAAACGAGATCTTAGTAAAAATGTGTCGTTAATCAATCGCATTCGCGACTCGTTGGAAAAAGGCCTGCTTGTACCTTTTTACCAACCCATAGTAAGCACTCGCAGCAAGCGAATATTTGCTTATGAATGTCTGGCCAGAATTGTCGAGCCAGACAATGTGGTGATATCACCGAATGAATTCATCCCTGCCGCAAAATACTGTGGTTTATACCATTCTATTAGCCACTCAATGTTCGAGCAAAGCGCACGAGCCTGTGTTCAAAATGACATTAATATCACCTTGAATTTGTCGGCGCTTGATGTCGAGGACAATCAGTCAAACCAATTTTTGAGTGCGTGGTTGGACACTAATAAAGACATTTTACATCGCATTACTTTCGAGATTAACGAAACCGACAAAATAGAAGAATATGATCAAATGAAAGCCTTCATTGATAAAGTCAGCAAACTGGGTTGTCGTGTCGCATTGGATGACTTTGGTGCTGGCTATTCTAACTTTACCCATTTGTTGAGCCTTAATATCGACTACATCAAAATTGACGGTAGTTTAATTAAAAACATCAATACTGATCCCAATTCACAATTAATTACCAAGGCCATCGTTGAGTGCGCCAAAGCATTAGAAATTAAGACAGTGGCTGAATATGTGCATTGCGAAGCCGTGTATGAGTTCGTTAAAAAGCTTGGAATTGATTATTGTCAGGGGTATTACTTCGGCGTGCCAGACGCACAGCCTATCAAAGCGACCTGATCTGCATTGCAGCATTGAGACTATCAATAAGTGTAATTGACAAACAGGGGACTTATTAGGAAACCAGCATATGAGCGACATCAAGCTGATCAAATCCAGTGATGAGCATTTCACCATAACCAGAAAAAAATACGGCAGAGGGTTTCAATATTTTTATCTGGATGGAGAAAAAATGTCGTGCAAAAAACAACTGGCTCGGATCAAAAAATTAGTTATTCCCCCGATGTGGCAAGACGTAAGAGTCTGTGAATTACCGGTAGGCCACATTCAAGCCACGGGTATCGACTTAAAAAGGCGGAAGCAGTACATCTACCACGACCTGTGGCATCAACAACGACAAGCCGAAAAATTCGCCAAACTGATTGAATTTGCCAGTCGCTTGCCGCAGATAAGAAGCCAATGTTTAGCTGATTTGCAAAGCCCTGGTTGGCCAAAAAACAAAGTATTAGCCTTGATGGTGTTGATCCTCGATGAAACCGGCATTCGAATCGGCAACCCTAAATATACACAGCGCAATCAAAGTTATGGTTTGTCGACACTTCGAAGAAAGCATGTTGAAGTCGAAGATAACTCACTGAGTCTTAAATTTACTGGTAAAAGCAGTAAATCACGGCACATTGAAATTGATGACGATAAATTAGTGAAGCTGATCACTCAAGCCAGTCAGCAGCCGGGTTATACCCTGTTTCGCTTCAAAGATGACCAGCAAAAGTGGCAAGATGTAGACAGTGATGAGGTCAATGACTACATCCAAAATATCATTGGTGATGATTTCACATGCAAAGACTTTAGAACATGGACGGGCACGCGATTGGCATACGAACTATTGCCCGAGAGCCATGCACAAAAGCGTCAGTATCCGCGCAGAAAGCTAGAAACAATACTAGTCAAAACAGTCGCCAAACAGCTTGGCAACACGCCCAGCGTTTGTCGAACCTATTATATTCATCCCACCCTATTGGCGGCCATTTCCACTCAAGAGTTGACTAGTGTAATGGTCAAAGACGTCCCCGACATGCCGATTGATGATCCATCGTTAAGCCCATCTGAACAACATATACTGACCCTATTAACTCAATACAATGGCAAACAAAATGCTTAACACCAAGGTTATTGGCTTATTAACCATAGTCACTACCAACCTTGTATCACCGGAGGTTTCGCTGTGCTAGTTTACCTTCACTCTGTTAATTTTCATGGCAGCTTAATATGAGCGATGATTCGGATTCTGAACAAGCGAAAATCCCTAAAGGCAGGGTTTCGCGTTTCACTCAACTTGGCTCAATGGCGTCTAAAATAGCGGGCAATATGGTTGCCCAAGGGGTGTCAGAGCTCGCAAAGGGTAACCGCCCGAAGATGAAAGATTTGTTGCTGACTCCATCAAACGTCATGCGAGTCGCCGATCAGTTAGCTCAGATGCGTGGCGCAGCGATGAAAGTAGGTCAACTGATATCCATGGATGCCGGCGATATGCTGCCAGAAGCATTATCTGATTTGCTTGCCAGATTGCGCTCAGATGCCAAGTCAATGCCACAAAAAGAATTAGTAGAAGTACTATCACAGCAATGGGGCGAAGAATGGTCATCCCAGTTTATTCAATTCCCCATGCAACCCATCGCTGCCGCCTCCATTGGTCAAGTGCACAAAGCAATCACCTCAGATCTCAAACGCCTCGCAATTAAAATCCAATATCCGGGGATCAAACAAAGCATCAACAGTGATGTGGATAATGTTGCTGGGTTAATTAAACTGTCGGGCTTATTGCCCAAGGATATCGATATAAAACCGTTGCTCAAGGAAGCAAAAGCACAATTGCACGATGAGGCCAACTATGTGCTAGAGGCCCAACGCATTGCACAATATGCGCAATTGGTCAAAGACGATGATGTGTTTGTCATGCCTAAGGTCGAGCCAACGCTTAGTTCAGATAATATTTTAGCAATGACGTTCCTCGACGGCGAGCCCGTAGAGTCGCTCGTTGATGCGCCACAGGCATTGCGCGATCACATTATCGAGCAGCTGTTTCGATTACTATTTGTGGAATTATTCGAATACCAACTGGTGCAAACCGATCCCAATTTTGCTAACTATCAATACGATTCTCAAAGCCATAAAATTGTGCTGTTGGATTTCGGTGCTACCCGTGAATACAGTAGTGCTATGGCGCAAGGTTATATGGATTTAATGAGTGCCGGTTACCAACAAGATCGCGAAGCGATTCCTGAGATCGTATTGTCATTACAGCTCATTCATGATCGATTACCACAACCCGTAATGAATACCATTTTTGACATGTGTTTAGTGGCATGTGAACCACTTTATACGGTCGGTAAATACGACTTCGCGGGGTCCAAATTATTACAGCGATTGCGAGAGCAAGGCATGGCATTGGGTTTCGACAAAAGTTATGCACACACGCCACCAGCCAACACCATTTTCTTGCATCGTAAGCTAGCCGGATTATTTTTATTAGCAATTAAACTTAAAGCGCAGGTAGATGTACGTACTTTGTTTGCGCCTTACCTAAACAAAACGATACACTGCTGATACTCACTTGCTGGAAACCACTATTTTATGCCTTCACAGGAAGACTTGCTCAATTTCGTTATTTTAAGTTTGCCATTGGCACTCACGATAATCGTCGTAGTCGTCACATTGTGGCTAGCTCATGTATTTCTTATCAAGCGTCATGCTGCATTAGGTAACGAAAAACTATTTTCCCGACAATTGACCATGCTCGGTCTTAGCATTGTTGGCGTGTTGGTTATTATTTTAGCGCTGCCGATAAGCGATAGTTCGAGAAATCAAATTATCGGCCTGGTCGGGCTGGTCCTTTCAGGCATATTTGCATTTTCTTCCAGTACGATTTTCGCCAATTTACTCGCGGGTATTATGATGAGGATCACCACCCCTTTTAAAACGGGTGATTTCATACAAGTGGACACTTACTTCGGAAGAGTGGTTGAAAGAGGGTTGCTGGATACCGAGATACAAACAGAGGCTAGCGATTTGGTAGCCCTACCTAATACTTTCATGATCACCCACCCTATATCGGTTACCCGCTCGACCGGTACAATTATCTCTACCAGTCTGTCTTTGGGTTACGATATCCATCATTCCACAATAACCTCATTGCTTACTCAAGCCGCCGAGAACTGCGGATTAACCGACCCCTTCGTGCATATTGTGGAGTTAGGTGATTTTTCGATTACCTATAAGATCAGCGGAAAGTTAGAGGAAGTGAAAAGCTTAATTAGCTCGCGTACCATGCTGAATCGTGAGGTGCTTGATGTGCTGCATGACAGCCAAATTGAGATCATGTCACCGAGCTTTATGAATCAACGCCGCTTACCCGATGAATTGAAAATGATCCCGCCCAAACAGACTGCAAAACAACAAGACGACGCACCTGCGGTGGAAGAGGTAATATTCGACAAAGCCGAAGCGGCTGAACAAAAAGAGCAAAAAGTGGAATCGGTAAAAGCGCAAATAACGTCGCTAAAAGAACAACTGAGCTCGGCCGATGCTGAGCAAAAAACAAACATTAGCAACAAAATCGCCACGCTGACCGAAAAACTAAAAAACAGTGCGGATTAAATGATTCAACCCAACCTCATGAACACATATCAAAAGAGTGTTAAAGATGCGTAAAGTGTATGTACTGCACGAAAATAACCAATGGACTGTCCATTTAAAAAACAGACTTGAAGAATTAAAGGTTCCGTATGAATTGTGGCATTTAGATGAAGGACTGATTGATTTGTCCAGTGAGCCGCCTCAAGGGGTTTTCTATAACCGTATTAGCGCCTCATCGCACACCAGAGATCATCGGTTTGCGCCTGAATTCACCGAAGCTGTCCTAGCCTGGCTAGAGCGACACGGGCGCAAGGTCGTCAATGGCACTCGCGCTTTGCGCCTAGAAGTGAGCAAAGCCAATCAATACATGGCATTAAACCAAGCAGGTATCGCAACGCCAAAGACAATCGCAGCGGTGGGTAAACCGCATATCATTGAAGCGGCTAAGTCATTAGGCATGGCGCCTTTTATCACCAAACATAATCGAGCCGGAAAAGGACAAGGGGTTTATTTATTTCACTCAGTGGAAGCCCTGCAAGACTATATTCAAAGCCCTAGTTTTGATGAACCCGTTGACGGTATCACACTAGTTCAACAATATATTCAAGCCCCTGAACCTTATATTATTCGTCACGAGTTTATCGGTGGAAAGTTCCTATATGGGGTTAAAGTCGACACTTCTGAGGGATTCGAATTGTGCCCTGCGGATGCGTGTTCAATCGATGATCTACTTTGCCCAACCGATAATGAGCAAGCTAAGCCCAAAGCCAAATTTGAGATATTGAAAGACTATCGACCTGCATTTATTGAACAGTACGAAGACTTTCTATTTGCCAATAAAATTCAAGTAGCGGGTATCGAGGCGATTCAAGATGCCGATGGAAATAGCTACGCTTATGACGTCAATACCAACACCAACTATAACTCTGACGCCGAAGGCAAAGCGGGACAATTTGCCATGCTTGAACTGGCGACCTATTTGCAAAATCAACTGGGCAGTCTGTAACACGGTAGATTCATGCCAATTTACTTGACGAAAATTTCATACGCGTTCATTCTGTCGAACTTTCTAAAAGCGCTTTGCTTTGAGGATCACTGTGAGTAACGAATTGATGTACGATAAAAATAGTATGGTCATTGCCCTAGCATTGCTGTTTAGTATGTTGGCAGTAAATCAGTTGTGCTACTTGTTGGGTCGACGTTTTCAATCGCCTGATGATAATGAAGAAGTCAAACCACAAACCGCGGCGATTCAAGCGGGTATCGTGGGCTTGTTGGCATTGTTACTCGGCTTCACATTTAGCATGTCGTTGCAGCGCTATGACACTAGAAGCAATATTGTGATTGAGGAATCAGGAGCAATTAGTAAAGCGGCTATGCAAGCAAGCTTGCTCAGTGGCAGCCACAAACTTGAGGCTCTGGATCTACTCGAACAATATTTGCTCATGCGCATTTCACTTAGCGACATAGATTTAGCCAATCAAGAAGCAAGACGAGGGCTTAACGATCAAGTCAGCAAACTTCAATCACAGCTCATTGTGCTTGCCCAAAACATCTTAGACAGTGAAGAAAAGCCAGCCGTTGCGAACGGCTATTTTCAGTCACTTTCCAATATGATTTATATTGAAAATAAACGCTCTGCTTTGCTTAGATTACACGTACCAGAACCCGTGTTGTTTCTGCTATTTTTAGTTTTCGTTACTGCCGGAGGCATGCTGGGTTATACCAGCGGTCTTCATCGAAAGCGCCCTACGTTCCCTACAGTTCTGATGTCTGGATTGATCGTTTTGGTGGTGTTTATGGTGGTCGATCTAGATAGACCCAGACGGGGACTAATTCAGGTAAATCAAGATAGCTTGACCGATACTTTGATTCAAATTAATCAATATCAGGCATTGCAGCGTTAGCAATTTTTCAAAGTAGTAAAAATAAAAAGCTGGGTGGGACGGCTAACCTCACCCAGCTTCAAATTTACTCAACATCATCATTCAACTGCAAATTAACAATCTTGAATGATTCTATTATTTAGATACTTGCCGTTCACCACATTGATGCAACTTACTTCCCAAATAGTTCCGTCTTTCACTACCTCGACTACGCTGACTGCATCGTCTTTATCGCCGCTTAAGTGAAATTCGAATTCTTGGATCTTGCCATACCGTAAGGCTCTAAACACACCGAACCACCAATCGTAGGTAACTCGATAATTGCCAAGCGCCGCTTCAATCTCATCATGGTTTTCTATGTTAGCTATAGCGGTGTGATAAGCCTGAGTGGTGTTATAAATCTTATACGTCCAGACACAGAGCACACTGACAATCAGAACAAGCCAGATCTTATGTTTATTCATCAACACTATTACCTTTTAATCTCAATGCTAGATTGGATTACACCAATACCCAACCAGCAATTTTTAGTAACGCCAAGCAAGAAAACGACTTTGCTTATTGCCTTGGCCCATTTTTATTGTTGTGTATTGGCTGACGTCACAGTTATCCAGCTTTTTGTAGAGCGGTTTCAAGCTCTCCTTGCTTGACACCAAGCAGGTAAACCAGCCAATTTGCCTAGCGTATTCCGCACTTTGTTCAATCATACGTAAGATAAAGCCCACTTCACCACCGTCACACCATAACTCATTATTGGTACCCGCAAAATTCAGTGGTTGTAGTGGTTTGCTTTGACTGTTCGTTGCTCCAGCACCTTTGCGCTTGCGTTGATGCCTGTCCAAGTTAACTTGTTTGCGCATCGAACCCTGGCTTGCTGCTTGTTCACTGGCGTGAAACGGTGGATTGCACATACTAAAACTAAAGCTATCTTGATGACCGACAATACCTGAGAAAATACAGCTCGCATCTGTTTGCAAGCGCACATCTATCGACTTGTTAAGTGGCGCATTCATAGATTGAATGAGTTTGGCCGCTTGCAGCGCTTTTTTGTCGATATCAGAAGCGACAAACCGCCAATCATAGAGCTGTTTGCCTATAATTGGATAGATCAAATTAGCACCAGTGCCAATATCTAAGCCTCGAATTGCATTGCCTGTCGGCACAACGCCATTATTTGATTCTGCTAATAAGTCAGCAATGTGATGAATGTAATCAGCACGACCTGGTACCGGAGGGCAAAGATAGCCAGCCGGAATATCCCATTGAGATACCCGATAATAGTGTTTCAGTAACGCGGCATTTAGCGCTTTCACCGCATTAGGATCGGCGAAATCGATGGTTTGACGTCCTGCCGGATTCACCCGCAAGTAATCACTCAAACTCGGTAACGCACGAACTAAAACCGTAAAATCATAGCCGTCTTTATGTAAATTTCGTGGATGCATAATCTTTTTTCAATTTGCTTTTATGGCGTATTAGTCAGGCTATCGATAACGTCTTGGGCGGTGGCTCAATGTGTGCTGGCTTAAGCAATCATGTAAGTACCGGTGCCAAAAGCGATGTGCACACCCGCTTCGTTGTGTAATTCCATGCGACACACTGCTACTTTTTTGCCCTTGCGGATAACCTCAGCGGTGGCAATAAATTCTTCGCCTTTACCGGGCCTGAGATAATCCACACGCATATCGATAGTACCCACATTAGGTAAGGTTTTGCGAAACTCATCGATACTGATGTTATCAATGTCTTTGGTCGCATAGAGAATGGCCATAAGCCCCCCCACCGTATCGAGGATAGCGGCGGTGACCCCGCCATGCAGGATTTTTTTGATCGGATTACCCATCAATTTATCATTCCAAGGCATTCTGATTTCGACCTTGTCATGGCTGATTTTATTTATTTGCAATCCTAGCAATTGATTAAACGGCATGTGTTGGCTAAATAGTTGTGTGACGTGTTCGGAAAGTGCTTCTGTGCTCAAAGGTACAGTTGTGTTCAGGTCATTATCTGTCATATTGGTCTTTAATTAGCCTTTAATTATGAATCATGCATTTGTACAAGGACTAGCATATACCAATCTTGGATTTTTGGGTAAAATGCCGCTGATTTGTATTCTATCTCGCCACTATTAATAAGGTCATTTTTTGTCGAAACTCTCACCAATCTCAAACGCCATCCAAACCGATGCCGCCACGGTGCTAAAAAGTGTGTTCGGTTTTGACCAATTCAGAGAGGGACAAAAACAAGTTATCGAACAAGTACTAAGTGGCCGAGATGCGTTGGTGCTTATGCCTACAGGTGGTGGCAAATCACTGTGTTATCAAGTGCCAGCACTTATTTTTCCTGGCATTACGGTCGTGGTTTCACCGCTGATTTCACTGATGAAAGACCAGGTAGACGGTCTTATCGCGTCGGGCGTTGCTGCGACCTTCATCAACTCTTCAATCCCCAGAGAACAATTGCTGGATATTTACCGGCAGTTGCAAGACGGGCATTTTAAATTGCTCTATGTGGCACCTGAGCGTTTGATGCAGTTAGATTTTATCGATCGACTGCATAGTCTCAATGTCAGTTTAATTGCAGTTGACGAAGCCCACTGCGTTTCCCATTGGGGACATGATTTTCGGCAGGATTATCGACTACTGGGTCAATTGAAGCGCCATTTCCCTAATACACCGATGATGGGGCTTACCGCCACCGCTGACATAGCAACCCGAGCAGATATTTCGCAGCAACTGGCGTTACAATCCCCTTTTGTGTTTAGAAGCAGCTTTGATAGACCCAATATTCGCTACAACCTGCTGGCCAAATACAAAGCCGTAGACCAGCTCATTCAATATGTGAAAGACCAAGACGGCAGCGGCATTGTGTATTGTAACAGTCGAGCCAAAGTCGATGAATTAAGCGTAAAACTGGCAAAGCAAGGGGTGCGCTGTGCCGGTTATCACGCGGGGTTGGAACCAGAGATCCGTGAAAAAATTCAGCGCGACTTTATCCAAGACAACATTGACGTGATAGTGGCTACCGTCGCCTTTGGTATGGGTATCAATAAGTCCAACGTGCGCTTTGTAGTACATTTCGATTTACCCCGCAGCATTGAATCTTATTATCAGGAAACGGGGCGTGCTGGACGCGATGGTATGCCAGCGGAAGCCCTTTTGTTATTTGATGAAAAAGACGCCGCGCGTATTCGTCAATGGATCAGCATGGGCGAAAACACCGAACGTCACGATATCGAGTTACAAAAATTTGCTGCCATGGAAGCCTTTGCCGAAGCACAAACCTGTCGTCGACAAGTGCTGTTAAATTACTTTTCCGAATACAGTGCTGCGCATTGCGGTAACTGTGACATTTGTGTCGACCCTCCAAAACGTTTCGATGGCACTCAAGAAGCACAAAAAGTGCTTTCCTGTGTTTACCGATTAGGGCAAACAGTGGCCAGTCAGTACGTGATCGATGTATTGCGCGGCAAGAACCACAAGCGCATCGTCGAACAGCAACACGACAAAATCAGTACCCATGGAATTGGTAAAGAAAAATCAGATGCCTACTGGCACAACATTATTAATCAATTAATACATCAGGGCTTGTTGCGTATTGATATTACCCAAGGTGCCACCCTTAAATTAACCGAAGCGGCTAGGCCATTGCTCAAATCTGAGCGGCAGATATCTCTAGCGGTTCCGCGTTTAGCACTGGACACCAAGAAAACTCGTAAATCGGATAAGCGTTATTATGATCGGGCCTTGTTTGCTAAATTGAAGCATCTGCGTAAAACCATTGCCGAACAAGACGAAGTGCCACCTTTTGTGGTATTTAGTGATGCCAGCTTAGCGGATATGGCGGAGCAAATGCCGCAAAGCGAACAGCAATTTTTGGCTATCAGTGGCGTAGGAAGTACCAAATTAGAGCGTTATGGAGAGCGCTTTTTAGCACTTATTAGCAACCATCTAAACGCGCCTGGTTAACCTTCCCCCTTAAGCGAAATCGTAATCGCCGCCCTTATTTAGCGCGCGTTTATAGGCTTCACGTTGGTGGACCTTTTGGACAAAAGCCGCAATCGCTGGATATTGCTTACCAGCGCCTCTGGCCACACTCGCCTCTAAAGGAAAGCTCATTTGAAAATCGGCACCCGTCAGTTTGTCACCGGCAAACCATTCATTATTTTGCAAGTGCGTATTGATGTACGACATATTGGTTTCGATGATCGGGGAATAGTAACTGGCCATCACTTTATCGACGATCTTGCTGGCAATCATCTTGACAAAAAACGGGCTGGCTTTAGAGCGAACCTTATCCAACACCAGTTTCGCCACCAGCGGTGGCATTAACGTACCCTCGGCAAAGTGCAGCCAATAGCTAGTTTGGCGAGACGCTTGTGTCTGCGGCTCTGGCTGAAATTGCGCACCATAAGTGGTAATTAAATATTCGATAATGGCGCCTGACTCAGCCACTGTGACATCGCCGTCCGTGATCACAGGAGACTTACCCAGTGGATGGATCAACTTTAGGGTTTTCGGTGCTAGATTGGTCTTTGCATCGCGCTTGTAATGCTTAATTTCATAGTCAACGCCAAGCTCTTCTAGAAGCCAGAGTATACGTTGTGAACGAGAATTATTAAGGTGATGTACAACTATCATGATAGGTCCCTGATTAATGATCATTTGCGCATTATACGGAAGCGAAAGGCAATTAGATTGAAAAAAATAAAAAGGGCACTTGGTGTGCCCTTTGGTAAAATGTTATCCCGCGGGATTCAAGCTTGCATAGTAAGCGGCAAGATTATCAATATCTTCATCACTTAAACCGGCTGCCATAGGCGCCATAACCATGTTCTTGCGCTCGCCACTGCGAAATGCCTTGAGTTGCAAAACCAAGTACTGCTCTTTTTGACCAGCCAAATTAGGATACATTGGGATCTGAGCGATACCATTTGAACCGTGACAGGCTGAACAGGTGGCAGATTTGGCTTTACCTTTTGCTGCATCTCCGGCGAAGGCATGTGAAGCCAGCAAACTGGTTGTTGCAAGTACTGCGATTAAGGCTGCTTTATGAAATTTCATTGTATACCTCGTACTATTTAGAAGAAAAATAAGTCGCCTAGACCAAGCTAATGCCATGGGTTCGGCTACGCAAACAAAAACAATCTCATCACCTGTTAATCATTTTTATTTGGATAACCATATCCACATGGTGCGCTGTCAGGATAAACTATAGTACATTGTAATACTATACAGGTTTCCTAGTGCATTTCGATCACTCCTACGCCAAACAACTTGCCGATTTATCCTCTCCTGTGAAGGTAACTCCGCTGGTCCAAGCGTCGTTGGCTTTGTTCAATAGCAAGCTTGCAGAGCAGATCCAGTTTCCAGCCGAATTGTCTCAAGAACAACGGCTGCTGGAAGCACTGTTCACGCCGCAGGGTGTGTTGAATCAGCATCCGATCGCACAAAAGTATGGCGGCCATCAATTTGGTGGCTGGAATCCTGATTTAGGTGATGGCCGCGGTTTACTGTTGGCAGAAATCAACGGCAAAGATAACGTTTCTTGGGATTTGCATTTAAAAGGGGCCGGCAAGACACCCTATTCTAGATTTGGTGATGGCAGAGCAGTGCTACGATCTAGTATCCGCGAGTATTTAGCCAGTGAAGCCTTGCATGGATTAGGCATACCTACCTCACGCGCTTTATGTTTAATTGCTTCCAACGAGCCGGTGTACCGAGAGAAACAAGAACACGGAGCGATGCTCATTAGAGCCTGCCAAAGCCATATTCGCTTCGGACATTTTGAATATTTTTATCACACAAAACAGCACGACAAATTACATGCGCTTTTTCAGTATACCTTGGAAAAGCACTTCCCCGAATGTCAGGCAACCGACAATCCGCATTTGGCATTACTGGAAAATATCGTCACCAGCACAGCAAAGCTGATCGCAAAATGGCAAGCCTTCGGCTTTTGTCATGGTGTGATGAATACCGATAACATGTCGATTCATGGCATTACCTTTGATTTCGGGCCCTATGCCTTTTTAGACCGATACCAAGCTGATTATATATGTAATCATTCCGACCACGCGGGTCGCTACGCATATGATCAGCAGCCCGGTGTAGCCTTGTGGAACTTGAATGCACTAGCACATGCATTCACCCCGCATTTGAGTGTCGAACACATCAAGCTAGCTTTAGGGCAATACGAAGTTGTTTTACGCGATCAGTACGCCCATTTAATGTGCCAAAAAATGGGGTTCGTTCAAAGCCAAGAAAGTGACATGTTATTAGTTAATGACTGGCTAACAATGCTGGAACAAAATCAACGGGACTATACCTTAAGCTTTCGATTGCTCAGTGAGCCTGAGCTCAATGAAACCCGCTTTGCCGATCATTTCATTGACCGTTCTCAAGCTAAAGCATGGTATCGTCGTTATCAAGAGCGCGTGCAATTGGACTCACGTTCGGTTCAAGCTCGTTGTGAGAGCATGAATGCCATCAACCCAAAATATGTGTTGCGTAACTATTTAGCACAAGTTGCTATTGATAAGGCCGAGCAAGGCGATTTTTCCGAATGTGAACGCCTACTGGAGATCTTGGCTACACCTTTTGCGGAGCATTCGCGTTATCAAGATTATGCCAAAGCGCCTCCGGAGTGGGGGCAATCAATGGAAATCTCATGTTCAAGCTAATAAATGACCGCCAAACTGACAGCAATGCATTTTGGGTACAGCAAGGCGAAGTGATTAATTTTCAGTGTGATAGATTTCCGCAACAGCAGGAGTTTATTCAAGCGGCAAATGATTTGGCAACTGAACAAGGTTTTCAAATTACCGATATTTCTGAAGGCGTAGACCGAGCACAGGTCCATTTTGTTGTTACCAACACTAGGTATATATTATGCTTTGAAGGCACATGCGAAGCGATTTGGATAGAGGCCGTTGGTAGATACGAGGCGCAGACCCTGGCATCACTGCTAACTCAGTTAAACTAGACGTTAATAGGTAACACAATCTGTTGTCGAATTTAAAAAAAAGGATCTGGACACTATTAGGGCTATGGAGCTTAGCCTTATTCGTGAATGCGCAAAACAGCGGCGACCTTCAAACCGTATTAGTCGATGATAGCACCGAGCAGGTGGCGCTTCTCAACCATATGGAGTTTGTCCGCACTCCGCAGCGCATGCAGTTATCGCAAATTCAGCATGCAACAAATTGGACCATAGAGCGAAAAAATGTGCCTTTAACCAAAAAGCAGGCGCTGTGGTCGCGTTTTTCGGTCGATTATTTGGGCAACCAACCTGCCACTTTTGCGGTGGTAATTAACAACCCATCGATTGATTACCTCGATGCCTACGTATTAGATGATAAAGGTCGGATCCTAGGCTCTTTCCTGGTTGGCAGTAAGCGCGATACGGTTTTACAAAGTAACCTTCACCGCAATTTCGTACTGCCCATTGAGTTGTTACCGGGGCAAAAAAAGCAAATATACATGCGCATCCGAGACGATGGTCCAGCGGCCTATTCGGTTGAGCTTTGGCGTGATAGCGCGCGGGTCATTCAAGAACAATATCATAGCATGTTTATTAGCTTGGTCAGCGGCGCGCTGGTGATGCTATTTTGCTATTTCCTACTAACCTACATGATGCTAAGAAGCCCAATACGATTTTGGTTCGCGATAGCAAACTTTGGACTGTTACTGCTTTTTTTGGCCATTCAAGGCACGCTAAGTCAAGTAACCGGATTAGGAGCCTATTCATCCTCCGTTATCAGTGTGTTGATTGCTATCATCATTTTGGCGGCCGCTAAAGTGTGCCACGCAATGTTGGCGAATGTGCCGATGTTATGGCGATTCATGTCTTATTTGTTAGCCATCGGTTTATTAGCCATTGCGCCAATACTCGACAGTTACTGGCAAATTGTGATTAGCTCGGTATTAACAACAATCGCCGTGTTGCTGCACCTGAGCTTAGCCGTTATCTATCAAAACCGTCAGCACAATACGCCCAATCGACTTTATGCGCTGGGATGGTTAGTGATCAGCGCGACCGCCATGTTGAACGTCAGTCTGTATTTATCGGGAACCCACTCATCGTTGGAGATGGACGTCACTATTTCCGGCATCATGATGCTAGGTTTGTTGTTGATTGCGGCGGCAATTGCCAGTCATGAAAAGTCAGTTGCCTTTGTTCAACAAGTACATCAACAGAATTTAATTGACAATTTACATCACTTCTACGATTTATTTCGCAACTCTGCAGAAGGCCTTTATACCTCAACCAAGCAAGGTAAGTTAGTCACTACCAACCCGGCAATGGCCTCGTTATTTGGCTATCAAGACGAAACACAAATGCTTGAGGAAGTGCAAGACACATCACAATTATACGCCAATCCCAGTGAACGAGAGTTGCTCTTAAAAGAGATCTATCAAAATGGCAAGGCTTTGGGAAAAGAGATCAAAGGATTAAGGCGAGATGGCAGTGAGTTTTGGTTTTGCATATCAGTACAACTGACTCGCGATACTCAAGAGGATCTTTTCTTTGGCTCTATTTTTGACATCACTGAGAAAAAGCAATCGAATATCAGTTTAGAGTACCTAGCGACTCATGACTCCTTGACTGGCGTTTATAATCGCCGTGAATTCGAGCAAAAATTACGTGACGCTATTCGTCACAGCAAGCAATTGAAACAGGAACTGATCTTACTTTATATGGATCTAGATCAGTTTAAATTGGTCAATGATACTTGTGGGCACAAAGCCGGCGATGCGTTGATCAAGCAATTGTCGCAATTGCTCAATGATGAAGTAATGGGAAAAGGACTGCTTGCGCGATTGGGTGGTGACGAATTTGGGGTCATTTTAGAAGGTGATAATGCCGATTTTGCTATGGAAATAGCCTATCGAATGCTAAAGGTGATCGAACAATACCGATTCAATTGGGAAAACCACATTTTTGCCATGGGCATCAGTATAGGGGTCGCTCAATGGAATGACCAGGTAGATACACCTGAACAGTTGTTGAGTATGGCTGACGCGGCTTGTTATGCTGCCAAAGAGCAAGGGCGCAATCAAGTGCACCAATACTCTAATGAAGATCATAAAACGAAACGCTATGAGAATGAATTGGAGTGGGTATCACAGCTAACCAACGCCTTAGAACAAGATCGTTTTTGTCTTTACTATCAGCACTATTACCCATTATCTAAAGTAGCCGACGGTCACCACTACGAAATATTACTCAGAATGCTAGACGAGCAAGATAATATCATTCCCCCTTCCGTTTTTCTCTCGGCCGCAGAGCGTTACGGATTGACCGCGCAAATCGATAAATGGGTGATCAAGCATACCTTCAAATGGTTAGCTGCAAACCCACAGCACTTACAACAGCTAAATACCTGCAATATTAACTTAAGCGGCCATTCGTTGGCAGATAACGACCTCAAACGGGAAGTCGTACAGTGTTTTGATGAATATCGCATTCCCCATGACAAGATCTGTTTTGAAATTACCGAAAGCATGGCCATTGTAAAATTGGATGAAACCCTGAGATTTATCAATACCTTCACAAAACTAGGCTGCACCTTTGCCTTAGATGATTTTGGTAGTGGTTTTTCTTCTTACAGTTACTTGAAGCATTTACCAGTGGATTGTGTGAAAATTGACGGTAGTTTTATAAAAGACATGCTGTTAGATCCGGTGGATATGGCGATGGTGTGCTCAATCAAAGATGTGGCCAAAGCTATGTCAATGCGCACGGTGGCTGAATTTGTGGAGTCCAAAGACATCATGATTGAGCTGGGAAAAATTGGGGTTGATTTTGCACAAGGCTTTGGCATCGCTAAACCTGCCCCCTTAACAGACTTTAAGCCCTGTAAAACCATCGATTAACGCTTGTGTTTTGGGTAAACATGCCCATATAGTCAGCCTCTTGTGCTACTTTTTCAATTTTTAAGGCAAACCACGTTTTATGAGTCATGCTACCAACCAGTTTGAATATGTAAGTTCGGCCATGCTGCCTACTCGCTTTGGACAATTTACTATTCACGGCTTCGTAGAAACAAGCAGTCAGCAGGAACACGTTGCGTTGTCGTACGGTGAATGGCAGGCAGACGATGTGGTGCCGATTCGGATCCATTCCGAATGTTTGACCGGAGATGCGTTGTTTAGCACCCGCTGTGACTGTGGATTCCAATTGGAAAAAGCCCTACAAAATATCGTCGAGCAAGGTAAAGGCGTGCTGTTATATTTGCGCCAAGAAGGCAGAGGTATTGGGTTACTCAATAAGATCCGTGCCTACAAACTGCAAGACTCGGGTATGGACACCGTCGAAGCAAATGAGCACCTGGGCTTTGATGCAGACCTGCGCGACTATGGAATTTGTAAATTGATGCTAGAGACATTAAAGATCGATAAAGTCGCCTTAATGACCAATAACCCCAAGAAACGCAAAGCCTTGGAAAACATGGGCATCAACGTGGTGAGCCGCACTCCAATCGATCATGGTTTAACCCTAGACAATCGAAATTATCTACGCACCAAGACAGAAAAAATGGGCCATCAATTTGACCCGCATTTATTTAAAGATAAATAACCCCTAGATAAAAAAGAGGGCCTTGCTAGGCCCCCTCCAAAATCATTGTGACTTCTCATTCCGCTGGATCAGTGTTTCGGCTCGGACACGGGTACACAGCCCTTCTCGTCTAGCTGCTGCCCTTTCACGAACATCGACAGCTTGCGACACAAAACGTAAAACACTGGCGTAAAGATGAGGCCGAAGAGAAGCACGCCCAGCATGCCACTGAAAACAGCTACTCCCAGCGCCTGTCGCATCTCGGCTCCAGCACCAGTGGCAATAACAAGTGGTACAACACCAAGAATAAAGGCAAATGACGTCATTAATATTGGTCGTAAACGCATACTCGCAGCATCGGAAGCTGCCTTATACAAAGGCTCTCCTTCATGCTCTTTTTGACGCGCAAATTCGACGATCAAGATAGCGTTTTTACTTGCCAGCCCAACTAATACGATTAGCCCAACCTGAGTCAGAATATTATTATCCATATCGGCGAGGAACACACCGGTAATGGCACCCAACAAACACATGGGTACAATTAGAATCACCGACAGCGGCAAGGTCCAACTCTCATACAAGGCCACCAATAGCAAAAACACAAATATCACTGCGAAAACAAAAGCTAGGATTGCTGAACTGCCAGCTTGTTTTTGCTGATAAGCTAATTCAGTCCACTCATAGCTGATGCCATCAGGTAGTATTTCTGCGGCCAGTCTCTCCATAGTTGCTATTGCTTCTCCAGAGCTAAAACCCGCCGCGGTATCGCCGTTCAAATCAGCCGCCGGATATAAATTGTATCTGGGCACTCGTGACGGCCCAGAACGATACTCAAAGGTCGCCACTGAGCTTAATGGCACCATATCGCCAGCATTGTTACGTACTCTAATTCGGCCTATATCTTCAGCGGCCATTCTATATGGAGCATCTGCTTGAGCGGTGACTCGAAACGTCCTTCCGAGGTAATTAAAGTCATTCACAAATGAGCTACCTAAATAGATTTCTAAGGCACTAAACACCTCAGCAACAGGAACCCCTAATCGCTCCACTCTTTCACGGTCGATGTCGGCAAACAATTGCGGGGTATTGGTTTCAAAGAAACTAAATACCGAGGTGGTTGCGGGCGCTTGATTAGCCGCGCCAGCCAACTGCCACATAGCCTGTTCAAGCGCAGGTAGACCTCTACCTCGGCGGTCCTCCAACATCATTTTGAAGCCGCCACCGTTGCCTACACCTCGCACCGAGGGCGGCGGAATGACCACCACAAAAGCCTCTTTGATTTGGCTCATTTCAGCGCGCACCGTATTGACAAGCTGATCGAAGCTGATCCCCTTATTGGCGCGATCTTCAAAAGACGTCAGCACCGGAAAAATGGCCGCTGAATTTGAAGCATTGGTGAAAGTAGCGCCAGAGAAGCCGGTAAACCCCACTGAGTTTTCAATTCCCTCAATTTTTAATAAACGCTCTACAGCGTCTTGCACAACCGCATCGGTGCGGGCCAATGAACTTCCCGAAGGCAATTGAATTGCGACGATCAAATAACCTTGGTCTTGGGCTGGAATAAACCCTTGCGGGACTTTGTTAAACAAGTATCCAGTGGTAAGCATCAGCCCTAAATAGACGATTGACATAATGCCGCCTAAACGCACTAATTTGCACACCAATTTACCGTAGCCAGAGGCGGTGGCATCCATACCTCGGTTAAAACCATTGATTAACCAAGCCAATGCACCCTTGGCTTTTTTCTGTTGGTCGTGGGGCTTAAATAACAGTGCCGCGAGAGCTGGACTTAGCACCAAGGACACGACGACAGAGATCATTGTGGCTACCGCAATAGTAATACCAAATTGACTATAGAACTGACCGGAAATTCCTCCAACAAACGCCGTTGGAACAAATACCGCGACCAACACTAAGCCCATTGCAATCAACGCACTGCCAACTTCGGTCATTGTTTGTCTGGCCGCGGCAAACGGCTTTTTGCCCTGTGCTAACAGGCGCTCCATGTTTTCGACCACAACAATAGCGTCATCGACCACAATACCGATCGCTAATACCAGACCAAACAAGGTCAGGTTATTCAGTGAAAAGCCCAACGCACTCATCACCGCAAAGGTACCAACCAAGGAGATTGGGATCGCCAAGATAGGAATGATGGCTGCTCGCCAGTTTTGTAGGAAAAGCAGTATTACCAACACCACGAGTCCTATGGCTTCGTATATTGTCACCTCGACTGCTTTCACAGATTGGCTGATAAATTCAGTCGGATTATATGCAATATCGTAGGCTAAATCGGGGGGGAAAGATGCAGATAGGGTTTTCATAACCGCTTGAATATTAGCGGCAGTTTCCAATGCATTTGAGCCTGGCCGTTGAAATATTGGCAGGGCAACGGCTTTCTTATCGCCTAAGTAACCGCGCGTTGCGTAACTCTCCGCCCCAAGTTCAACACGGCCAACATCTTTGAGTCGAACAATACGACCTCCGGTATTCTTAATAATGACATTCTCAAATTGCTCTGGCTCGATGAGTCTACCTTGTGTCTGCACACTTAGCTCAAACGCAGTCTGGCCATTTTCCACAGGTGCTTGATTCAAGGTACCACTGGCCACCTGACTGTTCTGACCACGCAGCGCTGCTATTACCTCAGACGCCGTCATATCGATAGAGGCAATTAGGTCAGGATCCAACCATATCCGCATTGAATATTGGCTGGCACCAAACACCAGTATGTCGCCCACGCCGTCGATTCTCGACAACTGATCTTTGATCTGTAAGGTCACATAGTTCGCAATATAGGTTTGATCGTAGGTGCCTTGTGGTGAAAAGAGGTTCACTACCATCATCAAATCAGGCGAATTCTTTTTGGTGGTGATACCGAGCCGCCTTACGGTTTCCGGTAGCCTAGGCTCGGCAATGGCAACACGATTTTGGACTTGCACTTGGGCAGTATCTAAGTCAGTCCCAAGCTTAAAGGTAACGGTAATAGTGACGCGGCCATCGGCGGTGGACTGAGAGGACATATATAACATGTTCTCTATACCGTTAATTTGCTGTTCCAGAGGTGTCGCAACGGTCTTCGCCGCAATATCGGCGTTAGCGCCCGGATACGAGGCAGCTACCTGTATGGTAGGTGGCGCGATTTGAGGATACTGCTCAATTGGCAGCGAGAAATAAGATAAGCCACCAATAATTAGAGTAATAATCGCCAGCACTGAGGCAAACTTAGGACGGTCGATGAAAAAATGGGAAAACGTCATATTAGTTCTCCTTATTTCACGTCGTACTGTTCACTGATGTTCACATCCACTGGTTGCACCTGCGCTCCCGGTCTGACACGCATCAAGCCATTCACAATGATCTTATCAGTGGCTAATAGTCCAGACTCGATAACGCGCAGTTCTTGATTGTGTAATTTGCCAAGTTTTACAAATTTACGATCGACTTGGTTTTCAGCATTTACTATATATACGAATTTACGTGACTGATCGGTGCCAATTATGGTGTCTGGTACCAGCAGCACCGACACGTTCTCTCTGGCTAACAGACGAATACGACCAAATAAGCCAGGTAGAATAAACCCGTCTTGATTGTCTAAGATTGCGCGGCCTTGAATGGTACCGGTACTTTGGTCTACTCGGTTATCGACGAAGTCCATTACGCCTTCATGGGCAAAGGTGTCTTCATCCTGAAGTCTAATTTTCACTGGGTTTGGCGCGGTTCGTGAACTTTGGCGTTTGTCCATCTGACTTAAGCGCATGTATTTAAGCAGGTCACCCTCTCCAGCATCGAAATAAAAATGGATGGGGTTAATGGAAACAACAGTGGTTAGCAAAGTAGCGTTGTTCGCAGAACCGTTAACCAGATTGCCGACATTGACAAGATCTCTAGACACTATGCCATCAATCGGCGACTTAACTTCAGTAAATTCCATTTCCAACTTAGCGTTATCTAACGCCGCTCTGGCCATTTCATATTCATTTAGTCTGCGATCCACTTCTTCTTGGGAGATAGAATTCTTTTTCCGTAAATCGTTACCCCGTTCGAGTTCTTTTTTCGCCAGCGTAAATCTAGACTCAGCGCTTCTCAGCGCAATTTCGAATGGCCGCTGGTCAATGACAAAAAGAACATCGCCCTTTTTAACCGTCTGGCCATCTTTGAAATTCACTTTTTGTAAATAACCACTGACTCTGGCTCGCAATTCCACTTCATCTACTGCGCCAAAACGGCCGGTGTATTCGTCCCATTGTGTAATCACAGCTTCTATCGGCGTGCTGACATCCACTTCAGGTGCTTGGCGTTGCTGCTTAACTGATTCCTGCTCGCTGCAGCCGAACAAAAAAATAAGCAAACAAAAAGTCATCGCAGTGAGTAAACGCATATTAATTTCCTTAACGTAAAAACAGAGTAACGAGAGGTAGAGCTAAGTTAACCCGTAATATAGGTTAATTGTTCTTAAACGAGCACATTGGTACTAATGATCTGCGAAAATTAGAAATCTTATTTAGAACCGCAGTTTACCGTAAAATAGGCGACATTATTGTAAATTGTAATCGCTAGCTTAGATCTCATCGTTATTATAAATGACAATCGTTCTGCTCAGCTAAATCAAGAAGCTCCAACCCCTAGGGGGATTTTACTGATGCCGTCAAAGGAACTTCAGGTGGGTAATTCATAAAAAATAAGATCGATTGTCGTAAATTACATGCTCAATTTTCATTTGATTCTTGTTGGTTCAGCTAAGGTTAAGCCAAAAACCTTTATAACGTGGATGTAATGAAGGAGAAAACTATGCAACATAAAAAGCGCTATGTGATTGTTTACCTATGTCTACTGGGCGTTATCATTGGGTTGGCAATCAACCTTGCCCAAGCACAAGAACAACAAGTAATTTCAGTGGAAAGTGCTGAAACTGCAGACGACCTGGCTGACAGTGACTATGAGTATGTTGAATTGGATCAAGCTGAGCTGGATCAAATGTTGGCACCCATTGCGCTTTATCCCGATTCTGTTTTATCCCATGTGCTGGTCGCCTCGACCTATCCATTGGAAGTGATTCAAGCCGCGCGTTGGCGCCAAAATAACCTTTCTCTAAGCGAGCAAGAAGCGATAGACGGGGTGGCTGACCAAGACTGGGATCCTAGTGTTAAAGCGCTAGTGCCGTTTAACGAACTACTACAACAAATCACCGAAGATCTTAACTGGCTACAAGATCTAGGCGATGCGTTTTTAATTAACGAACAACAGGTACTGGCCAGCATTCAAACGTTGCGACAAAAAGCCTATGCTCAAGGTTCATTAAGTAATAATAAGTACATAGAAGTCATCGAGGAAGATGACGATATTGTTATCGCCCCAGCAAATCGGGAAGTTATTTATGTTCCCTACTATGATACACGTGTGGTGTACGGCAACTGGTGGTGGCATGACCATCCTCCCTATTACTGGCACCGTCCTGCGCATTATTATTGGCACGCTGGCTTGTATTGGAGTCCGCGGGTGTATATTCGTAGCAGTGGCTTTTATGCTGGTTTTCATTGGAGTAATCGCCACATAGTGATCAACCAATATTACCCAAAACGTCATTATTATTATCGAGATGGGGTAAAGCGGGTTAGGTCACACGAATATCAACGCTGGCAGCATAATCCTCACCATCGCAGAGGGGTTAGGTACAATGAGCACACGCCAAAGGTGGTGTATCGCAACAGTCAGCGACACGATAATCGCGTTGTCAGAACCACCGATGGCCAGCGTCGTGTTGACCGAGTACAGCGTCCCGTGCAGGTTCGACAGCCGAATGCCGACCGGCAGCAGGTGATCAGGCGCACTGAGCAGCGTTTGAACAACCAAATTGTGCGTAGAGACAATGCCGAGATACCTAAACGGCAACAAACCCAAGTACAGGTAAACCAAGCTCAAACGCAGCGGCAAAGACAGCCAAGGCAGGTGGACAATCAAAGACGTAATACCGTGGTGAGCACAGTGCCTAATGAACAACGTCAGGAACGGACCTACCGTACAACTGATATTGAGAGTCGCACAACAAGACAGCCGACATCGATACCAAGAGATAGTCAGCAACCGGTTCAACATAGGCAGGCACAACCAGAGCCAAGGCAGATAGCGCCAACCCAAACGAGTCGCCAGCCAAGGACCCAACCCAGCGCTCCGCCGCGTCAGCGAGCAAGCAGAGCATCAGGTCAACGACCAACACAAAATCAGTCGAATCGCGCACGCGCGCGAAGCAATAATGTAAAACAGAACCAACGCTAAGCCTAATAGTCGCTTGCTTTGGCATCCATAGGTTGAAAAATGCAAGCGAACTAACACGGCACCACAACATACACGCGGATCAAACCGCTTGTAAGTAGCGCAAAGAGTATCTTTGAGAGTCGCAGTACGAGATGTTTTAATCGACATCACTGCGGCAATAAACACGAGCCCACAAGGTTCGGTTAGCTGTCCTGAACTTGCGTGTTGTCTTGTTGCTTAAATGCATCAAAGAAATGCGCATTGGTGAGGTTATACGCATAGTAAGCAGTGGTGCTTTCTCGTTGTTTGGGATGAGTGTAATCAATCGCTACCTCTATCCGTTTGCTTTCAAATCCTTGCTCTGTCATTTGTGTTTGTTCTAGCGACATAGAAATAATGTCGGTGTGTCCTTCTGGGTAGGAATAGTGCATCACCGTAAAAAACTTTTTACCCGGCTGTAAAACGGATGGACTACTTATTCGCTCTGTTAACATAGGAATTCCCACTGCTTAAATAGAATTGCTCACTAAAGGCATAACCGTTATTACTACGTTAACTTGAATGCCTAACTCCATCAACCACAAGCCCTAGCGGTTGTAATGAAAGGGGTTTTTCGCAACGGCGGGACAGTAGGCTTGGAACCTTAGATTGGAATGTCCGCCAAAGCAAAAGACATTAGGATGTGAGTCGGGCCTTGATTACTCTGATCATTCGGTCCTTGACTTGGGGAGTGAGTCCAAGGCTTATTAAAAATGATGAAAAAGCGGAGATGAAGATAATACTCTTCAGTATTTTTACCCCGGTAAATACCATTGTTAGTATTAAAATAGCCGCATAAGCTAGGCCTACCATACCCAAAAATAGACACATCCCTTTTATATCTTTGTTCATCTATACGCTTCCTCTTTAACCTTTATTACCTCTACCTAAAGAACGAAAACTCCAAGCTTCTTTAGTCTAGACCACTGGGCACTCATATCCATATAAAATTGTTACAGAGTTTTTCAAGCGATCGATGGGGGTCGCTCACATATCATCAACTAGCATTTGTTAATCTATCTGCTTTCAGGAAACCAGTTAATCATGTCCATATTTATCCACAAACGCATTGGCAAACCGTTGGGCTGATTCGGGATCCATATTGAAATACAGAGATGGCTCAATCAATTCAATTTCCATAACCACATATTCAGCTTGATATTTAATTAAGTCGATGCGGGCGTAGAGTGGCTTTTCTGGTAATGCTGCCAACGCAATTTCACTGGCCCTAAGCAGCTCTGGATCGGCAGATACGCTGCGTATTTGACCACCGTGCTCTTCTTGCACGCGAAAATCTTGTTGTTTAGGAATTTTAATAATGCAGTGACTGTATTTTCCACCAAAATAAAACAGTGAGTACTCACCTTCTTGGATCACGCTCGGCAAAAACGGTTGGATCATATATTGACGTTTTGAGAACACCGATGTGATGCCTTCAGCCTGATCTTTAACGTCGGATAAAGCCAGTCGATAAGTATGATCAGCGTTAGCGCTGACCCAAGGTTTGAGCACGATTTCGTCGCAGTTCAATTCTTCAAAGGCGGTGACGATCTGATTATAGTCGTAAGTGTCACACCATATCGTTGGCACTATGGGTACGCCTTTGGACTCCAACTGCTTTAGGTAGTCTTTGCTGATATTCCACTGAACTAACGCCAGACTATTTTCTAACGCTGCACTACTTGCCTCGATCTGCTCAAGTACACGTAAAAATGCCTCAGGTTCAGCCTGATAGTCCCATGTACTGCGGATCACGACGACGTCATACCAATTCCAGTCGACGCTTTGATCTCGCCAAGATACCTCTTCAACTGACCAGCCCATTTTTTCCAAAGGTTCATAGGCAAGATGGTCATAGACAAAAAATTCTTCTAAGTCATCAGTGGTTAAAATCGCCAGTTTGTGCATACGCCTCACCTTGTTGATAGGTTTTATTAAGGTTAACCAAGGTAACACATCAGTGCCAGTGGAATTTCATCGCAATCCAAAACTTCGACTGTTTTGTGACGTGACTGCAACCCTTTGATTATGGTGACATTCGCTTTAGGGAAACCCAGTAATTTAGCTAGATACACGATCAACTGCTGATTTGCCTTACCATCAACTGGCGGCGCTGTTATATGCACCTTCAGTTCGCCATTGTGCATTCCAGCAATGCGATTTTGCGAAGATTTGGGCTGCAAATACACCTTGATACTTAGCCTATTTCCATTCAGCTCGAAGGGGCTTTTAACGGTATTTAGCATGTCAGTGCGTGTATGGATCGCTACAAAGTCGCCAAGGTTTGCGAATTTCCATGACCACCTGCTGGTATAAATTTAGATTTTTCACTAGAAAGTGACTCTTCTGTGGTTATTGTAGGAGCCAATTCAACACGCTTGCTCCTGCCCATGAGGTAGCGGGAAGAAGCGATAAAAACACAAAACGAATCGCCAAATGCAAATTCACCGGCCATTCTCTGGCTCTAATAATCTCTTGTTTGATGTTTGCAGAGCGCATTTTCGCAAGAACTTCTAATCCCGATTGATTTTCACGAATAGTAGGCTTAATTGATGTGCGTTCGCTGGGCAACTTAGATTGTCGATAAGCCTCTAATGCCTCTGCTTTTTTAGTGAGAATAATTTGTCGAACTCGAAGTAGCGGCGAGAACATTAAATTAGCCATAATTAAAAACAACACCATGGCTATGACGAAATCAATCATCACCGGCTCGCCGCCCAACCAGAATAAAGGCGCCATCGATAAGCCAAAAGCTAACACCAAAATGTTCCAAAAGACCGTATTGGCAATGGGGAACAACTCATCGGCGCTAAACAAATCCACTTTCAGATCGAGCTCGACAAAGTCAGCCACTAAGGAGGTTATTTTAAAAATAACACTGATACTCATGACAATGGAGGTCCACATGTACAAGCCCTGCAATGCCAATGGGAAACGAATTAGGTTTTTTTCAAACCCTAACTCTTCGACATAAAACAGCCCTTCCGTATAAAAATAGCAAGAGACAATCACACATGCCGCGGCAACGCTAGGTAGGAAATATCGTTTTGGCAACGCGGCAATACTATCCGCAAAACGTGTAGCCACTTTGTGTGAACTGTTAGTGCTCACCGCTGTTTGCAACACTGCCAAACGTGCTTTACTGACCAGAATAGGCAACACGAAAAAGCAGAAACCACCAATAATGGGAAGCGCTAAAGCCGCCCCAATGTCTCTGATCACAATTGGATGACTTACGGAGTGAGGACTTACTATAACGCCGAGATAAAAGTTTAGTGCGATAAAAAAGCAAGAGGCGAAAACAGTCAACAACTGCCATTTATTAATCGAGCGAATAAAATTCAAATGTTATTTCTCAAAATTCAGCCACAAACTAAAAAGTGTGTCGTGGTTTCTCATTGTACAAAAAGCGCGAACTGCCACCAAAACGTAACTGTGCTTACTAATATGCGAATACCATTATACCCTTTAATACCGCTGTGGAAAGCCTAGTCTCAAAAAGGATTAAGTGAGTAACCTTGCCGGTTTAGTAATGCATGGGCTGTCATCGCAGACAATGACATCTGCACACCGCCAATAAGATCATTGGCATTGATTTGGTGATAGGCAGCAGACTGTCCACACAGGTAAATATCGACCTTATTTTTGAGCAATGCATTAACGATCGCAGCGCTGGGGTTTTCTGTTTTGTTTCGCGCTTGATAAGCTTTATTGTGCAATAAATCTTGCCCTGCTTCGCCATGCACCACCAAGGCTAAGTGTATATTCTCCAACAACACACCATTAGCAACATGCATATTGATAAATCTAGCCAAGCTATCGAAGCGTCGATTAAGTTTTTGTTCTGCTGCCGCTTCTGCCACATCAAAAACCACTTTGAGCTTCGTTGTAGCATCCAAAGCTGCGTTGTGTTCTACCTTAGCATGTCGTCCATATTCAGCAAAAACAGGACCCGTTTTAAATACCTCTTTGCAACTAACTTGACTGCTCATGACTAAAAACAGAATCGATACCAATAGCTTTGTGATGTTCATTATTTGCCTCCTAGAAAGAAAAAGGGTTTCATTTTTTCAACGAAGTATCTTATTAAATACAGGAATTGGTTAATCCCACGAGTATAAAAAATAACGGTGTTAATAGGTATTGTCGTCATGCTCACTAGAATATCGAGCCTAACTATCGATGCATTAATTCTAATTTCAGGCTAAAAAGTACGAATTTACCTGGCGTAGTGCATTCTTTTTGATGTCTTTTATCTGTACTATATGTAAATAAATTGAATCAGATGTTAACTATTTACCATCTTTTTTACCTCACCGTAAGTCATGACTTTTGGCACATGTCAAAATTGCACTCTGCGGTAAACTAAATATACGTATTTTCTGTACTTATTGTCAGAAGTTATTGAAGTAATGATTAGTTACAAATGTCCGGGCCATAAATTCGCTTTGGTAAGGTATCCTAATCAAGAATATTGATGAAAATGGAAAGTTATGAATAATCCTTGGATTAAATTTCTTATGTTTGTGGTCGTTCTTGTCTTGGGAATTGGCGGCATGCTTGCCGTAGGCGCCTCTGGCGAAGAAGACCCAGAAAAAGCCGAAGTCGATACCTCTCCGGTGGTTAGAATTGAGCACGCTGAATCAATGGATTACAAGGTAACCATTCAGAGCTTTGGCGAAGTCATTCCGTTGGAAACCACCCGGTTGTCAGCGCAAGTCTCTGGTGAAGTGATTAGCTGGAATCCAAAATTCATCGCAGGTGGTTTGGTTAAACGCGGCGAAATTTTATTTAGCATTGAGAAAGACACCTACGAAGCGGCCGTGTTGCAAGCCGAAGCTGAGTTATCTCAAGCTCAAGCAGCGCTGATTGAAGAACAAGCCAGAGCTGAAGTTGCCAAGCGAGAATCAAAAAATATACCCGCCAGCCAAGTGAGCGACTTATATCTTCGCAAACCGCAAATACTCAGTGCCAAAGCGGCAGTGAAATCTGCCGAAGCCAGATTGAAAATGGCTCAGCGAGATTTAAACAATTGTGATGTTGCAGCCCCGTATAACGCGTTAGTTATTGCGCGAGACATTGGCACTGGAGAATATGTTAATCGTGGCGCTCAGGTCGGAGTAATTAACAATATTGAAACTGCCGAGGTGCGCTTTTCAATTGCCGGGTTCGACACCGCATTTTTACCCACTATCCTGGCCGATCAAGAAGCCATGGTTATCAACAAAGGCGTTAAAACCTTTAGTCGTAAGGGCACAATATCCCGTGATATTGGCATCATTGACCAAAGCACACGGATGAGCCAGATAGTAGTGACCATAGATGATCCCTACGGTTTGAATGCCAATACCCCTGCACTAAAGTTTGGTAGCTATGTGGAAGTCAATATTGAAGGCCAGACGTTGCAAAATGTTTACCGCTTACCTCAAGATTTAGTCACGAAAAACACCGTATGGGTAGTCGATCAAGACAACAAGCTTCAGCCCAGAGAAGTACAAGTTATCCGCGAAGAAGGGTCGTTTTTTATCATTAATAGCGGCATCCAACACCATGATCGCATTGTCATGACGTTACCAGAGTACCCGCAAAAAGGTATGAAGGTCCGTATTGCCTCTGAGGTGAAAGAACCGCCCTTAGTCGCTAATCAGTCTAAATAGTAGGTATTGCCCATGACTCAAGAAGCCAAGCAAACGGGACTGATTGCCTACTTTGCCAATAATTCCGTGGCCGCAAACCTGCTGATGATTTTCATTATTATCATGGGGTTGATCAGTTACATCACAATTCAACGCCAGATGTTTCCCAATATTGAAATCAATTACATCAACATCGACGCCAGTTATCGTGGCGCATCCCCACAAGAGATCGAACAGGGGATATTGATAAAAATTGAAGAAGCGCTCAAAGATGTCACTGAAATTAAAAAAAGTATATCGCGCGCATTTCGCAACAGAGGCAGCGTCCAACTTGAGATAAAGACAGACGAAAAACTGACCGATGTTCTCGACAAAGTTAAGTTGCGGGTAGACAGCATTGCAACTTTTCCGGCCGATATGGAGCCGGTCACCATATCCCAAGCAGAATTCAAACAACGGGTAATTGAAGTATCGCTGGTCGGCGACTTTGAATTGACCGAACTAAAACCGGTTGCTAGGCAAATTGAAAATGAGTTATTACAACTAGGCAATGTCTCGCTAGTAGACCTAAATGCACCAGATTACGAGATTGGCATCGAAATACAACCCGGCGAATTGCGCAAATATAGCCTTACCATTGCTGACGTTACGCGCGCAATTCAGCGTTATTCTGCAAACTTCTCCGCCGGCCAACTGCGCACCGACTCAGGCATAATCTCGGTGCGGGTTGAAAACCAGTCCTACGATGGTGATGAGTTTAGACGCATTCCAATTAAAATTGGTAACAATGGCACCCGTGTTTTACTCGAAGACGTTGCCATCATCAAAGATGGGTTTACCGAAGGCGAGCGTTATTTCAAGTTCTCGGGTGAGAATGCGATTTTCATGTCAATTAGCGCCACCAAAGATCAAAGCATTGTACCTGTTGCCAAGTCAGTCAAAGATTTCATCGCAAAACGCAACGAAACGCTGCCTGAAGGCATGGCATTAAAAACCATAGTAGACACCACGTTTTATCTCAATGCTCGCCTGGACATGATGCTATCAAACCTGTTCCAAGGTGCTGTGTTGGTTGCCATTATGCTCACCGTGTTTCTCAGGTTCAGATTGGCATTATGGGTGATGATTGGATTGCCAGTGTGTTTCTTGGGCGCCGTTATGTCGATGAGTATGCTCGGTATTACCATTAACATCATGTCGCTTTTCGCCTTCATTATGGTGCTAGGTATTGTAGTAGATGATGCCATCGTCATAGGCGAAAGTGCCTACACCGAAGTAGAAGCCAAAGGCGGCGGTGTGGAAAACGTGGTAAGAGGAGCAAAACGAGTAGCCATACCAGCGACCTTCGGTGTACTAACTACCATCGCTGTGTTTGCACCTTTTACTCAATCAAGCGGTCCAGAGGGTGCTATTTTTTATAATATCGCCACTGTCGTCATTCTGTGTTTGATTTTTAGTTTAGTCGAATCTAAGTTAATTTTACCGGCGCATTTAGCCCACACTCACTTTAAGCCAATTAAAGTTGGCGGTTGGCGAGATCGTTTTAACATTGCTTTCTTTGGTTTTGTAAACGGTAAGTATCGAAATTTTGTCGAATTATGTACGCGCTTTCGTTGGGTCGTGTTAGCCGCATTTATTGCGCTCTTGCTGTTGAGTATTGGCTTGATCATGGCCAACCACGTGCGCATGGTTCCTACCCCTAAGGTTCCCCACGATTTCCCGGATATTCGTATTGAGATGAATGAAAACGTCTCCGATGCAGCGACCATAGATGCATTGACCACGATTGAGAGTGTGGTCAGTCGTATAGAACGTGAAACCATTGACGAATATGGCTCAGGCATGATTAGAGACATGCTGGTATTTAACCAAGGCCGCACTGAAGGTCGTTTAGTCATGCCTTTAGTCGACGAAGATGAGCGGCCCTACGATACCTTTGAGCTGGCTAGACGTTGGCGCGAAGCGATCCCGGAAATACCCGGTATGAAATCCTTTAAAGTCCGCGATGATGTTTTGACTAACAGCGAAGACAGTGACTTTGGCTATTTGCTTTTCGGCCCAGACATCAACACTTTGAATGCTGCTGGTCGCAAATTCATTGAGTTATTGCAACAAGAAAAGGGTCTTTATGATATCAGTTCCACGATAGATCCTGCGGGCAAAGAAATTCAAATGACGCTGTTACCAGTCGCTTATGATTTGGGCTTAGATCTCGCCACAGTTGCTAGTCAAGTTGGCGCAAGCTTCTTTGGTGGCGAAGCACAGCGAGTGATCCGCGACGGCGAAGAAGTCCGTGTCATGGTGCGTTATCCCAAACTCACTCGTGAACGATTCGCCGAACTGAAATATGCGGTCATCAAAACACCAGCGGGCAAAGAAGTGTTGCTCGGCGACGTTGTAGCATTAGAAGAAAAACCCGGCATAAGTTATATCCGCCGTGAAGGAGGCTATCGCAGTGTCTACGTATTTGGTGCCATTGATGAAGAAGCCGTTGAGCCGGGCGAAGTGGTTGATACCATAAAGGACAGTATCTTACCTAGGCTACAAAGTGAATTCCCGTCGGTAAAAACAGAATTGGGCGGCGCTATTGAAGAGCAGCAAGCGCAACACAATGAACAAATAATGTTCTTCATTGCCGGCCTTTTAATGATGTACATTTTGCTGGCAGTTCCGTTAAAAAGCTACATGCAACCCTTCATGATATTGTTGGTCATTCCATTTAGTTTCACCGGTGCGATCTGGGGACACTTCTTCTTTGGTGTTGATATTAGCAGCATGTCGACCTTTGGCTTAGTAGCGGCGGCAGGGGTAGTGATCAATGACTCCCTGCTAATGACCGACTATGTAAATAGCCGAAGGAAAGAAGGCTATTCGATGAAAGAAGCGGTGCTGGACGCAGGTTGCGCACGTTTCAGGGCGATAACCCTGACCTCAATAACGACCTTCGCAGGTGTGTTACCCATCATGTTCGAAACTAACTTACAAGCTAAGTTTGTTATCCCGATGGCAATATCACTGGGCTTTGCGGTGCTCTACGCCACCCTAGTGACATTGATACTTATCCCGTCGATGTATTTGATCCTAGATGATTTGAAAATACCGTTCAGATACATTGGAAGTCGCTTGTCTTCAAAGCGCAAGTCTGGTGTTGTGGTCAATAATGTTTTGGACACTGATGCTTAATTGCTAACTCAGCATAACGCTAACACGAGTGTTTTCGCAGCACTCACGAGAGATTAAACAAAGCCCTTGCCGAATTGCGCAGGGGCTTTTTAATAACGCTTTAGCTTTCCATCGAGAGTTTTAGCACTCTTGATTGTTTTCGATTATATTGGGTTCAATAAATCCAATAACGCTATCTTGGGTTACTCACGAACGAACTTGAGTAGCCCTTAAGGGCAATAAGGGCGCGATGCAATCAGAAAAAGAGCGGTTCACAGAGGTAAGTTCACGGCTGTACACGGCCAGTCAAACGATCAGAATCTTGTCCCACCTAAACTGGAGCCGAGATATTCGCGAACAGTTTTTTGCTAACAATTGCAACACCCTGCCCAAGGTCGCTTATCCAGAGTTTGATCCAAAACCGACATTCGAATTGGTAAAAGAAGCCAGAAAGTTGGTTGGCGATTCAGATATCGATCAGTGGTTAGCCAGTATCGCGACTAAGATTGAAGATAGCGCCAGTATGCTTTCCGCAGTAGGCACACCTGACTTTTATTATTTTTCGGAACGATTATATGGCAAGCCGACCAATCCTTTTGTAGATGGCAAGACGACCCCACTTGAGCTGGCAAAGACGTTTGAGAAGCAAATTAATAGCTACTCCTCGTTTAACTTGGGCTCTCCGCTGCCGTTTTGTCACTTTGCACAAGAAATAGCAGAGCAAATGCAGGCCGCCACCATTGACATGTTTGGCGATGACGCACCCGACGTAGAGATTGTCGATGAACTTTCGGCCAACGCCCTTGCCAGCCCAAAACTAATCCGCATTCGCAAAACTGCCAGTTTTAATGATTTAGATGCCCGTCAACTCATCGCTCATGAAGCACATATCCATGTGGCGACCTCTATCAATGGCTTAAAACAACCGCATCTAAAAATACTGGCGGCAGGACATCCTGGCACCACCAAAACCCAAGAAGGATTAGCAGTATTTTCCGAGTTTATCTCCGGTGCCATTGATTTAGACCGGCTGCAACGCCTCGCCGATCGCATACTGGCGATCCAAATGTCGATAGACGGCGCTGATTTTCTCGAAGTGTACGATTTCTTCTTAACCCAAACCAACAACCCTAAACAAGCCTATGAAAATAGTCGACGGGTATTTCGTGGCGGCGTGTTAAGCGGCGGCGCTCCTTTTACCAAAGACGGCGTTTATTTAGAGGGATTTATTCGAGTTAATAACATATTAAAAGTCATTGCCACCAGCGGCAGAGCGGATTGCTTACGACTATTATTTTGCGGCAAACTCGACATCGAAGATATGCCAGTACTCTACAAATTAGAGAAAATGGGATTGTGCCAACCCGCCACTTATCTACCACCTTGGGCCAAAGACGCTCGCTATTTGTTGGCCTATTTAATGTGCTCATCGTTCTTAAGTAAGATGGACATGCAACAAGTATCGCGGCATTACGAAGACCTACTCGCGCATATCCCTAAAGCCACTCTCTAAACAGAAGAAACTCGAAAAAGGCTCGGGGAATTTAGAAAACCACGGATCAATTTGCACCTAAAATCTTAGTTTTGCTAACTAACACCGGCTGCCCTTATATTCGCTCATCGCTGCTGTAACTGAACAACTTGAAAATCGACACTTCACTAACTAATTCCAAAAACATGGCATACAAACTGCTCTGCCTCCCCTGAAAAGGATGTTTGGTGACTGTTGCTTAGCACAACCGCGCTATAACAAGGAGCTTGTGACATACACCTGCCATATAAACTAATTACGCAAGTGTAAGAAATACTCGAGTCTGTAAAGCTTACAAACCAATGGCGCCTCGTTGGTTTGTGACGTTGGCTTCAGATATTGGAAATAATTTTAAGACTAGAATGACCTGTTGAAGCGAGGACAATTTGATGATTAAGTTTATACATAAGATTTTTTTCGGCATACAACTGTGCCTACTTTTTGTTGTACTCTCTGCCGTAGTGAAGCCGGAATTGTATAGCAAACCGTTCATAGTTGCGTTTTTTACTAGCTTGGGCCTAATTGGCATATGCTTCATCGCGATGTCATACGGCAAAATAAAGAAAAGGCGCAGATATAACCGCAACCCAATCATCAAATAGCCATTAATAAGCGAATCAGTAAATATTGGGTCGGGTTGAGAATTCAATCGGACCCTGCTTCACCTCTAAGCCTCTTGGCCTGCTACCCAGCCTGAGCTCCACGCCCATTGGAAGTTATAGCCACCTAACCAACCAGTGACGTCAACCACTTCACCGATGAAATACAAACCTTCGACGTCTTTGGCCATCATTGTCTTGGATGACAGTTGATTGGTATCAACGCCCCCGAGTGTCACTTCAGCAGTGCGATAACCTTCTGTACCATTGGGCTTAAGTTGCCACTGATGAAAAGCATCGGCTACTTGCTGCAATTGCTTTCCTTGGTATTGCTTTAGCGGTTTGTTTTCGAGCCCTAAATAAGGCAAAGCGGTTTGCACATAACGTTTCGGATAATGCTTGGCCAGCACAGTGGCAAGCTGACTATCGGGTGATTGAACTTGGGCGCTGGTGAGCTCTTGATGTAAGTCACCGTGGGGAAATAAATCAAACTCAACCGCTTGCCCAGGATGCCAGAAAGAAGAAATCTGCAGCACTGCGGGGCCACTTAATCCACGGTGAGTAAACAGAATATTCTCATTAAAATTGGTGTCGTTGCAGCTGGCTCTAGCATCAAGTGAAATACCGCTAAGGTCAGCCAACACCGACTTGTCTTGTTCATGCAAGGTAAAAGGCACTAATCCGGCGCGGGTTGGTTTCACACTCAAACCAAATTGTTCCGCCACTTTGTAGCCAAAAGGAGATGCGCCTAATTTGGGCATCGACAAGCCACCAGTGGCAATCACCAAAGATTCACATTGATAACTTCCCTTACTGGTTTCCAGTTCGAATCCGTCGTCGCGCTTAGTAATCGCAGTGATTTCGCATTGAGTAGTGATAGTTGCGCCGGCTTTATCACATTCCTTGAGCAACATATTTAAAATGTCTTTGGCCGAATTGTCGCAAAACAGCTGTCCCAAGGTTTTCTCATGATAAGCAATGCCATACTCACTGACTAAACCGACGAAGTCCCACTGGGTGTAACGACTGAGCGCTGATTTACAAAAATGTGGATTATCCGATAAGAAGTTTTCTGCCGAAGCGTACATATTGGTGAAGTTGCATCTCCCGCCACCCGACATCAGTATTTTACCACCAATGCGCTTGGCATGATCTAACACAGTGACGCTGCGACCTCGCTTAGCGGCTTCTGCGGCGCAGAACAGCCCAGCCGCACCGGCACCAACGACGATCACATCTTTATTAATCAACTTCAAACCTCAACTTGTACGGGCATAAACGTTTAAACAGGGCGCATTATACCTGCAATTAGATTCAGCTAAAGGGAAAAGGAGTTTTCTTAAACAACCGCCGCTTTCAGGCAATAAAAAGGGACGCGAGTCACGTCCCTTCAATAACAAATTAACCAGAGTTCGGGTTAATTAAAGCAGCTTTAACATGGTTTCCGCGTCACTGACTTCAAAGCGCCCCGGATCTTCAATATTGATTTTTCTCACTACGCCATCGACTATCAACATACTGTAGCGCACTGAACGAATACCACCAAAGGTATCGGTGTCCATATCCAAGCCTATCTGTTTGGTAAACTCACCGTTGCCGTCAGCCAACATTAATATTTCATCCGCGTTATTCACTTTACCCCAAGCTTCCATAACGAATGCATCATTAACCGACAAGCAAATGATTGAATCTACGCCTTTGGCTTTGATTTTGTCTGCCAGTGCCACATAACCAGGAAGATGCGCTTGAGAGCAGGTTGGCGTAAAGGCACCTGGGACGGCGAATAACACCACTTTCTTGTCTTCAAACAGCGTCGTAGTATGCAGGTTCTGCATTTGCCCGTCGGCTAAAGTGGATAAAGTAGCTTCTGGTAAGCTTGCGCCTTCACTGATCATTGGTTTCTCCTAAAATCGTTATAGATTGGTAAAATACACATCGAAACGCAGTTTTTTACCGGTAATCGCCATGCTTGGCGTTTTTCCGTCTAGATGAGGTGCGGACTCCGGTCGCTTTACTACGACTCGACGTCCTGCCAAAGCAAGTGCCGGTGTGAGTAAATCATCCGCATCTTCGTCTGGTCCCAGTAACTGTTGAAAAAGCCGCATCTCTTTTTTAACCAATGCGGATTTTTTACGATGAGGGAACATAGGATCCAAATACACTACATCAGGTTTACTATGTTGCCAATTATTTAATAACAACGGCGCCTTACCAAAATGTAAACGCATGCGCTTGGGAAGCCATTCCATCAATTGCGGCTCACTTTCGGCGCGCTGCAATCCATCTTCAAGTAGTGCCGACACCACGGGGGAGCGCTCAATCATATCTACCTCGCAGCCCAAGCTTGCCAACACAAAGGCATCTCGGCCCAATCCCGCCGTGGCATCAAGCACCTGAGGCACAAAGCCTTTTTTGAGACCCACCGCTTTGGCGATAGCTTCTTTTTTACCACCACCGTGGAGGCGTCTGAAGGTCAAGGCATCGGAGGCAAAATCGACATAGACTGCGCCCAATTTAGGATCATCAAGCTGCTTGAGAGACAAATAGTGTTCGCTTAGCACCAGCGCCATACCCGATTGTTGCTCCGTTACAAAAGCAAAGCCCCATTTTTCGGCGATGGTTTTTCCATTTTGCAAGACAAGCGGATTGTCGGTGTGCTCGACCATTAAATTAAGCATGACCGTAACGCTCTTTGTGACCAAGCCAGCGATTAATTATCGCTTGAGATTGCGCTGGATAATGCTCCCACATGTGCGCTGCCATGTTTTGTACTTCGGGGATAAGATGGGCATCTCGGATCAAGTCGGCGATGCGCAAGTCGGCCAAGCCCGTTTGTTTAGTCCCCAACAGTTCACCGGGACCACGTATTTCTAAATCCTGCTGGGCAATATAAAAGCCATCATGAGATTCTCGAAGCACGCTTAAGCGTTTGCTAGCGGTTTTTGACAACGGACTTTGATACATCAGAACACAGTGACTTTCGACCGAGCCTCGCCCTACTCTACCGCGCAACTGATGTAATTGCGCTAACCCTAAACGCTCCGGATTTTCAATGATCATCAAGCTTGCATTGGGCACATCGACACCGACTTCGATGACCGTGGTAGCCACTAATAGATCCAATTCACCTTGTTTGAATTGATCCATTATGTGCTGCTTTTCTTGGGATTTTAATCTGCCGTGTACTAGCCCCACTTTTAACTCAGGCAAGGCAGTGGCTAGTATAATTGCGGTATCCTCAGCGGCCTGACATTGCAACACTTCGGATTCTTCAATTAAGGTACAAACCCAATAGGTTTGTCTTTTATCCACCAGCGTGGCATTGCGCACCCGCTCAATCACTTCGCCTCTGCGCGCATCAGAAACCACCACTGTGGTAACCGGCGTGCGTCCTGGAGGAAGCTCATCAATAATCGAGGTGTCTAAGTCCGCATAAGCAGTCATGGCTAAGGTTCTTGGGATCGGCGTTGCTGTCATGATCAATTGATGAGGGAAAGCCCCCTGCTCTTCGCCTTTTTCGCGTAAAGCCAGCCGCTGATGGACACCAAATCGGTGCTGCTCATCCACAATGACCAGTGCTAACTTATGATAATGCACTGACTCTTGGAATACAGCATGCGTGCCCACTAACATATCGATCTGCCCTGATTTAAGCTCTTCCAGTACGGTGTCTCTGGCTTTACCTTTAAGTTTTCCGGCCAGCCAACCCATACGGATATTTAAGGGTGCAAACCATTGGTTGAAATTATTCGCATGTTGTTCGGCTAGCAGCTCAGTGGGCGCCATCATCACCACCTGGTAGCCCGCACTGATCGCAGATAAAGCAGCTAACGCAGCTACTAGGGTTTTGCCTGATCCAACGTCTCCTTGCACCAAGCGCATCATCGGCGAGCTTTGCTGCATATCCGCTTGAATATCTTTGACCACCCGCTTTTGCGCGCCTGTTGGCTCGAACGGCAGGGTTTGCAAAAATTGGGTTATCAGTGCTGCATCTGCTGTGATCGGAAACGTTTGTTGGCGCTTACTTTGTTTTCTTACTTTCAGCACACTTAAATTATGCGCTAATAACTCTTCAATGATCAGTCGTTGTTGCGCTGGGTGTTTACCCTCTTCCAATAACGCCATAGACACATCTGGAGACGGACGATGCACCAACATCAAAGCATCATTCAAACTGACCTGACTAGGATAAAGGTTGTCGGGCATCAGATCCGCTAAGCCGCCTTTACTGAGTTTCGCCAAAGCCTGTTCAGTGAGATTCCGTAAGGTAATTTGTTTTATCCCTTCAGTGGCAGGATAAACTGGAGTTAACGCCTCTTCCAATACTGTGGTTTGACCGGGCTGTTTAACCCGATACTCAGGATGCATCATCTCTAAACCGAACTTGCCCGCCCGAACTTCACCAAACGCACGAATGAAAGTGCCTTTTTCTAAATTATTTTTTTGCGCAGCTGAGAAGTGGAAGAATCGTAAGGTGATGGTGCCGGTATTATCACTGACTCTTGCCACCAGCATACGTTTACGCCCAAATTGCACATCGCATGACATCACTTCCCCTTCGATACCGATGCTCAGAAACGGCTGAAGATCACCGATGGGACACACGCGAGTGCGGTCTTCATAACGCATGGGAAGATGGAATAGCAGGTCCTGCACACTGACCAAGCCCAACTTAGTCAGCTTTTCAGCAACTTTTGCACCAACGCCTTTAAGTTCCGTGAGTTTTGTTAGAGCAAGAGACTGCATCATGACCTTAGATTTTGAACAGAAACACTATTTTGCAATAAGGAGGCGATAATACAAGAGTTGAAATGCTTTTCGTAGAAGGTAAATGGAGTTTACACGCTGAAACCAAGATATACGCACAGCGACGAGGAAACTAATGTGCCATTAGTTTCCTGCCAACACTGCGCTTTAACGTTTAAAGGCTCAACTTAGCGGCTTGCCTAATTAACTCAGCAGAAGGACGAACCTTATAATTAGGGTTCACATATTGGAATTTTATCAACCCGGTTTTATCGGTGATGAATATGGCGGGAGCAGGCAATACAGCGCGCTCGCTGCCAGCTTCATCCGTTAACTGAATATTCCATTTTGATTTGTATTGCTGTTTGGTCTCGGCGGGCACATAGAAGCCGATACCAAATCCTCGGATCGCTTGTAATGATTCATCCGATAAAAGCGTCACTGCGAACTCGGTTTCAAGTTTCTGCTCTTGCAAACGGCTTGGCGATTCAGGCGAGATAGCCAACACTTGATAGCCCATATCCACAAGCTCTTGCTCAATGTCTTTTAATTCCGCTAATTGACGGTTGCAGTAAGGGCACCAGCCGCCACGATAAAATAAAATAATGGATGGTTTTTGCATTACCAGCGCTTGCAAGCTGACTGGCGACCCAGTGGCAGTGCGCAGTGTAGCTTTGGGAATTTGTTGACCATTAAGTAGCGGCGTGACCTCTTCCGCGGTTTCGGCGATCACATTGCGATCCAAAGCAAATGACTGCAATGAAAAAGTAGCAAGTAGAACAATAAGTAAATGAGCTATGCGCATGAGGTTTCCTGTTTACGATAAAATGTGATGACCTAGACCTTGCTGATAGCTGTTTTATTTCAGATTGTTTGTGTTGAGAGTGAAAAAGGCTCCGTAGTTGAATGCAAACAGGCGTCAGAAAGATCCCGGCACTGCGTGCGCCCCAAAAAAGCACCACCGGGATGACAGGTCACCGTCATCCCCGAGTGCAAAAAAGCTGTCATCCCCGAGTGCAAAAAAGCCGTCATCCCCGAGGGCAAAAAAACTGTCATCCCCGAGGTCCCTTGATCGGGGATCTCGGCAATAGTCCTTCGTAGGTGAGTTCAAACAGGAGCCAGAAAGATCCCGGCACTGCGTGCGCCCCAAAAGAGCGCTACCGGGATGACGCAATATTCTCTGTCACCCCCGAGTGCTAAAAAGCCGTCATCCCCGAGGTCCCTTGATCGGGGATCTCCGTAATAATCCTTCATAGTTGAGTACAAACAAGAGCCAGAAAGATCCCGGCACTGCGTGCGCCCCAAAAGAGCGCCACCGGGATGACGCAATATTCTCTGTTATCCCCGAGTGCAAAAAAGCTGTCATCCCCGAGTGCAAAAAAGCCGTCATCCCCGAGGTCCCTTGATCGGGGAGCTCCGCAATAGTCCTTCATAGTTGAGTACAAACAGGAGTCTAGAAGATCCCGGCCCAAAAACACCACCGGGATGACGCAATATTCTCTGTCATCCCCGAGTGCAAAAAAGCCGTCATCCCCGAGTGCAAAAAAACTGTCATCCCCGAGGTCCCTTGATCGGGGATCTCGGCAATAGCCCTTCTTAGTTGAGTACAAACAGGAGCCAGAAAGATCCCGGCACAAAAACACTACCGGGATGACAAGTCACTGTCATCCCCGAGGGCAAAAAAGTTGTCATCCCCGAGGTCCCTTGATCGGGGATCTCGGCAATAGTCCTTCGAAGTTGAGTACAAGCAGGAGTCAGAAAGATCCCGGCCCAAAAGCTCTGCCGGGATGACGCAATATGAAAAAACACTACCGGGATGACATTGAAAAGGGAGCCCCTACCGCGATGACAAGTCACTTCGCGCGCAGGGCTTGCCACCATTGTTCGTCGGCGACAATCTGGCCGTCTTCATCAATCTGCGGATAAGGAAGGTTTTTACGATCACATAGGTCACGAAAAATAGGATAGCCACCTTCGAACAGCATTTTCTGACATGCGGCTTCATCAAGATGCTGCACATCATACATGCCAGCCATATCGCGCTGGCGCTGTGCTTCGTACAAAACCAACGCGGCAGCGACACTCACGTTCAACGATTGCACCATGCCAACCATGGGGATCACTATGTCGGTGTCGGCCAACTCAATAGCTTGCTCAGTCGCACCGTGCTTTTCTTGGCCTAAAATTATCGCCGTTGGCTTGGTATAATCGATTTCTCGGAAATCCACCGCAGTATCGGAAAGATGGGTCACCAACACCTGCATGTCTTGTTGTTTTAAATGGGATACGGCGTCACCAATGCTATCGTGGGTGTCCATGTAAACCCAATTCTGGCTACCCATTGCTGTGCCACCGCGCAAACGTTCGGTTTTATCATCCCATACTGCATGCACTTTATGCACGCCCACCGCATCACAACTGCGCACCACCGCAGAAACATTGTGCGACTTATGCACTTGCTCCATACACACGGTCAAAGTGGTCTGGCGTTTTTGCAAAATACTGCGGATTTTTGAATAGCGCTCTGGTGACATTAACAGGCTCTCCTACCTTTATTCAGGCAATTCCATGATACCGTCAATCTCAATTTGAGCGTCTTTAGGAAGCGCGCGCACACCGATGGCTGCACGTGCAGGATAAGGCTGTTTGAAATATTGACTCATCACTTCATTAACCACGGCAAAATTAGATAAGTCAGTGAGATAAATGTTCACCTTAACGAGATCATGAGTAGTACCACCGGCCGCGTTACAAACAGAGGTGATATTTTCAAACACTTGGATTGCTTGCTGTTTAAAATCATCGGAAACCATTTCCATGGTTTCAGGAACCAATGGAATTTGGCCAGACAAATAAACAGTAGTACCAGACTTAATGGCTTGGCTATATGTACCAATAGCTTGCGGGGCCCGGTCGGTTTTAATTACGGACTTAGACATATTATTTTTACCTTAATTTTGTCGATTTTGACTATGTCGAGATACTTTCTGCACTTCTGGCATAGAGCGGATCTTACGCATCACTTTTGCCAAGTGCACTCGATTTTTGGTGGTTAACTCTAGATCAATATAATAAACGTTACTTTCTTTTTCTTCGGTTTGCAGGCCAATAATGTTGGAATCGCAGGAAGCGACGTTATTGGTCAATGTTGCAAGTGTGCCTTGATGATTGATTAGCTCAATGCGCACCGCGGCTTTAAATTCGCCCTGAGCTTCGCTATCCCACTGCATCGGCAGCACCCGTTGCGGCTCTTCTTTACTGAGTTTTCGAATATTACTGCAGCCAACTTGGTGGATCACCATGCCGCGACCGGGACTCAATATAGCAATAATTTCATCACCGGGAATAGGGTGACAACAACGAGGATAGGTTACCAGCAACCCTTCGGTGCCTTTGATCGCCACATTACGGTTCTTATCCGGCAACTCTTCAGACTCACCGAGTAGGCGGCGGGCGACAATGGCACTTAATTCATTACCTAGACCGATATCGGCGAGCAGTTCATCAAAGGTGTTATGTTTGGTTTCAGCCACCACCCGATCGCGATCTGCTTGTGGGATATCATCGAATTTAGTCGCCCCTAAGGCATGACGCAACAAGCGATTCCCCATGCTAATGGCTTCTTGCGAATGTTGACGTTTCAAATAATGGCGAATGTTAGCGCGCGCTCTGGCACTGACCACAAAATTCAGCCAATTTGCGTTAGGTTTGGCCCGAGGAGAGGTAATAATCTCAACGGTTTGACCATTTTCCAACGGTTTATTGAGGGAGTAATTACGTCGTTCTACGCGCACGCCAACACAAGAATTTCCAACATCAGTATGCACCGCGTAGGCAAAATCAACTGGCGTTGCACCCATGGGCAATTCGATGATCCGGCCGTCTGGCGTAAACACATAGATCTCTTCAGGAAATAGATCGGTTTTCACGTTTTCAATAAATTCAAATGACGAACTGGCGCTTTGTTGAAGCTCAAGTAAAGATTGCATCCATTTGCGAGCCCGTACCTGTGCGGTGGTGCCCTGCGGAGATTCGCCGTCGTCTTTGTACAACCAGTGTGCCGCAACCCCTTTATCTGCCATCTGGTCCATTTCCTTGGTACGGATTTGGATCTCTACCGGAATACCATGAGGACCAATCAACGATGTATGCAATGACTGATAACCATTGGTACGTGGGATGGCCACATAGTCTTTAAAGCGACCTTCGATGGGTTTGTACAGTCCGTGCATTGCGCCTAACGCCCGATAACAGCTGTCAACGGAGTCAACTATTACCCTAAATGCATAGATGTCCATCACTTCGTTGAACATCAGTTCTTTGTTCTTCATTTTACGATAAATGGAATACAGGTGCTTTTCGCGCCCTACTACGTCGGCCTGCATGCCATTGGCGGCTAGGCGCGTTTCCACTTCTTTGCGGGTATTTTCAATAATTTCTTTACGATTGCCACGAGCTTGTTTAACCGCACCTTGTAAGGCCCGATGACGCAGCGGATACATAGCATGAAAGCCCAAGTCTTCGAGTTCATTCTTAATGTCGTGAATACCCAGACGGTGGGCAATAGGTGCGTAAATCTCTAAGGTCTCGCGCGCTATCCTGCGGCGTTTATCCGGTCTTAACGACCCCAAAGTCCGCATATTATGCGTGCGGTCAGCCAGTTTGATAAGGATGACGCGGATATCTTGCACCATCGCCATCATCATTTTACGGAAGTTTTCAGCTTGCGCTTCTTGTTTGGTGCTAAATTGAATTTTATCTAACTTAGACACGCCTTCAACCAATTCCGCTACGGTATCGCCAAATTCTCGTGATAAATCATCTTTATCATAAGCGGTGTCTTCAATGACATCATGCAGTAATGCCGCCATGATGGTTTCATGATCGAGTCGCATATCCGCAAGAATACCGGCAACTGCCACTGGATGCGTAATGTAGGGATCGCCACTGGAGCGCATTTGACCGTCGTGGGCGTCATGGGCTAAAACGTAAGCACGCTGAACATCTGCTACTGTTTTGGCAGATAAATAGTCACTTAGTTTATTTTTGAGGCCTTCGAACAAATACACTTAGTTCACATCAGTCATTAATTGATAGTGAAAGAATACGGGGATTTTGTTGGCTTGTCAGCCGATATGTTGATCCTGAACTGCACTGAGTTCAGGATCAGCGAGATTTTACTCAGAAAGGATGTTGGCAACAGAAGAATATTCTGCTTGATCACTTTCTTGTTGGTCACGGATCGCTTCCGCTTCTAAGGTAGACGCATCAACAAAGCCTTGCTCTATTTCACGTAACGCAACTACGGTTGCTTTGTCGTTACCCATAGGCACGTGAGGCTCTTTGCCTTCTATTGCAATTTGACGAGCGCGCTTGGCAGCGACTAAAACTAGATCAAATCGGTTGCCGATTTTATTTACTGCATCTTCAACTGTAACGCGAGCCATATTCTTCTCTCTCCGGTGTTCGGTTTTTGTACGGGTATTCTATAAAAGGTCGAGTAGTTTACGTTTTTATTGGCCTGAAGGAAAGATCTTTGATGTTTCTGAGCCTGTTTATTTTGCCAACAGATTGGAAAACAGTCCTTCATGGCGTATAACTTGCTTTTCTTTTCGTAGTCTGCGGGCACTTACTATCGCGTCAAGCTCTTCTAGAGCTGAATCGAAGTCATCATTGATCACAATAAAGTCGAATTCATGATAATGAGAAATCTCACTGACCGCTTTTTCCATGCGCTGACTGATCACCTCTTCAGAGTCTTGATTTCGCGCCGTTAAGCGCCGTTTAAGCTCTTCTTTTGAGGGGGGCGCCACAAAAATAGTCGCCGTATCTGGAATTTGTGCTTTCACTTGTCTGGCACCTTGCCAGTCGATGTCTAAAAATACGTCGATACCTTGTTGCAGCGTTTTCTCAATCACCACTTTGGATGTACCGTAATAATTACCGAACACTTCTGCCCATTCAAAGAACACACCTTCTTCGATAAGGCCTTCAAAGGTTTCCCGAGAGACGAAATGATAATGCACACCGTCGATTTCGCCCGGTCTTGGCGCTCGGGTGGTATGCGACACGGACACCTGCATCCGATTGCCATGCATACCGCTACTAGCATGTCGTTGTAACAGTGCGTTTATCAAACTAGATTTGCCCGCACCTGATGGGGCAGCGAGAATAAACAGGTTTCCTGGAGCGTTTGCCATAAAAATATCAAAAAATACTGTAGTAAAGATTCGGCAATGTTAGCATATTCTGAACGTTTACCTAATGAGGCAATTCAACCAATGAACGACAGCCAATATCATCAACTTGTAGATGATGTGTTTTTACAGCTTGAAGACGCATTAGATGAATGCGAAGTTGACATCGATTACGAGTCAGCCGAAGGAATTTTGACTTTGATTTTTCTCAATTCCACTAAAATTATTTTGAACAAACAGGCTCCTTTGCATCAGCTATGGGTAGCGACTAAGTTCAACGGTCACCATTTCAATTACCAAGATGGTACTTGGATTGATGAGCGCACGGGTGCCGAGTTTTGGTCTTTTATCGACGAAGCCGCCAGCAAACAAGCAGGCGAGCCGGTTAAGCTTTCTTAAGGTTGTGAAAAGGAATTTTAGTTATGACAGATAATCTGTTGCCTTTTGTCGAAGTAAAACCGAACAAACCCTACGACGCCGTGGTTATTTGGTTACATGGGTTGGGCGACTCCGGAAACGGTTTTGCCCCCATTGTGCCCGAGCTTAAGTTACCAAATGATTTGGCCATTCGCTTTGTGTTTCCTCATGCGCCAGTGCGCCCCGTTACCGTCAACAACGGTATGCCCATGCGCGCATGGTATGACATAAAAAGCATGGACTTTAACAACCGTGCAGATGTGGATGGGGTGAGAGACTCTACCGAGCAAGTTAAGAAGCTCATTGAAGCCGAGCGCGCTCATGGCATTCCGAGTGAGCGCATTTTGTTGGCGGGATTTTCACAAGGTGGTGTGATTGCGCTTAATCTAGGCACTCGTTATCCAGAAAAACTGGCGGGAATTTTGGCACTTTCTACCTACATGAGCGAGCCCGAAAAGTTAGCCAATGAAGCCCTAGATGTGAATAAAACCACCCCCATCCTGTGTGCTCATGGGCAACAAGACGAAGTTGTGCCGTTGTTCTTAGGCCACGCAGCTTATAAAGTGCTTGAGCAAAATGGTTTTTCTGTGGAGTGGAAAGAATACGTGATGCAGCACAACGTGTGCATGCAAGAGCTAAATGACATCTCGGCTTGGATCCAGGGTATTTTTAAGTAGGTCAAAAAAGTGTCATCCCCGAGGCCTCAAAAAAAATGTCATCCCCGAGGTCTCTTGATCGGGGACCTCCTTAAAAGTACTCAGAGGCTAACTACAAACAGGCATCTAAAAGATCCCGGCACAAGAGCATTACCGGGATGACAGATTAAGAACGAGCACTGCCGCGATGACACGTCACCGTCATCCCCGAGGCGCTCAAAAAATGTCATCCCCGAGGCGCTCAATCAGACCGTCATCCCCGAGATCTTTTGGTCGGGGATCTCATAAACAATCCTCCGCAGTTAATTACAAACAGGCATCTAAAAGATCCCGGCACAAGAGCACTACCGGGATGACAGATTAAGAACGAGCACTGCCGCGATGACACGTCACCGTCATCCACGAGGCGCTCAATCAGACCGTCATCCCCGAGGCGCTCAATCAGACCGTCATCCCCGAGGTCTTTTGGTCGGGGATCTCATAAACAATCCTCCGCAGTTAATTACAAACAGGCGTCTAAAAGATCCCGGCACAAGAGCATTACCGAGATGACAGATTAAGAACGAGCACTACCTGATGACAATAAATGGAGAGCATTACCGGGATGACGCTACAATCCATCATATAGGTCACGCCACTGTGGATTAGTTTTTTCAATCAACTTTATTTTCCATGCCCTATGCCATTTTTTAAGTTGTTTTTCTCTGCAAATGGCGTGGTAGTTATCATCAAATATCTCGAAATAAACCAGACTATGTAAATTGTATTTCTTTGTGAACCCGTCAGATTTGCGTCTTTTATGCTGATAAATTCGCTGTTTTAAATTTGACGTTACGCCAACGTAAAGCACGCCTAAGGGTTTGTTTGTCATTATGTAAATATATGCATTAGCCATCCTTAGCCTCCCTTCAGTTTACTATAGCTAAGGAAAATCAGGCTGTGGTGCAGTTTTTTGGAAGATATTGGCACTGCGTGCGCCCCTAAGAGCATTACCGGGATGACATTACACTCTGTCATCCACGAGGCGCTCAATCAGACCGTCATCCCCGAGGTCTCTTGATCGGGGATCTCATAAACAATCCTCCGTAGTTAACTACAAACAGGCGCCTAAAAGATCCCGGCCCAAGAGCTTTGCCGGGATGACAATAAATGGAGAGCATTACCGGGATGACATTACACTCTGTCATCCCCGAGGTCTCTTGGTCGGGGATCTCATAAACAATTCTCCGTAGTTAATTACAAACAGGCGTCTAAAAAAGTACTCCGAGGCTAAGTACAAACAGGCGTCTAAAAGATCCCGGCCCAAGAGCTTTGCCGGGATGACAATAAATGGAGAGCACTACCGGGATGACATTACACTCTGTCATCCCCGAGGCGCTCAATCAGACCGTCATCCCCGAGGTCTCTTGGTCGGGGATCTCATAAACAATCCTCCGTAGTTAACTACAAACAGGCGTCTGGAAGATCCCGGCCTAAGAGCAATACCGGGATGACAATAAATGGAGAGCAATACCGGGATGACAATAAATGGAGAGCACTGCCGGGATGACAATAAATGGAGAGCACTGCCGGGATGACAATGAATGGAGAGCACTGCCGGGACGACAGGTTAAGAACGAGCACTACCTTATGCCAAATCATTTATTAGCGTCCACGTTTGTGATTTATTTTCATCCGCCTGTACCAATCCACTCTGCAAAACTCTAAAATGGTCTCAAAGAATATTGGGAGTAGTCATGAAACAACGGGTCGTACGGATCGCCACGCGCAAAAGTGCTTTGGCATTATGGCAAGCAGAGTTCGTAAAAGCTGAGCTGCTAAAGGCACACCAGCATATTTCGGTAGAACTTGTCCCCATGACAACCAAAGGTGATGTCATTCTCGACACACCGCTTGCAAAGGTCGGTGGCAAAGGACTCTTCATCAAAGAATTAGAAGTTGCCATGCAAGAAGGCCGGGCCGATATTGCCGTTCATTCAATGAAAGATGTCCCAGTTGAGTTTCCTGAAGGTTTTGGTCTGCATGCCATTTGCAAGCGTGAAGATCCCACAGATGCATTTGTGTCTAACCGGTTTGCAAGTATCGACGACCTACCGCAGGGCGCAGTCGTGGGTACCTCCAGCCTCAGACGCCAAGTTCAACTAGCCGCCCGTCGCCCCGATCTCACAATCAAAGATCTTCGCGGTAACGTAAACACCCGATTAGCCAAGCTCGATGACGGCCAATACGACGCCATCATTTTAGCCTCGGCCGGTCTTATCCGGTTAAAGATGCAAAACAGGATCACCCATCAAATCGACAGCAGCGTTTCTTTACCCGCGGTAGGACAAGGTGCGGTGGGGATTGAGTGTCGAAATGATGATGCTGAACTGATCGCCTTATTACAACCACTAAACCATGATAAAACCGCCACCTGCGTGATTGCAGAAAGAGCCTTGAACGCCAAGTTACAAGGCGGCTGCCAAGTCCCTATTGGCAGTTTTTGTGAATGGCAGGCGGATCAGTTACATCTGCGCGGTTTAGTCGGCTCTGTTTCTGGTAAAGGCCTTATTCAAGCTCAGCAAACCGGTGATAGTATAGATCCAATCGCATTAGGAGAGCGCGTTGCCCAAGCATTATTAGACTTAGGTGCGCAGGCCTTTTTGCAAGAAGCCTATCAGTAATCAAATGAGTGTTTTACTGCTGCGTCCCAAAGAAAAACTCATCGCCAGTACCGAGTTCCTTAAGCAGCACGGCATTTCAGCTGTGGGGGTGGGGTTAATTGAAATTGAACCAAACATCGAAGACTTAGCGGCTTTTAAGCGCGAGTTAACCCAACTCCCAACAGATCCAAAACATCGCTATTGTGCTATTTTTGTCAGTACTCATGCCGCCGATATTGTCGTAAAAAGTGCAATAACATGGCCAGCGTCAGTTAAGTTATATGCTGTTGGACCAAGTACCGCAGTAAATCTCAATGAACTCGGTGAAAAAGTAACAGTGCCAGATATAGCTAATTCTGAAGGCTTACTCGAATTACCCGAGCTTCAGGATATGCAAAATAGCACGGTTTTTTTGGTTAAAGGCGAAGGTGGACGGCCACTACTGCCAACTGAACTCACCGCTCGCGGTGCTAAGGTGAAAGAAGTAAACTTATATCGTCGTCATCGCTGTGAGCCACCAATTGAAACGCAAGCATGGCAAAGATCGCAAATCCAATGCATAGTCGCTACGAGCGGCGAAATCATGCAAGTTGCATGGGAAACATTTGATAAATCGTGGTTAAAAACACAAACTTGGATAGTAGTTAGTCGACGTTTGGTGGAATTTGCGGCTAAACTGGGGATACAGAAAGTCATTCAAAGCGAGGGGGCAAGCGATACCCAGCTGAAAGACTCAATCAATCATTTTTTGGAGCGCTAAATGACGCAGAAAGATCCATCTAATTCTTCTGATGAAGAAAACAAAGCACTCGAAATAGAGAATGCGTCTTATCTGGAAGTAGAAGAGTCAGCAACCATGGAGGAGCAGGAGCCGATTCCAGAGGATAATGTTGAACCTAACAAAAAAGCCAAAACCGGATTGCTTTGGTTCGTTACCCTAATTAACTTCTTACTGGTACTGGCGGTAATTGCCGCAGGTTATTGGGCATGGATGCAATGGCAAAATCTAGATAATTCGGAAGATAATGCCTTAGTTGAGCAAAAGAACCTGCTCACCCAACAACAAAGTGCGTTGAGCCAGCAAAGCCGCGAAATTGAGTCGGTCAATGCCAATGTCGATAGTCTGGCTCAGCAAAACCGAGCTTTGCAACAAGAGTTGGCCTCGCTAAATGAACAAATCGCCATGGCTCGTCAACAAAGTGACACCAACCGCAAAAATTTAGAAGATATATCGGGCCGCAGACCAGCCGATTGGTTACTTGCCGAAGCTGACTACCTAGTGCGTATCGCTGGCAGAAAATTGTGGCTAGAACGAGATGTTAAAACGGCCGTGGCCATGTTACAGGCAGCGGATAGCAGATTGCAGGATCTTTCCGACCCCTCGCTATTGCCCATCAGACAATTTATTGCCAGCGATATTCAAACGCTGCAACAAATCAATCAAGTCTCATTAACCTCAGTGGCGCTGTCGGTATCAGGCTTAGTGCAGCAGGTCAGTAACCTGCCGCTATCCTTGCCCGAGGCTCAATCCGATAATGCTAAACCTGAAGAAGTAGAAGGCTTGGCTAGAATTTGGGCGTATATTTTAAGTAACTTTAAATATCAGGTGAACACCACGCCGATTAAACCGCTCTTGTCTGATCAACAGCAATGGTTAGCCAGAGAGCAGCTTAGATATGCCCTGCTGCAAGCGCAATCTGCGGTAATGCAAGAACAAGTCACCTTGTTTAAGCAAAGTATTCAAAGGGCTATCGGTTTACTTGTCGAGCATTTTGATTTGGACGCTGACGAGGTGGTTAACTTTGCTGCGGCATTGAAGAATCTCGAAATGACGTCGCTAGAGCGCAACTATCCAGAGCAATTAGATTCCGCAACACCGTTGCAAGATATGCTTGAGCGCCGAATGAACAATTCATTTTCAAACGGGAAGTTTGAACTATGAAAAAAATTCTGTTGCTGATCATAATCTTTATCCTCTTTATCAGTGGATTGGTGCTAGGCCCTGCGCTGATAAATTATGAAGGTTACTTTCTGATCGTACTGGAAAGTGTCACGCTGCAACTTTCTATCTTTGGCCTAATAGCAACCGTCATTGTTTTGTTCTTAGCCGGATGGTTGTTGTTACTGATCACCAAAGCGATCATTTCATTCCTAATGGGCACACAAGACTGGCTATTCGGCTTTAGTGAAAGACGCCGACAGAAAGCCTTTCGCCAAGGTCTAATTTCCTTAGCAGAAGGAAACTACCTCGAAGCGCAAAAACGCTTGAATAAGGTGGTCGATGAAGACGACTTTGACGGCATCAATATTCTTGCACTTGCAGAAACTGAATCGCAATTGGGTAACAACGAACGCGCCAGAGAACTGTGGGCGTTTGCTGCAGATAATGAGCCAACTCGTTTAGCAGCGAATTTGTGTATTATCCGTGATCTAATGTTCAGAGAGGAATGTAAGCAAGCACTTACATACATAGAGCAGCTTCCGGAGAAATCTCAATCCGATCCAAGCATTATAAAACTATGGGCCCATGCACTTGATCAAACCCATCGTTATGGACAGTTGAAAGAGAAGCTACCAAAATGGAAAAAGGCTTTAGGCGACGAATATGACGTTTGGCAGCTCAAAGCATCTCAAGGCGAATTCGCCGAGCTTGCCAGTAAAGAAGGAGCGAATAAGTTAAAAGAGAAATGGCAAACCCTGCCTCGCTCAGTAAGAAAAGAGCCTGGCCAAGTTGCCGCTTATACGCAAGAGTTGATCAACCAAGCCATGTTTGAAGAAGCGCAAATGGTGTTGGTTAATAGTCAAAAAAATGGGCCGGTTCCTGTGCTCTATTCTATGTACCGACAACTGAAAAATTTGCAAACCAACGGCGCCATAAAACAACTCGAAGGCTGGTTAAAAAAGGACGACAAGAACGTCGACATTTTATCAACTTTGGGCCAACTGGCGTTCAATTTGGGTGATCATTTGCTTGCCGAAAAAGCCTTATCCAAAGCCATCAAATTAAGAAATGACAGACGCGATTTATTGTTACTGGCGCAGATAAAAGAAGCACAGAAAGACAATGCTTACGCGTTGGAATTGTACAAACAGACGATCGTTTAGCCAGCACTAAAAAATAAAATAGTCATCGCTACATTAATTGATAATAATCCACTTTATCTTTATGTAACGATGACTACTTTAATCTTAATTAATTACAAGTCTCCAAATGCAGCCTTTTCTGCGAATTTACCCACAAACCTTGTCATAATAGCTTTTGTAGTATTTAATACATAAATACTTTTCATTATCTGAATATTTATATAGTGACTGATACAAATATAACTTCGAAACGCGGCAGACCGAGAAAATTAGATCCAAAAACAGGATTAGATCAGGCCTTAGTGTTGTTCCAAAAACACGGATTTGAAAATGTCAGCATTGCCGAATTGTGCGCCACACTGGCAGTGACACCCACCAGTTTGTACGCCACTTTTGGCAACAAAGAATCGCTCTTTTTGCAGGTGTTAACTTTGTATGAAAGTCGTTTTTTTGAACAGCTCGATAAGGTACTCTCACAAGCAGAAAATCCATCACAAATGTTTCGTAACAGCATGGAATTTGCTCTCGATCATTTCCTTAATGTGAATCAACGAACAAGCTGTTTAATCCTCCTTGGCGATACCTATTGCCGACAAGAAAATGTCAATCAACAAATCCAAAATAGCAGGAGCAGATTGGTCGATAAAATTCAAAAACGCCTCACCGCCCTCGGCTCAGAAAGTGCAGCTGAGTTAGCCGATGTGTTACTCACCCTGATGCGCGGTTTAGCACTATCATCAAAAACAAATGTCGATGAAGATCAGCTTTACACCTCACTAGAATTTTTCTGTACCGCGTTTGAATGTTAGCAACAGGTGATGCTGATTTTGAAATTGCTGATAAAAGATCACCGCACAAATTGCCGCAAAACCCTATCATCATGAAACGGTTTCACTCGGCAACGATTTGGTTATATCGCTTAAAAAGAAAAATAACTTCAACTTAATAAGTTAGTACTTACCAACAAAAGTGAACTTTGAACCGTCTGTAATTTAGACGAAGTCTTACAACTTAATAAGTTATCGAAAATAACAGTGGAAAAGCTGTCGGTTTTCATTATGATCGACCCCCTTCCAGTGCACCCGTAGCTCAGCTGGATAGAGCGTCGCCCTCCGGAGGCGAAGGTCACAGGTTCGAATCCTGTCGGGTGCGCCATTTAAAGTCGAATCAAGTCTTCTCTTCTAAGTTCACTAAAGCACTCAACACATCCTTTAGCGCACCTGATAGGTGAGAACCTGTGCGGTTCGACAAATTTGTCGGGAACAAATTTGGACGTGCGCAGCACGGTCGCGAAGCGACGAAGCACAGGGATGTGCAGAGCAATCCTGTCGGGTGCGCCATTTAAAGTCGAATCAAGTCTTCTCTTCTAAGTTCACTAAAGCACTCAACACATCCTTTAGCGCACCTGATAGGTGAGAACCTGTGCGGTTCGACAAATTTGTCGGGAACAAATTTGGACGTGCGCAGCACGGTCGCGAAGCGACGAAGCACAGGGATGTGCTGAGCAATCCTGTCGGGTGCGCCATTTAAGTTCAACTAATCTTTTCTCTAACGCTGTCATCCCCAAGACGCTCTTAGGTGCGCACGCAGTGTGGGGATCTCATAAACAGTACGCCGTAGTAAACTACAAACAAGAGCCAACAAGATTCCGGCACAAGAGCACTACCGGGATGACGAAGCAAACACACTGTCACTCTCGGTCCCCAAATAACCGTCATCCCCGAGGCTCCTTTATACCGTCATCCCCGAGGCTCAATAACCGTCATCCCCAAGACGCTCAAAAAATCGTCATCCCCGAGGTCTCTTGGTCGGGGATCTGGTAAACAGTGCGCCGTTGTTAACTACGAACAGGCTTCAAAAAGATTCCGGCCCAAAAGACTGCCGGAATGACAACGCATGAACGCTACCGGGATGACATGTCCCCTCACGCTTTTAAGAAGCTACTTACTTTCCTCATACAATTGAGCGTGCACTCCGTAATTACTTGCCCGATATCTTCATCAAAAAGCTCGTTTGCTGCTTTGAGAGTGCCATTTAAAGCCGATTCTACGTTCGCTTCTAAGAATGCTAAGATGGATAGTGTTTGCTCCTCATCTATCCCCTGTGTTTTTCCATGTTCAGGCCAGTGCCTAGCCTGAATATCGTTCCATTTGTAGTGTTTGTTCTTGCTATGGACTTTCATCGCCATCTTTATTTTCTTTGGCTGGATGTTGCCCTGACCAAAGTATGGGTAAGCGCTCAACACGTCATAAAATGGAGTTAGTCTATACCCATCTTGATTGAGGGCGATACTGAAGTTCTTTGCGTGCCCATCAATTGCAGCAAGTATCCAGAACACGATTTGCACCTTCAAAAACTCTAGCTTATCTTCGTATGCGTTTCTTGATCCAGACAGCAACTCCATAACCTGCTGGGAACCCGGGCCGCCTTTATCCTCGTATTTCGAGCCACTGACTTTCCCTAAAGCCTGACAAATATCTTCTTGAGGAAGTCGGATAATATTGTTCTCATCCAGCCTGCGGTCAAAACGCTCTACTATCAGTACTTTTTGATCCTCAAACTGCGCTATCTCACAGTTGGCGACATTCATTCCCAGTTGTTGCATGAATGTCTGGCAGAACCATTCGTTATCTACACTTGAAGATAGGTCTATTCCCATGCTCTCGTGATGAAAGATAGGTGGTTTGAATATGTGTGTAGTTGGGGTTGAGCCGTGTGGCCGACACCACTTGCCGCCCCACTTTGTCAGTGCAGTCTTTTCCTGAGCACCAGCAAGAGAAATTCTGAAGTCATCATCTGATTTCATACCCAACATTTTTTCAAGTCGAGTTTCTCTTATGGCTTGCGCGACTTCACCTTCAGACAGAGGGGTGAGCGACAGCGAAGGCATTTCTCCAGTTAAGGGCTCAGTGGTGAACGTGAGCGCACCCACACAATCCTTTCCTATCTTGGCTAACAAGTCGAATGGCTTATCACTTTCTGCACCCAATCGGTCCGTCATGTGTTTTCTGATAGCGTCTGCGTCGGGCAGTAAATTGTCAAAGTAAGCATGAACGGCGTCATCAGATATTTCTGATTCTTGCATAGGCAGGCTCAAGGATATTGCGCGACTCCCTTCAATAGCTAACCATTCTGGGTCGTATTTGAAGCTCATGCGACCCTTTTTCAGGTAAAGCTCTCCTACGGAATAGCCATTCATAGAACAGTAAAGTGTTCGCGTATGTGATTTTCGTCCCATCAGAACCCCAGCCTGGGTTTCCCAGTTATTGCTGACACTTTCTTATTGTGGGAAAGCTTGTCAATGTTAAAGTCTAGATCTAACGCTGCACATACTTTGATAAGCATATCGATAGTAATTTTCTCGGGCTTTGTTTCCCAGTTGGAGATGTCCTTTTGGAACACACCAATCCGCTCCGCCAGATCGGTCTGAGTCCAATTGTGGGATTTACGACTGTCTTTGATAATGGCGCCCAAATCTTTTGGTGTGTTAATCCTCATATCTACCTCGTCTATACACATCTGCGCAAACGCTTTATACTAATTTTAGTATAAAACGAAAATATACCCAATTCAGTATAAAATAGAATATACCGAATTTAGTATAAAATCAATTTATACTAAATTCGGTATACGAAGAGTTAGACTAATAGGTGAGAACCTGTGCGGTTCGACAAAGCCAAACACAGTGTCATCCCAACTCCTGTCATCCCCGAGTCCCAATAACCGTCATTCCCGAGGAGCTCTTAGGTGCGCACGCAGTGCGGGAACCTCCTTAACAGTACGCCATAGTTGAATACAAACAGGAGTCAAAAAGATTCCGGCCCAAAAGACTACCGAAATGACGAAGCAAACACACTGTCATCCCACCTCCTGTCATCCCCGAGTCCCAATAACCGTCATCCCCGAGGTCTCTTAGGTGCGCACGCAGTGCGGGGATCTGTTTAAAGTCACGGAAATATCAAATAGAACCCAGCAAAGCTTATTGACCAACACAATCCACCGCTTAGGTTTTTCGTGTCTTAGCCGCTGTCAATTTTAATGGCTAACGCAATTTATAGAAGATCCTTACACCACCTCTAGATGTTTGCTCCTCGTTAAATTCAAACAGCTCAGTCGCTAACATAAAATCTTTTAACTTTTCAAAACCATAGTTTGCATTTAACAACGCAAGCTCATCTGGAATATTCTGCTTTATTATCTGACCAGCCGAACTCAACAACACCCATCCATCTTCGTTGCCAAGTTGATTGGCAATATCGACCAGAGCCATTGCTAACCGGCTTTGCGTCAAAAAATTTAGATCTACTTCTCGCCTTACCTCGTCTGAAGCAAAATAGCTGGCCAACTCCTTTCTCCCTTTATCAAGCGCTTCAACTAAAGACTGAATCTCTTTAATTTTCCTTCGAATAACTTCACTCTGTGTATCAAGTTTAATGCTCAGTTCATCGCAGCTCGATTTAGATTTTGTATCAAATTTGGGAAGTAAGTGATGAATAAGCTCGTTTCGCTCGCTAACAAATTTCTTCCAAGCTACCTCTTGAGAAGCATAACTCTTCGAGTCTGTTTCAATACTGAAGCTAAAAGAAATATAAGCTTCTTTCAGTTCTTCGGGTTCATTTGAGTCAGCTTCATGATCAGGATTGGAACTCTCCAAAAATTGACCAACTAACTGACCCATTGTTTGATTCTTGATTGCTTTTTCTTTTTTAGCTTTATTATTCTCCAATTCACTTGCTAAGCCTGACCAATTTCCATTAGCAACGACATACTTTAATAAGTATTCCAAGTGTTGAAACAGCATCATATTTCGGCCAATTTTTCGCAGTACATCATCAACCAAGTCTTTTAACTCCATTACAAAGCTCCTTGTCAAAATTTGATATTTATCTAAACAACCACCGCTTCACGGCATCCATATTTTGGATCACGATCTGTTGGGCTCTGGGATCGGCGGCAATCACGTTCATGTCGATGCGCATCATTTGCAGCAGGTATTGCACCAATGCGCCTGCAACTCCTTTAAAGCCTGCTGGTAAACATTGTTGTCTTGCGCCATTTGAAACCGCGCTAAATCAAAAGGATCGGGATACTTGCTACTTCTTTTTAGTTGATATGTCTCTTGCCTATAAAATAATTTTTCAATATATTACCTGTACTTATGTACACAATTGGAATGTTTACCTAAATTGAAAATAACATGGAATCCAATAGATTCGGAAGAAAAGGACTTGTCAAAATTCTTTAAGTTAGGTTTCAGTTGGCAGGATGCCAAACGTATATCCATCTTTTACACCACAGACGCAGCGATTAGTGCAAGTGTTTTTTCACTTGGTTTAATTTGTAGGGACCTATGCGATGAATCAAAAAATGATAAGGCTTTGCACTTCACTAGATTAGTGAATAATGCTAGTGACTATTTAAATAAATGTCATTCATGCCAGTTCAAATGCCAACCAGAGAAAGTTAATTGTAATCGACTTGAACAAGCAATTCCTCGTTATAAAAAAATTGGTGATTCAAAAGTATATGAAATTGAATCTTTTGATCTCGTCAATCGAACCATTACCGTTAGCACAATTAAAAAACCTACAAAGCGCAATCCAATTCACAGCAAATTAAAATCGACGATTATAGAAAACTACAGCGATAGTTGGCATATCCACGGCAAGCCTAGTTTAATTCCTAGCGACAAAACACCTAAACTTGGTTCACTTTATAGTGACCTAACTCAAGGTTTAGCGGTTAATACTAATTTAGCTCATAGTTATTCTCAATTGAGCTTGGTAAGCTCAAACAATCAGCTAGTTCACAGACTTAATGAAGTAGTAGTTAGTATTAACGGATGCGAAGAAATCTTAGGTGAATTATTAACGTTAGCAAATGATAGGGTTAGTCGAATAAATTCCATAACTGCTTTGAATCAACAGGGCATTGAGTTTATTTCATCATCCAAAAGCGTTATTTACACTTGTTTGTATTCGGCCATGAAAACGATAGAAAAAAATCGTTTAAGAGATTCTGAAAAATTTATCTTCTTAGACCCTTTGGAGTCTGATAATAAAATTGAGGAGTTGCTAGCTTATATATCCTCCAATATTGATTGGTTAACTCTTAACGATTCAAACACGCAAACTGTAGCGTCTGCTTTGGGGCTCAGTGATGCTGAGGTCATCTTATTGGATGAAAATTAATGAATATTGCTAAATCAAATTTATTGTTAAATCAGCAAAATTTTTCAATCCTAGAAATTGAAATAGTATCAGATTATGTTTCTAATATTCGCAGTTCAGTGTTCAAAATACTGTCAATATTATTAGATAGCGATTATTTGGAACTTGCGAAGCAACTTAGAAGGAATATTTTCTACAATTTAAAAGTTCCTCAAAATGATTGGAGAACAATATTCATAAACACTCCATTTGCCCAACCAGAAAGTAATACTCTTGCCATCTATGGAGAAGATATAGCTGGCGCAATTAGTGACATTAATAATAATCTCAAGCATGTAAATTCATTTGGAAACCCATTAAATAAGGCGTTCTATGATTTTTTGGCTCAATGTAAAGAAGATGAAAATTGCGTTGTTTTTACAGAGAGTAAGTTTAAAGATGACTTTCAATTATTAATAAACAGTTTCGGTATTTCGTCTCTAAATATCAAAGTAATTTCTACTATAAGCGAATACAAAGAGTTAGAGAAATTCAACACTCTATTAATTGTTGGGAGCATTAGAATCGATGAATATTCAGCTATTCCTAATTTCTTTTTGAGAAATATTAAATTTCATCGGCTTGCCCAACTTAGGTGGAGTGGTCAAAAAAATGATTATTATGCGTTCCTTACTCCTATATCTCGTCTAAGACAGCTTTTTTCAGGAGAGGCCCCTCCCTTACCTTCTATTGAAATTCAAAAAATGATTGTCAAATTCAACTGCGACTTACCCAAATCAGTAATATTTCAGGAGGATATTGATGAATTTGAAGTTTATAAAAAACTTTCGTTAGATAGTTTTCCAGCTTTATGTTTTAAATTATTTCAAGGTAAGTCGGTACTCTACTCCCCTAACTCAAAAATAATAATAATTGTTAAAGAATCTAACAAAGCTTCTGTTCAACACATGAAGGCTGCCGAGGCAGCAAATTTTGTTAATGAGAATGTACTCATTGTTTCATTTGACATTCCAGATAAATACTCGCGTAACCGTGCTGACAAGGCTCAATGCTATCAAAGTATTTGGAAAAGTGTCTTAATGGAACAAGATTTTGACACCTTTTTGGGGGAGCTCGAACGCTCAAATATTGGATTGAAAAATTTAAGTTCTTGTGTGAGTGATTGGTGTGAAATTTCTGATAATGTAGTTAAAGCGCCGCAAGAAAAAGAAAACTTTTTGATTTTGTTGGATTGTTTGAAGATAGATATTCTCGCAAACGTTGGCATTAATGTTGATGACTTTGGAGCTTGGGCAGAAGCTGCTTGGGGAGAAGTCCTATCTTCCAGAGGTGAGGCGATTTCCGAGGGATTACAACATAGTTCTGAATATGAAGAGCAAGTCTATCAAGCTATTAATAAGTTGATAAAAGAACACTCAAATTCTATAGATCCACTTATAAAAGAAGGATTCACGATATCTGTAAATTCTGAGAAATGTGATGTCGAGTTGCATCAATTGCAAAGTACTGAATATGGTTATGAAGTACCGAAGAAACTATTGAAAAAAATTATAACTGCACAAGAATCCCGTTTTTATAGATAGTAAAGGATTACGTAATGAGGATAATACCGCAAAATTACAGTGAAAATACGCCCCCTGGAGAAAAGGACGTCTTCAATTTATTTTCACAATCTAATAGCAATTGGGTGGTTTTTCATTCGATTGATATTGCTCCATTCACAGGGCAACAATATCGAATTAGGCGCAGAGAAATAGATTTCATTGCGATCATTCCTGAGGTAGGAATACTTTGTATCGAGGTCAAATCTCACAACTATATTTCATTTGATGGAGGAGGCTGGCGGCCAGACTCTATTAAATCATCGCCTTTTTCACAGTCAAGTGGCGCGTCAGCTGCTTTTTTTAAGGCCCTCATGAACTATTGGCCCGAAGCAAAGAAAATTCCTGTTGTCTCCTGCTGCATCTTTCCTAATGCAATCTTTGAGTTAACACCAAATATTCAGGTGAATAATTGCGAGCTTATGGACTCAAGAGCCTTTAGAAGCTTAAAACATGCTGATGAATTTACACATCAACTGAAGGCGATGGCAATACAATCAATTTCCAATGCCTCTAATATATCTACAATGTCTAAGCCTTTAAATGGTAAAGAAATCTCAAAAATAGTAAAGCTTTGTCAACCATTCAGCACGGTTAAACAAACGCCCAGAGAAGAGATTGAATTTCGAGATTCAAAAAATGAAAGTTTGCTTATTGAGCAACAAAGGGTTGTGTTTCAACTATTCAAATTAAACTCGAAAGTGCTCGTAAATGGTGGAGCTGGGACGGGTAAAACCCTAATTTCAATAATGGTGGCTGAGGAGTTAAGTCGCCGAAACTTAAAGGTTGGAGTTTTCTGTTTCAATAAGCTTGTTGGTGATTGGCTTAAAATGCGTTTAGATAATCACAAGAATTTTGTTGTAGGATCAATAAACTCAGCATTAATCTCGCATTGTAAAATTAGTCTTCCTAAAATTCCTGATCAAACATTTTGGTTAAATGTACCCCTGAAGATAGCTAGCTATTTCCAAAATCAACCTTCAGAAAAATTTGACGTTTTGATTGTAGATGAAGCACAAGATATTTTAGGTAATGACAACTGGTTAAATTGTCTAGAGCACTCAGTTGAAGGGGGCTTGAAAGGAGGGAAGTACCTTTTTCTAGGTGATTTTGAAAACCAGCTTCTTTTCAATAAATTAAATCTTCAAATCAACCTTGAACTTCTTGAGATTGAATATTCACTAACTAAATGGCTTCTATCTGAGAATTGCAGAAATTACGAAGAGGTAGGTGAAAATGCTATCCGTTTAGCTGGAATGGAAGAAAGTCCATACAGTAATTATTTAAAAAAACACAAACCAAGTATCTCTTTGTATGAAATTAAAACATTTGCAGAGCCCATTGAGCAAATTGATGAGATAAATCTAATTGTAAAAGGGTTTTTAAATGAAGGATATATGCCTAGCGAGATAACTTTAATGTCATTTAAACCACTAAAACAATCGACTATTAAAGTAGGTGACAGGTTAGGTAGTATAGGGGTTAGAAGAAACGCTATAGGTAGCGAAGACTTAGTGCTTGAATCAATTTACACGTATAAAGGTATGGAAAATAAAATTATTATTTACTTTGATGTTGAAGTTTCAAATACCGAAATATGTCGAGATTTAATGTACACAGGTATTACAAGAGCGACAGAAGCCGTGCGTCTTTTTGTGAATGAAAGAAGTAAACAAATACTAGTTAATTGGTTAATGTCTTAATAAAAGGAACTTTGGAATGAGTATGATCAAAAGTAGGGCTGCACTAATAGAAGCAATTAGAGGAGAGCTTATTGGACCATTCAGATCAATAGATACGCCATCAAAGGTGGAGTTAATTAATAACGAATTTGAAAGAGAAATTAGTGAAAATGGTACTGTTTTTTGGACGGATCAAAACGGCGTCAATCAAGAAATCGTTTATTACAAAGGAGAGAGTCCATTGCAAAACTATGCAATTGGCTTGTTACATCCAAACATTTTTCAGGATCCCAATCAAAATCTTGCATCAGACATAACTTTAAAAACGAAAGATGAAATCGAGTATCTCGAGGAAATATCTGAAAAAGAATCTAACAAACTAGGAAAAAGAATTAGAGAAGACAATAGTCCTAATTCGCTGGAAGGAGAGGATTCACAAGACTTTGAATTAAGTAATACTGACGCTAAATCATCGTCCAACATGGCAATATCCGTTTTTGCCCAATTTGAAACTACAGGTAAGTTAGTCGTTAATTTACCTAATTCAGTTTTGTTTGATTGGCAAAAGTCTGACGAAGCCTTTTTAGTTAATGGCAGGTATTTTAAGTGTAAACACGTTTATAAAGATGGGAAAGGTATTGAGAAGAAACGCGATGCTTGGGCGCGCAATAGTGCTTTTAAGAATGATTGCTCTGTATCGATTGATGTAAGTCAATTAAAGCATCAAGAAAAAATTGTAATTTGTCGAGAGGAGATTTTACCGAAAGATAGCCCTTTAAATATTTGCTTAGAGGTTTATCCAAGAATCTATCAAGGCAAATGGCTTATTACAATTGTCTTAAGAAATATGGCAAATAATCATAGAGATAGGATATCTTCGACTCTTTTTCAATCATATTTCGAAGTTGCTTTAATTGATGGTGACTTTTTACCTTACCCTGTTAGTCAAACTACAGCAGGTTTTGAAGGAGACGATGAACTTTCTTTAAAGTTACTTTATTCAAATGACTCTACTTGGGCAATTGGACATGGAAGTGCTGCAGGATGGCAACTTGGTGATAATGGCTTGCCAAAGAGTATATTTTTGGATGTCTTACCCACATCAGAATTACCAAGTATGACGCCAGATATTTCAGACCAATACGGTAATCAAATTTCATTGAAAATGAGAGATTGCGCCAATTTACCAGCAGATGAAAGTGACTCAAAATGGAATCCAATCAATAAGATTGTTAGCGAGTTTGAAAAATGGATTATCAATCGTGAAGCTGAAATAATTCAAGTATCGCCAGAGTTACAAAGTGTTGCATATAAACATATGGAACGTTGCAGGTATAGCTTAGAGCGCATGAAGACAGGCTTAACCTTGTTAAAAAATGATGCTAATGCTAGAGAAGCATTTAGGTTGGCAAACTTGTCAATGATGTTGCAACAAATTGGGTCTAAACAGATAAAGCCTAGGGCCTTAAAGTTCAATCCTCCAAATAGCGTTTACCCAGCTAATACACTTGAAACGCCATGGGATATTTATCGTAATGGTACGGAATCAGATCGATTAGGTAAATGGCGTGCCTTTCAGATTGCCTTTTTGCTTATGTCATTAAACGGTGTATCAGATTGCGATGATGAGAATAGCCTAAATGATAGGGAGCTTGTGGATTTGGTATGGTTTCCAACTGGTGGAGGCAAAACAGAGGCGTACCTTGCTGTTGCTGCGTATTACATGTTTCACCAACGCTTGCTTATCCGCAACGATGATGTTTTAACGCGAGACGGAACTAATGTATTTATGCGTTATACGTTAAGAATGTTGACTACTCAGCAGTTTCAAAGAGCGGCAAGTCTTATATGTGCTATGGAATATATCAGGAATGAATCTCAATCAAACCAAATCATTACAAAGAATCCAATAAAAGGAAAACGTTTCACTTTAGGGCTATGGCTAGGCCGCTCAGCATGTCCTAACTCCAATAAAGAAGCGCTGGATAGATTTCGAAAATTTAAGAAAAGTGAGGATTCGGTTTCTGAAGGGAATCCCTTAGTTATCAATGAATGTCCTTGGTGTAAAAGTCAAATTGGTAAAGCTGATTCTTCAGAAAAGCCAAGGAGCATGAAAGATACACATTGGATTGATATTAGAATTAAAGGTTTTAGAGAAATAGGGGCAGGCCGAGACAAAAAGATTTCACTCGCTTGCTCGGATACTAAGTGCCACTTTGGCGGACGATTTGAGGAATCATGGTTACCAATAGAGGTAATTGACGAGAATCTTTATGTCAATCCTCCAACAATGTTTATAGCGACTGCCGACAAGTTTGCAATGCTTGCATATCGACCTCATGCTGGGGCGTTGTTTGGCAAAAAAATAAATGGCAATGAAGTTATTAATTGTTCGGTGCCGCCAGGAATTATTATTCAGGATGAGTTACATCTTATTTCAGGACCACTTGGAACGATGTATGGAGCGTATGAAGCAGTCTTAGAAGACTTATGCACGTACAAAATGGAAAATGGGAAAAAGAAAAAACCAAAAATAATTGCAAGTACGGCCACAATTAGTGGTGCTAAAAATCAAATAAAATCGCTTTATGATCGTGACCAACTTCAATTATTTCCTAGCCCAGGAATTGATATGGGAGATTCGTTCTTTGGTAAATATGCTATGCAGGGCAACAACAAAAGAGCACATGGTCGTTTGTATCTTGGCCTTCTCGCAGAGTTTGGTTCGGTGCAAACTACTCAGGTCAGGTGCTTTTCTTCGTTAATTTTTCACGCAGCGTGTTTAGAAAAAGAATTTCAAGATCCTTGGTGGACTCTTCTATGTTTTTATAACAGTATCAGGGAGTTGTCCGGCGGTAGAACTCTATTTGATTCAGACATTCCAGCTCGTTTAAAGTACCTCAACTCTAAATTAAATATTCCCCCAGCGAAGCGTCGATATATCCAAAAAATTTATGAGCTTACAAGTCGGCTTTCGCAGTCTAAGTTGGTTGAATTGATGGATGAGTTAAATAAGGGGTTTGCTGACGGAGAAAAAGCGCCTGCTGACGTATGCTTGGCTTCTAATATAATCGAAGTTGGTGTTGATATTGATCGACTATCGGTTATGTCGGTAATTGGACAACCAAAAAACACTGCACAATATATTCAAGTTACTGGCCGAGTCGGCCGCCGTTGGGATACCCAACCAGGTTTAATCACAACAATATATAATCCGTCAAAAAGCAGGGACAGGTCTCACTATGAGCAATTTGCTAGTTATCACTCGAGATTATATGAGCAAGTTGAGGCTACATCCGCAACACCATTTTCAGAGTCTGCAATTTATAGGGCTCTACCAGGAGTCTTGCTGACTTGGGTGCGACAACAAACTTCAGAAAGCATAGAGTCTCGAGGTAAGTACGAAAGTTTAATTAAGGAATGCAAAAAGATAGTTTTGGCTAGATGTCAGTCAGTCTTAGATTCTGAACCAGATGAATTGAAAAGAGCTGAAAAGGCAATCGATAATACGGTAAAGGATTTGATAGAAAAATTGCAAAAGGGCCCAAGTGAATGGGAAAGCTATCCACCAGATGTTGATGAAGACTATTTAATGCTTTGGCCTGGACAATTCTATAAAGATGTACAGAAACGAAAAGGAGTATTGGTTTCTTCAAGTATGCGCCAAGTAGACTCTAGCGCTTTATTTGAGATATGTGATGAATATGGAGATGAAGAATGTCAGGAAAAGATATAAGAATTAATCAACTAATTGCCCCATTTGGACCAGGTAGCATTTATATAGACAATTACGGTACGCCATTAATTGTGGGTGGATTAGATCATTGGATGGAGCGTTACGATGGCAGCTCATGGACGGAATGCGAAGAAAAAAACGAATTTTTGATAGCAGAAGGACGATTGTCCACTTTGCTGGAAATTCCTTTGTTTTACACTCCTCCCTATTACACATATCAAGATAAGCAGAATAATAAATTAACAATACCGGTTATGAGATTTCCTACTTGGTATACGAATAGGACAGGTGAGTTAAAACAGTTTCCTTTACACCGTAAATTTCTACCAAGAGGTGAGTTTTGGAAACCTGTGCGTTTCGTAGCATTTTGCAAAAATGGTCATATAACTGATTTTCCATGGAAGCAGTGGATAGGTTGCTTGTGTGAGTCGGACACTCATTTAAAAATTAATGATTTTGGGGGAGCAGACCTTAATTCAATTAGAGTTTCTTGTACAAATTGTAAAAAATCGGAAACATTGAGAGGTGCGACGTCTAGAAGTTCAGGGGATGGTCTTTCTCCAATGCAAAGAGCTGGTATTAGCAAGTGTAACGGCGACAGGCCATGGTTAGGAGAATATGCATGTAAAGAGGATTGTAATGAAGAATTAGTTGGGGCATTAATTAGTCAGACAAATTTGTATTACTCTAAACAAGTATCATCTATTTTTATTCCACCAGTAACTTCAGATCCAGATGTACAAAATATGCAGAAAATCCTAGATGAGAATGCTCAATTACTGGGAATTGCTAAAAATTTGTTTGCTATGGAACCGGATGAAGCGTGTGATATGTTGCGTATCAAACTAAAGAAAATTCATTCTAACGTAGTCTATTCAGATGAGGTTATTACTAAAGCATTTCGAAATATAACTTCGAAAAATCCAGAATTAGGCCTCAATTTTCAACCACCCAATCAAAGTGAATCATCATTGCTTGCATATAGAAGAGTTGAATTTAACTGTCTGTCCGCAGCGGTTAGTAGCAATCAAAAAGAGCTCAAAGTCTTAAGTTCAAAAGTACCCCCCAAATTTGCTAACTACCTATCTAAAATTAATTTAGTAAATCGACTAAGAGAAACAAAAGTGTTTTTGGGTTTTGACAGACTTGAGCCTAACCCACAAGAGCCAGCCATCATGGCTCAAGATGCTCTAAAGCAGTTATTCAAAAAAAGGCCTGACCAAGCATGGTTACCAGCTGTGAAATCTTATGGTGAAGGTGTTTTTATTGAAGTTGATAATTCGGAAATTGAACGATGGATAACAAAATATAAGAATCAGTTATTTGAGAGAATTGATGATTCATTTGTAACAAGACTCGCCGAGCATTGGATTATATTAGAGCCATTGGGGGAGCTTACAAAAGAGTGGGCTTTGAAATATTTATTAATACATACTTTTTCTCATATTTTAATAAAAGAGTTCGTCTATCAATGTGGTTATAGTACAGCTGCCCTAAAAGAGAGATTGTATATTTCGAGTGACAGCAACTCCCCGATGTCTGGAATACTTATTTACACCGCGTCCGGAGATTCAGAGGGTAGTTTAGGTGGCTTGGTAAAATTAGGACATCCATTACAATTTGAAAAAATTATTAGCAACGCGATTCATAGAAGCGCTTGGTGTTCTACGGATCCTGTATGCTCAGAAAACCTTGGTGCAAAAGGGGCTTCGCTTCTGAATTTATCGGCATGTCAAGCCTGCTCTTTATTACCAGAAACAGCTTGTGAGGCAATGAATAACGCATTAGACCGAACTCTTTTAGTTGGCACGCCCGAAAATAGAGAAATTGGCTTTTTTGCCGAATTTTTAGAAAGCGAAGGACAGTAGTAAATGGAAAATACCATTGAAGATTTTTACGGGGATTTAACCTCCGAATTATTAGCAAGTTCAGAATCAATAACGCTATTAAATTTTATGGAATTTACTAGCTCTGAATTAATTGAGTCAGGAATTATAGAAGGTATAGAGATTTATCAATACTATACTGAAAAAGGTGCAAAAAAGCCTAAAAGAGTCGATGGGTTCTTCTTGAATGAGGATGGTGTGCTTGATTTATTTATTGCTGACATTTCAAACAGTAAAGAGCTAGAAAACCTTACTAATTCTGATATTCAAAACCTATTCAAACGACTTAATAATTACTTAGAATATTGTTTTTCAGAACATGATCAAAATGAGGAATCACAGCTTAAGAATTTAGTGTTTTCTCATAAAAAAACAATTTCAAAGATCAATTGTTATATATTGTCGAATAAACAACTTAGTAAAACTGCGATAAGTATACCTTCATCGGAATTTGATGGAATATCAGTATATTTTCATATATGGGATCTTAGTAGATTTTATAGACAGGCAATTTCAACATCTCAAAAAGAAGCCTTGACCATAAATTTTGAAGACTTTACAACAAGAAAAATACTTTGCTTACCAGCACATTTTTCGATTGAAAGCTTAGAGTCTTTTCTTATAGTAATGCCTGGAGAAGTGCTGTCCAGTTTATACGATAAATACGGGACTCGATTACTCGAACAAAATGTACGCTGTTTTTTACAAGCCAGAGGGAATGTTAATAAAGGCATTAGAGATACCATTATAAATCGGCCTGAAATGTTCTTTTCTTACAATAACGGTATTACTGCAACTGCAAAAAGTATAAAAACAGAAATTACTCAAGAAGGTATACAAATTTCATGCTTAGAAGACCTGCAAATTGTGAATGGCGGGCAAACAACAGCGTCTCTTTTTCATACCGCGCGCAAGGATAAAGTGAGTTTGGAAAAAGTATTTGTCCAAATGAAGCTAACTATTGTTCAAGAAGATGAATCTGCAACATTAATTCCTAAAATATCTGAATATGCGAATACTCAAAATCGGGTAAATGCCGCTGATTTTTTTTCTAATCATCCTTTCCATATTAGGATGGAGGAGCTTTCAAGGCGTATTTACGCACCACTAAAAAAAGATGAGCTTCGAGAAACAAGATGGTTTTATGAAAGAGCCCGAGGTCAATACAATGATGCAATGTCAAAGCTAACCATTGGAGATACTAAAAGGTTTAAAGTTGAGAATCCCAAAAGCCAGATGTTTACTAAGACAGATATGGCTAAATATCTTAATGTTTGGGATGAAGAACCAAAGTGGGTGAATAAAGGCGCACAAGGTAATTTTACTCAATTTGCTAAAAGAATAAGTCAAGAATGGAAAGTATCGTCCAACGAGTTCAATGAACTCTTTTATAAAAGATTAGTTGCAAAGGCAATCATTTTTAAAGCAACTGAAAAAATAATTTCTGGAGAAGCTTGGTATGGGGGGTATAGAGCAAATATTGTGGCTTATACCCTTGCCGCATTAAGCGAATACTGTAAGTCTCATGGTAAGACATTAGACTTTGACACAATTTGGTTAAAACAGGATATTTCCATAAAACTGGTAATGGTTATAAAAAGCATTGCTTTTTATGTTAACGAAAAATTAATGACCCCTCCGCCTCAATTCAAAAATATAACTGAATGGGCTAAAAAGGATTTGTGTTGGGATTCTATAAAACGTGACTTGCCAGAAAACCTCAACAAAGTAGAAACATTATTATCAACTCTTGTTGTGAACTTGGAAAGTGACAACTTTGCCAAAAAGGCTGCAAAATCTGATCAAATTATAGATAATTCAATTGATGCTCAAAGAAAGGTTTTAGAATATGGTAAAGAAAATTGGAAACCCTTGGCCGCTGATGCATTGAAAAATGAACTGCTGTCAGCAAAAGAAATGAGTATTTTAACCAAGACTATTTTTGCCGATAAAATTCCATCTGGCGCTCAAGCAAAGGTACTTTTAAATATTTTAGATCGCGTAGACAGTTAAAGATAACACCTATTGTTAGCAGTTATTTAATGAGAAAATTCTCAACAATCTTTGCAATTTGATGAGCTAAATATGGCGGCACAGCATTTCCCACTTGATGATATTGCTGCGTTCTGCCCCCTTGAAAGAAATAATTATCTGGGAAAGTTTGCAGCCTAGCAGCTTCCCTAACTGTTAAACTGCGGCACTGAGCCGGATCGTAATGTATAAAATAATGACCATCTTTAGATATATGACTGGTTATTGTAGTTGAGGGGCCTTTTCTAGTTTGTACTCTGAATCGATCCGAAAATTTTCCAGATTTCCAATTTTTATGAGCTGGCGCCAACCCTGGCAAATTAAATTCAATATGCCCCTTTGGAGATCGCCCATGTATTTTTGCAAAGGCGGATGCAAAAGCATAACGACCTAGATCATCTATTCGATGACCTCTAGTTTCATGGTTAAGCCATACATTTAAGTTTTTATCTTCAAACCAATTATCTAAAATATTATTGCCTGTCGATGATTTTTTACCTCGTAGAACCTGACTTGCACCAAAGCTTTGATGTTTTGAAACGTTTGTACTCGCCTCTAATAATTCAGTAGCAACATCTTCCATTTTCGCTTTTACAGCATCTTGGCTAATTTGTTTGAGTAGTTCGCCAACTCTGTTTTGCCAATTTGCTGCTGTGTCTTTCTCTTTACTTAGTCGACTGCGTAATGGTGGTAATGTATCGATAACATCTTCAACGTTTATTTGTTCTTTTTTTTGCAACAAAGACAAATTAGTGGTTGCGAAATCTTCACGGATGCCAATTAGAATTACTCTGTGTCTAGCTTGTGGTATACCATAATCTTCAGCTCTTATAATGAAAGTATTAGGGTCTACTCTCGCAGGGTCGTCGCCTGCTTTAAAACTTTGTTCTGCATTAAGTGAATGAATCCTATAACTAGGATGTTCTGTTCCTTCAGGAAATGCCCGATCTGGTGAAGCCAAATCTTGCAAAATTTCGTTAAAAATTTTGCCTCCATTTACCTTGGCTGAAAGCATGCCCTTTACGTTTTCCATAACAAACATTGCTGGTTTGTAGCGATTTATAATCCGAAGATATTCTTTATACAAGAAGTTCCGATGATCCGCTTCAGCACTATATTCAGCATTTCCCTTATTTCTTGCCCTGCCAACAAGTGAGTAAGCTTGGCATGGCGGTCCGCCAATTAAAATCCATGGTTTTAGAATTCCGGAATCACCAAGTCGCCTTTGAATAGCTTGGTCAAGGATAGCATTGCCAGCTTCAGTGCCAAGTTCAATACAAAGCGCTTCTTCTTTAGCCTGTTCCCAAATGTCTTTAGTTTGATCTGAATATGGTTTTAATGTTTCACCTTTGCAAAAAGCATAATAGTCGGATAGTCCTTGTTTATTACTATTTTTTAATAATCTATAAAATGCTCTCAATAGCAAAGTTTCGTGAGCAACGGGATCTTTCTCAGCTGAAACAATAATATGGAAAGACTTGCCGTTATTTAAAGATGAGAACCCTTCACCAAGTCCGCCAGGGCCAGCAAACAAATCAATAACAGGAATGGAAGATTGAATCATATACCTAACTTGTAAAATAAGAGAAATAGAATTAAGTGGGAGAATTTTTTATGAAAGTTTCAATAGCGACTTAAGCGTTGGAATCGGCATAATCGATAAAAAAGACAAACCAGACTCAAACTCCACTTCATCTTTAAAAACTGATAAATTAATTCCGCAATTATATGAGTTTGACGATTATTAACATAAATGCTGTATCCCATAAAATCCTCTTCATGCAATTTTTTCACGCTATTATTACTCCATTAAATTTTTTCGAGCAACTCACCCACTTCACATTCTAAATAATCACAGAGCTTTTCAAGCGTTTCAAAATCAATACGAGATGTCGTTTCGTGGTAAAGACGATTGACAGTACTTCTATTTATTCCGGTATCTCTCACCACATCTGAAATTTTTAGACGTCTCGCACCTAATAGAGTTGATAAGTTACATTTTATCACGTTAAAAGACCTTTTTGTTTCTTTAAAGATACAACAATGCTTGACTTGTACCTTACAGATATAATATTGTGCCCCTAGCGAATCAAAAACACTCTTTAAAGTAGTAGGAGATTATGAATGAGTCAGCATTATTTAACAACCTATGAGTTATCTAAACTCATAAAATATGACGCGCGCACAATTCGTGAACGTCTCAAGGATTCAGTCTTGATAGAAGGGATCCATTATATCCGTCCATTTGGTGGTCGTAAAATTCTTTACGATTGGTTAGCAATCCAAAAAGACATGCGCAAGTTTTCACAACAAGCGATGGCAATTCCTATGTCTAGTGGAGGGCTTAGTCATGGCTAGTCTTAACGTTAGAAAAGACACGGGTAAGTTATATCTAGATTTTAGATTTCGCAACATTCGTTGTCGCGAGCAGACGGAGTTAAAAGATACACCGACGAATCGTAAGCGTTTGCAAAATTTGCTGGATCGAGTTGAGGCGGAAATTATGCTCGGCCAATTCGACTATCGAGCCACATTTCCCAATAGCAAGATGTTACCCAAACTTGATGCAACTGTGTATTCCCCCCATTTTAAGCAGCAGTTATTCGTAGAAGTTCTTTAAGCCGCTCTCAATAGTTGTTTGGGTGGTACGCCACCAATTACCATTTATCTTAAAGACATGAATGAATGGGAAGTTAATCGGACATTAAAGAGTAGAGGATTTACGCTAAGAGAGTTTAAGATACGACAAAGTCGCTTGGTGTTAACAATTAAATGTAGTAGCTCACATCTAATCTGACACTTTAATTGGATAGGTTTCAATCTCCGCTGACGGTTGAACATAACTAGTTTATTTCCCTATTATCTGAATTAATATCGGTTTCATTTTTTAAAAGAGGAATTTTGTTTGCTTAAGTTCTCTACCTTGCAAGGTAAGCAACATAGAAATGACTTGCTAAGAAGTAGTTAGGTTTATAAGGAAGTTGGGAATATGGAATATACGAAAAATCAACATATGTTGTCTCAGTGGTATCTAAGAAATTTTCGTAGTGACGACAGTGCAAATTCACCAAAAGGTAAGCAAAGAGTGTGGTGCCACACAGTCAACATATCAGATGAGGGTGAGAATGATATTAAAGAAATTCCGTTGCCAATATCATCGATAGCAATTCACAAAAATTGTTTTATGTTAATTGATTGTGACTCCAAAAAGAAATTTGATATAGAGGATGAACTATCTGAATACGAGAGGGATACCTCTGTTCTATTCAATGAATTAGTGCACAAGCATAAATTCCAAAAACTTCTTGATGTTAGTCGAAAAGGAAACGGATTAGAAAAAGTGATTAACTTCATGGTTATCCAAATGTTACTTGGTTTTTTGAATCCTCAAAATAGAATGGATGGTAGAGACGAGATCTTAGAGCACATTTTGCCCGATATGGTAAAAAACTATGAGAACATTAGAGAGCTAATCACTAAACCGCCGAACCACGTCCAACCATATTATTCTCAAAATATTTTTAGGAAAATGCTAAGAGTAATTGAGTCTAACTCGGAAGTTTTCGAAAAATGTAAAGCTTTACTTTTTCTTTCTATGATAGCTGAAGCTAAAAATCTTCCCTCGCCAGTAGGCTATTTAGCTAGACTTAGAAATGGCATGTTTTCAAAAATTCATATCACCGGTATTTATCATACAGGATATGAATTTGATAGTACTGAAGTGAGACCTGTTTTTACGACAAGTCCTAACGTGGTAATGCTCAATCAGAATAATAACTTCAATTTATTGCCAATATCTCACAATTTAGCAATAGGGTTCTCTCTTGGGAGCACTGAAGACTATAACTCGCATTTGAACATATTCAGTGTTTATCCAAATAAGCTAAAATGCAAAAGTAGTGAAAAAATCAAAATTTATCGTGTATCCCATGATTACATGGATGGAGTCACTGGTTGGGTAAATATAATTGGTGTAACACAAACAAAAACAATATATACGCCCTATGAACTGAAAGACGTTGAGCGTTACCTACAGCGTCAAAATGATAATTACGATCATCACTATTCGCCTGATGAGCCAGAGCTGGTCGAAATATAAGTAAACAAACTGTTTAAGAGCGATTCGCAACATCTGGTATATTCACTATTCATGCGCTTAGTGTACTGTCTGGAACTTATGTATTGCGTTGACACCGTCCGCTTCACTAAGCCGGTAGTAAGCGTGAGTTTTGATTAAACTCTGTATACAAAAAATGAAAGTTTGAGTTCAGACTATTTCAAATTGAAGTACTATATCTGTTTTCGCAGGGGTCTATATTGGTTAATTTTAACCAATGCTTTTTGCCTTTTTTGTGACGCGACCGTGACCAAAGGTGTTAATCGTTGTAAATCGGCTTGTGACCATGAAACTCTCAATCCCTTTATACATGCGGGATTGACGTTTTTCGCCGGGGTAGACCGATTAAGCCCTTTTCGACGGGGTACACTCCGGAGGCGAAGGTCACAGGTTCGAATCCTGTCGGGTGCGCCATTTAAGTTCAACTAATCTTTTCTCTAACGCTGTCATCCCCGAGTCTCCTTTATACCGTCATCCCCGAGGTATCTTAGGTGCGCACGCAGAGCGGGGATCTGTTTAAAGTCACGGAAATATCAAATAGAACCCAGCAAAGCTTATTGACCAACGTATTCCATGCCTCGTCTTGTTCGATTGATTGCGTTGATGTTCCAATTGGCTCTGGCGCGCCGTAAAAACGGGTGAGCACAAAATCGCGATAGTCATTGTTCTTTTCACAAAAAGCGCGCACATGCCAGCGCATCCCTGAATGTACGATAGAGTGCGGCACAATAATACGGCCGTCTTCATCTGGGGCGTTAACCGAGCGGTAGTCCACTTCTAATCGCGTTTGCTGGCGACAGGCTTTGACAATTTGGCGCAGTACTTCTGGGCGAATGGAATAGGTCGGTAGCGGGACTTTGTGAGTGTAATCAAAGCCCAAGGTCATATCCTCAAAAGTATTGACCAAATCGCTATTGCGGTGAATAAGCTGCAAGTATTCATCGGCTTCGCCTAAGGTCACTTTGGGATGAAATTGCGCTGTGGGCTCATAGCCTTTTAACGAGGAGTTATATACAAGATTACCTGGCCCAATATGTTGTCGATATTCGGTGATATCTTTTGAGGCTTGCTGGCGACCAATACCAAAGTAGTCGATAAGGTGTCCGGCATTGAGCTTGCCTTCCCATAACGCTACGATCTCAATTAATCGATAACGCTGCAATAGATCTTACCGAAATGGCCAATGTGATTTTTGTTTCATACGTGTCGCTTATCACTACGTTTAATGTGATAAATAACATCATTAATTAAGCGTGGAAGCAAAATATTTTTATTTTACATGTCTAGTTTATGTACAGGTTCGCAATCTTAATCCACTTACCAAAGCCTAAATATAAGGCGCTGCGCCGATTTACCGTCAAAAACCTAACCATCACGCTATTAAACCTGCTTGAAAACTACTCATGTTGATCTGATCAGTCATTTACCTGTCGTGATTAGCGACATATTCTTATTTCACGGTTAAACAAGAGGAAACCATTATGACCATCTCACAGCATGCTCAAAAACGTTGTCAGCAACGCGGTATTTCTCCAGATCTGGTTGTACTGCTTAATGCTTTAGGAATGGAAACGCAACAAAAGGGCAACACCTATTTGCTTGAACTGGATAAGCACACGCAAAAAACCTTAACCAAAAAATTGAAACAGTTATTAATGCAAATTCAGCGCAATGTGTTCGTGGTTATCTCAGATGACGATACCGTAATCACCACGGCCCACAAGCACTAGGAGAGTAAAAAATATGGATATGATGGTCAAGAGCTGTAGAAATCCTAGCCAACAATCTTTTGCCGACGTATAAGGAAATACGATGACCAGTTTTGCCGATCCTGAAATTATCGCTTGCCCCCATTGCGACCAGCGATACTTGCGCCGCGTATTTCGCAGCTTGAGTCTCTTTCGAGAGCTGACCTTTTCTGATGGTGGGAGCATTGGGCTGTTGTCGAGCCTGAAAGAGCATGCGTGTCGCTGTGACAACTGCAACAACATCATCAAAGACTATACCAAACTACCGACGCTAGGTATTAGAACCAAGCCAACCTTCTGGCAACGCTGGTTTTCAGAGCCGGTAAACTACGACTACACGCCTCGGGTGACATTGAGCGTATTCCTTGAGCTGTATCTGCAAAGTAAGGATACAAATGAAAAGCGTAATTGGGCCATTAAAGCACTGCGCTTGATCAATCGAACCCACAAAATGGATGGCCATGAAAGTGCGCTCACGCCCAAGCTACAAGATACCTATGACAACATCAGCCAATTCATTTTAGATAATCCAATTACCCCCGTGGTGGATGAATACTGGTTGATCTGCGCCGATATCCATCGTCTGCGCGGGCACTTTGAGATGGCTAAAGCATGTTACGCTAAAGTCTGCGATCAAGAGCTCACGCCTTTTGTGGAGCAAGGAACTCGCTGGTGTGATGATGGCAATACCAGTTTGATGGTCGTTGAGTTTCCTGAGTCTGAGTGGTGAAACGTCACTTAATTCATAGTCGAACTTTAACTTAAAAATGTACCATAAGCGCAAATGTAGTTCGGACTAAGTTAATAGTATTCAATTTTAGTAGTTCTTTGCCTTTAGTGCGATAAGTAAACCTGTGCAAATAATCCATTTGTAATAGTGCTATTTCTTAGAATAGTCAGGACGCTTTTCAGCACTCTGAAGATGTCCTGCCATTGTGTGCACTGAAGGATATAAATATGTATGAGCCAAGGGTTTTAGAATTAAATCCTGTTAGTAGTCTCAAACAAAAATATCTCTCGCCGCTAGCCAAAACTTGTTTCCATTTTTTTCTGCGATGCCATAAGCCCAACTGGCCACCTGTTCAGAACGTTTGGAGTCACAAGTAAAGTATGGAGATAGTTCTTCAGTGATTAGCTTTTCATTTACGACTAAGTTTTGCTCCGCCCATTTATCTCTATGTGACGGGGCGGCCAAATAATCTCTTTTATTGTTATTACAGGACTTGTGAGCAAGTATAAAATTATGTCCTAAATCGTTATTGTATTTTGTAAATGGAATAAAGTGATCAACTTCAGCACTATCTTTCAAAGGTTTACAGCAATAGAAACAAAGATCGCTTTGAATTTCTTTGAGTAGTTTAGATGCGGGCTTTAAGTAATTTCTTGTCGTACTAAATAGGAAGTCAGAGAGTTCGCCAGCCTTCCCTATGACGGCTTTGTTTTCTTGTATCTTTGTCACTTTGTCAATCCAACCTTGTCGCGCAAATTGCACTACAAGATCGTGAAACTGGCGAAAACAGTCAGCTATGCCAACATTTAATAGGATAAAGTTTCTATTCTTTATATGTGGGAATAAATAACAGTCCTCACTTTTGGAAAGGATCTGTAAGCGCCACAATGGTCCGTCTTTCAAAGTTCGCATTGTATTTTTATACACCTGCGGCCATACAACTGAAGATTTAGCCTGAGTGAGATTTCTAACTCCGCTATTTTGCAATGCAATAATGTCTGAAATTATTTTGGCTTGTCTACCTGAGTTTTGAAGTAGTATTCCCCCTTGCAGAAACCCAGTATTTTCGGCAAAAAATGGTTTGGCGTGCTGCCAATACAATGTAATAAGCTTATCGACTATTTCATCAAAAGTGATTTTTAGTTGGGTATGTTCAGGGACATTTTTCTCGATACAAATATCAGCAATTGCATGCAAAAACGCAAACTTATAAGTAGAACTGAAATCCCCTTCTTGTAAAAGGCGTTGCATGTAAGAGATAAAATCAATCTGATTTTTGTAGAGGGACTCCATTTAATTCTCTAGCACAATAGTTTGCCAGACCACATCAGCACGGCCCAATTGGTCGTCAGTTGACTCCGTTTTAGCCACCATAGACAATCCATTCTTTTTGCCGAGCATTACAACTTCATCTTCGCTCACTGGAAATGCGATACGACCATCAGTAAATTGTCCATGTCTAAGCGTTAACACTAACTTCCCATTCGGTTTTAACAGTGGCGCTAAGTTTTGAATTGATAGTTGCTTCTCTTGCGATGACAAGTGCATCCAAACGGCACTAAGTAATATCAAATTAAATTTAATCCCTAGGTCTTTAACTTCTTCGATATTTGGCAAAAAATCTTGCAGCCAAGAAATATCGAACTGCGATGATGTACTGGTGGCATAGTTTATTAAATCCAAAACTGGTTCTACAGCAACAACTTTTAAACCCTTTGATGCCAGATAACGAGCATCACGACCAGAGCCTGCGCCAATGTCCAATACCGACCCAGTTTTTGGTATAAACGTTAGCCAATCTTTGTGGACATCCTCAAATGCAACACTGTCATACTGTAGAGCTAGTCTCTCAGCATTTTTTTGATAATACTTTAAGTTTTCGTTCATTTTTTCTTGTGTCACTAAATGCTTCGATTAAAAGACGACAGGTTTAACTTATCTGTTCCCAACGTAAAGTGAGTTGCTGATTAATCATAATGAGTGATAAACCTATACATGGAATAGGCAGTACGATTACGACCTACTCATGTACATTATAATTTGCACAATGATCAGCACTATCGCCATTGGCAAAATCCACTTTCCCCATTTCCCCATCTGTTCGTTTGACATGCGAAAATTAGAACGCTCAATTAGTGGCACAATCACAATCAATGAAATAAATAATACGCCAATGAGAATTAAAACATTCATCCGTGTTCCTTAGTCGTGTCTGTTTGATACTGTTATGTATGTTGCACTTTGGATTTTGGATTAACAAGTTATGGGGGATTTTTGTTTGGTTGTGGGTGGTTTAGTGCAAACAGGGGTTTGGGAGGTCCCGGCCCAAGAGCATTGGCGGGATGACAATGGTCTAGCTATAAATAGGAGTTAAGGAGGTCCCGGCACTGCGTGCGCCCCATAAAAGCACCACCGGGATGACAGTAAATTAAAAGCACTGCCGGGATGACAGGACTTTAGAACCGTGGGATGACAGTCGAATATACGATTCTCTTCTATTGGATTACCGATTCTATGTGCTAAATCGTTTTTTAATCAGTATTCTATAATGAGCGTTTGAAGCGGCAGATAATTTTAATCGACTGGATAGGAAGTGGGTAAGGCATGAGATTTGGTTTTATAGTGGGCCTGTTATTAATATTGGTGGGTTGTTCGAGCTTTACTGGCAAAAAAGAATCCGAAGAGATTGCGGTGATTTGTCAGTGGGGTGAGCAGAAATTTGATCTGTGTCAGTATGATTCTTATGCGCAGATGGTCGAGGGGCTTTTGACAGAAATGACCCTTGACGAAAAGGTTGGTCAAATGACGCAGTCTATTTGGCACAACAATGTGTCTCCAGAGATTATCCGCGACAGACGAATTGGCTCTATCATTCACACTGAGGGACCTACTCCGGGTCCAGACGCCATGGATTGGATCAACAAATTTAATGAGTTTCAATCCCGCGCATTAGAAACACGTTTGGGTATTCCGTTGTTGATTGCGGTGGATGCGGTGCATGGCCAAAATACTTTCGAAGGTGCAGTCATTTTTCCCCACAATATCGGCATGGCAGCCACCCGCAACATGTCGCTTATCGAGCAAGCGGGCTACATTACCGCTATCGAAGCTGCAGGTACGGGTTTTAACTGGACCTTTTCGCCTTGTATTGCCATGCCACAACATGAGCATTGGGGTCGCGTTTATGAGGGATTTACCGAGGATCGCGATTTAACCACTCAAGCGGTTATCGCCTCTATTGCAGGCCATCAAGGTGCGAGTCTATCCAATCGCAATACCATCGCGGCCACGGCTAAGCATTTTATTGCTGATGGTGCCACTGATGGCGGCGTTGAAGGCGGTAATGCGATCATGTCTGAGCAAGAGATGCGCGAGACTTACCTGCCCCCTTACGCTGCCGCAGTTGACCATGGTATCGCTGCGATCATGGTGGGTTTTAATTCCTATAACTCGGTCAATATGCACCAACATACGCATTTGGTGACCGATGTCTTAAAAGGCGAGCTTGGGTTCAACGGTGTCGTCATAACCGATTGGAATGGTGGTTTACGATTTGGCGAGCCGCACACAGCCATTAATGCTGGGGTCGACATTGCCATGCAGCCTGCTAATCATGACGAGTTCATGGGCAAGCTTAAAGCATCAGTTTTAGACGGTACTGTGCCGATGAGTAGAATTGATGATGCGGTTAGACGGATCTTGACGCTGAAGTTTAAGCTTGGTTTGTTTAGCGACCCCTTTGCCAAAGAGGAATTCGCGCAGCGCATTGGCTCTGATGAACACCGAGCTGTGGCGCGACAAGCTGTGCGCGAGTCTTTGGTGCTGTTAAAGAGCGACAATAACGCGCTACCGCTGGATCCGTCTGATTCTATTGCGGTAGTAGGTGCTCACGGTCATAACACCGGTTTACAAAGCGGCGGCTGGTCTATTCATTGGCAAGGACAAACTGAGAGTTATCGTGGTGCAACGTCTATTTTTGAAGCGATAAACAAGGTGGGCTCTAATGTGGAATATGCCGAGTATGGCTGCTACGAGGGTATGGCTGCGGAAAAAGCCGTGGTTGTGGTGGGCGAAAATCCGTATGCAGAAGGCTTTGGTGATACCGATGAATTATGGCTAAGCCAAGCGCATAAGACGTTAATCTCCAGATGCAAGGAGTTGGGTAAGCAGGTTATCGTGGTGTTAATTTCGGGCCGAGTGCTGTTGATTAAAGAAGACTTAGATATCAGTGATGCGTTTGTTGCAGCGTGGTTGCCCGGCTCAGAAGGTGATGGTGTAGCAGACTTCTTGTTTGGTGTTGATGGTTTCAAGCCAGTGGGCAAATCGCCTTATGCTTGGCCAAAGGAGTTTAGTGATATTCCGATCGCCGCTGATGCAGAGCATGCGTTGTTCAAATACGGTTATGGGTTGCAGGATTATTGACTACACACTTCGTCATCTCCGAGATCTCAAAAGCTGTCATCCCCGAAGTTGTTATCGGGGATCTCGTTAACAGTACGCCGTAGTTGAGTACAAACAGGAGTCTGGGAGATCCCGGCTCTAAGAGCACTGCCGGGATGACTACACACTTCGTCATCCCCGAAGTCTCAAAAGCTGTCATCCCCGAAGTCTCTTGATCGGGGATCTCGGTAACAGTGCTTCGTAGTTGAGTACCTACAGGAGTCTGGGAGATCCCGGCCCAAGAGCATTACCGGGATGACTTTGAATTGAGAGCATTGCCGGGATGACTACACACTTCGTCATCCCCGAAGTCTCAAAAGCTGTCATCCCCGAAGTCTCTTGATCGGGGATCTCGGTAACAGTGCTTCGTAGTTGAGTACCTACAGGAGTCTGGGAGATCCCGGCCCAAGAGCATTGCCGGGATGACTTTGAATTGAGAGCACTGCCGGGATGACTTCACACGCTGTCATCCCCTAGGTCTCAAAAGCTGTCATCCCCGAAGTTTCAAAAGCTGTCATCCCCGAAGTTGTTATCGGGGATCTCGGTAACAGTGCGCCGTAGTTGAGTACAAACAGGAGTTTGGGAGATCCCGGCTTTAAGAGCGTTGCCGGGATGACTTTGAATTGAGAGCATTGCCGGGATGACTACACACTTCGTCACCCCCGAAGTTGTTATCGGGGATCTCGGTAACAGTGCGCCGTAGTTGAGTACAAACAGGAGTTTGGAAGATCCCGGCTCTAAGAGCACTACCGGGATGACTACACACTTCGTCATCCCCGAGGTCTCTTGATCGGGGATCTCGGTAGTAATACGCCGTAGTTAACTACAAACAGGAGTTTGGGAGATCCCGGCTCTAAGAGCACTACCGGGATGACATTGAATTGAAAGAACCGCCGGGATGATTGTGAATTGATTAGCTCGGATCGTCATCTCTTTTTCCTAAACTAGACTACACTGTATTCACGGTAAGAAAAATACACTGTGAATTTAAGAGTGTATAAACGCTTTGCAAAGGCGCAATTTTATTGTTCCGTAGCTTTGACAAGGAGAATCAATCATTTACTAACGCTACATGGAGGTGCTTGATGCTATTCATGTTTAAATCAAAAGTTGCTGTTTTTGCAGCTGTATTACTGCTCTTTTTGAGTTCTTCGTACCCCGCTTTATCTGTTGAAAAAGCTAAACAAAAACCAACCGAATCTGATCCTGATGTCAATATTTACGCATGGACACCTAAGGGGACTAAGTTGTGGCCATCGCCAAATATTAGGGTTTGCTTTGACGCCTTTGGGGATTGGACAACCAGTGATATCGCGTTTACACAGCGCTCTGAGGCAATCCGTAACACATTAGAAGTTGCCCTTAATTCACTTAAAGGAAGCGGAACTGCCCTGACCGTATACGGATGGGAGGTGTGTCCCGAACCTGGCACGCCCAGTTTGCTAAATACATGGCGCATTTCGCTGCAATTTTTTGCAGATGGTCGTCCAGACGGACGCGCATCAGCTGATCTTGGTTATAATCCTTCGCGCGAGACTGGCGTAGCGTTTGGTGGTGATTATCCATTGATGGGGATTGTTCATGAATTCGCTCATGCACTGGGCTTTCAACATGAATGGTGGCGGCATGACATTACCGAGGGTTGCACACAACCATTGGGTGGCGGGGCAGGCGGCAATGAAGGCCAGCATTCATCGGAAAAAGGCGAATTTCTTACGGCTTACGATCCCAATAGTATAAACAATCAAACCTACTGCGGGCTTTTTCGTAATGACGGTGTCTTTACTGAGGCGGATAAAGCCGCAATTGCATTCTTATACCCAAACAAAGAACCTGCTGTCTATATTACCGATCAAATTGCGTTTGATGGGGGCATTGTTGTGCCTGAAAGTTCGAATTTGGATGTAAAAAATGGATGGACACAAGTCGGTATTCTTGCGTCTGCAGCGAACATTGATGAATGTGATTTAGGGCTAGGCAATTCGTTTACCGAGCAGAAAAAGCGCTTAAAAGTTAACAAAAAAGTGAATATAACTTGTCACTTCAAAGATTACTGGGGACGCAAGCGCACGTCCTCTGCCATTAGCCTTATCAAATCTGACACTAAATTTTCCTCCGTAGTCGTAGCTGCGATCTACTGATCTTAACCTTCGTTTATACCGCCACTTTGATGGCTAGTCATAATCGAATTCAAATGTAATGCTTGTAAAATTGTTAATAAAAGGACAACCAAATGACTAAAAAATTGATTTTAATTTCAGTATTCGCGGTCTCTGTGTTTAGCTCAAATTTCGTTTTGGCAAAAGCATGGAAACATGGAACGGTCAATATCGTTGAATCATTTAAAGATAAGATCTATGTCAGGTGGACAGGAGCAAATACCGAAAGTTGTTCGAGTAATGACGTCACTATATCAGCCTCTTCATTAGGCAATAAAGAGGCATTGGATAGAGCGTTTAAAATAGCGTTAACAGCGTCAGTGTCAGGCAAACCAATACGATTTCTATTAGATGGTTGTAGTGGCAATCTTCAAAAAGGCACCGTTGTACAGCTGTGTGCTAATTCGGATTGCTCGTATTAGTTGAGTGCGAGCAGGAGTTTGGGAGATCCCGGCCCTAAGAGCACCACCGGGATGACTTTGAATTGAGAGCGCTGCCGGGATGACTACACACTTCGTCATCCCCGAGGTTGTTATCGGGGATCTCGGTAATGGTGCTCCGTAGTTTAGTACAAACAGGAGTTTGGGAGATCCCGGCTCTAAGAGCACTGCCGGGATGACTTTGAATTGAGAGCGCTGCCGGGATGACTACACACTTCGTCATCCCCTAGGTCTCAAAAGCTGTCATCCCCGAAGTTGTTATCGGGGATCTCGGTAACAGTGCTTCGTAGTTGAGTGCGAGCAGGAGTTTGGGAGATCCCGGCTCTAAGAGCACTACCGGGATGACTTTGAATGGGGAGCGCTGCCGGGATGACGCATTATGATTGAGCGCTGCCGGGATGACTACGCACTTCCTCATCCCCGAGGGCTCAAAAGCTGTCATCCCCGAAGTTGTTATCGGGGATCTCGGTAATGGTGCTCCGTAGTTGAGTACAAACAGGAGTTTGGGAGATCCCGGCTCTAAGAGCACCACTGGGATGACTACGCACTTTGTCATCCCCGAGGTTGTTATCGGGGATCTCGGTAATGGTGCTCCGTAGTTTAGTACAAACAGGAGTTTGGGAGATCCCGGCTCTAAGAGCACTGCCGGGATGACTTTGAATTGAAAGCGCTGCCGGGATGACTACGCACTTCCTCATCCCCGAGGTCTCAAAAGCTGTCATCCCCGAAGTTGTTATCGGGGATCTCGGTAATGGTGCTCCGTAGTTGAGTACCAACAGGAGTTTAGAAGATCCCGGCTCTAAGAGCACTGCCGGGAAGACGCATTATGATTGAGCACTGCCGGGATGACGCATTATGATTGAGCGCTGCCGGGATGACCCACTGTGTCGTCTACAAATGCGTTCTTACGTCTAACAGTTCGGGGAAGAAGCTCATGTCTAGGGCTTTTTTGAGGAAGCCTACTCCGGAGGAGCCGCCTGTGCCGTGCTTATTACCGATGATGCGCTGCACTGTGTACATGTGTTTAAAACGCCATTGTTGGAACGCATCTTCAATATCCACTAACTTCTCGGCTAGCTCGTACAGCTCAAAGTATTTATCGCATTGCTTGTACACCTCTATCCACGCCTCAAGCACCGATTGGTTGGCTTGGTAAGGCTGGCTCACGTCGCGGTTCAACATCTCTTTATCGATGTTAAACCCTTGTCTAGCAAGAAGGTGAATGGTCTCGTCGTACAAACTTTTTTGATTGAGGGTATCGCTGAGTTCTTGGTGTACCGCTTTATCGTGGGCGTGGACTTTCAACATGGCGGCGTTTTTGTTGCCCAGTAAAAATTCGAGTTTGCGATAGCCATAAGACTGAAAGCCAGATGAGTGACCTAGATCATCGCGAAATTTGAGGTAATCGGCGGGCGTTAGAGTGGATAATATCTGCCATGACTGGGTTAGTTGTACAAAGATATGCTTAACCCGTGCAATCACTTTAAAGGCCGGTCCAAAGTCTTCTTGCTGTATACAGGTTAAGGCTTTGCTGATTTCGTGGCCTGCCAGTTTTATCCACAGCTCACTGCTTTGGTGAATGATAATAAACAGCATTTCATCGTGCTGGCCCGATAAGGGTGTTTGCGCCGAGAGCACCTTGTCGAGCTGTAGATAATCGGCATAAGACATGTCTTGTTTAAAATCGGTATGGATATCTTTTTCCATAGCCCGATAATTTTGTGGTTTTTTATCCGTCATAGCTAGCTCCTACAATCCGTATCGGGTCAGAAGTGTGTCGGCGTCTTGTTGTGTCAGCTCATCCACCGATGAGTAAGACTCACATAGCTCTTGCAACAAGCGGTCATGTATTTTGCCTAACGCATACGCCTCTTGATAAGGACGATGTTGGAACATGACCATGGCGTAGCGTGGTGTAAAACGTGCTGGAAACCATTGCTGCAACTTAAAAGCGAAGGCTTTTTTCTGTAAAAAGCTGTCTTGGATCACGCTATCGCGCATTTCAATGTAGTTTTCCAGCGCCATATCAGCAATGGCATCGGCGTTGGGTTTACGCAGCTTTGCAATATTGGCAAACAGTGCATGCCAGTCGGCCGATTCAGCTTCGTTGGCCGCAGGAAAGTGCTCAGCAATAGACTGACAATCTTCAAACCCACAGTTCATCCCTTGGCCATGAAACGGCACTATGGCATGCGCGGCGTCACCAATGATCAATCCTTTATCAGCATAATTCCACGGCCCACATTTGATGGTAGCCATGCTGCCCGTTGGATTCTCGATGTAAGTGCCAACTAGGTTCTCCAGCTCGGGTTTGATACTGGCAAAATGCGCATCAAAAAAGGCGTTGATGGTCGCTTCATCCTTGACCGTGGCGAAGCTGGTCTCACCTTGAGTATGCATAAACAAGGTCACGGTAAAACTGCCGTCTTGATTGGGCAGCGCAATGAGCATGAACTGGCCTCGTGGCCAGATGTGCAGTGCTTGTTTATCAATTTTGTGTTGGCCCTGGCTATCGGGCGAGATATGCAATTCTTTGTAGCTGTGGTCAAGCACATCCACACTAAGCTGGCTGTTATCATTCAGCGCAAGAATGGCATCGCGTACCACCGAATTGGCGCCGTCGGTGCCAATCAGTTTATCAAAGGATACGGTTTGGCTGTGTTCACCTTGGACGATACTGAGCTGGTTGGTGTCAAAATCAACCTGACTAATTTTACTATCGAAATGGATGGTCACCAAACCAGTATTTTCCGCTTCTGTGAGTAAGAAACTGTTGAGCTCGCCTCTGGATATAGAGTAGATCACATCATACTCATGCTGGCCATAAGGTTGCAAAGTCGCAGTTTCACCTTCCACATGTACCATGCGGCCGCGCATCGGAATGATCATGTCGTTGATTTTGGACATCAATCCTAGCTGCTCTAATGGTTTGATACCGCGATTGGCTAGCGCCAAGTTGATCGAGCGACCGGCGGAGATATCCACACGGCGCAAATCGGGGCGAGATTCATATACCTCAACTCGATAGCCTTTTTTAGCCAAAATCAGCGCCAGCAGTGAGCCCACCAGCCCGCCACCCGCAAGGGTGATCATCGGGGTTTGATTATCTGACATGATTGGCTTCCTTGTTCAAACAGGCTTTCAAGATCCGCACAAAGTGATAGGCATCCTGAAATTGATTGTATAAAGGCACAGGTGCCACACGGATCACGTTAGGTTCACGCCAATCGGTGGTGATCCCTTGGGATTCAAGATCGCTGTACAAGGCTTTGCCGTTCAAGCCCGGCTCGTTGACCATCAGCGATAACTGGCAACCACGCTGGGCAGGATCATCTGGGGTGATAACCCGGATTCTATCGCCTAATTCAGCTTTGATCAGACCCAACAAATACTCGGTTAACAACAGTGATTTTTTACGTAACTCGCCAATGCCACCGGCTAGACTGATGGTCTCATATGAGCCGCGCACCGCCGCCAATGACAACACCGGAGGATTAGACAGCTGCCAACCTTCGGCGGTGGGAATCGGCTTGAAGGTGTTTTCCATTTTAAAGCGGGTCGACTTGTCGTGCCCCCACCAGCCAGCAAAACGATTGAGCTCGGGGTTTTGGGTATGCTTTTGATGCACAAAACAGCCTGCCACTGAGCCGGCGCCGCTGTTGAGATATTTATAACTACACCAGCAAGCAAAATCCACTTGCCAGTCATGCAGTGCTAGCTCGATGTTGCCCACCGCGTGCGCCAAATCAAAGCCCACATTGATGCCTTTGGCATGGGCTTTTTCGGTGATGCGCTGCATGTCGAGCACTTGGCCGGTGTAATACTGCACGCCCGGTAGCAAAATCAAGGCAATCTCGTCGCCATGCTGGTCAATCATCTCAAACAAATCATCGTAATTGAGCAGCTCTTCGCCTTCACGCGGTGTCCACAATAACAAGTTTTCTTGCACCGATTGCTTGTGGTGTTTTAACTGGGACTCAACGGCGTAGTGATCAGAAGGGAAAGCATGATCTTCGATCAGGATCTTAGTGCGCTTACCGCTTGGCTGGTAAAAACTGACCATCATCAAGTGCAGGTTGGCGGTGAGCGAGTTCATCATCACCACTTCTTCGGCCTTAGCCCCCACTAACTCAGCGGCATGCTCGGTGACAAATTCGTGATACGGCATCCACGGGTAGTCCCCTTCAAAATGGCCTTTTACGCCTCTTTGTTGCCATGCATCGAGCAGTTCAAGCACTGCTTCTCTGGCCAGCTTTGGCTGTAAGCCCAGCGAATTACCGGTGAAGTAATATTCATCTTCGCCATTGGCTTGTTTAGGAATAGAGAAATGCTCGCGCATAGGTGCCAAAGGGTCGTTGGCATCGAGTTGTTGTGCGTATTCTAACGAGGTATCAAACGTCATAGTGGTCATCTTTTAATTATTTTTTAGAGGTTGGCGTCAAGACGTTGGGCGGCGTAAAGCACCGGACGACTTGGCGCAGCATCATTGATAAATGCCGGCATTTGTAAGTTCAGAAAATAAAAGCCATCGGCGATGTGATCGTCAATAAAGGCCATCTCGGTGATGGTTTTGTTAACTAAGCTATGTGGCCCAGCTTGGTGACTGCCCTCGGGAACTTGCCAGAACAGGTGATGGCAGGTCATCAGTCCATCGTCGTGCAGGCGGTCGACAGACGGCACATCCAAAAGCACGTGCTCTACGCCTCGTTCATTGAGGTATAACACCGCATCGGCCGTTAAAAATGGCGGTTGCTGCTGCTCGTTATAAGCCCGAGTGCATTTATCGTTGTCATTGGGTAGTGTGCGGATCACCACCGCAGTTAGCTGACAATCATCAATATCGGCCATGGCGTGTTCCAACTGCTGGCGCGAGATAACCTCATCGTGCTCAGTCAATTCCGGCCGATACTGCTCGCCACTGGCAATGCCATTTTGTGGCATGACCGAAATTAAGCTACAAGGAAGTAAAGGCGGAATGTCGATATCAGCGATAGTAAGCGATAACACACTGTCTTTATCGCAAATGTGCGCCAAGGTTTCAGTGTGGGTGCCGTTGCAATGGGGGTTCAGACTGAGCTGATTCACATTGCAACTGCCGCCTTGTTGGGTATCACCAATAAAGCCACCCGCTTGCATGGGCGTGGCGGTGGCGATATCGGCACCAAAATGGTTGGGCTGTGGCGCGTTAAAGGCCATTTCAATGGCAATGGAATGGGCAAAAGCAACATTCACCTGATAACGACCATTGGCGAGTTCAACGGTAACCATTACAGGAATTGTTCCTTTTTCAGGCCTAACCAGTCCAGCGCCGTACCATGCAACAATTGATTTTTAATATCACCGGAGAAGCCCGAGGACTCAATCAACTTACCTGGCTCCAACTCACCCAAAGGAAACGGATAGTCAGTGCCAAGGGCAATACGATCAGCGCCCATTAGATCAATTAGGTAGTTCAGTGCCAGCTTGTCATGGACCAAAGAATCCAGATAAATTTTCGACAAAAATTCCCGCGGGTTAATGTCACAATCCACCGCGCACAAATCGGGGCGCACGTTAAAGCCATGTTCGATACGCCCTATGGTGGCAGGAAACGAACCGCCGCCGTGAGCAAAGGCCACTTTCAAATTCGGCAGACGATGTAATACCCCACCAAAGATCATTGAACAAATAGCCAAGCTTGATTCGGCGGGCATGCCCACTAGCCAAGGTAACCAGTACTTAGGCATTTTTTCTTTGGCCATCATGTCCCACGGATGAACGAACACCGATGCCCCTAGGTCTTGGGCTGCTTCAAAAATAGGAAACAGTTTGTCATCATCCAGATTCATGTCATTGATGTGCGAGCCAATTTGTACGCCCGCCAAGCCTATGTCTTTAACGCAGCGCTCTAGCTCTTTTATTGCCATGTCGGTGTCTTGCATGGGGATAGTGCCCAAACCTACAAAGCGTTTGGGATAATCATTCACGATACCGGCAATGTGATCGTTGAGAAACTTCGATAGGTCGAGTGCATCGGCAGGTTTAGCCCAATAACTGAACATCACTGGCACTGTGGATAACACCTGCACATCAACCTGATGTTGTTTGCAGTCATGCAGACGCGCCTTGGGATCCCAGCAATTTTCTTCAATTTCGCGGAAGAATTTGTCGTCCATCATCATGCGTGCACAACCACAACCGGTATGCTCTAAGGAAATGAAGCCACCGTAGCCGTATTTTTCGCGCAGATTAGGCCAGGTTTTTGGCAATATATGCGTATGAATATCGATTTTTAACATGCTTACTACCCTTTGCTGGTCACAGTACCGCACTTAGCGCAGGTACAATTGTCAGGATTGTCGTAGAAGTTTTTAAACACCACAGGTAAGTCAGTTTCAATGTTATCCAGCGTAAACTGCTCTTTGTACAAGGGGTTTTGACAGGCAGGACAGAACCAAAGCAAGGCATCTTTTTGGCCTTTGAGGCGCTTTTGCTCTACCACCATACCAATGCTATCGGGCATGCGTTGCGGTGAGTGCAACACTTTGCCCGGTAACATAAAGATCTCACCGGCTTTGATTGGGATGTCTTTGAATTCACCATCATCGATGACTTTGAGTACCATTTCCCCTTCTAATTGGTAAAACAACTCGGGGGTTTCATTGTAGTGATAATCGGTACGGTTATTGGGGCCGCCTACCACCATTACGATGTAATCATCTTGTTCAAAGATCTGCTTATTACACACCGGAGGCTTTAAGTACTCTCGGTTTTCATCAATCCATTTTTGCAGATTAAAAGGTTGGGCAAATGCTGACATGACTGACTCCGTTAGCTGTTTGACGAAAGTGCGGCAATGCACTTAAGTTCAATCGCAATGGGGGTAGGAAGTTTATTGATTTCCACCGTGGTCCGGCAAGGCTGATTGTCGGCAAAGTATTCGGCGTAAACACGATTATAAGTGGCGAAATCATCATCCATGTTGGTTAGGAACACGGTAACATCGATCAAGTCCATCCAACTGGCATTGGATGCTTCTAAAATTGCGCGCACATTTTGAAATACCGAGTGGCACTGAGCTTCAATGTCATAGCTGATGATCTTGCCATCCTCGTCTAGCTCCACGCCGGGGATCTTTTTAGTGCCGGCTTTACGCGGACCAACGCCGGATAAAAACAATAAGTTGCCTACTTGGCGGGCATGAGGATACAGGCCCACAGGCTTAGGGGCATTGTCGGCGTTGAAGGTGGTGTCTTGTTGGCTCATTTGTTGTTCCTAACATCAATTGGATGATTGTATTAGTTTGCAACACTAGTTCAAACTTTACAGGTTGCAATGGATCCGTATGGCGACCTTAGGACTGAGTATATTATCAGCCCGACAGGCGAGTGTGGCCCCCTTCTAGAATAGCAGGGAACACAGGATAAGAGAGATTAGATCAGTACCCATTTGCAGCCCAAGGGACCAGCAAATATCGCACCTGATGATTTGAATTTATAGCAAATTACACTCATGGTTTTTTAAATCGTTTTTCTCAAATAAGTGACATTAATTAATATTTTACACAGACGTTTTTCGGCTCGGTAAAAAAGCGCATTGCCTCTTCCCCGCCTTCACGCCCTACCCCTGAATGATTCATACCGCCAAAGGGCGTACGCAGATCACGTAATAACCAACAGTTGATCCACACAATCCCGGTATTGAGTCTTTCCGATAAACGATGAGCGCGGCTTAAGTTTGTGGTCCAAATAGTGGATGCCAAGCCGTATTGACTGTCATTGGCTAATGCCAATCCCTCTTCATCTGAATCAAAGGGTTGCAAGGTGATCACCGGGCCAAATATTTCTTGTTGATTGCAGGTGGCGGAATTGGCCAAGCCTTCAATGATCGTTGGCTGCAAGAAATAACCGTTTTCACATCGCCCAGCTAATTGAACCTGTTCGCCACCAACTAACACATTGCCGCCCTCTTCCCGAGCAAGGTCGATGAAGTGCATCACCTTTTCCATGTGAGGTTTGGATACCAGTGCACCCATTTGGGTATCTGCTAAAAGCGGATCTGCCGGTTGCAACGCTTTGGCCTTGGCAATCAAAGCCTGTTTAAATTTCTCGTAAATAGAACGTTCGATGTACAAGCGCGATGCGCACAGGCAAATTTGTCCTTGATTGGCAAAACTGGCTCGAAACACCTCTTCCACGGTTTGCTCAAAGTCACAATCGGCAAAGATAAGTGCAGGGTTTTTGCCACCTAATTCCAAAGATAACTTTTTAAACTTAGGAGCCAATTGTGAGGCAATTGCAGCGCCCGTTGCTGTGCCGCCCGTAAAAGATACCGCTTTGACCTCTGGGTGATTACAAATGGCACTACCGGCACTTGTGCCGCTGCCGTGCAGTATATTTAATACCCCAGCCGGTAACCCTGCCACGTGGCAGATCTCGCCTAACATAGCCGCGGTTTTGGGCGTAACTTCAGAGGGTTTGGCTATCACGCAATTACCTGCCGCGAGCGCCGGTGCGATTTTCCAGGTAAATAAATACAGCGGTAAGTTCCACGGTGAGATGCAGGCGACAATCCCTAATGGTTGACGCAAAGTGTAGTTCACTGCTGTGCTTGCCATGTTGTGGGATTCACTGGCAAATTGAGTACAAGCGTGAGCGAAGAATTTGAAGTTACTGGCTGCGCGCGGAATATCCACATTGGTAGCCAACGTCACGGGTTTGCCATTGTCGGTCGCTTCAGCGAGGGCCAATTCAGCCAATCGCGCTTCAATTCCCTTGGCAATGGCGTATAAGATATCGGCTCGCTGCTCAAGCGGCATGGTTTGCCACGCTGGCAACGCGCGCTGCGCCGCACTGATGGCCTTTTCTACATCGGCATCGTCACTGTTGGGCACTTGGCCGTATACCTGCCCGGTAGCAGGCTCAATATTATCGATGTAGTGGCCGTTTACCGGTGGGCAATACTGACCATCAATGAAGTTCGCGAGCACATCCAGCGTCATAAGTTACAAGCAACCCGTTCTGCCGCCATCGACCGGTAGGTTGATGCCAGTGATATAACCTGCAGCCGGAGAGGCTAAAAATGCAGCAGCGGCAGCAAACTCTTCTGGCTGAGCAAAACGACGCATAGGGATTTGAGCTTTTTCGTTTTCGGCGGCTTGTTCGATTGATATGCCCTGCTTGTTAGCTTTATTGGCGATAATGGCATCAAGGCGCGCGGTTGCCGTAGCACCCGGCAGCACGTTGTTGACCGTGATCCCAAATGGACCTAGTTCGTTGGCCAAGGTTTTTGCCCAACTGGCCACGGCGCCGCGGATGGTGTTCGACACACCCAAGCCTGGTAGCGGCTGTTTTACAGAGGTAGAAATCACATTGATGATGCGACCGTATTGCTTGTCTTTCATCGCTGGTATTAAGGCTTGCACCAAATGGTGGTTGGAAACCAAATGCAGGTTAAACGCATCGATAAAGGCCTGACTGTCGGCAGTGTGCGCCGGACCAGGTGCTGGACCGCCAGTGTTGTTGATCAAAATATCAAATCCACCGGTTTCAGCTACGTGGCTGTTAATCGCTGTTTTGACTTGTTCAGGCATGGAGAAATCCGCAGTTAACACCTGATGGACTTGGCCTGCGCTGGTATCTAATTCCGCTTTGACGGCTTCAAGAGATGCCTGATTGCGTGAGAATAAAGTGATGCTGGCGCCGAGTTGTGCCAACTCGATTGCACAGGCTCGACCGATACCTTGGCTGCTGCCACATACAAGTGCTCGTTTTCCACAAAGATTGATGTCCATTGACGACCTTTTAGTTGTTGTTTTTGTATCTATCTAGATGTGCTTCGTTTTTACCATAATCCATTTTTTAATGTCAGTAAAACCTCGAAATTATCTGTGATTGACAGTGTAAACAGGGCGCAACAAAGAGCGCTCTTGTCATCCTCGAAGGCACACACCGTCATCCCCGACTGACCACACTCTGTCATCCCCGAGGTCTCTTGGTCGGGGACCTCCTTAAAAGTACTCCGTGGTTAACTACAAACAGGTGTTTGGGAGATCCCGGCCCAAGAGCACCACCGGGATGACAATAAATGGATGGCACTACCGGGATGATCACACACCGTCATCCCCGACTGCACACACACCGTCATCCCCGAGGTCTCTTGGTCGGGGACCTCCTTAAAAGTACTCCGTGGTTAACTACAAACAGGCGTTTGGAAGATCCCGGCCCAAGAGCATTACCGGGATGACAATAAATGGAGGGCACTACCGGGATGACCACACTTCGTCATCCCCGTCTGCACACACACCGTCATCCCCGAGGTCTCTTGGTCGGGGACCTCCTTAAAAGTACTCCGTGGTTAACTACAAACAGGCGTCTGGAAGATCCCGGCCCAAGAGCACTACCGGGATGACAATAAATGGATGGCACTACCGGGATGACCACACTTCGTCATCCCCGAGGTCTTTTGGTCGGGGACCTCCTTAAAAGAACTCCGTGGTTAACTACAAACAGGCGTTTGGAAGATCCCGGCCCAAGAGCACCACCGGGATGACAATAAATGGAGAGCATTACCGGGATGACAATAAATGGAGGGCACTACCGGGATGACAATAAATGGAGGGCACTACCGGGTTGTTAGAACATCTACTTTTGCTGGTCTTGGAGAAGAATAATTCTCGAGCCGATAGAGCTGTGCTCAATTTAATCCCCTTAGTATTTGAGTTTAGTTGCGATCCGATTTAGTCTGAGTAAATAACAAGTTGCATTGTGGCGTCAGTATTGTCTTAAAACGAAGACAATACTGCGGTTTTTAATCATTGGACGAGCCTACAAATTTGGTACAAGCTAAGCACATTCTTACCATTGTCATTGAAGACTATTATCAAGTAGGGTCCTTCCAACACTTGATCCCGAATGATTATTGGGGGCGTTTCGAATCAAGACTGAAACGAAATGTCGATGTCGCTTTGGCGCTATTAGAAAGAACCAACAGCACAGCGACGTTTTTTGTGTGCGGCTGGATTGCCGACTATCACCCCGAAATAATTAAAATTATCGCCAGCAAAGGCCATGAAATTGCCTGTCAGGGCTATTTTCATCATAATCTTGAAAGTATCCCTAAAGCGGAATTCGTTAAAGACATAAAACGCTCAAAAGAAGCTGTCGAGCGCGCACTTGGAAAACAGGTGCAAGGGTTTCGGATTGCTCGAGGTTGGCTAAAACCATCGCAATTATGGCTGTTACAAGAATTAGCCGACATGGGTTTCGAATACGATTCAAGCTTGTGCCGACATGGTTTCCAATTTGCCAGTCAACCCGAGTATGGCGTTATCCATAAACATGCATTAGCAAACTCGAGCATTTATGAGGTTCCTGTCTCTTCTGGCTCTATCTGGAAATGGTCAATGCCCATTGCAGGCGGGAATTACTGGCGACAATTTCCACTTTGGCCATTTCATAAATGGATCCAAAAATGGGTGAGTTCGCATCAAGAACCCTTAGTCTCTTATTTCCATATTTGGGAGCTTGACCCGAATCAACCGGTTATCTCAGCCGCCAGTATGCTGCAAAAAATTAGACATTACCGCAACCTTGCAACCATGCAAGATAAGATTCAGCATTACTTGCAAGAATACAGCTTCACCTCTATCCAACAACATTTAGACTTGCCCGAACCTGCTAATGTTTCTGCAACTGAACAACAAAATATCGACGCTAGCCGTTCACCGGTGCTTTCCAAACAAGCCGATCTCACTGTCGTGATCCCGTGTTACAACGAAGAGCAAACACTTGCTTATTTGAAGAACACATTGCAGCGATTTGAACAATCTTCACAAGGGCTGTTCAACTTACACTATATCTTTATCGATGACGGCAGCACTGACAACACCATGCAATGTTTGCAATCTTTGTTCGGGGAAAACAAGCAAACGCGTATTTTACAACACCAACGCAACCAGGGTATTGCAGCTGCGATTCTCACGGGATTTGCCAAAGTCGATACTGAACTGCTTGCGGTAATTGACGCGGATTGTACCTTCTCACCAGAGCAACTCATCGATATGTATTCGTTGCTAACGGATGACGTTGATGTTGTTTCCGCCTCGCCGATGCACAATCAAGGGTCGATGCAAAATGTGGCTTACTGGCGGCAATCGATGTCTAAAGGGGCTGCATTTCTGCACAGCTTAGTACTGCACAATAAGCTGACCAGTTATACCAGCTGCTTCCGACTTTATCGCCGACATACGATTAAAGGTCTGCAGGTCACTAATAAAGGCTTTTGTGGTGTCACTGAGATACTGGCAAAAATTGATTTGGCAGGGTTTAAGATTGTGGAGTTCCCGGCCATGCTGGAGGTACGCTTACTCGGTGCCTCCAAAATTAACGTGATCAAAACCATGCTGGATCATTTGCGATTGGTGGCAAGAATTGCGCGAATGAGACTGTTTGGAAAATCAACCACAAAGGATTTAGTTGATAAAGATGAACAACGAGTTGAATAACCCCATTGCTGAGCAGCAACCGCACATTACCGTAGTGGGCGGCGGCATGCTGGGTTTGACCCTTGCCTATCAACTGAGCAAGCAAAACGTCAAAGTCTCGATACTCGAAGGCGCGGCTAATTTAGGGGGCTTAACCGAGAGCATTAAGATTGGTGATTTGCATTGGGATAAATATTATCACGTGACTATGCTGTCAGACGCTGACCTTCGTGCATTATTAGCAGAGTTAGATCTCGAACACGAAATTAATTGGAAAGTCACCAAAACCCACTTCTATACGGGCAAAGGGATGTATCCGCTAAATAATGCATTCGACTATTTAAAGCTGCCCGTCTTAGGGTTGATTGATAAAGTACGCTTAGGTTTAACCATTATTTATGCTTCTAGGCTTGAACAAGGTAGTGAGCTTGAAAAACTCACTGCGAAACAATGGCTAACCAAGTTATCGGGCTCAAAAGCCTACCAAAATGTGTGGCGTCCTCTGTTGCGGGCAAAATTAGGCAACAACTATAAAAAGGTGTCAGCTGCCTTTATTTGGGCCGTTATCCGCCGCTTTTATGCCGCCAGAAGAGGCGGCTTAAAAACCGAAATGTTTGGCTATGTACCCGGTGGGTATGAGCGCATTATCAATAAGCTGGTTGAAAAGCTCAGCGCAAATGGCGCGCAGATCATTACCTCAGCCGCAGTCTTATCAGTAACTCAAAATCAAACGAATGGGTTGAAAGTCAAAACCCACAGCCACGAATATGATTTTGATCAGGTGATCATGACCTGTCCAAGCCAACACGTTGCGACAATATGCCCACAGCTTACCGAAGCAGAAAAAGCACAGCACAATAGTTTGGTTTACCAAGGCATTATTTGCCCATCAATCATGTTGAAAAAGTCCGTCGGTGGCGCGTATTTAACCTACATTACCGATGATAAAGTGCCTTTTACCGCGGTGATTGAGATGAGTTCACTGGTGGAATTTGCCGATGCCGAACATCCTCATTTAGTGTATTTGCCGAAGTACGTGCCAGCAGATGACCCGCTTTTTGATATGACGGATAAACAAATTGAAGAACAGTTTGTCAGTGCCTTTTTAAGCATGTATCCGTTTCTCACTCGTGACGATGTATTAGCCGTTAAAGTATCTCGTAGTCGACAAGTCGTGGCGTTGTCAACTCTACATTATTCTCAAAACCTTCCTGCAATACATACCTCGATTAATGGGCTGCACATACTCAATTCGGCACAGATCAAAAACGCCTCATTGAGTGTTCAAGAAACCGTTAAGCTGGCCAATGAAGGTGCACAGACATTTTTGCAATCGATAAACGAGTCAGGGCCGGCTTAACATGCGTACTGGTACTGTCTCTTTGGATTTAGATAATTTATGGTGCTACCAACGCAGCTTTGGTGTGCCAGACTGGCGTAATTACCGTTCTTTTTTAGATATCGCGCTACCACGGGTTATGCAATTTCTTGAACAACGGCAACTGCAAATCACCTTCTTTGTGGTAGGCAAAGATACCGAAAATGCGAACACCAGAGCACTGTTGAATGAACTGGTTAAAGCGGGTCATGAAATAGCCAATCATTCGTACCACCACAAAGAAGACTTTCATCAAAATAATGAAGCACAAATAGCGCATGAGCTTGAGCAAGCCCATCACGCTATCAGCGAGGCTACAGGACAAACACCAGTAGGATTTCGTGGTCCAGCATTTGGCATCTCTGATGCCTTGTTAAATAGCCTGCAGCAACTGGAGTATCAATATGATGCGTCAACCTTTCCAAGTAGCTTAGGCGCGCTGGCCAGAAGATACCAACAATCAAGAACTCAGCAATCGGATGGCGACAAGCAAATTGCTAAAGATAAATTTGGCACCTTACCCAATGCTTGGCTTAAATTGTCGCCTCATTATTTAACGGCTACCACACCGCCCTTGTTAGAAATCCCAGTAACAACCTCTGCGCTATTGCGTTTTCCTTGTCATGGCACCTATTTAAACTTCGTGGCCGACCGCTCACCTTGGGTCGCATTAAGCTACTTTAAAATGGTGTTGCTTGGCTACAAGCTATTTTCGGTGACGCCATCGTTTTTGCTGCATGCCACTGACTTTATCGGTGCTGATGATGGGTTTGATTTAGAGTATTTACCGGGCATGAAACGCTCCAGCAAAGACAAAATTGAGTTTATGCATGCTGTGTTTGACTGTTTACAAAAAGACTATTCATTAAGCGGTTTAGCGCAATTCACAACCGAGTTTGCGAAATCGAATCCTACATCAATGGACGCCTCATGAATCAGTCGGAGTTTGCTTTAAAGCCAATGTTAAAACACTGGTTCGATGATTTTAGTGCGTTTAAAAACGGTGCTGTGTGGTTGTTTTTACTGTTAGTCAGCGTGTTTTACCTATTAACCGCTGCAGGTAATCTGAGTGAGACTGATGATGTGTTCGCCTTTGCCTATCGGGCGGAAAACTTTGCCTATTCTCACGTCTCTGATCCGCGTTTGATGCTTTACCACATGTTGATGCGAGGTCTTTATTTACTAACTAACACCGTGATGCAGCCATTCAATGTCGACATCTCTGCCCTGACGAGCATGCGATTATTTTCCGCTGTTTGCGCATCACTCAGTCTGTATTTGCTGTTTCGTATCATCATTATCAATCTTAAGCTTAGGCCCACTACTGCGCTAATCACCGTTTGCCTACTTGGGTTTAGTTATGGTTTTTGGCGCTATGCGGTTGAGGCGGAAGTGTATATCCCCGCTATTATGTTGTGCTTATTGGTGTTTCATTTGTTGCATAACGCGTCCATTGAAAAAACCGCCCTTGCTTGCGCAGTGGGAATATTGTCTGGCTTGACCATACTATTCTACCAACCTGCGGTGATCCCACTGCTATTTGCTTTTCCCTTTTTATTGTTGACGAAAACCGCTTGGAAATCGTTATTGGTGTACGGCGTTAGTGCAACCTTAGTGGTGGTGATAGGCTATTTGGTCGGTTATTGGTTGTATTGGCCTAATACATTCAGCCCAACTGAATTTGCCGCGTTTTTGTCACAGCGTTCCGAAGAATTTATGGTGCCCTCGCTGTCGATAAAAACCGTTATTGTCTCAGTGATCCGCGCAATCTTTGCCATTGGTCATGACTTTACCTCTGCCAACTGGATTTTTTCACTGCCGTTTATTACCGATGTCGTGCAGAAAGTCTTTCCTCAGAATGTGTTACAAGAAGAGATCTTTATGGCCCGCCACCTTGGCTGGTTAGTGTATCCCCTTATGGTTTTGCAACTAGCCCTGATAAGCATTGTGTGTTGGCTAGTGTGGCGCGGATGTCGGTTACTCAAACAGCTTCGTATGACGCGCTCGGGCTGGGTGATACTGGGCTGGCTAGTGATCAATGGGGCTATTATCGGCCGCTTAAATCCGGGCGGCATTGAAGCTTGGATAATGGTATTTCCAGCAATCATGTTGATGGTTGCTCTAGTGGTGATTGAGCCACTCATTCAGGATCATAAAACGATAATCGTCAGCTGTGTGATTTTACTGCTTATTCAAAATAGCCTAGGCGGCATGGCGATGGTGCATGATGCTAAACATGATTTTCATCAAGCAAAAGGCAAATGGATCATTGAAAATAGCCGTCCTGAAGATTTAGTGATCATTGCCGGTGATGCCAGTATGACAGAGGCATTACGCTATTTGGCTGCTGCTCAAGTGGTCAATATTTCGTTGTTTGACCGCAATGTGATTGCGCTTGGACTGTTGTCAGCCAGGCTCGAAAAAATACAAGTTAACACGAGAGGTCGAGATTTTAGTGGCATGCCCCTTTCCGTGATTGTGCGTAAAACCTTAAAAAATCACGGTAGAATTATCGTTTTTGAAGAATTCTTTGGTGGCCCAAAAGAGCGAAGCAATGAAATATTAATGAGACTTAAAAACAACAGCTTACTTCAGTTTGAATCAACTGATACCTCAGATACCTATATCATAAAGACACAACATTGAATAAGCGCGGCAAAGCGATCATTTTAGTTATAGTCGGGCTCCTAATTGGGGGACTATTACTGACTTGGTCTTTTCGCAATGTGGCCTTAGCCGATGTCATTGCCGTTTTAACGGAACAAACGAAGTTACTCACTTTTGCTATTGCTTTGGTTTTGTACCTGTTGTTTTTTGTGGTCAAAGCCTATCGGTGGGCCGAGTTGCTAGTTAGCCCAACCAAAGTCCCTTTTTCGCAACTATTCTCATTAGTGTTACTAGGTTATGTCGGCTCAATTTTTGTGCCGATGCAAATGGGTGAAACGATTCGCTCAATAGTGCTCAAAAAACGCCACAAGATCCCACTGGCTTCGTCACTCTCAGGTATTGGTATTGAAAAGCTGTTTGATCTGGCATCTATCGCATTGCTCATGCTTATGGCCGCTTTAGGCAGCCTTTTGCTTACATTGGACATGCAACAGGCGCTGTTAATGGTCGGGTTTATACTTGTGGCTGCGGTCTGTGTGTTATGGATATTGTTGCGTTTCCATCGCCCAATTTTACACTATTTAGATGATCGTCATTTAGACACTGATGTTACGAAATGGCGCGTGAAACTCAGCCAAGCAATGACAGAGTTTTTTAGCTTATTAACGCAATTGAGAGCACGAATTGTGGCGATTGTCATACAAAGCCTTCTGATGTGGATGTTAATGACGGCGTCTATTTATTATGTACTCATTTCTTTGGGGTTGGACGTTAGTTGGCCGGTCGCGGTATTGGTTCTGTTTTGTTCTGCATTGGGGTTAATGTTGCCAACCGCCCCAGGGTTTATCGGTACAATCCAAGCCGTATTTGCTCTTGCCCTACTGCCACTGGGATGGCAACCCGAAAAGGTGCTCGCAGCTGCGATAGCGTATAATGCAATGATTACATTGTGGCCAATGCTATTAGCGGCCATCGCTGGACTATTTATGGTTAAGCGTTAACGGGTAACCTAGTCATCCCCGAGGTCTCGAACCCTGTCATCCCCGAGGTCTCTTGATCGGGGATCTCGGTAACAATCCTCCGTAGCTAACTATACACTGGCGTCTAGAAGATCCCGGCCCAAGGGCTCTGCCGGGATGACAGCACACTTCGTCATCCCCGAGGTCTCTTTATCGGGGATCTCTTCAATCATACTCCGTAGCTAACTATACACTGGCGTCTAGAAGATCCCGGCCCAAGAGCTCTGCCGGGATGACGTGAATTGAATGGGCACTGCCGGGATGACAGCACACTTCGTCATCCCCGAGGTCTCTTTATCGGGGATCTCCTCAATCGTACTCCGTAGTTAACTACAAACTGGCGTCTAGAAGATCCCGGCCCAAGGGCTCTGCCGGGATGACAGGGGTTCGTACTCCGTAGCTAACTATACACAGGCGTGTAGAAGATCCCGGCCCAAAAGCACTGCCGGGATGACAGCACACTTCGTCATCCCCGAGGTCTCTTGATCGGGGATCTCCGTAATAGTCCTTCGTAGCTAACTATACACTGGCGTCTAGGAGATCCCGGCCCAAAAGCACTGCCGGGATGACGTGAATTGAATGAGCACTGCCGGGATGACAGGGGTTCGTACTCCGTAGTTAACTACACACAACCACTGTATAAACATACAAATAAACTTGTATATTTTTCATTCGCCACTATACTGTATATACAAACAGTGTAAGGGGAATGTTATGACTAACGATTTACTCATGCTGCAGCAAACCATTGTGTCTGAAGCTATGCGCCAAAACCATCAAGAGCAATTGCATCGACAATCTTTTGAACAGGCTCAAAGCGATGAGAGTTTTAATCAATTACTTTCGAGACTCGACAATTTACGTCAGCTAGCCAGAAATAAAGGAACAAGACGAAAACTGCGAGAAAAAGTGCAAACGAGTTTTGCATTTTAATTTCGCTAAACTCGTTTGGCTGATTATCAGTCCGACCTTGGCTATGAAAGTGATCGGGTAAAATCTACTGTTCTTGGCTTAAAGATATTTACCGTAGTTTAGTCAAACGCTCGGTTTTGTAAGTTTTCGATTCTCTTTTCTAAAGGTGGATGGCTAGAGAACAGCTTTTGTATTTTACCTGCGTTAATAGCAAAAGCCGCCATTTCATCAGGCATGTCTGGTGTGCCTTGAAAACTTTTCAGTTTGGCCAATGCCGATATCATATTGGCAGATCCAGCCAAACGCGCTCCGCCTTCATCAGCTCTGAATTCGCGATACCGAGAAAACCACATGACTAACATCATCGCTAAGAATCCTAAGATAATTTCAGCAATGATAGAGACAATCCAAAATGCCGGGCCGTGTCCACGCTCCACTTTAAACACAACACGGTCGACCACATGGCCAATGACTCGGGATAAGAAAATCACAAATGTGTTCACCACACCTTGGATCAAGGTCATGGTGACCATGTCGCCATTTGCAACGTGGCTCACTTCATGGGCAAGTACCGCTTCAACTTCATTCTTGCGCATATTGTGGAGCAAGCCTGTACTCACGGCTACTAGGGCATTGTTTCGATTCCAGCCAGTTGCAAACGCATTGGGCGAAGGACTATTAAATAGGCCAACTTCTGGCATACCTATTCCAGCCATCTCGGCTTGGCGCTTTACCGTGTCGACCAGCCATTGCTGCGTCGCATCAGTGGGTTGTTTGATAACATGTACCTTCATTGACCGCTTGGCCATGAACTTGGATAGAAACAGCGAGATAAAGGCGCCACTAAATCCAATAACCAACGAATACACAAGCAAGGCTTGAAGATCTAAATCAACACCGTTTTCGGCCAACAAGCCGCCAATACCTAATAAACTGAAGGTAATACTCAGTAACGCAATAATGGCGATATTAGTTCCAAGAAATAACAATATTCTTAACATTGGTGACTCCAAAATGGACAAACTACAAAATCACAATCGCAACGTATTTTGATTAATAACACTGGCAGTCTAGTCAAACTAACCGTTAGCCGCTGCCAATTTGCTTCTTTTACAATGCAAAAAATACGCTTATTCGCTGATCATTTGCTCAATATAGGTGTATTAGTTAAGGTTGCAAGAGGATCACTTAGATTTATTTTGTGGACTGAAGTTGGTCGTACGTTTTATAGTGCTTATCTTAGCTAGCGTATTTAATATGCAGTATTTAGTTGTTCAGTATCAATAACTCGTTATAATTTGATATCCTTGCAAAAATACTAAGTAAAACAAAGAGCAGTTGGAGAGAATTGTGAAAGTAAAAGCGTTGTTAAGCGTTGTAGTTGGAAGTATGTTGATGTTTGCCGCGTACGCGCAAAACACGTCAGATGACGAATTAATTGAACGGATCAAGCCAGTTGGCTCAGTTCATATTGCTGGAGCTCAGGCGGAAAGCGCATCAGCAGGCCCTCGATCAGGTGCTGACATATACCAAAGTGCTTGTTTCGCCTGTCATGGCACAGGCGCCTTAAGCGCACCTAAGATCAACGTTGCCGCTGAGTGGGCTCCAAGACTCGAGCAAGGATTTGATACGGTTTGGCAAAATGCAATCAAAGGCATTAACGCAATGCCTCCAATGGGCGGTTGTATGGATTGTTCTGAAGATGACATTAAAGCCGCAATAGAGCATATGACGAAAGATATTTAGATGGCCAGCTATACTATGAAGGTTACAATAATTAGCCATAGGCCACTTATTTGACTAACAAGATTAGCGCGGGAACGTTGACAGAAGAGGAACTCAGAGAGCTAGTTCCTCAACTTCAACAGTTGACCGAAAAATACAAGCGCTCTGAACAAATTCAACGAGCGCTTTTTGACATATCTGAACTGGCTGGTTCGATCAGCGAGTTGTCTAGGCTATACAATGCCATTCATGAAATCGTGGGTGAATTCATGAATGCACAAAACTTTTTCGTTGCGCTTTATGAAAACGATGAAAAGATTGTCAAATTCCCCTATTTTGTAGACGAATTCGACGAAGGCGTTTTAAAAGAGCTCCCCGCCAGCGATTTGATGGGTGGGATAACCGGCTATATTCTTCGCAGTGGCAATCCACTGGTTCTTACTGAAGAAACCTTCTTAGAACAAGGCAAAAAACTCGGTTTTAAATCGTTCGGCAAAATACCCATTGATTTAATCGGTGTCCCTCTAAAACGTGGCAATCGAGTAATTGGCGCAATGGTGGTCCAAAGCTACGATAAAGACGTCCGCTACGCACAAGATGATCTCGACCTATTGATTTTCGTGTCACAACATATTGTCAATGCACTCGACAGAGTTAAAAGCCGAGAGTTAACCGAACAAACAATTCGTGAACGTACCAAGCAGTTACGTGAAATAAACGATGAGCTTCAAGACGAAATACTAGAACGTCAGAAAGTAGAGTCATTACAACAGGCGCTGTTTGAAATTTCCGAGATTGCAGCATCCATCGAAGGCGAAATGTCCGACTTCTATGCCAGTTTGCATGACATCTTGGCTCGATTATTGAGCGCACCAAACTGCTACGTCGCCATGCTCAACGACAAGCAAGATTACCTCGAATTCCCCTACTACAGCGATGAAATTGATAGCACGATTGAATCCCGTCCATTGGGACACGGACTGACAGAATACGTTTTGCGTTCAGGTAGAGCTGAACTGATTGATGCATCTCGCGTCAAAGAGCTTGCTGATGACAATGAACTGGATAAGCAAACCGCAGAGAACATGATCAAGCATTCTAACTCATGGATTGGTTCGCCTTTGATTGTCGAAGGAGTGATTTCCGGAGTGATAGCCGTTCAAACCTACGGTGAAACCGCAAAATACAGCTTTAGAGATCTGGAATTAATGAAGTTTGTTTCCCATCACATTGCAGTAGCAATTGAGAGGAAGCGAGCCGCAGAAGCTATTCAAAAATATAACCTGCAACTAAGTAAGAAAGTGCGAGAGCGCACCGATGAGTTGCACAAAACCAATGTCTACCTCAAGAAACAAATAGAAGAGCGCAAAGAGATTGAGCTAAAATTGATCCATGACGCTCATCATGACGCGCTAACAAACCTGCCAAACCGAGTGATGTTTAATAGCCGCTTAGAGTTGGCCGTGGCGAATAAAAATCGCTACCCAGAGCATAACTTTGCGGTGCTGTTTATCGATTTAGATCGCTTTAAGCAGATTAACGACAGTTTAGGTCACCACGCTGGAGACATGTTCCTAATCGAAGTGGCCTCGCGCATCGCGAAATGTATCCGTGCCCATGATCTGCTTGCACGTTTAGGTGGTGATGAGTTTGTCATTTTGTTGGACAGCTTTGATGACTTTACTGATGTTGAAGAAGTCGCTAATCGTATTATTTATTCCATTGCCCAGCCATTTACGTTAGAAGGCAAAGAAATGTACTCCGGCGCCAGTATTGGTATCGCCAATGTCGACGCTGGCTACCAGTCGGCAGATGAATTAATACGCGATGCAGATGCTGCCATGTATCAAGCTAAATCCCTTGGCCGAGGTCGATATGTATTATTTGATACCAGCATGCGTCAGAAGTTACTTGAAGAGCTTGAACTGGAAAATGAATTACGCCGCACACTAAAAGCTGAAAGCTTTGACTGTCACGTTCAGTCAGTGCTCGATTTCAATCAAGACACTTACCTTTACCACGAGTTTTTTGTGCGTTGGGTTCATCCCACGTTGGGCAAAATTAAACGTGAACAGTTCTGGAAGATAGCGCAAAACAGCGGACTCACGTTAGAAGTCGACAACTATATGTTGGATCAGGCGCTTAAAGTGTTAAGCCATTGGAAGTCATTGAGTGGTGCGCAATCAGAACAAAAGATAGCGATTAATCTGTCTATCAATCATCTATCGCAAAGTAAGTTTGTCAATCAGCTTATTGATAGGGTCAAAGCCGCTGATATCGAACCTTCAAATTTGGTTTTTGAAATAGACGAAAATGAATTAAATAGACGAGCTCAATTCATGTTGCCAGCGATTAAAAAGCTCAAACGAATTGGCGTTATATTGGTCTTAGATAATTTTGGTAGTGGGTTGGCATCGCTGAGCTATTTGTACTCATATCCCTTTGATTTTGTGAAGATAGATCATCGATTTGTTAGATCGGTCACGCGCTCAAAACGCAACTACAGCCTGATTCAATCGGTGCTGGCCATCAGTGATCAATTGTCGTTTAAATTAATCGCAGAGGGAATCGAAAACAAAGACCAATATCAGGCGCTGTTTGATGCTGGATGTCACTATGGACAAGGTCTGTTTTTAGAACCGCCCATGTCAATGAAAACCATTATGAACCGAGACTCACTTCCCCGAAGACAGAATGTTTCGTAGATTGGCGATCCCCGTTTTACCCTTTTGTTGTCTCACTTCGGCACTGTCTTTTACTTTCTTATGCTCCCACTCAACATCATCTTGGGGCAACTCATAAAGAAATCGGCTAGGCTCTGGCTGAATAACTTCACCATACTGACGTCGCTCTTTACACAAAGTAAAGAATAACTCTTGCTGTGCTCGGGTAATGCCAACGTAGGTTAGGCGGCGCTCCTCTTCGATATTGTTTTCATCAATACTGCTTTGATGGGGCAATAAGCCTTCTTCCATACCGACCATAAACACATAAGGAAACTCCAGACCTTTGGATGCATGCAATGTCATAAGCTGCACTTGATCGGCGCCCTCTTCTTCTTCACTGCGCTCCATCATGTCTCTTAAAATCAAACGATTCACGACTTCTTGCAGCGTCATTGGCGGGTCAAGCTCGTTACCTTCCAGCATATCGCTGATCCAACCAAATAAAGTACTGATATTGGCCATCGCCATTTCAGCCGCTTTGGGGCTGGTACTAGATTCATAAAGCCACTCTTCGTACTGCATCGCCTTGATCATATCTCGAATTGCGCTAATTCCGTCTCCACGAGTGGCGTTATCCGATAGCTCGACTATCCACCGAGTAAAATGACTAATATGCTGTTGTGCTTTGCCTGTGATCACACTGTGAAGTTGCGGGTGACAAGCCGCTTCAAAAATAGAGCACCCAAGCTGATTAGCAAAGCTCCCCAACTTTTCCAATGTCACCCGACCAATGCCCCGTGTGGGTGTGTTGATCACGCGCAGTAAGGCGTTGTCATCATCTTGATTCACCAATAAGCGCAAATACGCCATGATGTCTTTTACCTCAGCACGCCCAAAGAACGACATTCCGCCACTTATTTTATACGGAATGCGGTTACTCATTAACAGTTTCTCGAACAAGCGAGATTGATGATTTCCGCGATACAAGACTGCATAGTCTTTATACTGCGTGTTTTTCATGAACTTGTGCGCAAGCAATTCTGCTACCACACGCTCCGCTTCATGCTCTTCATTTTTCGCAATAATAATTTTAAGCGTTTCGCCATAACCTAATTCAGAGAATAACTTCTTCTCGAACACGTGTGGATTGTTTTGGATGAGTATATTGGCGCAATGTAATATCCGACCTGAAGAACGGTAATTCTGCTCTAACTTAATCAACTTGAGCGCTGGAAAATCTTCCTTCAGTAGCACCAAATTCTGTGGTCTTGCACCCCGCCACGAATAGATTGACTGGTCGTCATCACCTACCACGGTGAATCGTGCGCGCTCTCCCACCAAAAGACGAACGAGTTCATATTGGCTGGTATTGGTATCTTGATACTCATCTACCAATAAGTATTTGATTTTATTTTGCCACTTGGTACGTACCGTTTCGTTAGACTTTAGTAACAAGGTTGGCATTAAGATCAAATCGTCAAAGTCCAAGGCGTTGTATGCGCGCAAATGGGTTTGATAATCTAAGTAAAACTTTGCAAACTCAACTTCGCCGGGGGAAAGGGCCTGCTTTTGCAATTGTTCTGGCAGGATGAGGTCATTTTTCCAATTAGAAATGCAAGACTGCAATAAGAATAATTGTTCTTTATCACCATCTAAGGTTTCTTCAGTCAGATCTTTGAGTAGCGAAAAGGTGTCTTTGTCATCGAAAAGTGAAAAGCCGGCTTTGATGCCAATACTGCGAAACTCAGACTTAATAATCGACAAGCCCATGGTGTGAAAGGTGCTCACTTTCAAACCGCGCGCTTCTTTTTTGCCTAACGTCTGCCCTACTCGTTCTTTCATCTCACGAGCTGCTTTGTTGGTAAAGGTAACTGCGGCTATCTGTCGAGCAGGAATACCGCACTCACGGACTAAATAAGCGATTTTATTAGTAATGACTCGCGTTTTACCACTTCCAGCGCCAGCCAGCACCAGACAAGGTCCGGAAATATAGTTTACTGCTTGATTTTGGCCGTCGTTGAGTTTCATTAGTCATGAGTTTGTGAAGTGGGCCGGAATTGTAAGAAATAACCGTTACAATTGCTAGCAATCCATGCCTTAGATCTTTGCTGTTTCAATGATGGCTTTAGGTTACAATCAATAAATCAAACAAAATGAGACTCTGCCCATGTTAGATCCTAAAAAACTTGAAGAAATTGCCAAGCAAATATCCGACGCCGTACCTCCAGGTGTTAAGAATATGGCCGAAGGTGCTGAGACTAAGGTCAAACAAGTCTTACAATCGCAGCTAAGTAAGCTTGATTTTGTCAGCCGTGAGGAATTTGATATTCAAAGTCAGGTTTTAATTCGTACACGCGAAAAGCTCGAAGCCCTTGAAGCAAGACTTAGCGAATTAGAGCGACAACAAGACGGTAACACACCTTCATAAAGCATCGTCCCTGCGACGCTCGTTGACATTTTGTCACCCCGGCAGCGCTCCCTTTTCAATGTCATCCCGGTAGCGCTCGGTCATATTCTGTCATCCCGGCAGTGCTCTTAAGGCCGGGATCTTCCAGACTCCTGCTTGTATTCAACTACGAAGGACTATTAGGGAGATCCCCGACTAAGAGCTTCTCGGGGATGACAATGCTCGAGCCCTCGGGGATGACGGTGACCTGTCATCCCGGCGGTGCTCGGTCATATTCTGTCATCCCGGCAGTGCTCCCTTTTCAATGTCATCCCGGTAGCGCTCTTAGAGCCGGGATCTCCCAGACTCCTGCTGGTAATTAACTACGAAAGACTCTTAATTACGGGTTTACGAGCAAATAGTGAATAACGAGGCCTAGGGTAAACAACATCCCTGCATAGTGGTTATTAAGAAATGCACTAAAACAGCTTGGACGATGCCGTTCAAAGGTCAGAAATTGTTGATAAACAAAGAGTCCGACGCAGCCAGCTAGTGACAGATAAACAGGCCAAGTCATTTGCAACTCAATTGCCACCAACAGCAACAGACCTGCAGTTAAAGCCTGCAAAATACCAATGATCAATCTGTCTTTCTCACCGAATAAAATCGCCGTTGATTTCACCCCTATTTTTATATCATCATCACGATCAACCATGGCATATTGGGTGTCGTAAGCGATGGTCCAGCATAAATTTGCCGCATACAATACCCAAGTTAGCCAATGAAGCGAGCCATTGATCGCCATAAATGCCATCGGAATAGACCAGCTAAACGCAGCGCCAAGTACTACCTGCGGTAGGTGAGTATAGCGCTTTGCAAAAGGATAGATGGTCGCTAATACCAAGGCTCCGAAAGACAATATAATAGTCTCTAAATTGAGCACCAGCACTAGTATAAAAGCTAATGATATTAATAGTATAAATAAGAATAATGCTTCTTTTTCTGACACTTGACCAGAAACTATCGGTCTGTTCTTCGTACGCTCAACTTGGCCATCAACGTGGCGGTCGGCATAATCATTGATCACACAACCCGCGCTTCGCATGATCACTACCCCTGCCACAAACACTGCCAGAATGTGCAATGGCGGAGTACCTTGTGAGGCAATAAGCAGGGCCCAGAGCGTTGGCCACAGCAGTAAGTAAATACCGATAGGCTTGTCTGCACGCATTAACTGAAAATAAGCGATAAGTTTTGATTTAATCTTCATTTACCTTTCTTGCTGTCGATAGGCAGGACAGTGAGGTAGGAATACTTCAGCTACCATAAGTTGCATGCCATTGAAGTCAAACATTGATCGCCTGCCCCACAGTGACTGTTGTTGGCGAATATCTAATTGCTGCTGAAACACATGCTGAGCAGGTATTTGTAAAAGCTGAAATGGTCGACGACTAAAACGTTGATCATTAAATATAATTTGCCCCAGCGGGCGGTTACCTAATTCAGCCAAATCCATGTCACATAATGTTTGGGGTAGAACTGAACGAGCGAATACCCAGGGTTGGCCATTACCAGAGAGTATAACTTCTCGAATCTGCCATTTATTCTCTTTTTGACTATCATTAGGCTGGGTTAACTGACTAATTTCCTCAAGCTCTGGCTGCATTGGCCGTTGACCTATTACCTTCAGGTCAAATTGTGCACAATGGGATTGTAATCGTTCAGTTAACGAGCCTGTATCTAATAACCAGTTTCGCAGGTAAGGATCAGCAACGGCAAGATCATCTGGCGATTGCCATAGCGGCGGAATAGTGACTGGGAATTTGATTGAATGAGTCAAAGTTACGACAAGTCCTTGTTTACCAGTGGATATAATACCAAGTGCGAGGGCGTTGCAAAAGCGATTGCTAGTCAACGAGTTAGAATTAACTAAACCTTATCGCTCAGTTCCATGATATAAACAGATAAACGCAGTAACTAAATGGATGTTTAGGCGTTATCAAAAAATCCAAAGTGCGTTAAGCTTATTGTAGCGATTTGGTAAACTTAAACATGATTACTTTTAAGGTGTCTTGAGTTCTATGAAAGCAATTTTAACCCTACTCATTATATTCGTTACCTTAGCCCTCCATGTGCCAAGTGCGCGTAGTCAAACTCAGCCTTCGTTTGCCTACTATGGACTTGAGCCTGACATAGTCACTAACTTTTTGGGATCGAGTTCAAAGTCTCTGGGGTTCGTAAGAGTCACGATTGAGTTGATGATTGAGAATGCTGACTATTTGGAGGCGATTGATCATCATTCGCCGTTGCTGCGCGCAACCATCATCGAGATTTTGGGTCGCCAGCCTAAAGACAAAGTAAAATCCTTGACTGGTCGAGAAGATTTTCGGCGCACAAGCCTAGAGCGGGTCCGTGAATTAATGCAAAGAGAAACCGGCAATCCGATGATCAAAGACATTATTATCACCAAGTTTCTGGTTCAGGGCGGCTAACGTTGTTTGGGTTTTACAAACCAAACAAGACATAACGCAGCTAAGCCCCCCGCAATTAACCCGCCGGTATGTGCGGTGTTGGCAAGTTTAATCCACAATACGTCAGTATAGCCTAGGACCAGCCAAGCAATTGCAAATGCGACAAAATGGCCCGGCAATTTGATCCCTAACATGGGGCGCAATAGACCGCAAAACCAGGCAAAGCCAATCACGCCATAAACCACGCCAGATAAGCCACCAAAGCCAGTTCCAGAAACCTGTAATTGGGCGATATTTGAGATAATTGAAGTCAATAAAAACACTGTGATCAGCGAAACGCTGCCGAGTCGAAACTCAATTAGACGCCCTATTTGCCACCACACTAACAAGTTTAGAATGATATGTAGTTCAGAAAAATGGATCAGCGAAGGTGAAATAACACGCCACCACTGTCCATAATGAGCAATCACATGTAACGGCAATATTCGAAACTGTTGTTCCACCCACACCTGCAGACCTGCGTTTTGCATGACGTAAACCACTGCACACAACAGCACAATAAACCACGTAAAGGGCGTTTGTTTAAAAGCTTGAATACCGAAAAGCGGCGCAACGATCGAGCTTCCCGCCAGTTGATATTTAGGGTCTGATGGGTGAGCAACAAAGTGTTTCGTTATCGCCACCGCAGAATCTCTATCAGTGGCGTCGTTAAGCACCACCAAAAAGTCCTGTTGTTTGGTGCGTTTTACCAGCTGCGCTGCAATGTTCTGACTTTGTAAATAAACAATCAGTGCGGTTGCGGCGTTTTGCTGATTAAACGCGATTAGCTCAAGCTGGTTAGTCACTACTTAATCAGAGGACGAAGATACAAAGGGCAGTGCGCTTCGCCAAGCTTCAAAACCGCCATCCATGCTATACACTTCATCAAAGCCTTGATGAATGAGGAACTGGGCAGCTTGCTGACTACTAATGCCATGATAACAACAGACAATAACGGGTGTTTCAAAATCCGTTTGTGACATAAATTGTTGTAAGGTACCGTTGGTTAAATGGACCGCGCCCTCAACGTGGGCAGCCTCAAATGATTGCTCATCCCGAATATCCACCAGCCGCGCCTTGTTTTGTTTCAATAGTTCATGGGTTTGCTCTACTGAAATATGTTCAAACTGTTCCAAATACCTTTCCTTTATTGTGATCTATTGTCAGGTTACTTTCGAACTACCAGTTCAATATGACTTTACCTGATTGTCCAGAGCCCATTTTATCAAACCCTTGTTGAAAGTCGTCGATGTTAAATTGATGCGTGATAATAGGGGTTAAGTCTAATCCAGATTGGATCAGACTTGCCATCTTATACCAAGTCTCAAACATCTCACGCCCATAGATGCCTTTGATGGTTAGGCCTTTAAAAATGACCTTATTCCAATCAATTGCAACATCCTTTGGAGGAATTCCGAGCATGGCAATTTTTCCGCCATTATTCATTTTCGCTAGCATATCTCGAAATGCAGCTGGGACACCGGACATTTCCATGCCGACATCAAAACCTTCCGTCATCCCCAATTCGTCCATCACTTGACCGAGATCTTGGTTTGACACATTCACTGCGCGGGTAGCCCCCATCTTGGTCGCTAACTCTAATCGATATTCATTGATATCGGTGATCACCACATAGCGTGCACCGGCATGTTTTGCCACGGCGGCGGCCATGATACCGATTGGGCCAGCGCCAGTGATCAACACGTCTTCTCCCACAAGGTCAAATGACAGGGCCGTATGCACTGCATTACCGAAAGGGTCGAAGATAGATGCAAGGTCGTCAGAAATATTATCTGGGATTTTAAATGCATTAAAAGCGGGGATCACCAAGTACTCAGCAAATGCCCCGGGGCGATTTACCCCGACGCCTTCAGTATTGCGACAAAGGTGCCGCCTACCCGCCCGACAATTGCGACAATGGCCACAAGTGAGATGGCCTTCACCTGAAACGCGGTCGCCTTTGTTAAATCCGCGGACTTCTTGTCCCATATCAACGACGGTTCCCACGTATTCGTGGCCTACAACCATAGGCACAGGAATGGTTTGCTGAGACCAGTCGTCCCACTGATAAATATGCATGTCAGTGCCGCAAATAGCGGTTTTCTTAATTTTAATTAACAGATCATTGTGGCCAACAGCGGGCATTTCTGAATCGGTTAGCCAAATGCCTTTTTCTGGATATAATTTTGCTAAGGATTTCATTAAATAACCTTCAATTCTTTGCCAACTTCAATAAACGCGTCTATGGCTTGATCAACTTGTTCAAGGCTATGCGCTGCTGACATTTGGGTTCGAATGCGAGCTTGTCCTTTAGGCACAACTGGGAATGAGAAGCCCACTACATAAATACCTTTTTCGAGCATTTTGTCCGCCATTTCACTGGCCAATTTCGCATCGCCTAACATCACCGGAATGATGGCATGATCCTTACCTGATAAGGTAAAACCGGCTTCTTCCATTCGCGTTCTAAAATGCACAGAATTACGATTAAGTCGGGCGCGCAAATCGTGGCCGTTTTCAAGCATTTCAAACACTTTTAGTGACGCAGCGACAATAGGCGGAGCCACCGAGTTAGAAAATAAATACGGACGTGAACGCTGACGTAACCACTCAATCACTTCTTTTTTACCAGAGGTGTAGCCTCCAGAAGCGCCACCTAGGGCTTTACCTAGGGTTCCGGTAATAATATCTACTCGCCCCATGACGTCGTTGTATTCATGGCTTCCACGACCATTTTCACCGACAAAGCCAGTGGCATGGCAATCGTCTACCATGACCATGGCGTCGTACTGCTCGGCCAAATCACAAATACCTTTTAGGTTAGCTATCACGCCATCCATGGAAAACACACCGTCAGTGGCAATCAATTTAAATCTCGCACCATCGGCTACCGCTTGTTGTAATTGTTTTTCTAACTCAACCAGGTCATTGTTTGCGTAGCGATAACGCTTTGCTTTACACAAGCGCACGCCATCAATGATGCTGGCATGGTTTAGGGCATCGGAAATAATCGCATCTTCTGGGCCCATGATGGTTTCAAATAGACCGCCGTTCGCATCGAAGCAAGACGGATATAAAATCGTATCCTGCATTCCTAAAAAGTGACTAATTTTTTCTTCAAGGGCTTTATGAATATCTTGTGTACCGCAAATAAAGCGCACCGACGCCATACCGAATCCATGCTCATCTAGCCCAGCTTTGGCCGCGTCGATAAGTCTTGGGTCATTTGCCAAGCCTAAATAGTTATTCGCACAGAAATTCAGTACATGGCCGCCGTTACGAACGTCTATATCGGCCTTTTGCGCAGAGGTGATAACCCGCTCTGATTTATATAGTCCGTCTTGTTTTACTTGCTCAATTTGTGCTGAAAGGTGGTGATAAAAAGCCTGGCTCATGATGACCTCTGAATGGGAATTTGCCTATATGATAAAAGAAAATGCGTATTCAGAATACGTTTGTAAGCTAATGAGTGCCCAATAATGCCATTAATATTGGTGTAATGATTTAATTACACAGAAAATGATGCCACTAATTACCGGGTTTAGGGTATTGCCAGATACCGTCACTGCAATACTTTTCGAGCTCGTCAAATAAGATGGCTTCAGGGATTGGCCGAGCAATAAAGTAGCCTTGTGCCATATCGCAGCCAATGTCTTTTAACATATCAACCTGTATTTGCTGTTCTATCCCTTCAGCAATAACCTGCATGTTTAGATTCTGCACCATGGCTACCGTGGAATTGACGATTTGTTTGTCTGCATCGTTATTGACCATCCCATCAATGAACGCCTGATCAATTTTAATATAGTGCGCTGGCATTCGTTTAAGGTAGCTTAAAGAAGAATATCCGGTACCGAAGTCATCAATGGATATGATAAATCCTTTGTCTATTAATTGCTGCATGATAGCAGTGGTTTTTTCTACATCTGAGACCAATGTGCGCTCGGTTAACTCAAGCTCTAGCAGTTCAGGTTTGAGCTTAGTATCTTTGATTTTTTCTTCTAGGTAAGGGATCAGATCTGGGTCTAAAAACTGGATACCCGCCAAATTAATGGCAATTTTTAAATTAGGATAGCCATAGGTATTGAATTTTTTGAGTAACTTAAAGGCACTTTCAATACACCAGTACCCTAACGTCAGCATAAACTCTGTACTTTCTAAAATAGGGATAAAGTAGCCGGGTGAGACAAACCCGCGTTCGGGGTGTTCCCAACGTAACAGTGCTTCAAACCCCACCAACTTGCCAGTGTCTAATTCGATTTGTGGTTGCAAAGCAAAGCTAAAGTTGTCATTTACCAGCGCTCCTCTAGCTTCATCCTCCAATGCCACTTTATCAATTGCTCGCTGCGACATGCTTTCATCAAAAATCTGATAACTGTTGCCGCCTAGGCTCTTGGCTTGATACATGGCAATGTCCGAGCAGCGGATCAACTCCGCCACATCGGTTTCAGATGACTCGGTAAATGCAAGACCAATGCTGGTAGAGACATAAAAGCGTAAGCGGCCAACGTTGATGGGTGAACGGAAACGCTCCAACAATTTATCGGCAACTTTAATCGCTCCGTCAATGCTGTCGATGTCCTCAAGCATAATGGCAAATTCATCACCACCTAAGCGGCAAGCTAAATCTGAAGTGCGCACCACGCTTTGAAATCGCACAGCCGCTTCACTTAACAGATCATCACCTACGCTGTGACCATGACTGTCGTTTACTTTTTTAAAGTCATCTAAATCAAACAGTAATAGCACCACAAGTCCCTTTCGACGCTGTAGTTTTGCTACGGCTTGCTTCAATCTGAGCAATAACATATTACGATTGGGAAGCTGAGTGAGGTGGTCATACATCGCCATGCGTTCCAACTCAGAGGTTTTGGTCAAGACTTCTTGATCCAAAAGTGCGAGTCGGTCTGCCAATTCTTGTGCCGAATCATTTAGGGTATCTAATTCATCACGAAAATAGTGTTTAGCGACCTGATTCTGTTGGGCAAATTGACTGTAATCCCGCTGCGCTAATAGGGGGAGTCGGGAAGCTAACAGCACTAACCTTTTACGAATACTATTGGTCATTATATAAAACAGTAATAATGCGCCAACAAACACCGCTGCAGCAGTGATAATAATACGTTTTTGATACGACCGATGCGCCAAAATTATAGGCGTAATGTCGTGAGCAGAAAGCACATAATCACTATCGCTATTGGCGGTTGTCATTGGTATTAAAGCAACAAAGTACGTTTGTTGATCGACGTCCAATTGGGTGCCTTCTAACAACAGCGTGTTTAAGGTGAGGTCATCAGGAAAGGACTCAATCAGATGGCTGACAAATTCGTGTTGTCGCTTAGCGAGCGGTCCTCGGATATAGAGATTTTTAGCTTTATAAATCTCTGCTCTTGCTGGCGAATGAACCACGGCAAGGGTGGCCTGTGTCGATTGATTCAAAAATGCCAAGGTATCGATCAGACCAATACTTAACGAAAAAACCGACATGCTGCCGTTGTTTTCGAGTATTGGAATCGACATCACCTCGGTACAAGTATTGTCACAATAGGTACTTTTAATTGAGCTTTGCTGATCAAACGCCTTTTTGACATCAGAGAGAATGTGAGGGGGGGTATCGTCTTGGGATTTAAATGCCAAGGTTCCGTCGCTTTCGAACAGCCACAACCCTTCTACCTGCAGATTGAATTGCAAAAAGTCGTACTTTGATTCGAGTGTTTTGGCCAGCGCAGAGATCTGATTAGGTTCGTTTTGATGCAACTGCACTAACAACTCTACCCATGATTCGATTCGATTTCGAAACATCTGATTCAATAGCAAAAATTGCCCTTGGTTTTGCTGGCGTATTTCTTTTTGTGCCAGCAAAAAATCTTCATTGGTTTTTTGCAACCACAAGGTAGACATCGCCGCACTCAATGCTAAAAGTAACACCAGTAACAGCAGTACAACTTTTTTAGGAAGGCTTAAAAACCGTTTCATGGTTAAAACCAATGGGCTAATTGAAGACCCCAAATACTCCAGTATTTTCTATCATTTAATACTGTGTTGGGGATAAATACTGGCGCCAACCTCCCTGTACCTTTGACTCTGTGCACTTCGGCCTGAACACGCCAGTTTTTAGCAAAATCCCAACTAACACCAAAGGTTGCTTGGTCCTGAAACCCGAAATACGCTGGGGCGGTACCACCCGATTGTTGTTCTCGTATGCGCCCGTCTCGGTCTTTTCGATTCACATCAAATATATCGAGTCGAGCGGTCAAGGTTAGCTCGGGGTTAATATAATACTGGCCTTGTACAAACCCGCCCTCACCTGTGGAGTCATTGCTAAAGCCAGGGAAGACCAGATCATCGTACATGGTTCTTTCGCGAAATATTTCAGCCGCCAATTGCCAACTTTCGGTTTCATAAATTGCACGTATCATCAGCCGTTGTACTTCAGCGTTGCCATCAAAGAAGGGATCGGATGGTCCTTGGGTGTACTCAAACCCGGAATCTAGTAGACCTGCCCCCAATCGTAATTTCTGATCATGCCATACAAAATTAGCCTGATGCACAAAGCGCTGGTCAAGATCACCGGTCGATATCTGTCCCACTAGATTTTTAGTTTGCTCTTCACTAATAGTCGATTTACCGTAACTCCAGTTAAATTCCCAATCACCAAAATCGTTATTAGTATTCGCCACCACCGCGAGCCCATCAACACCTAAAGCCACATCTCTAAAGTTATCAAAGTAGATTGATTGTGGCAGCACTATGGTGGGGCGAGTGTGAGGTACATCGCGAGTAGATGAGTACAACCAGTGGTAGTTTTTGACCCTACCAAGGTGCATATTGACCTGCCAATCAAGGGTATTTACCGCGCTCCAATCGAGAAACAAATAATCAATCCTGACACCTTCTGGGTATCGATTGCCGCCATTTAAATACACGACCTGCCCCGCTACGCGTAAGTTTGTATCCAGGGTATAGGATGCATTTAAACCAATTTCGGTCAATTTAACCGACACGCCGCCATCATCCTCAATATAATTCGAGTGTTCGGCCTGAATTACCCCTTGAGCAACAAAGCCGCGCCAGTTTACCTTTTCGCCTGCCATGACCTTAGTCACCATTAACAAACTCAGAACAAGCAAATATGGAGGCATTTTCATTGCTTATCCTCCTGTAATTTTAAGTGATTGGGCATTATCAAAATCTGTATTCTCCATGACATAGCCTATGGCGCCGGGCGTCGTTCTTAGCCGCTCTAGCATTTCTTGCTCGCTACTAACTTCAATGGGTTTCTCCCCTAGGCCAGAATAAGCCAACTTATTCCAGATACGCTCAACCTGATAAGGAAACATTTTTAGCATGTCTTTGCACAAAGCTTGATGGGCTGGATGTTGAGAGGGGAGGACAAAAACGACAATCGGGGTGCCGTCCGGCCAAAGGGTTTGTCGCATTGAAAAAATCTTACGTAGCTGCGCAGAGGTTAACTCCGTTGTTTTTACGTCATTATGAATGAGTACGGTCACTGATTTACCGTCAGCGTGAGCGAAGTTCATGCTCAAAAACAGTAATAAAAACGCAACTCTGGACAGCCTACTTATCAATCCATTCCCCTAGAGAGTCTACAACGAATATGCCTGAAAAATAATATTAGCTTATGTTTCATAAACTTGCGCAAACAATTCAATTATAATGGCTGATTAAACTGATATTTTTACCCGGCCCAAGAAAAAGGGTATGGTATTAGCCAATGCAACCCGAACAACAAGGGTATAATATTTACCTCAATGTCACAATCATCAATCAACACAACTAACAGCCAATACTCTGCGCGCGAGACACTGGCGCTGATAGGTTATTCATTATTGATATTAGTGGCCACGCCGTTATTTTTGGTGCACTGGCTGGTGATGTTTTTGTTACGCCGAGAGCATTTCGATTTACATCGGCTTTCACGCTTTAGTCTTTATCTTAAGCCGATCCAAAAAAGCCAGCTTTTGATCCATTGTGTTTCGGTCGGTGAAGTCAATGTGGCAGCCAGTTTAATTCGCAATATCAGACAACACTCACCTGCCACATCGATTACGGTTACCACTACCACACCAACTGGCGCGGCAAACGTAAAACAAAGCATGCCAGATAACGTTCAACATCTTTATCTGCCACTCGATATGAGTTGGTTTATGTCGCGTTTGTTAAAACGAGTGCAGCCACAAAAAGTCTTGATTGTGGAAGTAGAGCTTTGGCCAAATATGCTTCGTCAGTGTCAACGTTTTGGCATTCCGGCCTATCTGGTCAATGGTCGCATGACGGACAGTTCTGCTCACAGTTATCTTAAACTCAGATGGTTAGTTCACCCAATGTTACGCAACCTGACCAAAGTGTGCGCTCAAGCTGCCCGTGACCATGACAACTATTTACAATTAGGGGTTACCCCTGCGCAACTTGAGATGACAGGCAACGTTAAATTTGAACTCGCGCAGGCCAACAATGACAAAGCCCAGCAATTGATTACACAGCTGAATATTGATTCGCGTCCTATCATCGTGGCTGGTAGTACCCATGATCCCGAAGAGGAGGTGATTATTGAAGCGGCGAAAATACTCAGCCTACGCTTCCCTGATATCGTGTGGATCATCGTGCCACGGCATCCTCAAAGGTTTGAGAAGGTTTATTCTTTAATAAAGCGCAGTGGATTAGGGGTCGTTAAAAGCTCACGAAACAAGCCGCCGAGAAATCCGGTAGAAATGGTTCTGGTTGATGAAATGGGCGTGTTAGGAGGACTTTATTCCTTTGCCAGCATCGCTTTTGTCGGCGGCAGTATCGCCGACCGTGGTGGTCACAATGCATTAGAGCCTGCCGCCGAGGGCGTGCCCGTGATGATGGGACCGCACCGATACAATAATCCAGGTATCTGCGATGTATTGGAGCAAGAAGGTAATTTGGTGTTGGTAGACAATGCCGAAGACGTAGCCAAATACGTCAGTGAATGGTTATCCGATGATGAGCAAAGACGCTCAGCGGGAAAAGCCGGTGCGCAGGTTATCGAACAAAACCGTGGCGCCATTCAAAAAACATTGCACGCTGTCGGCTTAGACAAATAATGTTGCTGTTTGAATGGGAATTCGCTTCATTCAAGTAAGGCATCCATCTGCGCAGTCACATCCTCTATGCTGATTTGTGACATCAGGGTGTCACCTTTAGCACGCTTACCCCAAGGCAATTCTTGCCAATCTTTTCCTGTTTGACGTTTGATCACCTGATCGTACACTGACACCACATTTTGCAGATTATTGTAAGGACCAGTGCGTCTAGGATTACTGTGAGCGTAAAGGCCAATCACCGGCGTACCCACAGTGGTGGCCATGTGAGCGGGTCCCGTATCAGGCGCGATCACCAAGCTAGCTCGCTGCAAAACCGCCAGCATTTGTTTGAGCGAGGTTTTACCAATCAGGTTTTCATCAATCTGCTCCGCTGACTCTGTGATCTCCTGCCCTAACTGTTTATCAAGCGCACTTGGACCGCCGCACAACACAACCTGATAGCCTTTTGTTCTAGCGTAGTCTGCCGCTTGCGCATAACCTTCCGATGACCAATTGCGCTCGGCTTTACTGGCAGCGGGACTGATCACCACGTATTTGCCAAGACGGTGGTGCAGCGCATCGGCGAATTCAATGTCTTCTTTTGACATTGGAATAGACCAGCTCGGTTTATCCACTTTTGGCACGCCTAAGGCATCGGCAAAGCCCATAAAACCCTCTAGCACGTGAGCATGAGCCCGAGGCGCAATACGCTTATTGGCAAATAACCAATGCATTTCTTTGCTGCGTTGCCAGTCAAAGCCAATTTTTACTTTTGCTTGAATAAGTCGAGATACCCAGTTGGCCCGAAACGCAACCTGCATTAGTAACAAAGCATCAAACTTTTCATTGTCCAAGTCGTTGAGCAACTGCACTTCAGCTTGTTTGCCTTGACGCTTATCAAACACGATAAAGCGCACGTTTGGCATGCCTTTAAGCAGTTGATATTCGACCTTGCCGACAATCCAGGTTACTTGAATATGCGGTGCGTGAGTAACAATGCGTTCAACCATAGCCGCGGCATGACAGACATCGCCAATCGCAGAAAGTCGTAAAATACAGAGCTTAGAAATGTTTGACGGTAAAGTATTCAATAGATAAGTTTTCGTGTTGGGCTGCAATATGCGGTTAATTTCATTACACTTTAGACCAATTAACAAGTGGCCAAGCATTGATAAATGGCAAACCAACACGAATTTAGTGATAAAAACCAATTTATATGGGTCGATAACGACCTGTTGCCGGATTTAATTAAGGGCCAGACTCATAATTATTTTGACGGCCAGTATTGGCAGTCCAAAGGTGCGCTTATCGGCACATCAGTGGGTCGAGGTACGACCTATTTTTTTCAGCACAATGATCGCCAATTTGTACTTCGCCATTATCGCCGTGGCGGTATGATTGGCAAGCTGCTTAGTGATCAATATCTTTACACTGGCTTGGCAAAAACCCGCGCAGAGCAAGAACGTAAATTACTGCAACACCTGCAAGAGCTAGGCTTACCCGCTCCCATTCCGGCCGCGTCTAGAGTGGTGAAAAATGGCTTTTATTACCAAGCTGATCTGATCACAGTAAAAATCCCCGACGCCACCGATATTCACCATATCTTGCTAGAACGCGCGCTACCAGATGACGTGTGGCAGCAAATTGGCACTACCATTGCTCGCTTCCACCAGCAGCAGATTTATCATCACGACTTAAATATCCACAACATCATGCTCGACAAAAACAACAAGGTTTGGCTAATCGATTTTGATAAATGTTCAGTGAAAGCGGGTGACAGCTGGAAGCAAGATAATTTGGATAGATTGTTGCGGTCTTTGCGCAAAGAACAGCAAAAATGTATTGATTACAACTTTCAATCGGTGGATTGGGTTCAGGTTATCAAAGGATACAAGAGTTAATATCACTCTTTCATTTTTAACTATTTTGCAGTTCCACCCACTCTTTATTGACCAAATTATTTTCCCACCATAGAGTAATAAAGTACCCACACGGTTGGTACTAATTTATTTTGTAACGGTTAAGGAAGAATATGAAACTCAAAATATTAAGCATTTTTTCACTTGTTTCAGCACTGACTATGTCAAGTTCTTATGGAGCAGTCGCAGGAACCTACGACTTAGCGCAAAAAGAGGGGAACAATTTTCGAGTTAATGGGATTGTTTATTCAAACAACCATATCCCATGTGCAGACAATACATGGAGGAGAGTTCCTGGTGAGGTTATTAATGGCGAGTGTCACGTTGAGTTCGGTGGTAAAATATACAGAAATAGTGAGTTTCTAGTTTTAGGGTATGGAGGTTTTGGCTCACCAAGCAATAACGGAAATTTAGTGGCTATCGAAGGTCAGACTAAGCAATTTATTATTGCTCACGGGGTCACTCCAGGGGGAGTGATGGATCAGGACCTCCCTCAACGTTTCCTTCACCCCCTCCGAGCCCAGGTGAAGAATATTAAGGACTAGACAAATAAAACGGTTCGATTTTAATCCGAGCCGTTTTTACTGAATAGAAGACTCTTTACTCAACTCCGACAAAGTAAACATTGTTTTTTTCAACGCAAAAGCATGCAGTTCGTTTTCCGATTTATAATAATTGAATATTCTGTCTGCTTGCAGAATCACTGGTGTTTGATACTCGATGAATTTTTTAGCTGCAGATTGATTAATAGCGTATGCGTGAGTTCCCAAAACTTTGCCAATCTCGTACAGATTAGGTGAGTAATCTGAAAGGCAAATTTCATCAATCCACTTCATTGGAACTTTATGCCAATTGAATAGATGCAAATGATGGAATAGTCGATAAACGGATTGCTGTAAACGGTATTTAAACGTTGGTGGTTTCTCTCCATAATATCCCATCATCAATACCTCCCAATTGTCAGGAAGCTCTTTAATTATTGCATTAAAGTTTTTCAATTCGTCGTACTCAGGCAAAACATCGTCTTCAAGAATCAATATTCTTTTATAGTTATTATCTAACATGTCTTGATACATTCTGACATGTGACAGTGAACAGGCGACCTCACCCGTCTTCATGGAACGTGTTGTGCGTTTAGTGTTTTTGTGTAAGGTATCATCGTAAATATTATCTTGCTCAAACGTCTCAGGTTTGAGGTTTCGCTTATCTGTAGCCTTAAAAAAAGACCAGTTTAAGCCCTCTAGAACCTGCTTTATGTTCTCTTGACGGTCGGTAGCATCGTCTAGCGTTAAAACGTAAACATGATCAAAAAAAGTATTGAGTGATTCAAAAACTTGCAGGTTATTTTTCATTATCTGTCTGGCCTATCTTATTCGGGCTACTTTCGGCAGTAAAAGTCCATAGCGCTGCATATTTGTGAAACGCATACTGACTCAGTATAACGGCCATCAGTAGGCCACGTTGCCCATCAAGAAAGCCTAAACGTAAAATATATTGTTGGAAAAAATCAACGAAAGATCTAAAAAAAGCGTAAACAATCGACCCTTTTTTTCCGTTTTCAGCTTTGTCTTTTGCACCTAAGACCCCGTATTTCAGATGCTTATCCATGACGTGCTGATAATCTCTCCATGAATAATGGAGAAGTGGTCCCTTGAGGGTTATTGATCTGAACTCTGGCATTAAAAGCGTTTCGTGCACACTTCTGTCTTTAAATTTTGCGCCAGTCTTCAAGAATAGCTTACCCTGGGGAGTAGAATATCGTCCATATTTGAGTGGTTTACCGAATAAATATGTGTGCCACGGAAATTTAATAAAATTAGCTTTTAGGTCTGGGTCAGAAAGTGCTTGGTCTACATCACGTTTTAACTCATCAGTTACAACTTCGTCTGCGTCAAGGGAAAGCACCCAATCGTGCTCACAATAGGCCAATGCGCGGTTGCGCTGTGGGCCATAGCCAGGCCAGTCAGTTTGATATACTTTATCAGCGTATTTTTCTGCGATTTCAACGGTGCCATCGGTGCTGCCAGAATCGAGCACAATCAGTTGATCAACCCAACCAGCAAGCGGTTTTAAACTCGCCTCTATGCGATCGGCTTCATCCTTAACAATCAAAAAACATGAAATTTTGCGTCGTGGCATAGTCAGATTCACCTATTGGAGACTGTATTTTAGCTCAGTAAAGATCGAAACGTCGTGATCTGTACCTTGCTGGTTAACTTTACTGGAGTCAAGCACGCCACCAAATTTGAGCTGCCAGTTGCCCCAAACGGTCTGGTAGTAGCCGCTAATTTGGGTGATCTTCTCCGTCAATCCAAACTGACTTTCACTACTTAGGTTGCCATCATCAATATCAATACGACGAATGGCTGCCTCTATTACGTCACCGTTAGCGAAATGTTTTAAGTAACCTAATGAGAGCATCTTAGCGTCACTTTCGCTGTTATCACCTAATTCACGAGTGTAGTAACGATAGCCAGATGAATAAGTACCACTTTCGTAAAAACAATTAGTCACATCCACTATGGCATTATCACAAGACACATTCGTATCACTTGCTTCTAAGTAAACTTTTGCGCCCATCAGATAAGAAGACACGCCGATGCTACTGGCATTGTTGCTAACGTTAAATTCACTTGAGTCGCCCTCATCAACAAATTGTCCATAAACACTCACCGGGTGGTTCATGGCGCTGAAAGTGTATTTAAAATCAAGACCAGCGAGGTGACTACCAACATGAGTTTGGCGCGACTGGTCACAATTATCTTGGCCATCTGAGCAGCGTTTATGGAAAGTTAGCACCTTGAAAAAATCACTGAAGCGGTCCGGCTGTCCATCTCCGCCCCATACTGCCAACCATGACAAACCAAGCTCTAACCCCTCGATGGGATTGGCACTAAATCGGCTTGCCCAAATTTTTGCATCAGGCACGTCTCGGCTGTCTTCTAACTGACCCACTTGCGCCGTCGCGTACCAAGGCCCTAAGAACGATAACCAGGGTGATGATGACGTAACGGTACTGGAGCGAGATAGTGCCAAAGTGGGGATAGGCCGAGCATTATTCGATAAGATCAGGCTGTTGGCATGGGCCGGTCCCCACCACTGGTCAATAGAGCCTAACCGTAGATTCCAATTACCAAATTGATAGGCCACAAAACTCTGGTCATAGTTTTTTTCGCCGCCAGGCTCAAAATTGACCGATATTTTCATCGCTAATCGCTCAAACCGCGTTTCGGTGCTGAAGTTTAATCGCCCTTTTTCACCTTGCTGGCCGTCAAAACTGGCAAACCGACTGCGCTCATTAGCGCCATAAGCAGTGACTGTAGCAAGAGTTTCATTGCGTTTTTGCAAGATCAGATAATGACTCAAACGACGAGCTGACACTGCGGCAACCTCAGGCATCTCAGCGGGGTTTAGCGCTTTAATTTGCGATGAAATACCTTTCCATGGGATCGGAAAGGTATTGGCGACAGCGTGTAAATACCCATGATCTGTCAATATTTGAACATCATAATGAAGTTGCGGATCGGTTGTTCCAATCCAAGGGGAGCTCTTGGCATTGAAAGATAATACTGAGACGATGAGGATACAACAATGAACTACACGACTAAGCACTCAGTAGGTCTCCCTGTTAATTTTATTAGTTAGATAGCCCATTAAAAAATCCTTTTACCTATTTTATTCCACTTCGATAATTGCAAAAGCGCATCACGGATTAAAAAATTTATGTTGCCGAGTATGCTGATTGGTATTCTTCACGGGTCTATTATAAGCTGTGTGACCTTATTATAGAACTGCGCTGAGTCGTTATATGCATAAAAAAGCCATTTACCCGGGCACATTTGATCCTATCACTAATGGGCACGCCGATCTGATTGAACGAGCGGCAAAAATGTTTTCATCGGTAACCGTGTGTATCGCCTCCAATCCAAGTAAGAAGCCCTTGTTCACCCTAGACGAGCGAGTGGATCTAATAAAGCAGGTCACTGCAGATTTAGACAATGTTGAAGTTATTGGCTTTACAGGCTTACTGGCAGATTTTGCCGACACTTTGAATGCCACTATTTTAATTAGAGGATTACGCGCAGTATCCGATTTCGAATATGAGTTTCAACTCGCCAATATGAACCGTCGATTGAATCCTAAACTGGAAAGTGTGTTTTTAACGCCCGCTGAAGAAAATTCGTTTATTTCTTCCACTTTGGTTAAAGAAGTGGCCATGCACCGTGGTCAAGTTGATGGTTTTTGTCACCCAGTGGTGCAAAAAGCCCTGCGCGAAAAATTTCATAAAGATTAGTACGAGTGGGAGTTTAGAAGATCCCGGCTTAAGAGCCCTACCGGGATGACAACAAACTGTCATCCCCGAATGCTTCACTACCGTCATCCCCGAATGTTGTTATCGGGGATCTCCTCAATCCTCCTCCGTAGTTAATTACAATCAGGCGTCTGGAAGATCCCGGCTTAAGAGCCCTACCGGGATGACAACAAACTGTCATCCCCGAATGTTGTTATCGGGGATCTCCTCAAACCTCCTCCGTAGTTAATTACAATCAGGCGTCTGGAAGATCCCGGCTTAAGAGCCCTGTCGGGATGACTGATATGAAAGAGCCCTAACGGGATGACAACACACTGTCATCCCCGAATGTTTCACTACTGTCATCCCCGAATGCTTCACTACCGTCATCCCCGAATGTTGTTATCGGGGATCTCCTCAATCCTCCTCCGTAGTTAATTACAAGCAGGCGTCTGGAAGATCCCGGCTTAAGAGCCCTACCGGGATGACTGATATGAAAGAACCCTGTCGGGATGACTGATATGAAAGAGCCCTAACGGGATGACAACACACTGTCATCCCCGAATGTTTCACTACTGTCATCCCCGAATGTTTCACTACTGTCATCCCCGAATGCTTCACTACCGTCATCCCCGAATGTTGTTATCGGGGATCTCCTCAATCCTCCTCCGTAGTTAATTACAAACAGGCGTCTGGAAGATCCCGGCTTAAGAGCCCTACCGGGATGACTGATATGAAAGAACCCTGTCGGGATGACTGATATGAAAGAGCCGTACCGGGATGACAACACACTGTCATCCCCGAATGTTTCACTACCGTCATCCCCGAATGTTTCACTACTGTCATCCCCGAATGTTGTTATCGGGGATCTCCTCAATCCTCCTCCGTAGTTAATTACAATCAGGCGTATGGAAGATCCCGGCTTAAGAGCCCTACCGGGATGACTGATATGAAAGAACCCTGTCGGGATGACTGATATGAAAGAACCCTGTCGGGATGACTGATATGAAAGAGCCTTACCGGGATGACAACACACTGTCATCCCCGAATGTTGTTATCGGGGATCTCCTCAAACCTCCTCCGTAGTTAATTACAAGCAGGCGTCTGGAAGATCCCGGCTTAAGAGCCCTACCGGGATGACTGATATGAAAGAGCCCTACCGGGATGACAACACACTGTCATCCCCGAATGTTTCACTACCGTCATCCCCGAATGTTTCACTACTGTCATCCCCGAATGCTTCACTACCGTCATCCCCGAATGTTGTTATCGGGGATCTCCTCAAACCTCCTCCGTAGTTAATTACAAGCAGGCGTCTGGAAGATCCCGGCTTAAAAGCCCTACCGGGATGACTGATATGAAAGAGCCCTACCGGGATGACTGAGATGAAAGAACCCTACCGGGATGACCGATATGAAAGAACCCTACCGGGATGACTGATATGAAAGAGCCCCACCGGGATGACTGATATGAAAGAGCCCTGCCGGGATGACACCTTATGACTGGCACTCGGGGCAAAAGAAGGTATTGCGTTGACCAATAGTGACGGACTTAATTTCCGATTCACATTTTACGCAGGGCTGCTTGGCTCTACCGTAAACCAATAACTCTTGAGCAAAATACCCCGGTTTTCCATCTGCCTGAGCGAAATCCTTCAACGTCGTTCCGCCTTGAGCGATGGCTTTGGCAAGCACTTGCTTAATAATTGGCGCCAGTGCTAAGTAGCGTTTTTTACTGACTTTTCCAGCAGCTCTTCGTGGATCAATACCGGCAATGAAAAGCGATTCATTGGCATAAATATTCCCTACACCGACCACAATTTTATTGTCCATAATGAAATTTTTCACTGCCACTTGTTTGTTGCGAGATAACGAGAATAAACGTTCTCCGTCAAATTCGTCGGTCAGCGGTTCAGGCCCTAAGGCGTTGAACAAGGGATGTGACGGTTCTGATTTATCTAACCACAGACAAGCACCGAAACGCCGTGCATCATTGAGTCGCAAACAGCTACCGTTGCTAAGTTGAATATCAATGTGATCATGTTTTTGTAAAGGGGTTGTAGTGGGCACCACACAAAGTCGTCCGGACATGCCTAAGTGCAGAATGATACTTCCGGCAGGGGTGTCGATTAGTAGATACTTAGCACGACGCCGAATGCTGTCTATCGTTAGCCCTTCGGTTAGATGCACTTCTTGAGGCACAGGCCAACGCAATTGACGATTACGCACTACTACTTTTTCGATCTTCTTGCCTAACATCAAAGGCGTGATCCCTAAGCGGCTCACTTCGACTTCTGGTAACTCTGGCATCAAGACTTCCCGGCAGCGATAAATTGTTCCACAGCAACATTGGAAATTTTAAATAATTGTTGCTCATAAAGCACCAACGTATGTTCCCCAGCACCATACAATTGATAGACACGTCCGCTATTTTCACCCGCCAACCAAGCAATCACCACCAAGGGCATGTCTTTTGGGGTACCTTCTTGATATTTTACCATTTGGCTAGTTTGCCAACGCTGTGTCAACGCTTGCAATTGAGACTCTGAGAGTGCAGAAGGCTTAGACGTGCGCCAGCCCTGCCCTATTCGCTCTAATGTCAGGTCGGGCATTTGCAGCGTCATCAATATCGCGCCATCAGGTAGCAAAGGCACGGGGGCATCCTCGTCTAACGAGCCAGTCAAAATATTATTGGTGGTATTGAACAATAGGATCATTATCAACACGCTGAAGATAAGGACATTATTCCAAGCTTTACGGGACATGCGGATCATAGGGGAATTATAGGTTGTTGAAATTATCTATATCATACTAGAAAAGCCATTGGTTGATAGTCACTAAACGGCTGTACAATTGAATAACGCAAAAAGCCCGGCTAAAACCGGGCTTTTCGGGAGACAAAAACAAGAATTTGTTACTTGATTTTGGCTTCTTTAAACATCACGTGCTGACGAATTTTAGGATCAAACTTTTTGATCTCCATTTTGCCAGGCATGTTACGTTTATTTTTATCAGTGGTGTAGTAGTAGCCCGTACCCGCTGATGATACTAATTTGATTTTATCACGCATGATAGAGCTCCTTAAACTTTCTCGCCACGGGCACGCATATCAGTTAATACTGAATCTATGCCGTTTTTGTCGATGATACGCATGCCTTTCGGCGTTAAGCGCAATTTAACGAAACGATTTTCACTTTCAACCCAAAAACGGTGGGTTTGAAGGTTTGGCAAAAAGCGACGACGGGTCGCGTTTTTCGCGTGAGAGCGGTTGTTACCTACCGCTGGACGCTTGCCAGTTACTTGACATACTTTGGACATCGTATTTGTCTCCAGAACAACTTTTAACAATCTGCTTTGCTATCTTTTAGAAAAGCAATAAATCACACTAAACGCATAGCGGTAGTGACAAGAGGGCGCACTTTATACAGTATATAGACCCTAGGATCAAGGTTTTTGTCAGAAAAGATCTCATGGTAAATGGCCCAACACTTTACCTATCGCGAAGATTATATTATCTACATTTCAATACGTTAGCGCCATATTAGAATGTTGATGAGGACGAAAATGTGGTTTTATAAATAGTCTAGCGTGTCTAATTTTTGAGATTAGATTGTTCGCGACTGCGTCTCGATCAAATCAATATTGAACCTATGAGTATCGTGTGTTCACATCAATCCCCGCTCGGCAAAAGACACACATTCACCGTCGCCGACCACAATATGATCCAAAACAGTTACATCAATTAACTCCAATGTTTGCACAATACGCCGCGTAATGTGCTTATCGGCATGACTCGGCTCTGCAACCCCAGAAGGGTGATTGTGACTCAATATGATTGCGGCTGCATTGCACTTCAGTGCTTGTTGAAGCACAACACGTGGATGCACGCTCGCGGCATTGATGGTACCGAAAAATAGCTTTTTGAAACGGATCAAACGGTGTTGGCTGTCCAGAAACAATACCGCAAAGACTTCGTTCATCTCGTCTCTCAGTTGACTCGTTAAAAACTGCTTGGTTTTTTCTGCACTGCCAAAGGTGTGAGTTTTCGATAAGGTTTGAGCAAAATATCGTCGAGCCAATTCCAAGGTAGCTTGAAGTTGTACGTATTTGACTTCGCCTAGTCCTTTGCCTTTGCAGAAGTCACTTTTTGTCGCACTGAGTAGATGCCGCAATGAACCATATTGATTAAGTATGGCTCTGGCTAAATCCACCGCACTGCAACCGTTGACGCCAGTGCGTAAAAAAATCGCGAGAAGTTCAGCATCAGAAAGCGAGGCGCTGCCCTGCGATAGGAGTTTTTCTCTTGGTCGCTCCATTTTGGGCCATTGTGATAGTTTCATGCATCCTTGCCTGAATAATGGTAATTTTATGATCTAAGTCTGGTTAATCGATTAATTAAACCTAGCAAATGATTGCTGATCAGGCCAATATTAACTAAGTTCAAAGCCGAAAACTCGACTTATCAGGGTTTCTAGAGGTAAAACTCCATCGGCATGCGTGATGAATAAGAGAATATGAGTGTAAATAAACAAAAAATTTTGCTTGGTGTTACCGGTGGCATAGCTGCTTACAAAACACCAGATTTAGTCAGAAAGTTGACCGCTAAAGGTGCACAGGTTCGAGTGGTAACCACTGCTTCTGCTGAGCACTTTGTTAGCCCTTTAGCGCTACAAGCGGTGTCTGGCAATCCGGTATCTAATGACCTACTGGATCCTGCGGCGGAAGCCGCCATGGGCCATATTGAATTGGCTAAATGGGCTGATACCATATTGATAGCTCCTGCCACCGCTAACTTCATTGCTAAGATGGCACACGGTTTAGCTGACGATTTACTCTCAACCTTATGTTTGGCCACCACAGCAAAAATCTTCATAGCTCCAGCGATGAATCAACAGATGTGGCAAGCCCCTGCGACACAGGCCAACCTTGCATTGTTGCAACGTCACGGTGTGACCATTATTTCTCCTGACTCAGGAGAACAAGCCTGTGGAGATATTGGTCCGGGGCGAATGCCAGAGCCACAAGGTTTAGCCGATATTATTACTCGTCCACCAGCTTCCTTAAGTTTAACCAATGAGCATGTCGTGATCACCGCAGGACCGACACGAGAAGCAATTGATCCTGTGAGATACATCAGTAACCACAGCTCTGGCAAAATGGGCTATGCCCTTGCCGAAGCAGCATTAGCGATGGGAGCCCGAGTGACCCTGGTGAGTGGTCCTGTAACAGTCTGTGCCCCCAGCGGCGTCACCCTTATCAATGTCCAAAGCGCTGAGCAAATGCGCGACGCAGTAATGAGTAATATCGACGATGCTACTGTTTTTATTGGTTGTGCGGCGGTAGCCGACTATCGTCCTGAACAAGTGGTCGAACAAAAAATCAAAAAGCATGACGAAAAGTTAACGCTTACTTTTACTAAAAACCCTGATATTCTGGCCGACGTTGCTAAACTTGAACGTGCGCCATTTACTGTTGGATTTGCCGCAGAGACACAAGATGTGAGTTTCTACGCCAAAGACAAGTTAACGCGCAAAAATTTAGATATGATTGCAGCTAATGACGTGTCAGATGACCGAATTGGTTTTAATAGCGATCAGAATGCGCTTAGCGTTTTTTGGGCAAAAGGTGAAAAAACCTTGGAAATTGCCGATAAGTATCAACTCGCGCTGCAATTAATGCAGCTAATTTCAGAACAATTGACACAAAAACATGCATAAACACGACTCAAATAGAATGATGGTCTTAAAGACAGGGAGACATCAATAATGCCTACCACAAAACGCCCTAACCGCCGCGCACAAATATTACAATGCTTAGCGAGTATGCTGGAATCAAACCCAGGGCAGCGTATCACAACGGCAAAATTAGCTGCTGAGGTTGGCGTATCTGAGGCAGCCTTGTACCGACATTTTCCAAGCAAAGCGAGAATGTTTGAAGGCTTAATAGAGTTTATTGAAGAAACTTTATTTTCACGGATCAACAAAATCATCAGTGAAGAAAAAGACAGTGCCGTGCGCATACAACTCATTTTACATCTCATCCTAGGTTTTTCTGAAAAGAACCCTGGGATCACGCGGATCCTAAATGGTGACGCTCTGATGGGTGAGCAAGAGAGACTGCGCGGCAGAGTAGCGCAGATATTTGAACGTTTAGAAACTCAGCTCAAACAGGTTTTACGTGAACGTAAACTGCGAGAAGGGAAAGCCTTACCTGCTGATGAAGGTGTGATCGCTAATATGCTGATTTGTTACACCGACGGTAGAATTAATTTGTTTATTCGTAGTGGATTTACGCGACGTCCTACTGAGCAGTTTAAAGAAAGCTGGCAGTTTATTGCAAAGCAGTTTTTCGCTTAATATCCGTCATCTGCGGAAGTAAAAATTTCGTCATCGCCGAGTGCTTAGACACCGTCACCCCCGAGGTATCAAACACTGTCATCCCCGAGGTCTTAAACATTGTCATCCCCGAGTGCTCTTATCGGGGATCTCCTTAAAAGTCCTCTGTAGTTAGCTGCAAACAGAAGTCTGGAAGATCCCGGCCTTAAGAGCACTGCCGGGATGACGTTATGGGTAAGAGCCCTACCGGGATGACAACACTTTTCGTCATCGCCGAGTGCTTAAACTCCGTCATCCCCGAGTGCTTAAACACTGTCATCCCCGAGGTCTTAAACACCGTCATCCCCGAGGTCTCTTATCGGGGATCTCCTTAATAGTCCTCTGTAGTTAGCTGCAAACAGGAGTCTGGAAGATCCCGGCCTTAAGAGCACTGCCGGGATGACAACACTTTTCGTCATCCCCGAGGTCTTAAACACCGTCATCCCCGAGGTGTCTTATCGGGGGGCTCCTTAAAAGTCCTCCGTCGTTAACTACCAACAGGAGTCTGGAAGATCCCGGCCAAAGAGCGCCGCCGGGATGACGTTATGGGTAAGAGCACTACCGGGATGACAACACACCGTCATCCCCGAGGTCTCTTATCGGGGATCTCCTTAATAGTCCTCTGTAGTTAGCTGCAAACAGGAGTCTGGAAGATCCCGGCCAAAGAGCGTCGCCGGGATGACAACACACCGTCATCCCCGAGTGCTTAAACACCGTCATCCCCGAGGTCTTAAACATTGTCATCCCCGAGTGCTCTTATCGGGGATCTCCTTAATAGTCCTCTGTAGTTAGCTGCAAACAGGAGTCTGGAAGATCCCGGCCAAAGAGCGCCGCCGGGATGACAACACACCGTCATCCCCGAGTGCTCTTATCGGGGATCTCCTTAAAAGCCCTCCGTCGTTAGCTACCAACAGGAGTCTGGAAGATCCCGCACTGCGTGGGCGCACTTAAAAGCGTCGCCGGGATGACGTTATGGGTAAGAGCACTACCGAGATGACACTATCCTAGCGTTGCCCAAAAACATCACCAAAGAAGTCACCTTGGTTCCATTTTGAGCGTTGCGGTTGATTACCCAAGGTCAGGCCGATTTGAAAATTGACTTCAGTGAATTTCTTTGCCGCCTGCCAATTGAAGGTCTGATTCAAATCATCTGTAGGTTTGTGATAGTGAGTAGCAAGAAAGCCGCTGAATTTTTTACTGCCATCGACATTTGGATCTGCTGAGGTTAACCCTGGCACTAAAAATACCGACGGAACTCCTTGTTGCACAAAGCTATAATGATCAGAGCGAGTAAACAAGGCTAGCTCAGGCCAAGGATCTGGGCTCAATTCAATTCCGACATTGTTTGCAGCTGCAGCAACCGACGTTTGCATATCGCTGTGGTTTGCGCCAAAGGCAATAACATCACCAAACTCATAAGTCAAAATCGGCATATCTAGATTCACGTTGGCGACAATATCTTGAATTGGCACTGTGGGGTTTTGGGCGAAATACTTCGAACCTAACAAGCCTTTTTCTTCACCGGTAACCGCCAGAAACATAATCGATCGCTTTGGTTTAACGTCAAGCAAACTAAACATTCGGGCAGTTTCGAGCATTACGGCTGTGCCACTAGCATTATCCATAGCGCCATTGTTGATTTTGTCTTGTTTAACGGTTTTGGCAAATCCAATGTGATCAGAATGAGCGCTATACACTACATACTGGTTTTTTAATTTGGGATCCGAGCCCTCTATTACTCCCACAACATTGGGACTGGTAACTTGCTCAAATCTACTGGTACTGCTTAGTTCAATACTCGCGGCTAACTCAAATCCTTTCGGGGTTTGATTGTTTTCGAGTAACGTATAGATTTCTTGCAGACTCTTAGGTGCCCCTTCAAACAAGGTCGCGGCGACGTCTTTATGCAACTGCGCGGTGGTTCCTAATTCGGGCGAAGCATCAACGGGATTGCCGCTTTTATCAAGGAAGCGCACAGTGGGGACATGCAGATAGTTAAGTGAATTCTGATAAGGTCGAACTTTTTCAGATAAGGGGGTGCTAATGGTAATAAAACCCACTGCTCCGTTTCGTATTGCATGTTTTCTTTTTTCATTTCCTGAACCAAAATGAGCCCCTTCTTCACTAGGAAAAGAAGTCGGCTTACCGGACAAAATAACCACGACTTTGCCTTTAACATCTAGCCCAGCATAGTCATCATGGTTAAGCTCTGGCGCGGTAATTCCGTAACCTGCAAACACAAGTTGACCCTTCACATGCGACTGTTCAAGAGCGGCATTCGGAGACACTAAATAGTCTTTTGGGTACTGATAAGTTCTCTCACCAGCGGCGGTTTTTATCACCATGCTAGGTGAGTTTTGATCCAGAAAAGCCTGCCTGAATGTGATGCGCTGAAAATAACTCCCGCCTTCTCCTGCAGGTTCAAGCCCATACTGTTTGAATGCTGACTCAATATATTTAGAGGCAATTTCATGTCCTGTTGAGCCGGTATCTCGCCCCTCTAATAAATCATCGGCGAGGAAATACAAGTGCGCTTGCACTCTGTTTACATCGGCAGTTGGGGCATAAGCGCCGGTTGCCTTGGTGTTTGATGGTGTGTACTGGCATGCGGCTAAAATACTCACGCACAGTAAAGGGAAAAGTAGCAAGGTTTTGTTCATGGTGATGTTCCAAATTCTGTCAGTTGCCTTTTTTCTGGCAATTCAGGAGTGTCGCGGCTAAGGAAGCAGCTCACATTATGCGATTACGCCACGGTTTTCCAGCTTGACACAAAAATATACTCAGCTAACCTGTAAGAATATGTGTTCTTTGAAGACACTTTACCGATTACGCACAGTTCGTAATCAATAGGGAGAAAGCATGCCTCGCAAAGCTTTGTACAATGTTGAAGAAGTACTAGAGCAGGCCATTGCCGTGTTTTTAGAGCATGGCTACCACGGCGCTATCATGGATGAAATCATTGCCCGAACCGATTTTAATCGACGTGGATTTTATCTCGAGTTCGGTTCAAAACAGAAATTTCTGTATGTTGTGCTAGCGTATTATCAAGAAAAACATCTATCCAAAGCCTTTGTTCACTTAGAACATAATCAAGGCATGCCTTCTATTCAGGGATTTTTTGATGAATACGTTAAGCTAGTGAAAGGTCGAGGATGCCTACTGATCAACATCATTACCGAGCTTGGCTTTGATGATCAAAAAATTCGTGATATTGGTCGTCATTATTTAGACAGATTACAGATAGACTTTATTGGCTGTTTGGAAAAAGCACAACAATCTGGACAGGTTAGACGTGATATCAATATTGAATCCACGGGCCTGCAGCTTTGTAGTTATGTTCAAGGCTTTGCTGTAAATGGCATTTTAGCAGGTGACACTGACGAGCTGACTCTTGCAACCAGGGCATTACTTGGCCCACTGAGCATTTAACCTTAATCATCTCAGCGGTCAGCTAGAATAAAGGAATGTCTATTCTAATTAACCATTTTTGGCGTAAAGCCATGTCATTTACGTTAAACGGTGAAATGGCTTGGCGTTTGTATCTGTTATCGTTAAAATCTGAGCCCCTTTGATATGAGTTTGAGCAAGATGTATGGCGGACAATAAACACTTATTTAGAGTGCAGTTTGTCAGTAATGGCGAGCGCTACGAATTGTATGTAAGAGAAGTTAGTCAGGGTAGTCTATTTGGCTTTATTGAAATTGGCGATTTCGTATGGGATACCCACACCAGTTTGGTATTGGACCCCAGTCATGAAAAATTGAAATCAGAGTTTGCTGATGTGACAAGCACCTACGTTCCGATGCATTCTGTTTTACGTATCGATGAAGTTAAAAAGCAGGGAACGGCAAAAATTTCTCAGCTATCTGACAAAGTGACCGCTTTCCCTAGCCCAATCTATACACCTAAAAGTTAGCGTTTTCACTGAATGACCAGTTGCAAGGGTAGTTTTGTAGATAGTTGTGTTGTAACGCTATTTTACCTTAAGCTGTGATGGTCTTAAAAATAAGAAGAATCTTAATATGCGTGCACTTACTCGTTCCTTTGTTATTGGTATTTTTAGTATCGTCGCCACGGTTTCGTTCGCCTCAGAAGAGCAAAAGCTTAATGATTTGATGGAAGAAATTTGGCAGTTCGAGTTAAAAAGCTACCCAACCTTTGCCACGTCTCAAGGCTTGCACGACTACGATGACCAGTTGACTGACATGTCTGCACAGGCGCTGGAGCAAAGAAATGCACAGTTTGAAGGGTTTCTAGCACGTTTGAATGCCATCGATAAGTCGGCTTTACCCAGAACGCAACAAATCAATTTATTGATGCAGCTATACCGCACACAGAATGATGTGGATGAATATAAATTCAATGCCCATTATGTTCCTTTGACATCGGAGTATGGATTTCACAGCAGTATTGCAGGATTGCCAAAGTCTGCGAAATTCCGCAATTTAACTGACTATCAGAATTATTTATCTCGCTTGCAAAAAATCCCGACCTTATTCAAGCAACAAATCGGCTGGATGAAAAAGGGCATGCAAGTAGGCATGGTGCAACCTAAAGTAGTGATGCAAGGGTTTGAGAAGTCAGTGGAAGGTTATTTCTCCGGTGCCGTCGAGGACAGCGTATTTTTCGGGCCATTCCAAAAATTGTCGTCACTGTCTATAGATGAAGAGCAACAAGAACAACTGACACGTCAAGCCAAAACGATCATCAAGGATCAGGTTTTCACAGCTTATCGCCAGTTTTATGACTTTCTAACCAACGACTATATTCCTAATGCCAAGGCTGATATCGCCTCCAAGACTTGGCCGCAGGGTGCTCTGTATTATCAAAATAGAGCGAAATATTATACCACGACCGATTTGTCGGCGGATGAGATCCACGATATAGGATTACAGGAAGTCGCTCGGATCCGCAGTGAGATGCAAAAAATAGTGGATGAATTGAAATTCGAAGGGGATATCAATGCCTTCATTCAGTTTTTGCGCACCGATCCGCAATTTTATGCAACTACGCCTGAAGAGCTGTTAAAGCATGCTTCTTTTATTGCTAAAAAGATGGATGCGCAATTGCCTAAATTATTTAAGAAATTACCCAGAACACCTTATGGCGTTGCACCTGTGCCCAATAGTATCGCACCTAAATACACCACAGGGCGCTATATCTCGCCAAGTCGTGACGACCAGCCTGGTTACTATTGGGTTAATACCTATGCGTTAGATAAGCGTCCTTTGTACGCCATACCTGCGTTGACGCTTCATGAAGCTGTACCGGGCCATCATTTGCAAATTTCGCTGGCACGAGAGATGGACGATCTGCCGAACGTGCGTCGCTATACCTATATCTCAGCATTTGGTGAAGGCTGGGGGTTGTACTCCGAATTTTTAGGTAAAGAAGTGGGTATTTATGAGACTCCTTATGATGAATTTGGTCGTCTTAGTTATGAAATGTGGCGAGCCTGTCGTCTTGTGGTCGACACCGGTATGCATTTGAAAGGCTGGTCGAGACAAAAAGCCATGGACTATATGCTCGAGAATACCGCTTTATCTGAACACAATGTCACTACTGAGATTGATCGCTATATTTCTTGGCCAGCTCAAGCCTTGTCTTACAAGATTGGCGAAATAGAAATAAAGAAATTGCGGGCTCAGGCGCAAAACGCATTAGGCGACAAATTTGATGTACGTGAATTCCATGACGCTGTGTTGGAATATGGCTCTATTCCTTTATCGGTATTACGCGAAAATATTGCCTTGTTTATAGAGCAGCAGGCTCAGTAGCTACTGTGCAAAAGTTGTATTTCTTCCTACCATAAGAGTGATTTGATGATCGAATTTGGGATAATTGGTTTTTTAGTTCTGATATTGATTTACTTAATGGTAAGTAGGCAATCTATGCAAGCTGAGTTAAGTAAACTCAAGCTCAGAGTTAAATCATTAGATAGCCAGCACCGCTTTTCGTTGAATGCTTTAATCATTGCCTCTGGCCAACTACAGAATATGTATTTAATGCGTTTAGAATATTTACAAAAGCACGCACTTATCAGTTCTGAAGATCATAAATTTGCCAGTTTTATTGTTGGTCAAGTTGAGAACGTGATCATGCAATGTTGTGAGAAGCGTTTCACCGTAGAGGAAGTGATCACAAAGGCGTTAAAAAAAACCGAAATGGAAATGCCACAGATCAGCCAGTATATTGCCAAACAGCCTTCTGATATCCGCATTCCTTGGTGCAAGAATACAATTGGTGGGTTTGTCACTGCCTGTCATAACCTCACCTCTGAGCATACCCGACAAAGAACTTCAGCAGAGCCCGATATTAGCGCGAACTCTGGGCATTGAGGTGTACTCTAGTTGAGATAGCTACAATCCATCACATTGCTCTAATAGATATAAGAATTCTTGTTCTTCAACTGGCATAATCGACAGTCGATGACCTTTTTTGACTAAGCCAATGTCAGTGATTTGCTGCATTTGTTTAATTGTCTTGAGCGTCAGTACCTGCTTGAATTTGCGGGTTAGCTTTACATCCACCATGTACCAGCGCGGCGCATCCACAGATGACTTAGGATCATAGTATTTGCTTTCTGGATCAAACTGGGAGTGATCGGGATAGCCTGCTTTTACCACTTCAGCCAATCCTGCTATACCAACCTCTTTACAGCTCGAATGATAAATAAAGACCGCATCACCGACTTGCACTTTATCCCGTAAGAAATTACGCGCCTGATAATTACGGATCCCATCCCAATGTTCAGTTTGGCCGGGGCGGTTGGCCAGATCATCGACACTAAAGGCGTCTGGCTCCGTTTTGAATAACCAGTAATTCATCATTCTCTACTCTGTTTTATAATGACATTTGTTAGACTAAATTTTACCTTAAGTTAAGGACGTTTCACTAACCCGAACTCATTGAAATATAGACTAAAGCACTGCTTTAAGCCTCTTTAGTATGATCAATCTGAATAATCTCAGCTCAGCGCAACACTTGCATCTGCTAAATTGATCAATATACTGTATATAAACACAGTATAAATTTAACTATGAATACCTTACTTGAACAATTGAAAAATAAGCGATTGGTATGGCAGGCAAATCAGCAAAATGCCATCGCCAATACCGACAGCACCGGCTATCAAGAGCTGGATGTGGCGCTGCATGGAGGGTTCCCTCAGCAAGGCGTTATCGATATAGATAGCGCTGTGGGTATTGGCGAAATTCGTCTGCTATTGCCCGCTTTGCGAGCCAGACAACAACAGACTCAGCGGCAACTCGTGTTCATTGCCGCTCCCATGCAAATCAATGGTGAGATGTTTGCTCAAGCAGGCTTGTCTTTAGAGCACATACTGATCATACAGCCCGAGACCCCAGAGCATGCATTGTGGAGTGCCGAACAATGCCTGAAAAGCGGCTGTTGTCATAGTGTGTTGTTGTGGCATCAACAACTCGAGGTCGCCCAAGCGAAGCGTTTACAACTGGCGGCAGAGCAAGGTGATGCATTACATCTACTGTTCCGACACAAGCGTCAGCTGAGCATGTCGCTACCGGTCAATTTAGCCATGAAATTGAGTCCCCACGCGCAAGGTTTGTCGGTACAAATCACCAAACGTAAAGGAGGTTGGCCTGATAATCCTTTCCAAGTCGATATGACAAAGGCCTGGCCCACACTGACGCGTGTCCGTCATGCCGATAACGTCATTCAGCTTCCTCAATCTAAAGTGAGTTAGCGATGCAGTCGCTGTGGCTTTATCTGCATTTTCCAAACTTGCAGCTAGACAGTTTGTGTGACCTTGGTGCATTAGCGCCAACGACCGATGATTTAGCTAAGGACAATGATGCTCACCAAGGTGCTAAGCCTATCGTTATTTTACACGCAAAGTCCAACACCGTGATCCAGTTGAACCAGTTAGCGCTAGCCGCTGGTATTCAAAAAGGCATGGGCTTGGGAACCGCAGCTGCACTGGATCAGCATTTACAAGTAGTAGCCTACCGTGCTGATGTTGAGCAAAAAAAGCTGACCGAGATTGCCGAGCATTTGTATTTGGTCACCTCAGATATCTGCTTGTTTCCCCCGGATGGACTGCTGTTACGGATCCATAACATGTTAACCCTCTACGGCGGCTTAGCCGCATATTGGCGGGTGTTGAAAGGGCAGCTCAGCCATTTTAGGGTCAGTTATCATTACGCTACTGGCCAATCACCTTATGCAGCACGGATGTTAGCTAGAACCCAATGGGACCAGATCAGTGATCATCTCCCGATGCTGCAACATCAAATTGGTGTGCGTCAGCTCAGTGATTCCGAGTTATCGGCTAAAACGGTGAGTAAACTGAATCGTGTGGGTATTCACACCATCGCCGATCTGATGGCAATTTCGCTAAAAGACATCGCCAAACGATTCGATATTGAACTGGTTACTTATTTAGGACGTCTTAGTGGTGAGTTCCACCACCCTATCGCGTTTTTTCACCCTCAGTCGCGCTTCCAACATTACCTAGAGCTGCTGTATGAAATCAGCTATACCGATAGTCTGTTACCCCCTATGAAGCATCAGTTACAGGCGCTTGAACAATTCTTAAAAGTACGTGACCGGCTCACCCAGAAAATTATCTTTACCTTACACCAGCGTGACGCTGACTCATTAACTCTGGAAGTAGGTTCTGCACAAGACGAGTATCAAGCAGCCAAGTGGCTGCAGCTGATTGAACTTAAGCTAGCCCAACTTAAACTCCAAGCTCCGGTATTTGCGTTAACCCTAACCACAGGCAGCACGCAGGAGCGCTGCCCAGATAAGGCCGATTTATTCTCTGCTCGTAAAGGCGCCCTTTCTTACTTGCAGCTTATCTCTATATTGCAAGCTCGACTGGGAGAGCAAGCGGTGAAACAAGTTTGTTTAACAGACGATTTTCGTCCTGATAAAGTTAACCACTATCAACTCCCCCAATCACAACATCAGCCAATCGATTTTCGATTACAAGCACTGCGTCCGAGTTTTTTGTTAAATACCGCCCAACCCTTAACCGAAAAGGTCACCGTGATACATGGGCCGGAACGGATCAGCACAGGTTGGTGGGATAATCAGGCCATGACTCGAGACTATTTTATTGCGCAAAACTCCCAACAGCAGTGGCTGTGGATCTTCCGAACCCCCAATAAAAAATGGTTTGTGCACGGTTTGTTTAGTTAAGGGGGATGAATGGCTTACGCTGAACTTTTCTGCCAAACCAATTTTAGCTTTTTGACAGGTGCGTCTCACCCTCAAGAGATGGTAAGACAAGCGCATTTTCTAGGTTATCAAGCGATTGCAATTACCGATGAATGTTCGGTTGCCGGTGTGGTAAGGGCATATACCGAAATCAAAGATCATGCTCTGCCCATCAAGCTTATCGTAGGTAGCTACTTTGAGCTTGGCGATACGCTTAGATGTGTGTTGATTTGCCCAAATCGCACCGCTTATGGAGAACTGTGCCGGATCATTACCAACGCCCGACGCCGCTCCCCCAAAGGACAATATAGTTTAGCTCAGTGGGATCTGAAAACCGTCAAACATTGCTTAATGCTATGGCTACCCATAGGTGAAAAAGAAGCTGATGAGGAATGGGCGCTTTGGTTAAAAAAACACTATGCTGGCCGTTTATGGATAGGGCTGCAGCGACATCTGGTGGCCAATGAACAGGCTTACCTTAGCCATTGTCAAAAACTCAGTAACCTGTTCGAACTTCCTATCACAGCCTGCGGTGGTGCATTGATGCATAGTGCTAATCGCCAACCACTACAACACCTATTAACCGCCATTAAACATCGCACCACTGTTGCCCAGCTAGGCAGAGCCTTGCAGCCCAATGCCGAGCGCTGTTTACGTAGTCAAGACAAACTGAATCGACTGTTTAAACGCCAGTATGTCGATGAAGCGGTCAGTATTGCACAGCAATGCACCTTTAATATGCGGGAGCTGAAGTACGAATATCCGGCGGAGCTGATCCCTAAAGGGAAAACACCAACAGGCTATTTGCGCGAATTAGTGGAATTAGGGATTAAGAAGCGTTTTCCTGAAGGCATCAAAGCACCGATCAGAGCGATTATCGAAAAAGAATTAATACTTATTGCCGAACAACAATATGAATTCTTCTTTTTAACCATATTCGACATTGTCCAATTCGCACAGCGTCAGCAAATTTTATATCAAGGGCGCGGCTCAGCCGCCAATTCTGTGGTCTGTTATTGCCTTGAAATTACCTCAGTGGATCCTCGTCAAATTAACGTGCTATTTGAGCGTTTTATATCCAAAGAGCGAGATGAACCACCTGATATTGATGTGGACTTTGAACATCAGCGGCGCGAAGAGGTGATCCAGTACATCTACAACAAATATGGTCGCGAACGCACTGCTATTGCGGCAACGGTCACCAGTTACCGTTTTAAAAGTGCATTACGAGAAGTCGGTAAAGCATTAGGAATCAACGAAACTCAGTTAGATTTTTTTATCAAAAATATCAATCGACGCGATAGCGGTTTGAACTGGCAGGCGCAAATTGCTGAGCTTGGACTGGATCCGGCATCTGAAAAAGGACAGCAATTTATCTCTTTGACCAACGAGATCATGGGCTTCCCGAGGCACCTGTCTCAACACGTGGGGGGCTTTATTATCTCCTCTGGTCCACTGTATCAAATGGTGCCAATTGAAAATGCCGCGATGAAAGATAGAAGCGTGATCCAGTGGGATAAAGACGATTTGGAGAGTCTGGGGTTATTGAAAGTGGATGTACTGGCACTGGGCATGCTCACGGCAATTCGTAAGTCATTTCAGCTTATCCAACAGCATTATGGGCACGCGCTGAGCATCGCCCAGATCACCAAGCTTGAAGACGACCCGCAGGTGTATAACATGATCCAACGCGCTGATACCGTAGGCGTATTCCAGATTGAATCACGGGCGCAAATGAGCATGCTACCGCGTTTAAAACCACAAACGTATTATGATTTGGTGATCCAGATCGCCATCGTCCGACCTGGTCCCATCCAAGGCGACATGGTACATCCATTTTTGCGCCGCCGAGACGGCAAGGAGCCGATCTCCTATCCCTCAGAAGAAGTCGCGAACGTGTTAAGTCGGACTATGGGTGTCCCGATATTCCAAGAGCAGGTGATCCAATTGGCCATGGTTGCAGCCGGATTTAGCGGCGGTGAAGCGGATCAACTTCGCAGAGCCATGGCCAGTTGGAAAAAAAATGGTCAGTTAATGCAATTCCAAGACAAACTGATCAGCGGCATGTTGGCGCGCGGCTATACCCAAGAATATGCAGAGCGTATCTTCAATCAAATATGCGGTTTTGGTGAGTATGGCTTTCCAGAATCCCATTCGGCATCCTTTGCCGTACTGGCCTATGTCTCATCTTGGCTAAAGTATTATTACCCTGCCGCGTTTTATGTGGGATTACTTAACAGCTGGCCGATGGGCTTTTACCCTCCTGCGCAACTAGTACAGGATGCCAAACGTCATCAAATCGACATTTTACCTATTTGCGTTAATCGCTCTGACTATGATCACCTTATGGAAAAAGTCCCAGGTGGTTTTGCCATACGCTTGGGTTTGCGCATGATAAAAGGCCTGTCTGTGCCTAGTGCCGAAAACATAGTGAACAATCGCCCCGCTTGTGGTTATCACTCAATGGTAGAGTTGAAAAATGTAGGTATCGCACGGGATCAGTTAGAAGCGCTAGCCAGTGCTAGTGCGTTATTTCAACTGGCGGATAACCGATATAAAGCACGCTGGGCTTTAATGGAGTCTGAAACCGACTTACCCTTACTAAAAGAACAGGAACAGTCATTCTCTTATGAAAAATCGCCCTCAAAGGTCGATGTAATGATGGAAGATTATGCCGCGACTAGCCTGTCATTATCGCATCATCCCATTCAGCTTTTGCGCCAAGCTAATCAACTCGGAAGATATACACCAGCCAGTCAATTGCACCAGAAGCAGCATAAATCAGTGGTGACGGTTATTGGTTTAGTCATAGGTCGTCAGGCACCTGGTACTGCAGCGGGCGTTACCTTCATGACCCTAGAAGACGATACGGGTTGTAGTAATGTTGTGGTGTGGCAGGCAACTGCACGAGCGCAAAAGAAAGCGTTTCTGAAGTCAAAAATAGTCAAGGTGAGCGGCATTTTAGAGCGGGGAGATGCTGGTGTTACCCATATCATTGCAGGGCGTATTACTGATTTGAGTCATCTGTTGGAAGCCCTTAATACGCATTCAAGAGACTTTCATTAATCCGCTTTAGCGATTACTCTTAATCGCCTCAAGCGCCTGACGAATGATATCGGGGATCGCCACAGCTTGATTGGTGTTTCTATTCACAAATACGTGAACAAAATATCCCTGTGCGCTAGGTATTTCACTGTCTTGCTGAAAAATACCAAGCTCATAGGTCACAGAGCGTTGACTTAACCGAGAGACTCGCAGCCCAATATCAATTGTCTCAGGGTAGGCAATAGGCGAGAAGTACTGACATTTAGACTCGACCACAAAACCAACCACATTAGCGATGTGGATTTGTAGTTGACCTTGCTCGATGAGATAGCGATTCACTGCACTGTCGAAGTAACCATAGTATTCGACATTATTTACATGGCCATAGATATCATTGTCACTCCAACGGGTTTCCATTGTATAAAACACAGAAAAATCAGAACGCGTTAATTTGTCTTGCATTACCTCTCCTAGAATGCTTTTTGGTAGATCGACAATGCAGCTTGATAATCGATTTCTATTGGATTGTTAATTAGTAAACGTTGTTGCGCCATCGCATCTTTTGCTAGTTGCGGCAGACTATCCAACCCAACGCCACACTCACGGAGACGGGTGGGCAATCCTAAGTCAACGATCAAGCTACGCAAGTGATGGATCAAGTGTTGCGCTTTTTGTTGGCGAGTGAAATTTCGTTCTAAATCATCGCATACCACATCAGCAAGTTGAGCGTATAAATCTACTGCGGAGTCTAAATTGAAGGACAACACATGAGGCAGCATCAACGCATTACTCAAACCATGCGGAATATGGAAATGACCACCGAGCGGATAAGCTAAGGCGTGCACACCACCGACAGGCGCATTGGCAAAAGCTTGTCCTGCAAGCAGTGAACCAAGCAACATTGCACCTCTTGCCGAAAGATCATCACCTTTTAGAACAACCGTTCTGATATTTTTTGACAGTTTCGTAAGAGCGTTTAGCGCTAAGCCATCAGATATAGGATTCTTCTTGATGCGACTAGTAAACGCTTCGATAGCATGCACCATGGCATCAATGCCGGTCGCTGCGCTAATGGCAGGAGGTAAACCAATAGTAAGTTGTGGATCGAGAATGGCGGCATCCGCTAGCAACTTATTAGAAACAATACCTGCTTTAGTCGTGCCCCCAGTTGTAATAATCGAAATAGGAGTCACTTCTGAACCAGTACCTGCCGTAGTTGGAACAAGGATAAGCGGTAATCGACCACCCAGCACATTATCGACACCGTACAAATTCGCTAATGTCTGCTCGCACGATGACAAAGATAGCACCGCCACAACCTTAGCCACATCCATGGAGCTGCCTCCACCAAACCCTACAACCAATTGCGCTTTATGGACTGTTGCTGTTTCAGTCGCTCTAAGCACCGTCGTTTCACATGGGTCCGCCTCGACATCGGCGAAAACAACAACCGAGACATTGATACTTTCTAGCTGGGCTAATAGTGCTGAAGCGAGTCCTAACCCAACGATATTAGCGTCCGTTATTAGCAATACTCGGGATATCTGACGTATTTGGCAGAAATTGCTTATTGCGTCCGCCACAGACTGACCAAAAATAATCGAAGGTACAGAGGCAAACTGAAATGGTTGCACATTTAATCCTTAATCAGTCACAGGGTTAACCTAGCAACGCATAGGCTAACCCAAGGAATAACTGAAAGTAACCTTAACTCGGGCTAATTAGTCATAAAACGGCGAACGGATCTCGGTCAAACTCCTTAATTTAACTGGACGTTGTAACATCTGCCCACCGTCACGTCCGATTGGGATCCATGGAATACGTCCCCGCCCTTTGGCTGGTGCGAACGAAAACAAGTCAAACGGAATCGAAATATAGAAGCCTTTAGTGAAGCTACCTTCGCCGTATTCTTCAGCCGATACATTGGTAAACGCCGCGTAAGCGCCAACAATAATGCCGCTTTCGAATCGCTTAGCAAAATCAATATTTACGCCCTTGTCTTTGGCAAGAAACTGACCGGCATTAATGGTGAGTTGCATATCGGGTAAGAATTCGGGTTGCCAATAGACGCTGGCATGACCGGTAAACGCGGTGTAATCAAAGAATGCGGTTTCACTATCAAAATCACGCTGTTTTACATAATTCAAATCGAGTCCAAAGGACAAACTACTATCAACAGGACGGTACAGCACTTCTCCGCCGACCCCACCAAACATGGTTTCTAAATAGCCGCCATAAGCTTGCGCGTACAAATTTGGCGCAATTCGATTAAACCAATGCACATAGGCATTTTCCAAGGTTACCGCTCCACGCGTAACATATTCGCGCACTTGAGTACGGACTCGGGGCAATGCGGTTTGTTCGTTATCAACCAAAAAGTTAAATTTATCAAAATTCTCTAAAAGAGTTACTTTTAGACCCCCACGTACTGAGAAGTTTGGATTAAACGCATAACCGGTGTTTACAAATGCGCCGCCCTGATAAAGATAAAAGTCTTCTGGGTTACCAAAGGTTTGGATCCAAAATGCCTCTGCTCCAAACAAAAATCCTGATAGCTCTTTGGGTTTGTAGTTATCCATTGTTTGCTCAGAAGGATCTTGGCGCTCATAGCTGGACTTGATATCGGTTTCAAGCTGCTCATAAGCTGCGGCAACTTTGAACTCTTGCGCATCGATAGTAGTTTCCACCATAGGCGTATGAGCTACGTTTTCGACTATTTTATAGGTACTAATCGACTCAGGTAATTCGGAAGCTAGAATACGGCCAACCCTTTGCGTGGCTTCGTCATGATCTCGATACCCTAATTGCGTACCGTAGAATGTCATTTCATCACCTTCTTGATGAGTCGCATTGATTAAGAAGCTACCTTCATTAGCTAAATCCGCATATAAACGGTCTCGATTCAAGGTTTCAATGGACTCTGCAGGTGTGGCGTTTTCGATTGGGCGCGGAGGACGGTCAAATTTAACCTGTTTAACCGTGTGCATATTAAAATTATATGACACACCAAAACCGATGGTATTGCCACGTTGATAATTGAGATTAAAATCCCAGTCATTATATTTATACACCGCCCCAAAATTCCATTTACTATCTTGCTTGAGCTGTCCGGCTCTGTCGTTCACATAATCGTTGCCGTCATATTCAAGCTTTAGAGTTAGGCCTTCAATCGGCGTTTGATACTCAATGCCTCCGAATATGGACGCTGGCCCTTTAAAGAATTCGTTGTAGTCTACCTTGCCACCGCGCCCAGTAAACCCGCCAGGACGTTCACAAAAGGAGTCTTTTAGCTCACATAATGGATTGCTTATATTACCGCCGGCACCCAAATAACCAGAGCCGAGTCCGATATGAAAATCAAGCGGACCAACCCCTTTACTAAAGTTAATAAACTCGCTGCTAAAGAACCCGGTGCCGCCTATATCCATAAATCCAACAGATACCTCAGGTAAGTAATAACTTTCTTGTAGGAGTCTAAATTTAACGTCAATACCTTTGTCTTTTAACGTTTGATTGCCACTAAAGCTTTCCGATTGACTGTAAAGTCGCGTGCGAACGTCCGTATAGCGAACCGTGGATTCCATCCAAGGGAACAGTTGAAGACTGGCAGTCCAGAAACGGTATTGATCAATATCATTATAATTAACCGTAAACGAGCCCTCTTTGGCCATGCGTGCTGTGGGCGTTTGGATTAAGCCTACCCCCCCTCTCACCGTTTGTGACAAATTGCCATTATCATCATCGATAGCAACCTCACTTTCAGTGCTTTGGACAAGTGCAGTGTAAAAACTCGATAACAAAATTAGCTGAGTTAGAAAACCGAAAGACCTCATGGTATTGCTATCCTATTTACTGCGAGTTCCGCTACTTTTTGATTAACGTCGTTATTTGATGGAAAAAAAGCACTTTCTTGTAGTGGCACATACACCATGGAACCGGGCATGGCTAAGACACATGTTTTATTCCAGTAGGCTACCGGCGTTTTTTGTACCTTTCCTTGAGGGGAAATCAGATAAACAAAACTGGGATCTGCATGTTCAGCTAATTTCATTTGGGACACCACATCTTCAATACAGGTGTTATTTTGATAGATTATCTCAACCGGTGTTTCCACTGCACCAAATACATGTAACGTGCTTGGTCTTTTAGACAATATCAGCTGATACTGACCACTTTCAACACGCGGATTGTGTTTTGCAGATATCCGAGCTAACTCATAATCAATAGTGATAGTTATTCGATCTGCAAGTTGCCAGTTTTTAATTTGATTAATAATGCTTTGGTAGGTCGCTTTATACTTACTTTCACTTATGCCGTTCTCTGCAAGTAAGGCTATTACTTGGCTGCGCATTGCTTCTGATGCGTTTGACGAGCGTTTAAACAGCCTGCTGGCAGGCCAATACCAGTCCTCTTCAAATGCTACTGGTGCAAGTACGTCACTTAGCCTAGGATTTACACCAAACGAATAATCAGTTTCATTCAGTGTCACCTCGACGGCTGCGTTGCTAGACATCGAGAGCACCATAATATTGATGGTTAATAGAATTTTTATTAATCGACTGATCATATTACTGCTCCACCAGTCTTAAAGCACGACTAACGTAGGTTATCTCGACCGTCTCGCTTAAGGCTGACACCTTTTGCGTTGATTTTAGAAGTTGACCCGACGCTTGATGTATCCAATAGGTATTAATCCAACTGGCGTTACTGTGTTTGGCACTATGGTAATTGATAGATTCGACGTATTTGCTCACCTTGAAGTTGTGACTGTGTATAGAAATAATTTCGTCAGATGTAGCAGAAAATAGTGATGACAATTCAACCCCATAGTCTTGATGTTCGGTATCAATCACGCGAGTCCAGCTAGACAAATCGTTCCCTTCTGATAATGATTTCAAGGGGTCTGCGCTAAGGTTGCTGACATAAATAAGATTATGCTCTAGACCATGGGTACGCACTAAGCGGCCATTTTCAGTGATAAACATTGCCTTATCTTTTGATAGCCATTTGTAACGGCCCTCTTCAATAAAGGCTAATGCCATTGTTGCTATGGGCCTATCGCCATTTCTTACATAGACCAAATCGACAGGTGATTGTCGCACCTCGTCATCAGAAAGGCTGATATCAATATCATTATCAAAATACATCTCAACATTTTGTAAATACGCTTGTTGCGTTGAGGAGCACGCCGATATCAGTAAAACAGAAATAGTAAATAGTAGAAAACAGCCTTTAGAGAGCTTCATAAGGACCCGCTTGAAATGAACATCCAATAAAAAAGCCGCCAAATTTAGGCGGCTTTCAAAAACATCGGCTTACTTAGTTGGTAGGCAAGTAAGTAAAGGTAACTGGAACAGTAACCGTACCAGGACCAGAAGTTGTTACTGTAACGGTAGTACCGATACAAACACCATCAACCAACGCATCATCACCGTTACACTCTGGTGGTGGTGGCGGTGGTGGTGGCGGTGGTGGTGGTACTGGACGCGCTGGGGCTGAACCGCTACTGTTAGAAACAACAGCTCCAACGATTACGGCGCCAACTACACCGGCAGTTACTAGACCAGCAGTTACGCCGCCCTTAGCAGCACCAGCAGAACCGGCTCCGCCAGCTTGTTCTTGCGCTTGTAGGCTAACAGATGCAACAGATGCTGCTACTGCTAATCCAATCAAACTTTTTCTCATCATCATTCCTTAAAAAATATGACACCTAGTGGTGGATAATAATGTATCCAAAAAACGATCTCAATGATTAAATTACGATCTAGACCAAATTTATATACATTTTAAATAAAATATTCAATAGTTTGGAATAACTATGATTTTTTGCATACATAGTTAGTCACCAATTGAGAACAGTATAAACGGTTACATACTGATTTTTTTATAAATATCGTAAAATTTCATTAATACTTTTTAGCTATCAGTGGCTTTAAAAAGCATTTTTTTAACGCGTCGATAATAGCTAATGAGGTCCCCACCCAAGAGCATTGTGGGGATGACGGTTCTTTTAACTACTCGATAACAGCTAATGAGGTCCCCACCCAAGAGCACTGTGGGGATGACGGTTCTTTTAACTACTCGATAACAGCTAATGAGGTCCCCACCCAAGAGCACTGTGGGGATGACGGTGGCTGGGTGCGTTATCAGGGATGAGTTCATTTTAGGTTTTGTACCGTTTAATACAAAGAGCCTACGTGTTTTTAACTCCTCGATAACAGCTAACGAGGTCCCCACCCAAGAGCACTGTGGGGATGACGGTAGTTGTATGCGTTGTGGGGATGACATTTCTTTGCCATTACTTTTTACTCTCACATGGGGGTAAGCGAGGATGTTTTAGGAGCGAAGCTCCGCCCGAGCGCACGACCGACATGGATGTCGGGCTGGATGAAGCCACAGGGATGTGTGACACCTAGCCACTGATTACATGGACAGGCATTGCATGACACCCCGATGGGTATGGTTTCTCTTGTGGGTTTGCACAGCGAAGCTGGGCTTTAGGAGGAAGGCTACCTATGCAGGTAACGATAAAGGCGCTTCGTTAGGTAAATCGCAGGCATAAAAAAAGGCTACCTAAATAGGTAGCCTTTCTTCTAATGGGAGCCTGGCAGTGTGCTACTCTCA